>DATKSZ010000078.1:0-17545 GCA_035531375.1 Terriglobales bacterium | reverse complement strand
TTGAAGACGATCTTCATCAGGTCGGCGCCGATGTCGGCGATCTTGGTGAAGATGCCGCCGGCCACGCGCAGCACCGCCGCCCCCAGCGACTCGCCGATGGCGAAGCCGATGAAGCAGGGCCCGGCGTAGCTGCCCGGCACGAACAGCAGGATGCAGAGCATGATGGTGAGCTCGATGGAGATCAGCACCATGCCGATGCTCATGCCCGCGCGCAGCGGGATGGCGTAGCAGGGGAAGGGCTTGCCCTTGAGGCTGGCGAAGGCGGTGCGGGAGTTGGCGAAGGTGTTGACCCGGATGCCGTACCAGGCCACGGCGTAGCTGCCCAGGATGCCCAACACGCTGAAGGCCAGGATGGTGGCCACCTTGAGCGCGGACATTTGGTCGAAGTAGCCGAAGTAAATAATGATGATGACCGCGATCAGCCCCTCCAGCGCCATCAGGAACTTGCCCTGGGTGAACAAATAGGTCTTGCAGGTCTCCCAGATCAGCTCCGAGACCTCGCGCATGGAGGTGTGCACCGGCAGGTCGCGCAGCCGGGCGTAGGTGATGAAGCCGAACAGCAGCCCCAGGCCGCACACCAGCAGCCCCCACATCAGGATCACCCGGCCGCTGGTGCCGAGGAAGGTGCCCTGGCTGAGGTTGGGCAGGACGAGGCGGGCCTCGCCGGAGGGCACCGCTTGCGCGAACCCGTGGGCGGTGAGCACGCCCCCGAGGGCGGCGACCAGCAGGGCGGCGAGCAGGAATTTGGCGGTGCGGGGCAGGGAAATCCGGGGCAACGTCAAGGGTGTATTCCTCCGAGGGGGTGCGCCAGACACGAAAAACGTGCGCAAGCTACGATACCCCAGCCCCGGCCCGGGCGCAACCGCCAACCCGGGGGCGGTGTATCCACTTTGGGACCGTTCCGCGGCGGCGCCGGCGCGGCGGCGGCGGGCCCCGATTTGACCGTTTCCGGCCCGGGCCCGTACAATCAGATGTTGCCCCCGCCGGGCCTTCCCTCCCGGTTGGCGTATGCGGGCACGCCGAGACCATGTTCGAGACCCTATCCGACAAGCTGCAGCGGGTGTTCAAGACGCTGCGCGGCGAAGGCCGCCTGAGCGAGGCCAACATCGCCGAGCCGCTGGCCGAGATCCGGCTGGCGCTGCTGGAGGCGGACGTAAACCAGGAAGTGGCCGAGGAGATGGTGGAGGCGATCCGCGTCCGCGCCCTGGGGCAGGAGGTGATGCAGTCGCTCTCCCCCGCCGAGCAGGTGGTCAAGATCCTGCGCGACCAGTTGCTGGAGGTGCTGGGCGGGGAGGCCAAGCTCAACCTGAAGACGCCGCGGCCGCCGGCGGTGGTGTTGCTGGCCGGGCTGCAGGGCTCGGGCAAGACCACCACCAGCGGCAAGCTGGCGCACTGGCTGAAGCAGCAGGGCCACCGTCCCTTGCTGGTCTCGGTGGACGTCTACCGCCCGGCGGCGCGGCAGCAGTTGGCGCTGCTGGCCGAGCAGCTTCCCGCCCCGCTCTATGGCGGCGAGGCGGTGGTGGCCGGGCTGGGCGAGGCGCCCAGCGCCGCCGCCGCCACCGCGGTGGTGCTGGAGCTGGCGCGCGGCGCCCGCCGCGAGGCGGTGCGGCAGGGCTGCGACGTGCTGCTGGTGGACACCGCCGGCCGGCTGCACCTGGACGAGGGCCTGATGGGGGAGATGCGCGAGCTCAAGCAACTGCTCGCCCCGCAGGAGATCCTCTTCGTCGCCGACGCCATGACCGGACAGGACGCGGTGCGCTCCGCCCGCGCCTTCCACCAGCAGTTGGCCCTGACCGGGGTGGTGCTGACCAAGATGGACGGCGACAGCCGCGGCGGCGCCGCCCTCTCCATCCGCCGCGTCACCGGCCAGCCGATCAAGTTCCTGGGCACCAGCGAGCGCCTGGACGGCCTCGAGGTCTTCCACCCCGACCGCATCGCCGGCCGCATCCTGGGCATGGGCGACATCCTCAGCCTGATCGAGCGCGCCGAGCAGACGGTGGACCGCAAGCAGGCGCAGGAGCTGGAAGAGCGCCTGCGCACCGACAGCTTCACCCTGGCCGACTTCCGCGAGCAGTTGCGCCAGGTGCGCAAGCTGGGCCCGATGGAGAACCTGATCAAGATGCTGCCGCGGGTGGGCCCCTTCCAGGAGCTGCACCGCGCCTCGGGGGCGGTGGACGAGGGCCAGATCGCCCGGGTCGAGGCCATCATCAATTCCATGACCCAGCAGGAGCGCCTGCACCACCAGGTGATCAACGGCAGCCGCCGCAAGCGCATCGCCCGCGGCAGCGGCGTCAGCGTGCAAGAGGTCAACCAGGTGCTCAAGCAGTATGTGCAGATGCGCAAAATGTTCAAGTCCGTGGCCGGCTCGTCGTTCCTCAGCAAGAAGCTGATGCACTCCCGCCTGCCCGGCCAATTGCAATAGAGAGAGAGAAAGAGGAAACCGCCGTGCTCGCCATTCGCCTCGCCCGCATCGGAACCAAGAAGAAGCCGTTTTACCGCGTGGTGCTGCTGGAAAAAAGCGCCGCCCGCAACGGCCGCTCGCTGGAGTATTTGGGAACCTACAACCCGGTGCCCAACCCGGCCCACATCGAGCTCAACCAGGAGCGCATCGCCTATTGGGTGGCGCGCGGGGCCGAGCTCTCCTCCACCATCGAGAACCTGCTGCGGCGCAGCAAAGAGCGCGCCGCCGCCCCCGCCGCCTAGGAGGCCGCCATGGAATCGCTGCTGCGCCTTGTGGTGGGCGGACTGGTGCAATATCCCGAGCAGGTGCGCATCACCGCCGTCGCCCGCCGGCCCGACGACGCCCCCAGCCTGGAGCTGCGCGTCGCGGCGGCGGATTTTCCCCGCGTGGTGGGGCGGGGCGGGCGCACCGCCCGCGCCCTGCGCGCCCTGCTCGAGGGCAGCTACCGCTCCCAGGGCGGGGACAGCTACGATCGTCCCGGGCTCAACATCATGGATCCGGAAGACGATGGCCGACCCGTCTGAGTGGGTGACGCTGGCGCGGCTGGTCAAGACCCAGGGCCACAAGGGCGAGCTGGGGGCCGACCTGCTCAGCGACATTCCCGGGCGGTTCGACCACCTGCGCCAAGTCTGGCTGCTGCATCCCTCCGGACGCCGCCAGGCGTTTGGCGTGGCGCGCCACTGGTACCACCAGGGCCGGGTGGTGCTGGCCTTCGACGGCATCGCCGACATGACCGCGGCCGAAGCCTGGCTGGGCGCCGAGGTGCAGGTGCCGCGGGCCGAGCGCGCCCCCGCCCCCGCCGACCGCTATTATTGGGCGGACCTGGAGGGCTGCGAGGTTCTCGATCGTGGCCGCGCCCTGGGCCACATCGCCGCGGTGGAGGAGATTCCGGGCGCGCCGGCGCTCTTGCACGTCCGTACCCCGGCGGGCGGAGAGCTGCTCATCCCCTTCGCCGCCGCCTATGTGGAATCGCTCTCGCTGCCCGAGCGCCGCATCGCCATGGCGCTGCCCGAGGGCCTGCTCGAGCTCTAGCTTCGCCGCCATGCGCTTCGACCTGGTCACCATCTTCCCCGGTTTCTTCGCCTCGCCGCTGGAGCACGGCGTGGTGGCGCGGGCGCGCCAGGCGGGCCTGGTGCAGATCGGGATCCACAACCTGCGCGACTACGCCCCGCCGCCGCACCACATCACCGACGACCGCCCCTTCGGCGGGGGCGAGGGCATGGTGATGAAGCCGGAGCCGATCCACGCCTGCCTGGCGGCGCTGCTGGGCCGCGCGCCCGGGCCGGCGGCGGGCGGCGTCCGGGTGGCGCTGCTCTCCGCCCAGGGGCGCGCCTTCCGCCAGGCCGACGCCCGCCGCTTCGCCGCGCTGGAGCGCCTGATCCTGGTCTGCGGCCGCTACGAGGGGGTGGACGAGCGCGTCGCCGCCCACATGGTGGACGAGGAGATCTCGATCGGCGACTTCGTGCTCAGCGGCGGCGAGCTGGCCGCGCTGGTGGTGCTCGACGCCACCGCCCGCCTGCTGCCCGGGGTGCTGGGCGACGCCCAGTCGGCGGTCAACGAGTCGTTTTCCGCCCCGGAGCAGTTGGACTGCCCGCACTACACCCGCCCGGTCGCGTTCGCCGGCTGGGAGGTGCCCGAGGTGCTGCGCCAGGGCAACCACGCCGCCATCGCGCGCTGGCGCCGGCAGCAGGCGCTGCGGAAAACCCGCGCCCTGCGGCCGGATCTGTTCGCCCGGCTCGAGCTCTCGGCCGCCGAGCGCGCCCTGCTGGCGGAGTGAGCCGGAGCCCCGCCGCCGGGGCGCGGGGGCGCGGCTGGGCCGGGCGGGGCGCCACCTCTGCTAAACTAGAGGTCTATTTTTTCCAGCCGGCGCTCGCCGCGGGAAGTGAACCATGAGTTTGAAGCCAGCCATCCAGAAGTTCAACGACAAGCAGGCGGCCACCGCCCTGCCCCCGTTCCACCCCGGCGACACCGTCCGTGTGCACGTCAAGATCAAGGAAGGCGACAAGGAGCGCATCCAGGCCTTCGAGGGGGTCTGCATCGCCCGCAACGACCGCGGCGCCCGCCGCTCCTTCACGGTGCGCAAGATCTCGTTTGGCCAGGGGGTGGAGCGCATCTTCCCGGTGAACGCGCGCGTGCTCGACAAGGTCGAGCTGGTGCGCAGCGGCCGCGTGCGCCGCGCCAAGCTCTACTACCTGCGCGGGCTGCGCGGCAAGGCGGCGCGCATCCGCGAGGTCGAGCAGACCACGACGGCCAAGTCCTAAGCGGCAACCGCGTCCACCCCGGGGGGGGGGCGATCCACGCGCTGCGGCATCCAGTTCGAACAGCAGGCTTGGGCGCAGGGCTACGCCTGCGTGGCCGGGGTGGACGAGGTGGGGCGCGGGGCGCTGTTCGGCCCGGTGGTGGCGGCGGCGGTGGTGCTCGATCCCGGCGACCGCATCCGCGGGCTCAACGATTCCAAGCAACTGACGCCGGAGGTGCGCGAGCGGCTGGACGGCGCCATCCGGCGGCGGGCGCTGGCTTGGGCGGTGGCGGCCGCCGACGCCGCCTGCATTGACGCCATCAATATTTTGCAGGCCTCGCGCCGCGCCATGCTGGAGGCGGTGGAAGGGCTGGGGCTGCGGCCCGACTACCTGCTGGTGGACGCGGTGCGCCTGGAGTGGCCGGGCCCGCAGCAGCCGCTGCTGCAGGGCGACGCCCGCTCCATCTCCATCGCCGCCGCCTCGATCGTGGCCAAGGTGCACCGCGACGCGCTGCTGCGGCGCTGGGACGCAATCTTTCCCGCCTTCCACCTGGGCAGCAACAAGGGCTACGGCTCGCCCCACCACTTGGCGGCGCTGCAGCGCTGCGGGCCCACGCCGCTGCACCGCCGCAGCTTTGCGCCGGTGGGCGGGGAGGCGGCCGCGCGGCAGCCCGGCTTCGCCTGGCCCGAGCCGTAGCGGGGGGGCCGCGCTACTGGCCGGGGCCGGGGGCGAAGTAGCCGCTGCGGGCGCGCACCTTGGCGCCCTGGGCATCGCCCTGGGCGGCGGCGGGGGCGAGCTCGATCTTGACGGCGCGGAACTTGCCGTCGCGGGCGCGGTCGCGGGAGCGGTAGCCGAGCGTGTATTGGCTGCGCAGCTCCTGCTGGATCTGCTGGAAGGCGCGGGCGAGGTGGTTGCCGGCGCGGATGGTGCGGCCGCCGGTCTGTTGGGCGATCTGGGCGAGCTGGCCGGGGCCGGGGCCGATGAAGCCGCCGTAGCCGCCGAAGTGGGGGTCGGAGGCGAGGACGGCGAAGACGATGGTGTTGCTGTCGAGGGCGGCGCGCAGCGCGTCCAGATGGGTGTAGCTGCTGCCCTGCTCGCCGCCGTCGGTGACCACGATGATGGCCTTGCGCCCCACCTGGTGCGCCAGCTCGTCGTGGCAGGCGAGGTAGATGGCGTCCCAGAGGTGGGTGGCGCCGGCGCTGCTGGGGCTGGGGAAGGGGCCGGGATTGTAGATGGAGCCGGCGGCGTCGCCGCCGCCGATGTGGGCGCGGTCCACCGCCGCGCTCAGCTCCGCCGGCGAGCTGGTCAGGTCGTGCAGCAGCGAGGTGTCCACGTCGAAGCCGATGACAAAGGCCAGGTCCTTGGGGGTGATCACCTGGCGGAAGAACTGGTCGCTGATCTGCTGCTCTTCGCCCAGGATGCCGGCTTGGCTGGGGCTGGTGTCGAGCAGCAGGCCGAGGGTGAGCGGCAACTGGTCCTCGAGCGAGAAGAACTGGATGCGCTGCGGCGCCCCGTCCTCGAGCACGCGGAAATCGTTCTGGGCCAGGCCGGGCACGAAGCCGCCGTGCTTGCCCTCGACGCTGAAGGTCATGTTCACCAGGTCGGCGTTGGCGACGATGGTGGGAATCTGCGGCAGCTTGCCGGCCGGCGCCGGCTTGGCCTGGGGCGGCGTGGTCATGGGCGCGATGCGCGCGCCCGGCAGTTCCTGCGCGCGCAGGCGCGCCGCCGCGGGCAGCAGCGCCGCGGCCAGCGTCCAGGCCAGCGCCAGCGCCAGCCGCCGGCGGTGCGCGCGCGGCGCGCGCGGCGCGCGGGATTTTCCGGCGGTGGTGTGGGGGGTGGACATGCGCGCAATCCTCATCTCTATGAGACGATGCGCGCGCCCGCGGCGTTGCGAGCGCGCATTTTTTTCTTGACACCCGGGTTGGCAAATTCTATACATTCACTAAACCTGCGTGGGCCGACCCGCGCAGATCTTGTTCGAATGGAGAATAGTTCAATGGCAAAGGCTACGAAGAAACCCGCCAAGAAGGCTGCGAAAAAACCCGCGGCCAAAAAGAAGACCTCGAAGAAGTAGCAACGCACGATCTTCGGGAATTGGGCGAGGGGGGACGAGAAGATCGTCCCCCTTCGTTTTTTCCGCCCGGTATCGGAGTGATAACCATGGCGAGCTGGCTGAAGCTGGATGCGGAGGCGCCCGACGCGGAGGGGCTGGCGGCGCTGCGCCGCCACCTCGACGCGGGCGGAGTGGCGGCGCTGCCCACCGACACGCTCTACGGGCTGGCGGCCAACGCGCTCGACCCGGCGGCGGTGGCGCGGGTGTTCGCCCTCAAGGGACGCGACTTCCACAAGCCGCTGCCGGTGGTGGTGCGCGACCGCGCCCAGGCGGCGGAGCTGGCGGCGCGGCTGCCGCCGCGCTTCGCCGCGCTGGCGGAGGCGTTTTGGCCGGGGCCGCTGACGCTGGTGCTGCCGGCGGGGGCGCACCTGCCGGCCGCGCTCACCGCCGGCAGCGGCGGCGTGGGGGTGCGCCAGCCGCGCTCGCCCCTGCTCGCCGCGCTGCTGGCGCAGACCGGCTATCCCCTCACCGCCACCAGCGCCAACCGCAGCGGCGGTTCCGATTGCCGCACCGCGGCGGAGGTGGCGGAGCAGTTGGGCGCGGATGCGGCGCTGCTGATCGTGGACGGCGGCGCCTCCCCCCTGGCCCTGCCCTCCACCCTGGTGGATCTGGCCGGCGCGCAGCCCCGGCTGCTGCGCGAGGGCGCCCTCGCCCGCGCCGCCCTCGCCCCCTTCCTCTAGCCCGGCCGCCCGCCGCAATTCGTGTATCATGAAACTTTCGCGCTTGCATTGCGGAGGAACGAAGGCATGGCCGAGTCAATCGAGGACAAAGTCCGGCAGATCGTGGTCGAGAAGCTGGGCGTGGAGGAGGGCGAAGTCACTCCCAGCGCCTCCTTCGTGGAGGATCTGGGCGCCGATTCCCTCGACCTGGTCGAATTGGTGATGGAGTTCGAGACGGTCTTCGAGATTCAGATCCCGGACGAGGACACCGAGAAGATCCGGCGGGTGCAGGACGCCGTCGCCTACATCAAGGACAAAACGGGGAGCAAGGGCTAACCGCGTGCGGCGCAGGGTTGTGGTCACCGGAGTGGGGCTGGTCTCGGCCCTGGGGCGCACGGCGCCGGAGACGTGGGCCGGGCTGCTGGCCGGGCGCAGCGGCGTCGCCCCCATCACCCACTTCGACGCCTCCGCCTACAGTTGCCGCTTCGCCGCCGAGGTCAAGGACTTCGACCCCTTCACCGTCATCGAGAAGAAAGATCTCAAGAAGATGGGGCTCTTCATCCAGTTCGCCCTGGCGGCGGCGGTGGAGGCGATGGCGGCCAGCGGGCTGGTGGTGGACGACGCCCTGTCGCCGCGGCTGGGGGTGCACATCGGCAGCGGCATCGGCGGCTTCGACGTGATCGAGCGCGAGCACGCGGCGCTGCTGGCGGGGGGGCCGCGCAAGGTCTCGCCCTTTTTCATTCCCGCCTCGATCGTCAACCTGGCGGCCGGCCAGGTCTCGATCCGCTTCAACGCGCGCGGGCCCAATTCCGCCGCCTGCACCGCCTGCGCCTCCGGGGCACACTCCATCGGCGACGCGCTGCGGCTGATCCAGCACGGCTACGCCGACGCCATGATCGCCGGCGGGGCGGAGGCGGCGATCACGCCGCTGAGCGTGGCCGGCTTCGCCAGCATGCGCGCCCTCTCCACCCGCAACGACGATCCCACCCACGCCAGCCGCCCCTTCGACCTGCACCGCGACGGTTTTGTCATCGGCGAGGGCAGCGGCATCCTCATCCTGGAGGAGCTGGAGTTGGCCCGCCGCCGCGGCGCCCCCATCCTGGCCGAGCTGGTGGGCTACGGCATGAGCGCCGACGCCTTCCACATCACCATGCCGGCGGAGAACGGCGACGGCGCCTTCCGCGCCATGGAGCAGACCCTGGCCGACGCCGGGGTGGCGCCCGAGCAGGTGGACTACATCAACGCCCACGGCACCTCGACCCCCTACAACGACCGCTTCGAGACGGTGGCGATCCAGCGCCTGTTCGGCGAGCACGCGCGGCGGCTGGCGGTGAGCTCGACCAAGTCCATGACCGGGCATCTGCTGGGCGGCGCCGGCGGCCTGGAGGGCGGCATCAGCGTGCTGGCGCTGCAGCACCAGATCGCGCCCCCCACCACCAACTACCAGACCCCGGATCCGGAGTGCGACCTGGACTACGTGCCCAACCAGCCGCGCCGGCTGCGCCTCCGGCACGTGCTCTCGAACTCGTTCGGCTTCGGCGGCACCAACGCCGCGCTGCTGTTCAAGGCCTGGGAAGGCTGAGCGCAAACGCCCGGCGCAGGCGGGCGTAGGTGGCCGAGAGCTCCTCCGGCAGCACCCGGGTCTCCCCCACCACGGTCATAAAGTTGGCGTCGCCGCTCCAGCGCGGCACCACGTGCAGGTGGAGATGGCCGGCGATGCCGGCGCCGGCCGCCTCGCCCAGGTTCATGCCCAGGTTCAGCCCCTGCGCCCGGTACTCGGCGGTGAGGATGGCCTCCGCCTGCGCCGCCAGCTCGATCATCTCGCTGCGCGCCGCCGCGCCGCAGGCGGCCAGCGTGGCGGCGTGGGCATAGGGCAGGATCATGACATGGCCGCTGGTGTAGGGATAGCGGTTGAGCATCACCGCCGCCAGGGCGCCGCGGTGGACCACCAGGCTGGCGTCGTCGTCGCCGGAGGCCAACTGGGCGCACAGCACGCAGCCGCCCGGCTCGCCCCGCTCCGCCAGGTAGCGGTAGCGCCAAGGGGAGAAAAGGTAGTCCATGGAAGGATTCTAGCCGGTTGGCCGCGCCCGCCTAGAAGAACAGGTACTTGCGCCACTTCTCGTCGCTGCGCCCCATCATGCGGATGAGGTGGCGGCTGGTGTGCAGGGTGAAGGGGTGGGGGTCGCGCAGCAGTTGCATGTCCGCCTCCGCCGCCAGCCGGTCGCCCTTGCGGTGGTTGCAGGCGTGGCAGCAGGCCACCAGGTTCTCCCAGGCGCTCTTGCCGCCGCGCGAGCGCGGGATGACGTGGTCGAGGGTGAGCGCGGGGGCGGCGCAGACGGTGCCGCAGTACTGGCAGGTGTTGCGGTCGCGCAGCAGGATGTTCTTGCGCGAGAGCGCGCGGGAGCGGTGGGGGATGCGGCGGTAGTCGAGCAGCCGGATGACCGAGGGCACGGGATAGTGGGCGCGGCTGGCGCGCAGCTGCTGGGCGTGCACCTCCTCGGCGCGCGCCACCCCCTTGAGCACCAGCACCACCGCCCGGCGGGCGGCGCAGACGTTGATGGGCTCGTAGCTGGCGTTGAGCACCAGCACCGGACTGAGCAGCGGGGCGCTGGCGCTCATGCCGCCTCCCCCGCCTCCGGCCGATCGAGCTCGGCGCGCGCGGCGGTGACCACGTCCACGCGCAGCGCGCCGGCGTCCAGCAGCGCCGCCGCGGCGGCGCGGGCGGTGGCGCCGGTGGTGAGCACGTCGTCCACCAGCAGCACGCGCTTGCCCGCCACCCGGCGCCGGGCGCCGACAAAGGCATCGGCCAGGTTGCGCTCGCGCGCGGCGGCGTCCAGCCCGGTCTGGGGCGCGGTCTCGCGCCGCCGCCGCAGGCCGCGGGGGGCGTAGGCGCAGCCCAAGCGCCGCGCCAGCCGCCGCGCCATCTCCCCGCTTTGGTTGTAGCCGCGCTGCCGCCGCCGCCGCCGCCCCAGCGGCACCGGCACCACCAGCTCGGGCGGCTGGGGCAGCGCCGGCACCAGCCGCGCCAGCCGCTCGGCCCACCAGCCGGCGATCGGCACCACGCCCCGGTACTTCAATAAATGGATCAGCGCGCGCGCCTCGCCGCGGTAGGGGGCCGCGCTCTGCGCCGAGGCGTAGGCGGGGGGGGCGGCTTGGCAGCGCAGGCAGCGCCCGTCGGCGCTGGCTGCGGCCAAGGCTTGGCCGCACTGGCGGCAGCCCGGCCGCTCCAGCCCGGGCAGGCGCCCGAGGCAGGGGCCGCACACCGGCAGGCGCCGCGCGCCGCGCAGGCTTTGGCCGCAGAGGCGGCAGGGGGAGGGGAAGAGCAGGCACACCAGCGCGGCGATCAACTCCGCGCCCGCATTCGCAATCCGGCGCCGCCCGCCGCGCAGGTGGCGGCGGAGCATCCCTTCACGCCCCCGGGGCGGGGCGCCTGAGCTGGTGGCGACGCGGCGGCTGAAGATAGGCCTCCCAGCGATACATTACAATGTCTGGATTATAGCACCCGCGCCGCCGCCCCCGTGCGCCGCCGGGATGGCGGGGGTTAGGCGACCACGCCTTGCTCGACCTTCTCCTGGCAGTTGATGCACAGCCCCGCCCAGGGCACTGCTTCCAGGCGCTTCAGGTTCAATTCCTCGCCGCAGGCGACGCACTCGCCAAAGCTGCCTTCCCGCAGCCGCGTCAAGGCGTCGTTCACCAATTGCAGTTGGCTGCGGTCGGCGTTGCTCTGGTGGAAGAGGAATTCCTTGGTGTAGGAGTTGGTGGCCTTGTCGGCGATATCCTGCGTTGCCTCTTCGTCGGCGGCGCGGCCGTCCTGCTCATTGCGCGCCACCGCCTGCATGAGCTCCAGTTGCTTTTGCTGCAGCTTCTTTTGGAACTGTTCGAGCCGTTTGCGATCCATGCGTCAGACTCCTAGACCTCAACTGCGGGACCTGGCCCGCCCAAACCTCCAACGTTAGCCTGCGGGCGGTACTCTTGTCAAATCCTGAGCCCGCAGCCGCCCGATCTGAGGCTTGGATGCAGTCGAACCGGCCCGGGGTACAAGATTCTGGGGCGGGGCGGCGGGGCGGTTTGACAGTGGATGCCCCCCGCCCTTAGCATGGGATGTTGGCCCCCGGGCGGGGCGAGGAGCTGTTTTGGCGCAGATCAGCCGCAAAGAACTCAAAAGTGATGAATTCGTCAGCGGAATGGATGCCGCTTACGAATTCTTTTTGCAGCACCGCAACCGCATCCTGATCGTGGCGGCGGTGGTGGTGGCGGCGGCCGGGCTGGGCTACAGCTATTACGCTTGGCGCAGCCATCGCAGCCAACAGGCGGCGGCGCTGCTGGCCCAGGGCCTGAACACGCTGCACTCGCCCCTACTCTCGGCGGGCACGCCGGCGGGCACCCCCGCCTTTGCCAGCGTGCAGACGCGCGCGGCCGCTGCGGCCCAGCAGTTCCAGGCGGTGGTGGCGCAGTATGGGTCCACCGATGCCGGGCAGATGGCGCGCTATTACCTGGGCTTGGCCGAGCTCGACACCCAAAGCCCGGATGCGCAGAAAAACCTCGAGGCGGCGGCCGCCTCCGGCGACACCACCGTCGCCACCGCCGCCAAGCACGCCCTGGCCAACCTCTACATCCAGCAGAACCAGTTGGCCAAGGCGCACGACCTGCTGCTGCAGTTGACCCAGCAGGATTCGCCCACCCTGCCGCGGGCGGTGGCGCTGCTGGAGCTGGCCGACCTGGACCGCACCTACAATCCCAAGGAAGCGGCGCAATACTACCGCCAGTTGCAGACCGACTACCCCTCCACCTCCACCGCCGAGACGGCGCAGCAGCAGTTGGCCACGCTGAAGCAGCCCTAAAGCCGGGCCCGGTCAGGGCCTGGAGCCGCCGGCGTGCAGCGCCGCGGCGGCGTGGTTCAATTGCGCCCAGGCCGGGGCTTGGGCGGCGCAGGCGCCGCTTTGCCAGTCGCCCGCGGGCGACCAGAGCGCCCCCACCACGCCGGGGGCGGCCAGCAGCGGGCGCAGATCGGGGGGCGGGGCGCAGCCGGCCACCCGCACCAGCAGCGCGCGCCGGGGATGCTGGCGCGCCAGCGCCCCGAGCGCGGCCACGTCGGCGGCGTCGGCCACCGTCACCGAGGTGAGGTCGGCGGCCGAGCCGCTCGCCGCCGCGGCCGGCAGCAGCCCGGCGCCCAAGAACAGGTGGCTGGGATCGGCGGCATGGATGGCATCGGCCGCGGCCTGCAGGTAATTCAACAGCACCCGGTGGGCGAAGCCGGCGGCGTCGGCGGCAAACGCCGCCTGCCCGGCCGCGCCCGCGCCCGGCCCGGCGAGGTAGAGAAAATCCCGCGCCTTCACCCCCCAGGCGCGCCGCAACAATTGGATGTCGCTGTTGTAGCGGATGCGGAGGTAGTCCATGGCGCGCTGCCGTCCCACGCTGCTGAGCGGCAGCCCCAGGTAGAAGCGCAGCAGCTTCGCCGCCTGGCCCGGCCGGCTCGGGTCCCAAGCCAGGCCGTCGTCGCTAAAGTAGCCGATCAGCTCGGCATCGCGCGCCCGCGGGGCGCAGGCCGCCTGCGCCAGCGCCTGCACGCGCTGGCGGAAGTGGGGATCGTAGACGTCGAAGAACGGCGTCTGCTGGTCGGCCTCGAGGTGCTGGCTGAGGTCGAGCGACTCGACAAAGGGCAGGCCGCGGTGCCAGAGGTCGGCATCGGCGTCGCTGCCCACCACGTTGAAGCCGTCCCGGCGCATCGCCGCCAGCAGTGCGGCGGCGCGCTGGTCCACATAGGCGGGGGCCAGATCGGTGCGCGGGGCGCTGGCGCTGACCAGGTGGATGTGGTTGAGGGCGAGCAGCAGGCTGCGCTGGCCGTCGGGGGCGGCCAGCCAGGCGACGCCGTTCAGGCGGGTGAGCTGGTAGCGGGTGTTGCCCCAGCCCGCCTGCGCCGCCGCTGGGCGCGCTCCCAGCCCGAGCAGGAGCGCGAGCGCCAGTGTGGAATACTGAAGCTTGGACTTGAGCATGCGAGCGCGCCTCTCTTTGTGCACCTTGGCGGTGGTGCTGTTGGCCGCGTGGCTGGCGGTGACGACCGTGAGCGTGTCCGGCCCCAACCCCTTCGTGCTCGAGGTTCCTGCCACCTATCTTAGCGTTGGCCAGCAATTCCAGCCGAGGCTGGTGAGCCAGGCGGCGAGCGCGGCGGTGCCGGCGGTGGCGGTCACGCTGCGGCTGCTCGACGCCCAGGGCCGGCCGCTGGCCGAGCAGCCGCTCTGGCTCGACGGGGCGGCGACGCTGCTGGCCCCGCCGCTGGCCCTGCCCGGCGTCGGCCGCTTCACCCTGCAGGCGCGTGCCGGCAAGGCGGTGCAGGCGATTGCGCTGCACGCCCTGCCCGAACCCCCCGCCGACTACGGCGGCGTGCTGGCGGTGGCCGGCCTGGGCTTGGCCCCGGGGGTGGCCGACTACCTGCGCCAGCACAGCTTCGACATCGAGACCCTGGGGCCGGCCTCCTCCGCCAGCGTGCTGCTGGTGGGCGATCCGCGCCTCGACGGCCAGCACCTGCTGGCGCAATACACCCAGTTCTGGCAGGCGGTGGGCAACGGCGCCACTGCGGTTTTGCTGGAGCCGCCCCCGCCCGGCGTCGCCCTGGCCTGGCCGTTGGCGGGGCCGCTGGCGCCTCCGCAAGGCGACTGCGGCGCGGATCTGGACCTGCCCCAGCTCGACGCCGGCTTGCCCAGCGGCGCCGCGCTCGCCGCCCTGCTCCGCCCCACGCTCAGCTTCGACCTCGCCCAGCAGAGCGCCCTCGACCTCTACCAGTGGGATGGCCGCCGCCTCGCCCGTCCCAACCGCCACTCCGGCTACCCCGGCTGCCATCCGCTGGTCAGCTACCGCTACGGCGACGGTTGGGTGACGGTCTCCACCCTGCCGCTGCTGCAGCACTTTCAGGATGTGCGCGCCCGCATTTTTCTGATGAACCTGCTGCGCGTCCAAGCCTACCGCAAGCACTACGCCCCGGCCAGCCCGGGCTTGGAGTGGGTGATGCAGCAGCGGCTGAAGAGCATGGCGGTGACCCATCCGCTCTCGGCCGCCGCGGTCTACTATCGCCCGCCGCCGGCGGCCACCGAGCCCGCCGCCACGCTGGTGCCCGCCGCCACCGATGCCGGCCCCCACGCGTGCTGGCGCGCGCCCGCCGCCGGCCCCGGCGGCGCCACGCTGACGCTCGACCTCGCCCGCCCGCAGCCGGTGCGCGCGCTTGCCTTGGCCTTCGCCCGCTGGCCCAGCGATTTTGTCCTCGCCGCCTCGCCCGATGGCCGGCACTGGTCGCCGCTGCCGGCGGCCGCCGCGCCCGCCTCCGGGGCGCTGGCGCTGCCGCTGCCCAGCGGCGATTGGCGGGCCTTTCGCCTCACCGTCACCGCCCCCTCGGCCTGGCGCGTCTGCCAGTTTGCGGCGCGGTAGCGCCCAGCCGGCGTTCTGGTTGGCGCGGGCCCCAGCGCGCCTGCGGCGCGCGTCCCGCTTGTGCTCGCTCCGACTTGGGGGCCCGGAGGCCCCAAGTCGGAGCTGCGCCTCGCTGGGGCCGCGCCGTATTCGCACCCCGGGGGCGGGCCGCCCTGCGGAAATTCGCAGCCTTTCGCGCCGATTTTGCCAGCAGGCAAAGCGGCGCGCCCCCCGCGAGCGGTAGCCCGCTCGCGCGCGGCCCATGTCCACAGATCGGCTAGGCTAGACCATGCACTTGGCGGCGGCGATCGCGCTGATCGGCGGGCTGGTGTTTTTGGCGCACCTGTTCGCCGCCATCTTCAGCCGCACCCGCATCCCCGACGTGCTCTGGCTGCTGCTGATCGGGGTGGCGCTGGGCCCGGTCTTCCACCTGCTTGCGCCCGCCGCCTTGGGCGTGGTGGGGCCGGCCTTTGTCTCCATCACGCTGGTGCTGATCCTGTTCGAGAGCGGGCTCTCGCTGCAGCTCAGCCGCCTGCGCCGCGCCCTGCCCGGCACCGTCGCCCTCTCCAGCGCCAGCTTCCTCGGCGAGGCCGCCGTGGTCGCGCTCGCCAGTTGGGGGCTCACCCCGCTGGGGGCGTGGCGGGCGGCGCTGCTCGGCCTGATCGTCGCCGGCAACTCGCCCTCGGTGATTGTCCCCATGGCCAAGGGGCTGGGCTTGGCCGACCACACCCGCGACATCCTGTTTCTGGAATCCGCCTTGGGCGATGTCTTCAGCATCGTGCTGGCGCTGGCGCTGCTCGATTTCCAAGCCCATGGCTGGGGCCGCTGGCTGGCCGCCCTCGCCCGCTTCGGCCTCGGCTTTGGCGGCGCCCTGCTGCTGGGTGGGCTGGCGGGGCTGGCTTGGTCGCTGGCGCTGCGCCGGACGCGGGGGCTGGAGAACCCCATGTTCACCACCCCCGCCTTCGTCTTCCTGGTCTATGGCGGCGCCGAGCTGCTGCGCGCCAACGGCACCATCGCCGTGCTGGCGCTGGGCATTGTGCTGGCCAACGTCGAGCACTCCCCGCTGGTGCAGGAGGCGCTGCCGGCGGTGGGGCTCAACCGGGCGGAGATGGGCTTTTTGAGCGAGATCGTCTTTTTGCTGAAGACCTTCTTTTTCGTCTATATCGGCCTCTCGGTCCGGTTCTCCGACCTGCGCTGGCTGCTGCTGGGCGCGGGACTGTCGCTGCTGCTGCTGGCGCCGCGCATCCCCGCCGTGCGCCTCACCCTGCGCCGCCGCGTCTCGCTGCGCGACGCCTCGTTTGCCGCCTGCATGATTCCCAAGGGCCTGGCCGCCGCCGTGCTCGCCGCCCTGCTGGTGCAGCAGCAGGTGCCGGGCGCCGAGATCCTGCAGAGCATCATCTACGCCATGATTTTCTTCGGCGTGGTGTTCACCTCCATCCTGGTGTTTGTGGTCCACCAGCCCTTCGGCGCCCGCGCCATGGCCTGGCTGCTGGGGCGCGCGCCCGAGCCGGCCGGCGAGGGCCCTGGCCACGAGGGCCGGGCGCTCTAGCCTGTTTCGGGAACCGAGCGCGGTGCCAGTTTGGCACGGTGAGCGGAGCCAGCGTTGCATTCGGGGTTGTCTGGCGACCACCCTCGCCACGGTCCGGGCGTCCCAAGCACGCATGCGCCAGCAAGCGTGGAGCGAGCGCGCGTACCAGAATGGCCACCGCCTGTTGCGCCGCGCCCGGCTGCAGCGCGTCCTGGATTACCGCTTCTGCTCGATTTTGGCCTCCGGCCAGCCCGGCCTGCCGCCGTCGCCTTGGGACGAGGAGGCGCTGTGGCTGGGCGAGGCGCGGGCCGCGCAGGCGAGCTGGCTGGCGGAGTTGGAGCCGGAGCGGGCCCGCGAATTTCCCCAGCGCTGGGCCGACGGGCTGCGCTGTTTCGCCGCCGCACTTCGCGGGACGCGCGCCGAAGGCGCGCTGGGGCTCGCGCCCACCAATGACCAGCGCTGCGTCGGCTTTCTCTGGGTGGCGGTGGGCCCCAGGCGGCTGGCGGGCCAAGCCAGCGGCTACGTGTGGGAGCTGCCCGCCGGCTCGGCTTGGCTCTTTGACGCCTTCGTGCATCCGCTGGTGTTGGGCACCTACCCCGATTTGGCGCGCTATGCGACCTTGCGCCTGCGGGCCGAGGGCGCGAGCTGGATCCTGGGGCAAGTCGAGTGCGGCAACCGGGTTTCGCGCCGCGTCCACCACCTGTTGGGCGGCCAGCCGGTGGGCTGGGTCGCCAGCCTGCGTTGCGGCGGCCTGCGCCTGCATCTCGACCGCTCGCACCAGGCTTGGCGGCTGCGCTGGGGTCGCGCCCCCACGCGGTTGGCCGCATTTCTGCCGGCGAGCGCGCCGGCGGCGGCGGAGCGGCGGGCGGCTTGACGAGTGGTGGGCGCGGGCCCCAACGCGCCTGCCCGGCCCGGCTGTAGCAGCGCCAGGCCGGTGCGGCGCTGCGCCTCGCTGGGGCCGCGCCGAATTCGTCTCCCGGGGGCGCAGACGCGCCACCGGCGCGGCTGCCCCTGCGGAATTTCACAGCCTTTCGCGCCGATTTTGCCAGCAGGCAAAGCGGCGCGACCCCCGCGAATGGAAAGCCCCTTGCTTTCAGGATCCTATACCGGACAATAGACGCATGCGTTACGCCATGGTTGGCCTGC
>DATKSZ010000077.1:0-10998 GCA_035531375.1 Terriglobales bacterium | reverse complement strand
TGTTGGCGCATCCCACCGCGCGCCTGATCGGCTCGCGGCCGCCGCTGGAGTTTGATTTCGATCGCGTGGCGCGGGCGGCGCAGGCCGCCGGCGTGGCCCTGGAGATGGATGGCTCCCCCTGGCGGCTGGACTTGAACGATCAGTTGGCGCGGCGGGCGCGGGAACTGGGGGTGACGCTGGCCATTGCTTCGGATGCGCACAGCACCGCGCAGCTCGCCTATTTGCGCCTGGGGGTGATGCAGGCGCGCCGCGCCTGGGTGGCGCCGGCCGCGGTGGTGAACACCTGGCCATGGGAGAAGCTGCAGACTTGGCTGCACCACCGCCGCCAGCAGCCGGCGCGGGGCCGAGCCTTGGCCAGCACAATGGATGGCGCGGGCCCCTGCGCGGCTGCGCCGCGCGTCCCGCTTGTGCTCACGCCAACTTGGGGGCCCCGCGGCCCCAAGCCGGCGCTGCGCCTCGCAGGGGCCGCGCCGAATTCTCTTCCCGGGGGCGGGCCGCCCTGCGGAATTACGACCACCCCAGAGCCCGAGGCGGGCTCTGGGGGCCCCGGTTCGCAGCCTTTCGCGCCGGTTTTGCCCGCAGGCAAAGCGGCGCGACCCCCGCAGCCGGCGTGGTCGAGGTGGTCGGGGCCCTGCTGGTGCTGGCGCCGCACACCGCCTGACCGGCCTGCTGTTGCTGGCCGCGACGATGGCGGCGGCGGGCTTGGATCATGGGCTGGGAGCTCCACCGCCCCGGCGATGCCATCTTTCCCAGCGGCTTCGAAACGGTTGGCGCGGGCCCCTGCGCGGCTGCGCCGCGCGTCCCGCTTGTGCTCACGCCGGCTTGGGGGCCCCGCGGCCCCAAGCCGGCGCTGCGCCTCGCAGGAGCCGCGCCGGAGTTGCTTCCCGGGGGCGGGCCGCCCTGCGGAATTACGACCACCCCAGAGCCCGAGGCGGGCTCTGGGGGCCCCGGTTCGCGGCCTTTCGCGCCCATTTTGCCAGCAGGCAAAGTGGCGCGACCCCCGCGAGTGGTAGCCCGACTGCCGGGCGGGGCCGCGCCGAATTCGTTTTCCGGGGGCGCAGACGCGCCACCGGCGCGTCCGCCCCTGCGGAATTACGACCACCCCAGAGCCCGAGGCGGGCTCTGGGGGCCCCGGTTCGCAGCCTTTCGCGCCGATTTTGCCCGCAGGCAAAGCGGCGCGACCCCCGCGACTGGACTTGGCAGTGCTGGCGGCGGTGCGGTGGTGGGGTACGCGCCCGCTGCCGCCTGAATAATGTAAGCGTCAAGCCAAACCACTCTTCCCTGGCGGGCGCGGGCGTGTTCCAGTAGTGGGATGAAACCAAGGAGTTGGGCGCGGCGCAGCCGCGCCACGGGCGCGTCTGCCCCTGCGGAATTACGACCACCCCGGGACCCACGGCGGGTCCCGGGGGCCCCGGTTCGCGGCCTTTCGCGCCGATTTTGCCAGCAGGCAAAGCGGCGCGACCCCCGCGACTGGGGTAGGCGGCCGCGGCGCGGCCGCCTAGAGCGAAACCACTGTCTGCAGGCCGGAGATCTCGAAGGTTTTGCGGCAGCGGGGATTGGCGCAGGAGAGCTTGTCGTCGCGGCGCACCATGTAGCTGCTGAGCTTGGCGAAGCGGGCGCGGTCGGTGGCGTCGGCGCGGGCGGGCGGGGCGGGCTTTTTGCGGCGCACCACCCAATTGACCGGGTACTCGGCCTCGCCGCGGCAGTGGGGGCAGGTCAGCTTGGCCTTTTTGGCCTCGACGGTTTCGTTGAAAAACTCGCGCTCTTCCATGTCGTTCCCTAGTGTAGCTGTTCCCTGCGCCTACGCCCGCACGTGCAGTATATCGCCGTCGCCGGCGGCGGCGCGGAGGGAGGCGAGCAGGCGGCGGGCGATCTCGAAGAAGGGGCGGGCGCGCTCGCCCTCGGGCCCCTCGAGCGCCACCGGGCGGCCCTGGTCGCCGCCTTGGCGGACGGCCGGATCCAGCGGGAGCGCGCCCAGGAAGGGCACGCCGAACTTCTCGGCGGTGAGGGCGCCGCCGCCGTGGCTGAAGATGTCCACCGGCTGGTGGCAGTGGGGGCAGGCGAAGGTGCTCATGTTCTCGACCACGCCCAGGACCGGGACGCGGAGCTGCTGGAACATGTGGAGGGCCTTGCGGCCGTCCTGCAGGGAGACGTCGGAGGGGGTGGTGACCACCACGGCGCCGGTGAGGGGGACGCTCTGCGCCAGGCTGAGGACAACATCGCCGGTGCCGGGGGGCAGGTCAATCAGCAGGCAGTCGAGCTCGCCCCAATTCACCTGGCGGAGGAACTGCTGCATGGCGCTGTGGAGCATGGGGCCGCGCCAGATCACCGGCTTGTCGCCGGGGTTGACCAGGCCCATGGACATGAAGCGCACGCCGTACTGGGAGAGGGGGGCGATGATGTTGCCCTCGCCCACCACGGGCATCTCGCTGCGGCCCATCATCAGGGGGACGTTGGGGCCGTAGACGTCGGCGTCGAGCAGGCCGACCAGTTGGCCGAGCTCGGCCAAGGCCAGCGCCAGGTTGACCGCGACGGTGGTTTTGCCCACCCCGCCCTTGCCGCTGCCCACGGCGATGATGTGTTGGACCCCGGGCAGGCCGAGCACGGGCGGGGGGGCGGGATGGGGCTGGGGCGGCATGGCGATTCCCTTTATTATAGACGCGGCGGTTAGTGACCATGATCTGCACGGTTTCGCTCAATCCGGCGGTGGACAAGTACCTGCGGGTGGCGAGCTTGCGACGGGGCGAGCACCTGGAGGCGGAGGAGGTGCTGGCCTCGGCCGGGGGCAAGGCGATCAACGTGGCGGGGGTGCTGCGGGTGCTGGAGGAGGAGGTGGAGCTGCTGGGATTTTTTGGCGGCTTCACCGGCGACTACATCCTGGGGGAGGTGGCGCGCGAGGGCATCCGGGCCGATCCGGTCGAGGTCAGCGGGCTGACCCGCACCGCGTTCGTGCTGGTCGAGGCGGACGGCAGCGAGACCGAGGTGGTGGAGCCGGGAGCGCCGGTGGGGGCGGACGACATCGCGGCGCTGCGGGCGAAGCTGCGGGCGGCGGCGGCGCGGGCGGCGGTGGTGGTGCTGAGCGGGAGCGTGCCGGCGGGATGCCCGGACGACATCTACGTGCAGTTGCTGGGCGACTGCGGCGGCCGCTGTCCGGTGATCGTGGACACCAGCCGGGTCCATCTGCGGACGCTGCTCGCCGCCCGGCCGGAGCCGGGCCCGACCATGATCAAGCCCAACCGGCGCGAGGCGGAGGCGGCGGTGGGGCACGCGCTGGCGCGCGCCGACGACCTGGCGCGGGTGCTGGAGCAGTTCGCCGCCTGCGGGGTGGCGATGCCGGTGGTCTCCGACGGCGCCGCCGGGCTGTGGGCGCGGCTGGATGGCCAGGTTTGGCACGCCCGCCCGCCCGCGCTGGTGCGGGTCAACTCGGTGGGCTCGGGCGACGCCGCCGTCGCCGGGCTGGCGGCCGGGCTCGCCCGCCAGAGCCCGCCTGAAGAGATGCTCCGCCTGGCCGCCGCCTGCGGCGCCGCCAATGTGCTGACCAAGGAGTGCGGGGCGGTGCGGCGGGAGGATGTGGAGCGGCTGCTGGGGCAGATCGAGGTGGTGCGCGCTGAAAGCAGGGGAGAGTGAAGGGGAGCCGCGCCGCGGCTACTTCTCCGTTCCCAGCGTGATCGGGACCTGCACTTGGCGGCCCTGGCGCAGGACGGTGAGGGTCACGGTGCTGCCGGGCTTTTGCAGCAAGAGGATGTTGCTGAGCTGGCCCTGGTCTTGCAGGGGCTCGCCGTTGGCGGCGAGGATGATGTCGCCGCCGAAGCGCACCGGGGTGTTGCCGATGTAGCCGGGCTGGCTGCCCACCCGCAGGCCGGCGCGGGCGGCGAGGCTGCCGGGGCGGACGCCCAGCACCATCAGGCCGTGGTCCACGCCCAGGCCCAACTGCTGCGCGACATCGGGGGAGACGGGGTAACTCTGCACCCCGAGCGAGACGGTCTGCACGCGGCCGGTGGTGAGCAACTGCTGCAGCACCGCCTTGGCGCTGTTGATGGGGATGGCGAAGCCGATGCCGATGTTGGAGCCGGTCTGGGAGTAGATCATGGTGTCAATGCCGATGACCTCGCCCAGGGAGTTGAGCAGCGGGCCGCCGCTGTTGCCGGGGTTGATGGGGGCGTCGGTCTGGATGGCGCCCTCGATGTCGGCGCCGGGGCGGCCGTTGTCCTGCTGGCCCTCGCGCACGGTGCGGATGGAGCTGATGATGCCCTGGGTCATGGTGCCGGGCAGGCCGTAGGGGTTGCCGATGGCCAGCACCTGCTGGCCCACCTGGAGGTTGGCGCTGTCGCCCAGGGTCACCGGAGGCAGGCGGCTGGCGGCGATCCGGATCACGGCCAGGTCGAGCTCGGGGGCGCTGCCCACCACGGTGGCGGGAAACTGGCGGGAGCGGTCCTTTTGCGGCGTCCAGGTGACGGTCAGCCGGCGGGCGCCGGCGATGACGTGGTAGTTGGTAAGGATGTAGCCGTCGCGGTTGATGAAGAAGCCGGAGCCCTGGCCCGAGGCCGGCACCGGCCCCCACAAGAGGTTGTATTGGATGATCTGGGAGGTGATGTTGACCACCGAGGGCGAGACGCGCTTGTAGATGGAGATGTCACGCGTCTCCTGCGGGCTGAAGTTGGTCTGGGGCGGCGCCTCGGCCAGCGCCACCGGGCGGCCGGCGGCGGCCTGGGGCAGCACGCCGTGCAGAAAGGGGGGATAGGCCGCGCCCGAGCGCGAAGCCGCGTAGAACCAGAAGGCCCCGGCCATGATGAGGGCCAGCGCCAGCACCGTCCGCATTCTCATATCGCCACCTCGGCGCGCAGTTGCGCCAGCATCTCCTCCACTTGCCGCTCGGTGGCGGCCAGTGGGCCGTTGTTGTTGACCACGAAGTGGGCCCGCTGGATCTTGTCGGCGTCGGGCATCTGGCGGGCGATGCGGGCCTCAGCCTGCTCGCGGGTGCCGCCGGTGCGGGCGATGAAGCGCTGGACGCGGGTCTCGACGTCGGCCACCACCACCACCACACGGTCAAAGCCCTGCAGGCGGTCGGCCTCGATCAGCAGCGCCGCCTCCACCCCGGCGATGGGCAGGCCCTCGCGCTCCCACTCGCGCATCTGGGCGGCGGCCACCGCCAAAATCGGGGGATGGAGGATGCGGTTGAGCGCCTCCAGCGCCTTGCCGTCGCCGGGGGCGAAGGCGAGGTTGGCCAGCCGCACCGGGCTGATGGCCCCGCTGGAGGTGAGGATGCCGGGCCCAAACTCCTGCACCAGCTCCGCCTTGGCCTCGCCCTGCAGCAGGCGGTGGCCGATCGCGTCGGCGTCCACCACGGGGCAGCCATGATGGCGGAGCATGGCCGCGACCGCGCTCTTGCCGCTGCAAAGGCCTCCGGTGATGGCGAGTCGAATCAATCGCGTTTCCCGCTGCCGCCGCGGCGCCGCTCGGCGGCGGCGACCGTGTTCGCCATTAGCATAGCAATGGTCAGCGGGCCGACGCCGCCGGGGACGGGGGTAAAGGCGGAGGAGAGGGCGCAGGCGGCGCGCGGGTCCACGTCGCCGATGAGGGTGCTGCCCTTGCGGGCGAACTCTTCACGGCGCGGGGCGTTGCCGGGAAAGTAGCGCTCGACGTCTTCGGCGCGGGTGAGGCGGTTCACGCCGACATCCACCACCACGGCGCCGGGGTGGATGTGGCGCTCGTTGAGCATGGCGGGCTTGCCCACGGCGGCGAACAGCAGTTCGGCGCGCTGGCAGACCTGCTCCAGGTTGCGGGTGCGGGAATGGGCGATGGTCACGGTGGCGTGCTGGTGCAGCAGCAGCAGCGCCAGCGGCTTGCCCACGATGTCGCTGCGCCCCACCACCACGGCTTCCCGGCCGGCGATGGGGATGCCGCTGCGCTGGAGCAGCTGGATGATGCCGGCCGGGGTGCAGGGCACCGGCCCCGGGCGTTGGGTCAGCAGGCGGCCGAGGTTGACGGGGTGGAAGCCGTCCACGTCTTTTTCGGGCGCGACCGCCAGCAGCACCGCGCCCGCGTCCACCTGGGGGGGCAGCGGCAGCTGGACCAGGATGCCGTCAATCTTGTCGTTGGCGTTGAGCGAGGCCACCAGCGCCAGCAGCTCGGGGGTCGAGACCGTGGCCGGCGGCAGGTGCTGCTCGGAATAGAGGCCGAGCTCTTCGCAGGCGCGGATTTTGCCGCGGACGTAGACCTCTGAGGCCGGATCGTGGCCGGCCAGGATCACCGCCAGGCCGGGCGGGCGGTCGCCCAAGGCGCGCACCCGTTCTGCCACCTCGGACCGTATCGCCGCCGCCACCGCCCTGCCGTCGAGAGTTTTTGCGCTCACCGACCCATTGTAAGCGAGGGCGGGGGGCGGAACGCGGCTCCGGGCGCCGCGACGATTTTGCCGAAGTTGCCTGTGGCTGCGGCGTAGGGAGATGTTGCGATGTACCAATCCGTTCCCGGGCTGCGAGCCTGAAAGTCCAGCACGTCGTCCTACACCACCTTGGGGCCGCGCGGCGGCACGAGGGGTGACATATCTCCCTCGTAAACGCGATACAGCAACCGATGGGCCACCCACGGGTCCGTGGTGGGCGCGGGCCCCAGCGCGCCTGCGGCGCGCGTCCCGCTTGTGCTCGCGCCGACTTGGGGACCCCGTGGCCCCAAGTCGGCGCTGCGCTTCGCTGGGGCCGCGCCGCCCTGCGGAATTTCGCAGCCTTTCGCGCCGATTTTGCCAGCGGGCAAAGCGGCGCGACCCCCGCCAACGGTCAACGGCACCGGCGGGAATGGGGGCCCGTGCGGCACAATCACGAGGCGGGCCACGTTGAAATTGTCGAGGTTGACCAGGGTCACGACCAGGTGGGTCGCGGCCACGATTGGTGGGCGCGGGCCCCAGCGCGCCGGCCCGGCCCGGCCCGGCTGTAGCAGCGCCGGGCCGGTGCGGCGCGCGTCCCGCTTGTGAGCCGCCCCGCTGTAGCGGCGCGGGGCGGCATGCTCGCGCCTCGCTGGGGCCGCGCCGAATTCGTTTCCCGGGGGCGGGCCGCCCTGCGGAGTTTGCGGCCTTTCGCGCCGATTTTGCCAGCAGGCAAAGCGGCGCTGCCGGGGCTGGTTTTCGGCGGCCGTCACGAACCAAGCCCGCGCTGTGGGCCTAAGGAGTCACCAGGATCCTGCCGTAGTTGCCAGTGGCTGCGGCAAAGGGAGAAGTCGCGATGTACCAAGCCGTTCCCGGGCTGCGAACCTGAAAGTCCAGCACGGCATCGTACACCACCTTGGGGCCGCGCGGCGGCACAATGGCGGCCATATTGCCGTCGTAGACACGATATTCTCGCTGGTGGTCCCAGGGGTCCACGCTTAACGGGTGCGGCGGAAATGGGGGCCCGTGCGGCACAATCATGAGGCGGGCCACGTTGAAATAGTCGAGGTTGACCAGGGTCACGACCAAGTGGGTCCCGGCCACTAGTTGGATCACCGGGTTCTCCAGCCCGCCGATGCGGAACGACTGCCGCCAACGGTGCGGGTGGGCCTCAACCCAGAGGTGTACCTGGCGCTGGGTGAAAATGAGGCGGTTCGCGGGCCGGTCCACCCGTCCTTCAGACTGCACCACGGGCAACTCTGCCAAGTGGTCGAATTCGCCGAGGCGAATACTGCCCCAGCGAATGTCGGCCGCAGGCGCAGTCTTCGACCGCGCCTGCGGCGACCACCCAGAAAGCGGCGGCAGAGCTGCCAGCAGCCCTGCCGCAAAAAGAACCGCGCGCGGCCTCACGGCGTGCCGGCGGCGGCCGTGCCAGCAACCTTCAGTTTCGGCAGGCTCGCCTCGAGCTTGGCTTGCCAAGCGGTGAAGTTCTGCACCAACCCGTAGGCCTCGCTCTGCACGCTCTGGCTGGTGTCCTTCAGCGTGGCCAGCACGGACAGGCTCACGCCATCGGAGGAGTGCATCCCGCTGCTGTCCACGAGCGCGGCGGCGCCGGCCGATTGGCGCTTCTCAAACTCGCCTGCCAGCGAGGCCCGGCTCGCGCCCGGGTCGTTGCTGGCGGCGCGGAGCAAGGCGATCGTGGGTGGCAGCTCGGCGAGGAACTGCTGCCGCGCGTGCAGGAAGTGGGCGATGATCGCGGGGTCGCCGGCGGTGGTCCCATCCGCGTAGATCACGGCCGTGTTGCGCACGGCGATGCCACCCGGCCCACCCGCTCCGAGCGTGACGAACGTGCTCGCGCCCGGCGGCAAGCCGATCTCCAGCTTGGCTCCGCTGAGCACCAGGTCCCGCCATAGAATTCGGTGCCCGATTACCCCGTAGTCGCCTTTGCGACCCGCCTCGATCGCAAAGGCGGTGACCGGCGCCGAATAGGTGTTAGTGACCGTCACGCCCCAGCGCAGCCCTGCCGTCACCGCCGACGACACTGCCAGCACTGGCGCCTGGCCCAGGGAAAAGCCGGCAGTCGCCACCATGATCGCACTCACACTCATCCATTTGAATCGCATCGCAGAGCCCATGGTTCTCCCCCCTTATTGGACCACGCAGGTCCAGTCCTGCTCTATGCTCTCGCCCATGTAGGACTGTGTGTTGATGTCGTTCCAACAGGTGTCGGCTGGGTCGTCGCAGAACGCACCCTGCGTCGTCGACATCGAGTACTCGTCCCAGGAGAGGTAGCCGTCGCTGCTGTCGTAGAACCCGACCACGGGGACCGGCGCATTCGGCTGTACCGGCTGCTGCGCTATGAAGGCACAGCCGTCGCTGCAGACCTTGTGCCCGCCCGTGCAGCCGACCTCTTCAAAGGCGCTGTCCACGTAGGTGGAGCCCTGGGTGCTCGCGTCACTGTAGTACAGGTCCCACTCCGTGATGTCGTCGCAGCCGCCTTTGTATGACTCGTCTGCGGAATAGCTCAGGCACTGGTCGCCGAAGAAGCGCCCAGGGGCGCTCGGCGACGCCTTCGAGCTAGGAATGCACGGTTCCAAGCGAGCCGTCACGACGCCGGCATGCGCAGGGCGTGCTAGAGAAATGGTTGGCCGGCTCGCTGGTTGGTTGGTTGGTTGGTTGGTTGAATCGCAAAGGCACCCGCCGCGGCGCACGCGCCGATGAGCGAGGCTGCAAGGAAAAGCGGAACACGTTGCAAATGGCACCTCCCAACACTACGCCACCGGTTTACCACTGTAGGGTACCGATGTCAAATAAAAGCTTCAGGTTGGCCGTCCTTGTGGGAAACTGCGAGTATGTGGCGAGGACTGCTTCTGGTCGCGGCGATCTCTCTCGTTGCAATGGATCCGGGCCAAACCGGCGGCAACGCGCGCCGCGCGAGTGCCCAGCAGCTATTGGCCGAGGCGCGGACGGAGCTGCGCCAGCGCCCGGCGGCCGAACGGGCGGAATCCTGGGCCTATCTCGCCCACCAAGAGTCGGATGGCGGGTTGGGCGCGACGCAGGACTTTCTCGCCGCCTTTGGCCAAGCCAAGGCCTTGCCGGCCAGCCAATACGGCCTGAAGGCCGAGGTTGAGTCGGACGCGGTGGATGCATTGCTCGAGGCGGGCGACGAGGCCGACGCAATCCGGCTGGGCCTCGCGGCTGACGCCGGCAGGGGGTTCATCCAGGACCGGCTGGTGCCGGAGGAGCTATCTCAAGGGCAGATCGCGGCGGCGTGGTTCTTGTGGAGCAAGGCAACGTCTCCGACGGCTCCTTCGCCCTTTCCCTACCATGCCGCAACCGCGCTGTTGGCTTTGCCGCCCCCGAACCCGGCTTGGCTCGACTCGCTCAAGGCCCAGGGCCTGGCGGCCACAGAACAGGTTGCGGATGTGGCCGGCGGCGAGAGCGGGCTGGAGTTTCTGCAGGCGCTGCAGGCCGCCAACCCGAGCGACACCTCGGTGACGCGGGCCGCGCTGCACCTCTGGCGGGCGCTGCCCCGGCTGGCCGGCACCACGTGGGAGATTGCATCGCTGCGCGGCCAGCTCCAGACCTTGATTCAGAAGGCGGACAAGAATGCCGCCGCCGATCTTTCGACGAAGGCTCCGTCCCCGCCGCACCCGCACCTCGAGGGCGGCCGACCCGCGGCGGCGCCGCCCCGGGCAGGAGCGCCGCCCGTAGCGGCGGCGGCGGCGAGCGCCGAGCCATCCGGGATGGGCTACTTTGAGCTTTATGCCTCAGCTTCCATGGCACGCGATCACGTCATGCAGCCCGAAATGGTCGCATCCGCATTCCGCCGCCTCACCCCGGCGATTGCCAAGGCCGACCCGGCCGGGCTGGCGGAGCTGGCCGTCGGCTGCTTTGAGCTGAAACGCGCCGCCGACAGCCAGCACCTGCTCGCCCAGGCATTGGCCGCTGCGGCGGCCATGGCCAACGCCACCCCGACCGGCCCGGTGGACTACAGCCGCTCGACCGCGCTGCACATCTTCGGCCTCGCCGCCGAGATTGATTTCCTCGGAACCGCAACCCAGGCTCTCTCCCTCCGCCCCAGCGCGCTCAAGCCGGCAATTCTGGCGCGCGTGGCCCGCATGGCCGCCGCCTCGACCACCTGGAAGCCGGGCCAGCAAGTCGCCATCCTAAATTAGGAATCCGGCGAAGGGATTGCGCGCGACCAGCCCCGGGAAGCGGGCGCAATCGCGATCCAGCGTCCACAACTCGCTGGTGCCGTGCTCGACGGCCAGCGCGGCGATATGCGTGTCGTGGTGGGCGCGGACTCCCCACCTTTCTGTCAAGGGTGACTTGGGTTGTCCGCCGGGTCGGGCGGGGGGGAACGGCGGCAAGGATCATAGAGCTGGCCATGGCGCAGCATGGCGCACAGCATCTGCAGTTGGCGGTCGGCGAGGCCGCGCAGGGCGCGGCCGTGGGAGTGCCCGCGGGCCCGCAGGCGGGCGTAATGGGCTTTGGCGGCGGGGTCGCGCATCATGCTGCAGCGGCTCCAGTGGTAGACCGCCTCGCGCACCGGGCGGCTGCAGGCGCGGCGCATCGCCACCAAACGGCTCTTGCCGCTTTGGCGCGTGATCGGCGCCACCCCGGCGTAGGCGCGCAGG
>DATKSZ010000076.1:0-16464 GCA_035531375.1 Terriglobales bacterium | reverse complement strand
CCGCTCCACCCCCTGCAGGAACTCCTCCCCCCCCGCCCGGCGGCTGTCCACCGCCGCCTGGATCTGGGCGTGGGCCGACGGCTCCAGATAGCTGAAGGCCAAGTCCTCCAGCTCGCCCCGCATCTTCCCCATCCCCAGCCGGTGCGCCAGCGGCGCGTAGATCTCCATGGTCTCGCGCGCGATCGCCTGCTGCCGCTCCGGCGCCAGGTGCTGCAGCGTGCGCATGTTGTGCAGCCGGTCCGCCAGCTTGATGAGGATGACGCGGATGTCGTCCACCATGGCCAGCAGCATCTTGCGCACGTTCTCCGCCTGGCGCGCGTCGCTGGTGGCCGGGCCGTGCAGGTCGAGCCGGTCAATCTTGGTCACCCCCTCCACCAGGTGGGCCACGATGGGGCCGAACTCCCGCCCGATCTGCTCGCTGGTCGCCGGCGTGTCCTCCACCGCGTCGTGCAGCAGGCCGGCGGCGATGCAGACCGCATCCATATTCATCTCCGCCAGCACCCCGGCCACCGCCAGCGGGTGGAGGATGAAGGCCTCGCCCGAGCGCCGGCGCTGGCGGGCGTGCAGGCGGGCGGCGTAGTCGAAGGCGCGGCGCAGCAGGTGCTGGTCGTCCAGCGGCCGGCTGGCCTCGACCTGGGCGCGCAGCCCCTCGAAGGCGGCCCGCACCCGCGGGGTCAGCTCCGGCTCCAGGCTGGCGGCTTTGCTGGGCATGGCGGCTGCTTCTATTATCCCTCCAGGTACAATCAGTCTCATGGAAGACCATCCCCTCCCCGGCCGCGCCGCCCTCGCCTACCAGAACGAAAAGTTTGTCAACAGTCCCGACGCGCGCACCCTGCGCTTCGTGGCCGAGTACCTGGAGCCGCAGGGGCGGCTGCGCCGCGAGAACATCCAGGACACCATCGTCTTCTTCGGCTCCGCCCGCATCCAGAGCGCCGAGACCGCGCAGGCCGCGCTGGAGCAGCTCACCGAGTTCGACCGCATGAACCGCATGGCGGCGCTGCGCGAGGGCCACGCCGCCGAGGGCAGCGTCGAGGAGGGCCGCCGCCGCGCCGCCGAGCGCGCCCTCTCCCTCTCCCACTACTACGAGGACGCCCGCGAGCTCGCCCGCCTGCTCACCCTCTGGGCCGACGCCCTCCCCAGCCGCCGCCGCCGCTTCGTCGTCACCTCCGGCGGCGGCCCCGGCATCATGGAGGCCGCCAACCGCGGCGCCGCCGAGGCCGGCGGCAAGACCGCCGGCTTCAACATCCGCCTCCCCTTCGAGCAGATCCCCAACCCCTACATCACCCCCGCCCTCAACTTCGAGTTCCACTACTTCTTCATGCGCAAGTTCTGGTTCGCCTACCTCGCCAAGGCCCTGGTCGCCTTCCCCGGCGGCTTTGGCACCCTCGACGAGGTGATGGAGATGCTCACCCTGGTGCAGACCCAGAAGCTCAACAAAAGGATCGTGGTGGTGCTCTATGGCAAAAGCTACTGGGAGGAGATCGTCAACTTCCAGGCCCTGGCCGATTGGGGCACCATCTCTCCCGCCGACCTCGAGCTCTTCCACTTCGCCGACTCCCCCCGCGAGGCCTTCGAGCTGCTCACCTCCGAGCTCGACCGCCTCTACCTCCGCCCCACCGCCCCCACCGAAGAGGAAACCCCCGCCATCACCAAGACCCGGGGCTAGCCGTATAAACAGACCTACAATGGGGCGAGGTATCCCCATGCCGAAGTTCCTGATCGAGCGTGAGATCCCCGGCCTAGGCAAGTTGAGCCCCGCGGAGCTGCAAGCCGTTTCGCAGAAATCTTGCGACGTGCTCCGCACTCTCCCAAAGGTGCAGTGGGTGCACAGCTACCTTACCGACAATAAGCTTTATTGCGTCTATATCGCGCCCGATGAAGAGGCCGTGCGCGAGCACGCCCGACGGGGCGGCTTCCCCGCCAACTCGGTGGCCGTCATCCGCCGCATGATCGATCCCACCACCGCGGAAGCGTCCGCCGCCTAGCGTTCCACCTAGCCCTGCTGCAGCGGCAACTCCTGCACCGACTGGGTCATCAGGTCGCGCACGCGCACGCTCACCTTGCCGATATTCTCGATGAGGTAGCGCTTGGCGACGGTCTCGCCCTGGCTGACCACGTAGGTCTCGTCGCCCAACTGCAGGAAGATCTTCTCCGGCATGCCGCTGGCCTGGGCGTAGCCGTAAAAGCGGAGCGGAATGGGGGGCGGTGGGGGCGGACCGGTGGGGATCGGGAGCGGCGGCGGCAGGCGGCGGCCGCCGGGGCCGAGGGCGCCGGGCGCGCCGCCCGCGGCGGCGGCTAGCGGCGGCGCGGCGCCAAAGTGGAACAGATCCCGGCCCGTGCCGGTGTAGTGGCGGGCACGCAGTTGGTCCAGCGCTTCCATGTGCAAGCGCGGGTCGAGTTGCGCCAAGGTGGCCGGGGCGGCCGGCCCGGCTGCCGCCGGGGCCGGTGCCCCCGCCGGGGCCGGCGCCCCGGCCGGAGCCGGCGCCGCGAACTGCGGGGCGAGCACGTTGATCCACAGCAGCACCGCCGCCAAGCCCAGCAGCACCGCCAGCGCCACCACCTCGCCCTTCTTTTCCGTGCCCAACTTCATGGCTGGCCCTGCTCCGCCACTTGCACGTAGGCTTCCAGTTGCACCTGCAGCCGCACTTGGCTGCTGCTGGCGGCGCCGGCCGCGCCGCCGCCGCTGACGCTCACCTGGTTGATGAGAAAGAACATCGGCGAACGCTCCATCTGGTTGAGGAAGCGCACCACGCCGGTGTAGCCGCCCGCCACCTGCATGCTGATCGCCACCCGCCGCAGCCCCAGTTGGGCCTTCTTGTCGGGGTGGAACTCGGCGCCGGAGACCTGCACCTGGCTGAGTCCGGCGATGCGGCTAAACTCCTGCAGCAGCTTGGAGGAGGCATCGGCCTGGTCGGGAATGCCCGCGGCCATGAGCTCCTGCATCTGCTGCCGGGTGGTGTGCAGCCGCTGGCCGAAGCGCCGCAGCTGGGCGCGCTGGGTGCGCAGGCCGGCGAGCTGGGCGCGGGCGAGGCGCAACTGCTGCTGGGTGGCGGCCTGGGACGGGGCCGCCGGCGACAGCAGCCAGCCGGCCAGCGCCAAGTTGGCCGCCAGGCAGGCCCCCGCGGCCAGCATCAAATTGCGGCGCAGGTGGCTCATGGCTTGCCTCCTGCGGGGGGGGCGGCGTGCGGACGGTAGAGGGCGGTGACCTCGAGTTGGAAGCGGGGCGGGGTGTTGGCGCCCGTGGGGGCGGGTTGGCCGGGCGGGGGCGGCGCCGCCTCGCTCTCGCGCTCCACCCGGGCCGCGGCGAAGTCGCCGGAGTGCTCCAACGCCTGCACAAACGCGATCGCCGGGGGCAGCGTCTGGCTGGCAAAGCGGATGTCCACCGCCTGGGCGCCGTCGCGCGCCAGCGGCCGCAGCGACACCAATTCCACCCCCGGCGGCACGATCTGCTCCAGGCGTTCGAACAGACGCGTCCAGGAGACGCTCTTGCGGTCAATGAGCTGGTTGAAGAAGGCGGCGCGGGCCAGCACCGCCTGGGTTTGGGGATCGCGCAGCGGCGCCAGCGCGCGCGCCTGCTCCGCCTGCAGCGGCGCCATCTCCGCCCGCAACGCCGCGGTTGCGGCCTGGGTGCGCCGGGTCCCGAACCAGCCCACCAGGGCGACCGAGGCGAGGGTGAGCAGCAGCGCCGCCAACACCGCCACCGCCCCCCCCCAGACCAGGCGCGCCCGGCGCAGGTTCTCGGGCGGGCGCCGGCCCAGGTTCAAGGTGATGCGAATCACGCAAACCTCCCGCGCAGGGCGCCGGCCACGGCCAGCAGTTGCGCCGGGCCGGCGGCCTCGCCGCCCACCGCGGTGGCGGCCAGCTCGGCGGTGCGCAGGCTGGCCCAGGGCGCCTCCTCGCGCAGCCGCTCCATCAACTCGGCGCCCAGCCCGGCGGCGTACAGCAGCCAAGCCGGCTCGGCGGCGGGTGGGGAGGCCTGCTCGATGCGGTCGCGGAAGAACGCCACCGAGGGAAACACATCCTCGAAGGTGACCTCGCCCCTGACCTCGACCGCGCGGAAAAACTCGACCTTGCCCTGCCAGCAAAAGGCGGTGGTGAGGCAGCCGGGCTCGTACCGCAGCAGCAGCGCGCCGTGGTCGAGCAGCGGCTGCGCCGCCAGGCAGGCCAGGCCCGAGGGCAGCACCGTGGCGGCGCGCGCCCCGGCCGCCTCCAGGCAGTCCTCGTACTCGTCCAGCCGGGCGCGGTCGGCCAGCGCCACCAGCAGGCGGGTGGGCGAGACCACTTGACAGGAAATCGCCGCCTGCTCCTCGGCGAAGGGCAGGCTCTTGCGCAGGCGAAGGCGCGCCAGCGCCTCGAGTTCCTCGCGCCGGCCCGGCAGCGCCTCGAACTCCAGCACCGACAGCCGCGCGGTCAGGTCGGGCAGCAGCAGCGTCACCGCCTGGCCCTCCGCCTCGAGCGCGGCCAGCAGGGCGCGGATGGCGGCGGCCACCGCCGCCGCATCGCCCAGGTTGGCGCGCACCGCCGACGGCGCCAGCGCCTCGGGCCCCAGCCGCCGCAGCCCCGCGCGCAGTTCCCCGCCCGGCCCCAGCCGCGCCGCCACCACCCGCCCCGCCGCCAGCTCCACCGCCACCGCCGCCGTGGGTGGGGCGGTGAGCTCGTCGAAGCGGGCGCGCAGTCGGTCGAGTACGGCGGGCGTCTTCATGGGGTTTGCGGGGACAGGGCGCGCGGGCCTAGCGCGCCAGCTCGATAAAGGTGACCTTGTTGATCTCTTTCAGCGTGGTGAGGCCCGCCGCCACCCGCTCCAGCGCGCTCTCGCGCAGGAACTTCATCCCCTCCTGCTTGGCCATGCGCCGGATCTCCGATGACGGCCGCTTGGCCAGGATCATCTCCCGCACCGTGTCGGTCATCTCCAGCAGCTCGTGGATGGCGGTGCGCCCGCGGAAGCCGGTGCCGGCGCACTCCAGGCAGCCCCGCCCCTCGTAGAACTCCCGTTGCTGCCACTCCCCGTTCAGCCCCGAGGCCTCCAGCACCTCGCGCGGATACCGCACCGCCTGCTTGCACGCCGGGCAGATCAGCCGCACCAGGCGCTGCGCCAGAATGCAGTTCAGCGACGATACAAAATTATAGGCCTCCACCCCGATGTTGAGGAAGCGCCCGATCACGTCCACCACGTTGTTGGCGTGCACCGTGGTGAACACCAGGTGGCCGGTGAGGGCGCTGTTGATGGCGATCTGGGCGGTCTCGGCGTCGCGGATCTCGCCCACCATGATCTTGTCGGGGTCGTGGCGCAGAATCGAGCGCAGCCCGCGGGCGAAGGTCAGCCCCTTCTTCTCGTTCACCGGAATCTGGGTGATGCCCTTGAGCTGGTACTCGACCGGATCCTCGATGGTGATGATCTTGTCCTCCACGCTGCGGATCTCGTTGAGGGCGGCGTAGAGGGTGGTGGTCTTGCCGCTGCCGGTGGGCCCGGTGACCAGCACCATGCCGTAGGGCTCGCGGATGTAGCGCCGGAACTTGCGCAGGTCGTCGGCGTCGAAGCCGACCACGTCCAGGGTCAGGTTCTGGAACTTCTCGCTCATCGCCTCCTTGTCGAGCACGCGCAGCACCGCGTCCTCGCCGTGGATGCTGGGCATGATGGAGACGCGGAAATCAATGGCGCGCCCCTTGTAGCGCACCCGGAAGCGCCCGTCCTGGGGGACCCGGCGCTCGGAGATGTCCAGCTCGCTCATCACCTTGATGCGGCTCAGGATGGGGGAGTGGAACTCCTTGGCGATGGGCGCCAGCGCCGGGTGCAGCACCCCGTCAATGCGGTACTTGACGTTGACCTCGGCGTCGCCGGTCTCGATGTGGATGTCGCTGGCGCGCCGCTCCAGGGCGGTGAAGATGGTGGTGTCCACCAGCTTGATGATGGGGTTGATGTCGCCCGAGGTGGTGAGGCGCTCGATCGAAATGGTCTCGTCGCCGGTGTCCTCGGCGTGCAGCACGTCCAGGGTGAAGCCCTCGGTGGCCTGCTCCAGCACCCGCTGCGACTGCTCGTTCTTCTTGAGGATCTCCTCGATCTGCCCGGGCGTCGCCACCCGCATCGCCACCCGGCGGCCCAGCAGCAGCCCGACCTCGTCCATGACCATCAACTGGCTCGGATCGGCGATGGCGATGGTGAGGGTGTGCTCGTCGCTCTCCAGCGGCACGAAGTGGTAGCGGAACATCAGCTCCACCGGCACCGTGCGGAACAGGTCGGGCGAGACCGGCACCGAGCGCAGATCCACCAGCGCGCAGTGGTAGCGGCGGGCGAGATCCTGCGCCCGCCGCAGCTCTTCCTCCCCCGCCGCGGCGCCCGCCGCCGACGTGGCGTTGGCCTCGGCGGTGCTCATGTCTGCATCCTGGCGCCCAGGCTGAAGATGGGCAGGTACAGCGAGATCAGGATCAGCGCCACCACCGACCCCACCACGATCAGAATCGCCGGCTCGATCAGGGCCAGCACCGCGGTCATGGCGTTGGCCAGGTCCTCGTCGAAGAATTCCGCCACTGAGGCCAGCATCTGCGGCAGCGCGCCGGTGCCCTCGCCCACCTCCACCATCTCCACCGCCAGCCGCGGCACCACCTTGTGGCGCCCCAGCCCGGCCGAGACCGCCTCCCCCTCCCGCACCTCGCGCACGGTGGCGCGCAGTCCCTGCCGCAGCCGCGGGCTGCGCAGCGCCGTGGCCGCCGTCTCCAGCCCCTGCACCACCGGCAGCCCCCCCTGCAGCAGGGTCGAGAGCGTGCGGCAGAGCATCGCCACCTGGTACTTCCAGTACAGCTCGCCCAGCAGCGGCAACCGCAGCACCAATCCGTCCAGCAGCAGCGAGGCCTTCTCCTGCCGCGCCAGATAGACCACCAGCCCCACCGCCAGCACCACCCCGCCGGCCAGGTAGGCAAACTGGTGCTGCACCACCAGGCCCAGGTTGAGCACGACCAGGGTGATGGTGGGGAGCTGGGCGTCGAGCGAGGCGTAGAGCTGGGCGAACTGCGGCACCACGTAGGTCACCAGAAACGTCATCACCGCCAGCACCATGGTCATCAGCACCGCCGGGTAGATGAGCGAGCTGGTGATCTTTTTGCGCAGGCTGAGCGCCATGCGCTGATACTGCAGGTAGCGCCCCAGCACCTCCTCCAGATTGCCGCTCTTTTCCCCCGCCATCAGCGTGGTCGTGTACAGCTCCGGCACCGCCGGCTCCTGGGCAAAGGCGCGCGACAGCAGGTCCCCGGACTGCACCCGCGTCCGCACCCGCCCCAGCATCGCCTCCAGCCGCGGATCGCGCGCCCGCGTCGCCAACAGCTCCAGCGCCCGCAGGATGGGCAGCCCGGCCTTGATCAGGGTCAAGAACTGCTGGTTGAAGATGAGAAACTTGTCCACCGCCACCTTGCCGCGGCGGCGCTCGCCCCAGCCCCCCTGCGCCCGCACCGATTGCACCAGGTAGCCCTGCGCCAGAAAGCGCTCGCGCAAGTCGCGCTCGCTGTCGGCGCGCTCGACTTGGCGCAAAGGCTGACCGCGATCGTTCAGCGCCGTAATGACAAATGTCGGCATCGGGAGGGGGGAGAATACGGACCGGAGTTGCCCAATTGTAGCAGGACTACGGTGGACCCGAAACCCGGGGCCCCGGCCCACCCGTCCATCCATAGAAGAACCCGTTCCGCCCTGGGCCGTTCTGTTATTTTCCACCCGGGGAAAGCGGCGGGCTTTAGTCCCCCGGCACCACCCGCACCCCGGCCGGGGGGCGAAATTGGAACAGCTCCTTGGGCAGTTTGGCGTTGACCTGGATGCGGCTGAGGCGGATATCGTTCTGCGAGCCGTCCAACCCGCCGATCACCAGCCGGTCAATCTCGTAGGCCGGGGTGACCTCGATCCACACCTCGCGCCACCCCGCCGCCTCGGCCGCGTGCGGCTTGCCGTAGATCACCACGTCGCCCTGCCGCCAAGGCGCCAGGCCGCTGTAGCTCAGCCCCTCCAGCTCTTTGTTGAGCTCGGTGTGGCCCAGCAGGAAGCGCAGCGGGGTGCGCAGGTCGTTGCTGTCTTTGACGGTGGTGAGGGTCGCGGTGGGCTCGCCGGCGGTGTATTGCCAAATGTTCTTGCCCGCCACCAGAAAAGTCTTCTTTACCGGGTCGGTATAGTCCCACCGCATGCGGCCCGGCTTCTGCAGATAGAGGTGGCCGCTCTCCGTGCGCGTCTCCAGCCCGGAGGTGAAGGTTTGGGTGAAGTCGGCCTGCCAGGAGCGGATCGAGTTGTAGCGGCCGTCGAGGGTCTCCACCAGTTGGCCAATGGCCAGCGCCTGCGGCGCTGCGATCGAAACCAGCGCCACCCCCAGAGCCAAAATGAGCAGGATTTTCTTCATCCCGGCGCTACTGCATGATCGGGCTGGTGGCAGTTGCCGGGGCGTTGTCGTTGAAGTGGATCGAGCCGTCCTGGTTCATGAAGAAGAAGCGGGTGCCGGCGCCCGACTGCGGCGCGGCGGTGATGGTATAGCCGCTGCAGGGGCTGCCGGCCGTCGGGATGTAGGTGTAGAGGTAGCCCTGCTTGGGGCTGGTGGCGGCCTTGGCCATGGCGGAGTCGATCAGGTCGGCGGCGCTGGCGCTGTCCGGGCTGCCGCTGGCGGGCGGGCCCAAGGCCAGCAGCGTGGGCGGGTAGCCGATGTTGGGATACTGGGTGGAGTAGGCGTTAAGCACCGTGCTCAAGGTCTTGAGGTTGCCCTCGGCGGCGGTGGCGTTGGTGTTGCGGCGCAGCTTGCCCAGGTTGGGCAAGGCAATCGCCATGATGATCATAATGATCGCCACCGCGATCAGCAGTTCGATCAGCGAAAAGCCTTGGTTGCGGTCCCGCCGACGGTCGAAGCGCATGCGTACTCCCATGGGCGCTATTTTACGCCACTCCCCCTGAAGAGCGCTCCGGGGCGCCCGCCGTGCGAATCTTTCCGGGCCTCCGGGGGTTTGCCTAACGCCAAGCAGCCAGGTCGGCGAGGGCCAGCTTGCCAGTGTAGAGCGCCATGCCCAGCACGCAGTCGCAGCCCAGGGCGGTGAGGGCGGCGATCTGCTCCAGATCGCTGATGCCGCCGGCGACGCTGAGCGGACGGGGGGAGGCGGCCCGCACCGCGGCCACGGCCGCCAGCGGGATGCCGCCCATCAGCCCCTCGGTGTCCACATGGGTGTAGAGGAAGCCGCCGGCCCAGGGGGCCAGGGCCTGCACCGCCTGCACCGGGCCCAGCGGCAGCGGCTGGCGCCAGCCGTGGGTGACCACCTGGCCGGCGCGGGCGTCCACCGCGACCACGATGCGCTCCCGCCCCAGGGCCTGCAGCGGCTCCAGGAAGGCCAGGTTGGGCGCCGCCCCGGCAAAGGCGGCGCTGCCGACGATCACCTGCTCGGCGCCGGCCTCGAGCAGGGCGCGCGCCCGCTCCAGCGAGCGCACCCCTCCGCCCACGCGCACCCGGAAGCCGGCGCGGCAGCAGCGCTCCACCAAGGCCGCATTGCCGCCCTCGCCCTTGGCGGCGTCGAGATCCACCACCTGCAGCCAGCCGAAGCCGCGCAGCCAGTCGAGCGTGGGCTCGAGCGCGCGCTGCAGCGCCAGGCGCTCGCCCTGCACCAGTTGCACTACCGCGCCGCCCTGGAAATCGATCGCCGGGATCAGCATGGCCGCACCGCGATTCCCGCCGCCGCCAGTTCGCGCTTCAAGTCGGCGATGGTCACCCGCCCGTCGTGGAGGATGGAGGCGGCGAGGACGGCGTCGGCCCCGCCCCGGCCCAGCACCTCGGCCAAGTCGGCGGCAGTGCCCGCGCCGCCAGACGCGATCACCGGGATGGCGACGGCGGCGCTCACCGCCCGCGTCAGCTCGCAGTCGAAGCCCGCTTGGCCGCCGTCGCGGTCCATGCTGGTGAGCAGAATCTCGCCGGCGCCGCGCTGCTCGGCCTCCCGCGCCCAGGCCACCACCTCGCGCCCGGTAGACACGCGCCCGCCGTTGACGCACACCTCCCAGCCGCCCGGCCGGGAGCGGGCGTCGATCGCCGCCACCACCGCCTGCGAGCCAAGTTCGCGCGCCAACTCCTCGATCAGCTCGGGGCGGGCGACGGCGGCGGTGTTAACGCTGACCTTGTCGGCGCCGGCCTGCAGCAGCGCCGCGGCATCGGCCAGGCCGCGCACCCCGCCGCCCACGGCAAAAGGCACAAACAGCTCGGCGGCCACGCGGCGCACGGTGTCGAGCAGGATGGGGCGCTCCTCGGGGCTGGCGGCGATGTCGAGCAGCATCAGCTCGTCCACCCCCGCCTGGTTGTAGGCCCGCGCCAGCTCCGCCGGATCCCCGCAGTCGCGCAGGTTGACGAAGCTGACCCCCTTGACCACGCGCCCGCCGCGGACGTCGAGACAGGCGATCAGCCGCCGCATCGGCCCCGCCGCCGCGCCGGCGACCAGGGCGGGGGACGGGGGAAGTGGCGCCGCGCCGGTGAAGTTGGCCAGCGCCGCCAGCCCGGCGGCGCCCGACTTTTCCGGATGGAACTGCACCCCCGCCACCGCGCCCGCCTCCGCCGCCGCCAGGAAGCGGTTGTTGTAGTCCACGCGGTGGGTGGTGGGCGGGCCCGCGGGCACGTAATAAGAGTGGGTGAAGTAGAAGGCCGCCTCGGCCCCCAGCCCGGCCAGCAGGCGCGAGGGTTGGATGGCCTGGGGCCGCGCCCAGCCCACGTGCGGCACCTTGTGGGGGGCGGGGGCGAAGCGCCGCACCGTGCCCGGCCACAGCCCCAGCCCGGGAACCCCGGGCGCCTCCTCGCTGCCCTCGAACAACACCTGCAACCCCACACAAATGCCCAGAAACGGCCGTCCGCTGTGCAGGTATTGCAGGAGCGGCGCGCGCAGGCGGCGCTGCTCCAGCGCCGCCATCACCGCGCCGAAGTGGCCCACCCCCGGCAGGATGAGGCGGTCGGAGGCGGCGATCGCCTCGGGGTCGCAGCTCAGCCGGTGCTCCACCCCCAGCCGCGCCAGCGCCTTGGCCAGCGAGCCCACGTTGCCGCTGCCGTAATCCAGGATCGTGACCATGGCTTAGAGCATCCCCTTGGTGCTGGGGATTTGGCCGCCCAGGCGCGGGTCGGGCTCGCAGGCGGCGCGCAGCGCCCGCGCCAGCGCCTTGAAGGCGGCCTCGATCTTGTGGTGGCTGCTGCGGCCGTAAAGCACCCGCACGTGCAGGTTGGCCTTGGCGCCGCGGGCAAAGCCCTCGAAGAAGTCGTCCACCAGCTCGGTCTGCAGGTCGCCCACCCGCGCCGCCTTGACCTGCAGGCGCACCACCGGGCAGGTGCGGCCGCAGAAGTCCACCGCCGCCAGCGCCAGGGTCTCGTCCATCGGCATCAGGCAGAAGCCGGAGCGGCGGATGCCGCGCCGGTCCCCCAGCGCCGCCAGGAACGCCTCGCCCAAGGCGATGCCGATGTCCTCGACGCTGTGGTGCTGGTCCACCTCCAGATCGCCTTGGCAGCGCAGGTCGAGGTCCACGGCGGCGTGCAGCGCCAGGGCGGTGAGCATGTGGTCGAGGAAGCCGATGCCGCTGGCGACCTGGGCGCGCCCCTGGCCATCGAGGCGCAGGCGCAGGGTGATGGCGGTCTCGCGGGTGCGGCGCTGGAGGCGGGCGAGGCGGGGGGAGGTTGGCTTCATTCGAGATGGTTTCATTGTGCCCCCCCCGCCTCGCTCCACACCTCGCCCAGAGCCGCGCAGGCGCGCTGGGTGTGCTCCACCGCGCCGCAGGTGAGGCGCAGCGCGCCCGGCCAGTCGGCGCGCCGGTCGCGGATCAGGATGCCGCGCCAGCGCATGCCCTCCACCACGGCGGCGGCGGCGGCGCCGGCGTCGAAGAGCACAAAGTTGGCGGCGCTGCGCCAGTAGGGTATGCCGAGCCCGGCCAGGGCGGCGGTGAGCAGGCCGCGGCTGGTCACCACCTGGCGGCGGTAGTCCTCGACCCAGGCGGCGTCGGCCACGGCGGCGCGGGCGCAGCGCACCGCCAGGGTGTTGACGTTGTAGGGCGAGTGGACCTTGCGCAGGCCGGGCAGCAGCGCGGGGTGGGCGAACAGGCATCCCAGCCGCGCCCCCGCCAGGCCATAGGCCTTGGAAAAGGTGCGGGCCACCAGCAGGTTGGGCTGCCGCTCCACCTCCGGCAGCAGCCCGCGGTAGCCGGGGGCAACGAAATCGGCATAGGCCTCGTCGGCGAAGATGAGGCACTGCGGCAGCGCCCGCGCCAGTTCCAGCACCTGCGCCGGCGGCCAGGCGTGGCCGGTGGGATTGTTGGGCGAGGCCAGGAAGATCGCGCGGGTGCGCCCGCCGGCCGCCGCCAGCAGTTCGGCGGGATCGAGGCGGAACTCGCTCACCCCCGGCCCCACCGCCAGGCTGCGGTAGGCGACCTCGACCGGCCGCACGCCGCACTGCTGGCAGTAGAAGCGGTAGAGGGCGAAGCTGGGGACGGGGATGATCGCCTCGTCGCCGGGCTCAAGCAGGGCCATGGCGGCGAGCAGGATGGCGTCGTCCACGCCGTTGGTCAGCAGCGCGGTGGCGGGAGTGTGGCCGAAGGCGGCGGCGATCTCGGCCTCGGCCTCGGCGTAGGCGGGATAGCGGGCCAGGTCTTCGGCGCTGGTGGCGCGCAGCGCCGCCAGCGCCGCCGGCGAGCAGCCCACGGTGTTTTCGTTGAAGTCCAGCCGCAGGCCGGCGCGGCCCTCCTGGGGCGGGGTGTAGGCGGGCAGCGCCTGCATCTGCGGACGCAAAGCCAGGCTCATAGGCGCACCTCCACCGAAGCGGCGTGGGCGGGCAGGCCCTCGGCCCGCGCCAGCTCCACAATCGCCGGCGCCAGGCGGCGCAGGCCGGCGCGGGTGAGCTGCTGCACCGTCTGGATCTTGACGAAATCGAGCACCGAGAGGCCGCCGCGCAGCCGCGCGCCGGCGGCGGTGGGCAGCACATGGTTGGCGCCGCTGAGGTAGTCGCCCACCGCCTGGGGGGCGAAATCGCCGACGAAGACCGAGCCGGCGCTGGCCACCTCGCCCAGCACGGCGGCGGGGACGGTGAGGTGCTCGGGGGCGATGCGGTTGGCGGCCGCCAGCGCCTGGGCGCGGTGGCGCGCCAGCAGGATCGCCCCGCGCGCGCGCAGCGCTTGGCGCGCGGTGGAGTTGGGGCGGGCGGCGAGCTGGCGGGCCAGCTCGCGGTTGACCGCCTCGGCCAGCGGCCGCGACCAGGTGGCCAGCCAAGCCGCCGCCTGGGGGTCGTGCTCGGCCTGCGCCAGCAAGTCGGCGGCGACATAGGCGGGGTTGGCCCCGGGCCCGGCCACCACCAGCACCTCGGTCGGCCCGGCCAGGAAATCAATGGCGCAGTCGTGGCTGACCAGCTTCTTGGCGGCGGTGACGTAGACGTTGCCGGGGCCGACGATCTTGTCCACCCGCGGCAGGCGGGCGGTGCCGTAGGCCAGGGCGGCGATGGCGTGGGCGCCGCCCAGGGCGTAGAACTCGGTCACGCCGGCCAGGTGCGCCGCGGCGAGCACCGCCGGCTCGGGCCGGGCGCAGACGGCGACAATGCGCCCCACCCCGGCGATGCGCGCCGGGGTGGCCGTCATCAGCACGGTCGAGGGCAGCGGATAGCGCCCGCCGGGCACATAGCAGCCCACGCTGGCGAGCGGCCGCACCTGCTGGCCGACGCGCACGCCGGGGGCGAGGGTGCGCAGGAACGGGCGCGGCATCTGCCAGCGCGCCATCTGCTCCAGGTGGCGCTGGGCCAGGCGCAGGGCGCGGCGCAGGGGCGGCGGGGTGGCGCGCCAGGCCGCGGCCAACTCCGCCGCCGGCACCCGCCAGCCGCCCTCGGGGCGCGGGGCGGGGTCGCCGAAGCGCCGCGCCCAGCGCGCCAGGGCGGCATCGCCGCGGCGGCGCACGTCCGCCACCACCGCCGCCGCGCTGGCCTCGGCGCGGCGCAGGTCGGCGTCGGAGCGGGCCAGCAGCCGCTCCAGTCCGGCGGCGTCGTCCAGCTCCAGGGTGCGCAGCAGGTCGCTCATGCCAGCACCTTGTTGAGGGGATACTCGACGATGCCCTGCGCCTGCGCCGCCTTCAGCCGCGGCAGCAGGTCGCGGACCTGGCGCTCCTCGACGATGGTGTTGACCGCAGCCCAGTCGGCGTCGCTCAGAGCCGAGATGGTGGGGCGCTGCAGCGCCGGCAGCACCGCCAGCACCGCCGCCAGGTGCTCGCGGCGCACGTTGAGCATCAGCCCGACGCGGCCGTGCGCGGCGATGGCGGCGCGCAGCAGCAGCGCCAGGGTGGCGATCTTCTCCGCCTTGGCGGGCTCGCCCAGGCTGGCGGGATTTGCGATCAACTGGGTGTTCGACTCCAGCACCGTGTCCACGATGCGCAATTGGTTGGCGCGCAGCGAAGCCCCGGTCTCGGTGACCTCGACGATGGCGTCGGCCAGCACCGGCGGCTTCACCTCGGTCGCCCCCCAACTGAACTCGACTTGGGCGCTGACGCCGTGGCGGGCGAGGTAGGCGCGCGTCACCCCCACCAGCTCGGTGGCGATGACCTTGCCCTCGAGGTCCCGCACCGAGCGCGCCGGGCTGGACTCGGGCACCGCCAGCACCCAGCGCACCCGGCTGAAGCTTTGCCGGGAGTAGACCAGATCCTCCACCGCCACCACCCGGGCCTCGTTCTCCAGCACCCAGTCGCGGCCGGTGAGGCCCACGTCGAGCACGCCGTCCTGGACATAGCGCGCCATCTCCTGCGCGCGGATGAGCAGACACTCGATCTCCGGATCGTCAATCACCGGATAGTAGGAGCGCGAGGAGATGTAGAGGTTGTAGCCGGCGCGCTGGAAGAGCTGCACCGTCGCCTCCTGCAGGCTGCCCTTGGGAACGCCCAGCCGCAGCTTCATCGCGCCTCCTGTTCCAGCGCCTGGAAGAAGCAACTGCGCGCGCCGGTGTGGCAGGCGACCTCGTCCCCCTCCATCTCCACCTCCGCCAGGACGGCGTCGGCGTCGCAGTCGGTCCACAGCCGCACCAGGCGCAGCCGGTTGCCGCTGGTCTCGCCCTTGGTCCACAACTGCTGCCGCGAGCGGCTGTAGAAGGTCACGTAGCCGCTGGCCTGGGTTTGCGCCAGCGCCGCCGGGTTCATGTAGGCCACCATCAGCACCTCGCGCGTGTTGGCGTCCTGCACCACGGCGGGGATGAGGCCCGCCGTCTTTTCGAATTGCATATTCATAAAAGCCCTCCAAACGCAAAACGGCCGCCGGGGTGGCCGGCGGCCGCGGGATTCAAAGCCGGAATCGAATCTAGCTATTCGCTCCGCTCTCCCAGCGCCGCCGGCCACGCATGCGAATGCGCGGCGGCCGTGGCGTGGTGGTGATGCGCGAGAGCGAACATGAGGGTTGATCGTAGCACGGCCCCCAACGCCGCCGCAAAACAATTTTCTGCCCGCAGCGCCGCCGCCGCGGCGCGCGGGCAGCAGCGGCAGGGGGAGCCAGGGGCAGACCTCGGGCGCATCCGGGCTCCGAATGAGGGATTCACCCGGATTGTCACCGGCTCTCTGCCCCTTAGTCTCGCTTCAAGCCACTTCGTACTCGACTCGAAAGAGGGGTACAGGTTTCGTGAGAATTATTTTTGTCTGTTTGCTCGCGGCGGCCGGGCTGGGCGCCCAGACGCTGGCGCCGACGGTCAGCCAGGTCACGTCCACCTCGTTCACGCTGAGTTGGACCACCAGCCAGAGCCTCAACACCCAAGTGCACTACGGCATCGGCGCCGCCAGCTCGCTGCAGGCGATCTGGAAGCTGACCACCGCCCACTCCGCCACCGTCACCGGCCTGCAGCCGGGGACCACCTACGCGGTGCAGGCCGAGTCCAGCTACTACTCCAATCCCGATCTGCTCAGCCCGCTGCTGAGCATCACCACCGCCGCCAGCGGCGGCACCGGCACCGGCACGGGAACCCCGACCGGCACCGGCACATCCAGCAGCGGCGGCGGCACGGCGCTGGCGGGCATGAGCGCGCCGCAGATCTCCGCCATCACCGCCAGCGGCTTCACCCTGTCCTGGACCACCACCCAGGCGCTCAACTCGCAGGTGCACTACGGGGTGGGCGCGCCCTCGCAGTCCACCGCCATCTGGAAGCTCTCCACCCAGCACAGCGTCGCTGTCAGCGGCCTCGCCGCCGGCACCACCTATGCCGTGCAGGCCGAGTCCAGCTACTTCAGCAACCCCGACCTGCTGGGTCCAGTGGAGTCGGTGACCACGGCGGGCACCGGGACGGGCACGGGAACCGGCACCACGCCAACCCCAACGCCGACGCCCACCCCAACGCCGACGCCGACCACGGGGCGGCTGTTTCCCAGCGCGAGCGCCGACTGGCTGTACGCGGCGCCCAGCGGCAGCGGCCTCAACATCTCGTCCATCACCAGCGGGATGCGCTTTGAGGTCAATACCCACGCCCAGGGCTTCGACTACCCGGTCGAGTACACC
>DATKSZ010000075.1:0-8568 GCA_035531375.1 Terriglobales bacterium | reverse complement strand
TCATTTGGCGCCGGCTGTCAAGGGCTTGGCGGGCGCCGCTTGGGAGCCGCCCCGCTGTAGATGCGCGGGGCGGCATGCTCGCGCCGACTTCGTTTCCCGAGGGCGCAGACGCGTCACCGGCGCGTCTGCCCCTGCGGAATTTCGCGGCCTCTCGCGCCGATTTTGCCCGCCGGCAAAGCGGCGCGACCCCCGCGATCAGAGCCCGAGGGAACTCCAGAGGGCGTCCACTTTGGCCTGGGTGGCGGGGTCCATGAGGATCTCCTGCGGCCAGGGGCGGAGGAAGCCCTCGCTGGGCCATTTGCGGGTGGCGTCCACGCCCATCTTGGAGCCGAAGTTGGGCAGGCGGGAGGCGTGGTCGAGGGCGTCCACGGGGCCCAGGGTGAACTGGATGTCGCGCTCGGGATCAATGTGGTTGAGGGCCTTGAGGACGACGTCGGGCAGGTTTTGCACGTCCACGTCCTCATCCACAACGACGATGCATTTGGTGAACATGGCTTGGCCGAGGCCCCAGATGCCGCTCATGATCTTGCGGGCGTGGCCGGGGTAGGCCTTGCGGATGGAGACGATCATGAGGTTGTGGAAGACGCCCTCGAGCGGGAGGTTGACGTCCACGATCTCGGGGAACTGCATTTGCATGAGGGGGAGGAAGATGCGGCCGACGGCCTCGCCCATCCAGCCGTCTTCCATGGGGGGCTTGCCCACGATGGTGGTGGAGTAGATGGGGTCTTGGCGGTGGGTGATGGCGGTGAGATGGAGGACGGGGTAATGGTCGGCGAGGGAGTAGAAGCCGGTGTGGTCGCCGAAAGGGCCCTCGAGACGGCGTTCGTTGAGGTCCACATAACCCTCGAGCACGAGCTCGGCGGAGGCGGGGACCTCGAGATCCACGGTCTGGCACTTGACCAGCTCGACCGGGGAATGGCGCAGGAAGCCAGCGAGCATCATCTCGTCGAGCGCGGGGGGGGCGGGCAGGATGGCGGCGAAGGTGGTGGCGGGATCGGTGCCGATGGCGACGGCGACCTCCATGCGCTGGCCGCTGGGAGCGGCGGCGGCGAGCAGGGGGGCCTGCACCTCGGGCAGGCCATGGGCGCGAGCGACGGCTTCGGCGGCGGCGGCGGGGGCGGCGGCGCGGGCGCGCTCGCGCAGGTGGTCGGCGCCCTGCTTGTGGATCTGCCAGTGCATGCCCAGGGTCTGGCCGTCGTAGACCTGGAGGCGGTACATGCCGACGTTGCGGCGGCCGGTGGAGGGGTGCTTGCTGAAGACCAGGGGGAAGGTGATGTAGCGGCCGCCGTCCTGGGGCCAGCACTGCAGGATGGGGAAGTCGAGCACGGAGAACTTTTCGCGCAGCACGACCTCTTGGCAGGCGCCGGACTTGACCGTGCGGGGAAAGAAGGCGCCGAACTCGGCGAGGGTGGGCAGCAGCTTGAGCTTGCCCAGCAGGCCCTCGGGGGGTTTCATCTCGAGCAGGGCGCGGATGCGGGCGGCGACCTGGTCGGCGTGGTCCACGCCCAGCGCCATCGCCATGCGGCGGCGGGAGCCGAACTGGTTGATGAGCAGGGGGCGGCCGCGGTAGCCGGTGGGATGTTCGAACAGCAGCGCGGGACCGCCGCGCTTGCTGACGCGGTCGGCGATCTCGGCGATCTCGAGCACGGGGTTGACCTCGGCGGCGATGCGGCGCAGCTCGCCGGCGCGCTCGAGGGCGGCGATGAACTCTCGCAAGTCGGAGAAGGCCATAGAGGCTTCAGGATACAGGATTGGGGAGAGGGGCTGGCGGCTGGCAGCTTGCGGCTGGCAGCTTTTGCGGGGTAGGCGGCGGGGTTAGGAGAGGGACCAGCGGGTGGCGGCTACCAAGCGGGGGCCGAGCGGGGGGCGGGCGAGCAGGGTGAGAGCCAGGGATTGCAGCCAGGGGGGGGCGGCAACGCCGAGGCGGAGGGCGGCGCTGGCGCGGAACGAGGAGAGGGCAGCGCGGGCGAGGGCAGCGGGGTAGGCGGCGGGGGTGGCGTCGGCGATGGCATGGGCGGCGAGTTGGCCGGAGAGCAGGGCGCGGGCGAGGCCGTCGCCGGTGAAGGGGTCAATGAAGCCGGAGGCGTCGCCGGCCGCGAGGGCGGCACCCACGCAAGCGGCGCGGGGGCCCATGGCGACCGGGGCGGTGACCACGGTGGGGGTGGCTTGCTCGCCGCCGCGCAGGCGTTCGATGAGCGGGTGGCTGCGGCTGGCGGTGGCGATCCAGGCGGCGAAGTCGCGGCTGGCAACGAGGTCGCCGGCGTGGCGGCGATGGATGAGGCAGCAGGCGTTGGTCCAGCCGTTTTCGACCGGGGCCAGGCCGCAGTAGCCGCCGCGGAAGGGGAACATCTCGACGGCGGGCGAGAGGGGGAGGCCGCGGAAGCGCGCCTTGAGGCCGACCCAGGGGGAGGGCGCAGTGGGCGGCGGGGTGGCGGCGTCGAGGCCGGGGAGGCGCCAGCAGCGGCCGGCGGCGACGATGAGGGCGCGGGCGGCGAGGGTTTCGCCGCTGGCGAGGGCGAGGCGGAAGCCGCTGCTGTCGGGGGTTACGCGGGTGACCAGGGTGCGGTGCAGCAACTCGGCGCCGGCGGCGCCGGCCGCCTGCCAGAGGGCGGCGTCGAGCGCGAGGCGAGAGATGCCGCGCGCCGGGGCGGGCAGCGGGAACCCGGCGCGGCGTCCGCGCGGGGAGACGAAGGCAGCGGTGGCGATCACCGGGGCCGAGGCCAGCAACTCGGGCGCCATCTGGCGCAGCAGCGGGAGGGCTTCGGAGGAGAGGAACTCGCCGCAGACTTTGTCGCGCGGGAATGCGCCGCGTTCGAGCAGCGCGACGCGCAGGCCGCGACGGGCGGCGGTGAAGGCGGCGGCGGCGCCGGCGGGGCCACCGCCGATGACGGCGAGGTCGAACTCTGGGTTTACGGCCACAGGATCATTCCGAGGCGGTAGGGCCACAGACGGCGGACTTCGCAGCGGGCCGCGCCGGCGCGGCGGGCCAAGCGTTCGAGCTCGGGGCGGGTGTAGGCCTGGCGGACGCTGCGGGGGCCGTCGTGGCGGGTGATGCGGCTGAAGCGCAGGCCCAGGAGATGGATGGCGAGGTAGGGCGCCCAGGCGCGGTCGAGGTCGTTGATGAGAACGGCGCGGCGGGCGACGCGCAGCAATTCCTGCAACAAGATCGAGGCTTCGGGCGCGCCGGGGCGGTCGTGGAAGTGGTGGAGGAAGAGGTTGCAGGTGACGAGATCCACGCTGGCGTCGGCGAAGGGGAGGCGATAGGCGTCGGCCACCAGGCCGGGGGCGTGGGCACCGAGATGGGTGGCGCGGCGGTCGAGGGCGATGGCGTGGACGGCGATGCCGTGGCGGCGGAGCCAGGCGGCGTTGGCGGCGGCGAGCTGGCCGGTGCCGGCGCCGACGTCGAGCAGGGTGGTGGCGGAGCGGGGCGAGGGGTCGCGCTCCCACCAGCGGGTGAGGAGTTGGCGCCAGGTGGAGAGGCCGCCGAGGTGCTGGTTGATCCACCAGAGTTCGTCGAGGCTGCGGCGGATCTCGGCGGGGGCGCCCTCGTCGTCGTCGAGCAGTTCGTGGGCAAGCTGCAGGCGCATGGGAGCTAGGCTTCGACGGCGGAGAGCACCAGGGCGGAATTTTTGGAGCCGAAGGCGATGCAGTTGCAGAGGGCGTGCCGGATGTGGCAGAGGCGGCCGGGCTCGGGGATGTAGTCGAGGTCGCACTCCGGGTCGGGGGCTTCGAGGTTGGCGGTGGGGGGGAGCTGGCCGGCGCGCATGGCGAGCAGGGTGGCAGCGACGCCGGCGGAGCCGCAGGCGCCCTGGGGGTGGCCGATGAGCGACTTCAGCGCCGACATGGGGATGCGGTAGGCGCGCTCGCCGAAGGTGCGCTTCATGGCGCGGGTCTCGATGCGGTCGTTGAGCACGGTGGAGGTGCCGTGGAGGTTGACGTAGTCAATCTGCTCGGGGGCGAGAGTGGCGTCGGCGAGGGCGAGCTGCATGGCGCGGGCGGGCTCCTCGGCGGATTCCTCCAGGCGGACGCGGTGGAAGGCCTCGCAGGTGGAGCCGTAACCGGCGAGCTCGCCGTAGATGTGGGCGCCGCGGGCGCGGGCGTGCTGCAGTTCCTCGACCACGAACATCCAGGCGCCCTCGCCCAGCACGAAGCCGTCGCGGTCGCGGGAGAAGGGGCGGGAGGCGCGGGCGGGCTCGCGGTTCCAGGTGGTGGTGAGGATCTTCATCATGTGGAAGGCTTTGGCGATGAGGGGGGAGAGGGGGGCGTCGCCGCCGCCGCAGAGCACGCGGTCCATGCCGCCGTGGAGGACGTGCTGGCGGGCGTAGCCGAGGGCATCGGTGGAGGAGGTGCAGCCGGTGGAGATCATGTGGCTGAAGCCGCGCAGGCCGAAGCGCATGGAGACCTCGCTGGCCAGGGTGCCGAGGGTGGCAGAGGGGATGGTGTAGACGCTGCAGCGGCGGTCGTGGCCGGAGTAGTAGAGGGAGAACTGGCGCTCGACGAACTCGAGGGCGCCGCCGCCGCTGCCGACCAGGACGCCGATGCCGCGGCGCTGCTCGAGGGTGAGGTTGGCGGCGTCAATGCGGGCGTCGCGCAGGGCCTCGCTGGAGGCGGCGAGCAGCAGCGGGACGACGCGGCTGACGTGGGGGACGTCGCGCTCGTCCATGTGGGCGAGGGGATCGAAGTCGGGGACTTGGCCGCCGATCTCGACCGGCAGGGCGGCCTCGGCAAAGGCCTCGATGCGGCGGATGCCGCTGGCGCCGGCGCAGGTGGCCAGCCAGAAGGCCTCCCGCCCCAGGCCGTTGGGGCTGACCGCGCCAATCCCGGTGATCACCGCCCGACGCGTGTGCATGAGCCTATAGGATGCGCCAGACCGGCGCCCGTGGCGAATTTCCGAGGAGGATGCACCACGCCTGACTCGGGTAGTACAATCCACTCGCCATGAGAATTCGCCGCCTGCTGTTTGCCGCGCTGCTGTTCCCTGCCCTGCTGGCCGCGCAGAACCCGGCCCCGGCCAACCTGCTGCGCGACTACCATTTCCGTTCGATCGGGCCGGCGTCGGCGGGGGGGCGGATCACCGACGTGCGCGGGCTGGACCGCGATCCGCGCTTCGCGATTGTGGCCACCGCCGGCGGCGGGGTGTGGAAGACCAGCGACATGGGGCTGACCTGGACACCGATCTTCGACCACTACGGCTCAGGCTCGATCGGGGCGGTCGCCATTTTCCAGCCCAACCCCAGCATTCTGTGGGTCGGGACGGGCGAAGCCAACAACCGCAACAGCGTGGCCTGGGGGGACGGGGTTTACAAGTCCACGGACGGCGGCAAGACGTTTGTGAACATGGGGCTGCGCGACACCTTTCAAATCGCGCGCGTGGTGCCGCATCCCAGCGATCCCAACATCGTTTACGTGGCGGCGATTGGCGACTTGTGGGGCTCGACCGGCGAGCGCGGGGTGTTCAAGACCACGGACGGGGGGCGGACGTGGCAGCACCTGACGAATGGCCTGCCGAACGACGGCAAAACGGGGGCGACCGACCTGGTGATGGACCCGAAGGACCCGGAGATCCTCTATGCCGCGTTTTACCAGCGGCTGCGGCGGCCTTGGCGGTTCGACAGCGGCGGTCCGAACGGTGGGATCTTCAAGACCACCGACGGCGGGACGCACTGGACCAAGCTCACGGACGGGCTGCCGACGGGGCCGACGGGCCGCATTGGCATTGACGTCTACCGCAAGAACCCGCAGGTGGTGATGGCGATCGTCGAGGCCAGCTTCGGCTGGCAGTGCGAGGGGCGGGGCGGGGCGAGCCGGCCGGGCTGCGGGGATTTGGAGAAGCTGGGCTCGGGCATCTACCGCTCCGACGACGGCGGGGCGCACTGGACGTACCTCAACCGCTACGACAACCGGCCGTTCTACTACAGCCAGATCCGCATCAACCCGACCAACGACCAGCTCGTCTACGTGCTCACCACCACGTTCCAGGAGTCGCGCGACGGCGGGCACACGTTTGCAGCGCAGCGCGCACCGTTCGGACCCAACTACGATTACCACGCCCTGTGGATGGATCCGCACCAGGGCGGGCGCTTCTACCTGGGCGGGGACAAGGGGCTGTGGCTGACGCAGGACCAGGGCAAGACGCTGCAGTTCCTCGACAACCTGCCGGTGGAGCAATTCTATCAAGTCGCGACCGATATGCGCGACCCCTACGCCATCTATGGCGGGCTGCAGGACAACGGGGCGATTGGGACGATGAGCTTCACCCGCGATGTGCTGGGCATCCGCAACGACTCGGCGTGGAAGATGCACTGGGACGACGGGCAGTATGTGGCGGTGGACCCGACCAACTGGCGGGTGATCTACTCGGAGGGCACCGAGGGGACGTTCCGCGTGGTGGATCCGGTCGGGCATACCGACACGCCGCGGCGGGCGACGCCGCGGGCGATCGTGAATTTTCAGCAGGCCACGGGCTTGAGCCCGGCCGCGCCCGATGCCGCCAAGGCGATCCGCTTCAACTGGACGACACCGTTCATCCTTTCGCCGCACGATCCGGAGCGGCTGTATTACGGCAGCAACTACCTGATGACCTCGACCGACCAGGGGCGGAGTTGGAGGATCGTCAGCCCGGACCTCTCCAAGCACGACCCCAACCACAACCAGATCGGGACAGGCGGGCTGACGCCCGACACCACCGGGGCGGAGGGCTACGCGACGATTTATTCCATCTCGGAGTCGCCGCTGGCGAAGGGGCTGATCTGGGTGGGCACCGACGACGGCAACGTCTGGGTGACGCACGACGGCGGCGGGCACTGGACCGAGGTGGACGCCAACATCCCCGATGTGCCCAAGGGACTGTGGGTGAGCCGCGTGGTGGCCAGCGCGGCGAACCCGCAGACCGCCTACGTGGCTTTTGACGGGCACCGCAGCGACAACCGCGCCAGTTGGCTGTTCAAGACCACCGACGGGGGCAAGAGCTGGACCGACCTGTCGCCGCACCTTGCGCCGAACGCGCCGGTCTATGTGGTCACCGAAGACGACAAGAACCCAAACCTGCTGTTCGTGGGCACCGAGTATGGGTTGCAGGTGTCGTTCGACGCGGGCGCGAGGTGGCAGTGGATGCGCAACGGGCTGCCGACGGTGGCGGTCTACGACGCCATCATCCAGCCGCGCGACCGCGACTTGATTCTGGCGACGCATGGACGCGGCATTTATGTCCTGGACGACATCACCGCGCTGGAGCAGTGGCGGCCGGGGATGGCGAAGCAGGCGGTGCATGTGTTCGCCCAGCGGCGGGCGACGCTGTGGGTGGACATGAGCCGCAGCGGGCAGCTCGGGAGCAACACCTACGCCGGGGAGAACCCGCCCGAGGTGCGGGCTTCGAACTTCCAGATGCGCGACCGCGAGCACCTGCAGGACACGCCGCTGATCACCTTCGAGGCGGGGGCTGCGGGCGAGGCGAGGCTGGCGATCACCAGCCCGGCGGGGCAGACGCGGCGGATCGCGATTCCCGTGCAGGCCGGCATTGTGCGCTATGCCTGGGACGGGCGCATGACGGCGCCGCCGGCGGGGCGGGGCGGGCGCGGGGGATTTTTCTACGGTCGGGGCGGGGCGCCGGCGCCGCTGGAGCCGGGGACCTACAAGCTGGAGCTGACGTTGGACGGGAACACGGCGACGGGGACACTGCTGGTGCGGCGGGATCCGATTCTGGGGGGGCAGCCATGAACGTGGGCGAGGCGAAGGGAAGCGTGGAGTGGTGGATCGGGGCGTGGAACCTGCGGGCCCGGAGGCCGTGGTAGATTGGCGGCATGAGGGGATGGCAGAGGCTGGGAGGAGTTTGGGTGCTGGCGCTGGCGGCGCTGGCGGCGCCAGCGGCGGCCCAGCACGCCACCGCGCCCGACGGTTATTATCCGGCCGCCTATGCGGGGGATATGTTCACCGGGGTGGTGACCGGGGTGGACCTGAAGACGTCGCAGGTGCGGCTGCTCTATACAGACGGGAAAAAGGTGGAGCGGTTTGTGGGGGTGGTGGCCCAGCCCTTCACCGCGCGGGGGAACGACGGCGCCATGCATGAGGTCACGCCGGCGATTTTCCGGCGCGGGATGGAGGTGACGGTGTACTACATCCAGCGGGAGCCGGGCCAGGCGGGCGCGCAGACCAAGGTCAACGAGATTTTTTTGATCAAGGTGGGCAGGACCGCGATCTTCAACTCGCGCTACAAAAACTTGATGTACCAGTCGTGGACTCAAGCCCTGAGGTGAGAGACGGAAAGTATGCAAGACCCAGGATGGCTGCCGCAGGTTGACGGCGGCACTGATGTTCTCGCGCTACGGCTCGCAGCCTTTCGCGCCGATTTTGCCAGCGCAAAGCGGCGCGACCCCGGTGATTCGCTGCTGGGAATTCCAACTGACCTTGAGATCGCGGCTGCCCAGCCGGGCTAGCCCGCATTTCTCACCAGAAAAGCGGGGCGAGGCGCATTTTGGAGTGGAAAAAGGCCGTGTTTTCGGGCGAAACTGCGTTGTCGAATCGGAGTCCAACCCGGAAAGGAACGGCCTTTTTCTATGACAGAGTGTAGCC
>DATKSZ010000074.1:0-23113 GCA_035531375.1 Terriglobales bacterium | reverse complement strand
GCGCGGCGTAGTCGAGCGTCTCGGTTGGCGTAAACTAAGGCTCTCCGCTCTCCCTGACCGGTGCGATATGGCTAGGCAGAACCTTCTCAGCACCCGCACGGTAAGCTACCTGGAACTGATCGGCAACGGCCGTGCCCACCGCGTCCCGGCCTACCAGCGCGATTATTCCTGGACTGAAGAGCAGTGGGAGGATTTATGGCTCGACCTGGAGGGGCTTCGCCAAAACGAGGAGAGTCAACACTACATGGGTGCCGTGGTGGAGGAGGGACGCACCGACCGCGAATTCATGGTGATTGACGGCCAGCAGCGCTTGGCTACCCTCAGCCTGCTTGCGCTGGCGGTGATAGCGAGACTGCACGCCCTGGCTGATGCGGGAATCGCTAGCGATGAGAATCGGGCGCGCGCACGCGAGTTGCGGTCGCGCTTCATCGGCGAGCGCGACCCGGCTTCCCTGGTCGAGTCCAGCCGTCTCGTGCTGAACCATACCGACAACGCCTTTTACCAGGACTACCTGGTCGCCTTGCGCGAGCCGCTCAACCCGCGCGGGCTGCCGGGCTCCAATCGGCTGCTATGGGACTGTTTTCGGTACTTTCGGCGAAAGCTGGGGGCGGTGGTCGAGCTGGAGAGCGATGGCCAGAAGTTGGCGGAGTTGCTTTCGCAGACTGCGGCGCGGCAGCTTTTATTTATCCTGATCACGGTGGACGACGATGTCAACGCCTACACCGTATTCGAAACCCTAAATGCGCGTGGGCTCGAGCTGACCACCACCGACCTGTTGAAGAATTTCCTGTTCTCGCGCCTTCGAACCAGCGCCGACCTGGAGGCGTTGGAGAGACGCTGGGGCGCGCTGGTGGCAACGGTTGGACAAGCCGAGTTCCCGACTTTTTTGCGCTACCACCTCCTGTGCGAGCAGCCGCGCGTGCGCAAGGAGCGCCTCTTCAAGATGATGCGCGAGCGCGTAAGCTCGCCGGAGGAGGTGTTTGCCCTCCTCCAGGCTCTTGAGCAACGGGCGGTGCTCTTCGCGGCCCTGCAGGACCCCAACCACGGCTTCTGGGCGGAACTGGGCGAAGTGCGGGCTTCGATCCGGGAGTTGCAGCTATATCGCGTTCAGCAGATGATGCCACTGCTTTTTGCGGCGTGGGAGCGCTTCCCGGCCCATGACTTTCTGCGCCTATTGAAGCTGGTCAGCATCATCTCGTTCCGATACACCGTCATCGGGCGCCTCAATACCCATCCCCTGGAGCCCGCTTATCACGCCGGCGCGAAGGAGATTTTGACGGGGAAGGCCGCCACCCCGGCGCAAGTGTTTGCCTTGCTGCGGCCACTGATTTACGTCGAGGACGACGACTTTCGGGCGCGTTTTGCGGCCTTTTCCTTGAACGGCGGCGCAAGCAGCAGCCGGCTGGCCAAATATATCCTGGCGCGGCTGGAACACGATGCCTCCGGGAGGGCGTGCGACCCGGAGACCGATCCCGCCAGCATCGAACACGTGCTCCCCCAAAACCCTTCGGAGGAGTGGGAGGCCGTCTTCCCGCGTGGGCTGTGGGAGCGCTCGATCTATCGGCTCGGCAATCTGGCGCTGCTGGAAACCTCGGCCAACCGGCGGGTGGGCAATGCCGTCTATGCCGCCAAGCGCGCGGCATATGGCGCAAGCGTTTATGAGCTGACCCGGCGCATCTCCGAACACGCGCCTGAAGAGTGGACCTACGATCTGCTGGAGGACCGTCAACGTCGGATGGCCGTTCGCGCCGTGCACATTTGGCGTTCGGACCTTGACCAGGCGGAAAACTGACGAGGCCGCGACGAAGCAGACTCGGCCCCGCGCCAGCTGCTCCACCATGGCCGGCCGCGTCGGGTCGGCAGCCGGTGCAGGCGCGCTGGGGCCCGCGCCCACCATAAGTCCATGCGGCAGTAAATAAAATGGGTCACAACAAAAAACACCCCGCAGGACATTGACTTCGCCTCAGCGGAGTGATCCAATGTGCTGGTTGACACGCGGTGCGGGCGCCGCAGTCGCGCCCGGGAGGAGGGACGATGGCCACGAATCGTCGTGATGCAATTTTGAAAGGCGCCGCGCTGCTCGGCGTCACCGTCGGGGCGGGCGCGCTGCGCAGCGGAGTCGGCGCCGCCGAGCCGGCGCGGGCGGGTGCCACCGTGTTGTATGGACGGCACTGGCACATTCAATCGCGCGCCATCCGCAAGGGCGAGCAGCCTCCGGCCGGCATCCGCATGCTGGTGCGCGGCGAGTTGGTCGACCAGCCCCAGGGCGGGCGCAAAGTGGGCGCGTTCTTTGCCACCTACTACCGCCTGAACACCCCGGGCAAAGTCGGCGGGCATGAGCCCGGCAGTCTGGAACTGCATACCTTCGTCTTCCCCGACGGGACCCTGGTGGGCTCGGGCGTGGCGGATGCGGCTCACGGCAGCGAGGCGCAATTCGCGCTGCTGGGCGGCACCGGACGTTTTCACGGCGCCCGCGGGTCCTACACCGCGCGCCAGAATCACCTGGAGCTGGGCGGCGACGGCACCGCCTCCTTCACGCTGACGCTGATTTGAGGAGAACAACCCATGGCTTACGATGCATTTCTCAAGATCGATGGAATTACCTCCGACAAATTGTCCGGCATCCAACTCGAAAGCTTTAGTTGGGGGGTGTCGAACTCGAGCGCCGCGAGCGAAGGCACCGGCGCCGGGGCGGGGAAGGTGGCGTTGCAGGATTTCAGCTTTACCTCGCTGATGGGAGGCCAATCGCCCCAGCTTTTCCGAAAGGCCGTGACGGGCGAGGTGCTCCAATCGGCGACGCTCACCATCTCCGGGGGGCGCGATATCTTCATCAAGTTTTCCGACGTGATCATTTCCAGCTACAAAATGGATGAGCACGCGCAGGCGAACTTCCTGAAAATCGAGCGCAACCTCGACGCGCTGGGCGGCAGCGGCGCCTTTCCCAACGCCGCGCCGGCGGATGCCGTGTCGTTCAACTTCGCCAAGATTGAGATGAGTGTGGGCGGAATTGTCGGCACCGGCTCCAGCGGCGGCCCGGTGGGTTGATCGCGCACGCCTCGCCCTCTCATTCGCATGCGGCCGTGAGGAAGCCCTGCTCGGTCAGGCGGCGAACCGTGGCGAGGGCCGCCGGCGTAAGCGCGGCGGCCTCGGCCGACACCATCCCCGCCAGGCGCTCGATCTGATCGCGCACGCTCCGGGTGCCGTCGAAGCCGGCCAGCAGCGCCGCGCCGGTGGCGTCAATGCTGCCGGCGAAGTGCAGCCCGGCGGTGCGGTGCAGGCGTGCCGTCCGTGGGCGCCACCCGCCCCCCTCGCATTCGCAGTCCTGTTCCAGCCGCACGCCCGGCGCCAGCCGCAGCCGGGAGGCGAGCAGGTCGGCGGGGCCGTCCAGCCCGTGCAGCCAGGTGCGCTGCGCGAAGATGCGTTCCAGATCGTCGCCGGCGGCCATGGCCAGGTTCAGCGGCGCCGTTTCCACGCCAAACCAGTGGCTGCGGCCGCTGGCGCGCCGCAGCGCGATGACCCCTTGGCCGATGGCGACGAAGCCGCGCCGGTCGTAGTAGTCCATCCAGGACGCGAACGCCCGGTCGAAGGCGGCGGCATCGTCCTCGGCGACTTCAATCAGGCCGGCGGCGTACTCGTCCGTCTGCCGCAGCGATTCGTGCAGCACCAGCGCATCGCAGCCGCTGCCCTCGCACCAGGAGCGCAGCCGCGCCGCCCAATCCTCGCCCGCCGCCACCGCCCAGTTGGCGGTGAGGATGCACCAGCCCCCTTCCCGCAGGTGCCGCGGCGCCGCCGCGATGATGGTCCGGCAAACCTCGTCGGCCTCCGCCCCGCTGGTGAGAAACAAATGCCGGGTGTCGGGGGTAATGATAAAGGGCGGGTTGGAGACGATGAGGTCGAATGGTTCCCCGGCGACCGGCGCAAACATGTCGCCCAAGCGGAACTCGACTTGGACGCAGCGGTTCAGGCGCGCATTGAAGTTCGCCACCGCCACCGCCCGCGGATTGCAATCCGCCCCCACCACCCGCGTGCCGTGGGCCGCCGCCAGCAGCGCCTGGATGCCGCAGCCGCTGCCCAGATCGAAGACCGCTTCCACCCGGCGCCGCGGCGTCATCGCGGCCAGCAGCAGCGAGCTGGGCGAAACCCCCATGACGTAGTCCTCGCGCAAGCCCCCCGGCCCGCGGCGCGCGAAATCCCAAGCCAGCACCAGCCCCTGCCAGCAGCGCAACTGCAACACCGCCCGCACCGCCTCGCCCTCGCCCCGCAGCAGGCCCAACGCCGAAAACGCCTCCAGCGCCCCCGCGCCCACCGCGCGCTGGGCGCTCGTGCGCGCCACCGGCTGGTCCAGCACAAACAAGCGGATCAGGGTCTCCAGCGGCGATCCGCCCCCGGTGCGGCGCAGCAGCGCCGCCAGCCGGCGCTCGCCCAGGCGCGACAGGGTGTCGAGGCCGAGCGCGCGGGCAATGCCGGCGTCGCTGTAGTTGGCCTGCGCCAGCGCCTCGCGCACCTGGTCGTAGAGCCCGGCATCGGCCGCCGCCGCTTGCGGCGAATCCCACGCCCAGGCGGATCCGGGTTGGAAGGCGGATGACATGGCCGGTCGCGGCGTGGCCCCACTGTATGCCATGCTGCCGCCGATGTCCAGCGGCGGCGCGCGGCGGGCCGCCAGCCCGGGCCCCCAGCCGCTGGCGGCTTGGGGTGGTCGTCATTCCGCAGGCGCAGAAGCGCCAGCGGCGCTTCTGCGCCTCAGGCGGCGCAGCGCCCGCAGCGCCACGAGGGGCCGTGGGCGGTGAAGCGGGTGATGAACATCTGCTGCCCGCAGGAGGGGCAGGGATGGCGGTTGTGCGCGGCCGTGGGCTCGGCGGCCGAGTAGTAGCCCTCTTCCGGGCTGTAGCGGCGCGGGCAGCCGGCAATGGAGCAGGCGAACCCGCCCGCCGGGTCGCGATCCATCGTATCGTCGTGCCGATCGCAGAGGGGAGCCGCATCCAACATGGCGCGCACCTCCTGACGCTTGCAGTATATGCCCAATCCGAGGTTGCTCTTGGGATCTAAAGCAACAGCAGCGCCCCGCCGGCCGCCGCCAGCCCGAGGCCCAGCGCCGGCCGCAGCCAGCCGGTGCGCGGCAGCGCCTGCTCGGCGAACGTCGCCGCCGCCAGCGCCGCCATCCAGGCCAGGTTGGCCATGCCCACCCCCAGCGCGGTGGCCATCAGCGCCCAGCAGCAGCCCAGGCACACCAGCCCGTGCTCGGCCCCCAGCCGCCACAGCCGCTGCGGGCCCGCCTCCCAGCGCTGCAGCAGCGCCCCCAGCGGATTGCGGCAATGGCGCAGGCAGGCCCGCTTCAGCGGCGCAAATTGATACAGCCCCGCCGCCAGCAGCAGCCCGCCGCGCCAGTCCGGGGTCGCCAGCCGCGCCGCCAGCGCCATCTGCGCCCCCGCCAACCCCAGGCTGAACGGCAGCCAGGCGGCCAAGTAGCCCAGGCCGAACTCCGCCGCCGGCGCGGCGCTCGCGCCCTGGCCGAGGGTGCGCGCCGCCCGCAGCCAAGGCCAGGCGGTGGGCGCCATCATCAGCGCCATCATCGTCTGCCAAGCCGCGGCCATCGCCAGCCAGCCGGCCAGCGTCATTCCACCCGCCACGCAAACTCCGAGTACAGCCCGTGGCTGCCGCGGTTCTGGATGCGCAGCCCGCCGTCGTTGTAGTCGGTCTCGCCCCGCGCCAGCACCTGCGAGCTGTTGTGGATCTGGTTGAAGATGTTCTCGAACCGCACCGGCTGGCTGCGGTCGCGTCCGCGGATGGCGGCGATGCGCCCGCGCAGCCACCCGCCCACGGTGACCGCCTTGCTGGTCCCTTCGTCCACGATCTCGACCGGGACAAAGCGGGTGGGCGCGCGTTCGCCCACAAAGCGCGCCAGCACCGCCCAGGGTCCGCCGGCGCCGCCCTTCAGCATGGTGTCCACCGCCTCCCCCTGCGCCGCGCTGGCCGCGTCCACGAAGATGGACTCGTGCCAGCCGCCCTCGCTCATAAGCTGCGGCGAGTCGTATACGACGGCTGCCCGCACCCCGGCCAAATCAATGCCGCCAAAGTCGCCCCCGTCGAAGCGCATCGCCCAAAATCCCTGGCAGCGCGCATGGGTGCAGAGCTGGGTGAAATGGATGTGCCCCGGACACACCAATTGGCAATTGCAGTTCTCAAACAACAACCCCCGAGCCCACCATGTTCCATCCATATCGGTCTACCCCCCGCGCCGTCCCCACCCCCGCCGCCTATCCATTTCCCACTGTCCACTGTTCACGGTCCACTGTCCACTGCTTCCCCCGGTCCCTCTACAATATCCCCATGGAGAATTACGACCTAGCCGTGGTCGGCGGCGGCCACGCCGGCGTCGAGGCGGCGCGGGCCGGGGCGCGCCTGGGCCTGCGCACCGCCCTGTTCACGCTCAACCCCGACCTGATCGCCCAGATGTCGTGCAACCCGGCGATCGGCGGCATCGCCAAGGGCCACCTGGTGCGCGAGGTGGACGCGCTGGGCGGGGTGATGGGCGAGGCCATTGACGCGGTCGGCATCCAGTTCCGCCTCCTCAACACCAGCCGCGGCCCGGCGGTATGGTCGCCCCGCGCCCAGGCCGACAAGAAGCTCTACCGCCAGCACCTGCGCCAGGTGCTGGAGCGAGAGCCCAACCTGCACATCCGCCAGGCCGAGGTGGTGGACTTGGTGGTCGAAACCGCCTCCGATGGCGCCCGCCGCGCCCGCGGGGTTAAGCTGCGCGACGGAGCCGAGATCGCCGCCGCCGCCGTGGTGGTCACCACCGGAACCTTCCTCAACGGCCTCATCCACGTGGGCGACACCACCTACCCCGCCGGCCGCGGCGGCGAGCCCGCCGCCCATCTGCTGGGCGAGTCGCTCAAGCTGCTGGGGTTCGAGTGTGGCCGCCTCAAGACCGGCACCCCGCCCCGCCTCGACCGCCGCACCATTGACTGGACGCAGTTTGAGGAGCAGCCCGGCGACGCCGAGCCCACCCCCTTCTCCTTCAAGACCCGCCGCATCGAGCGCGAGCAGGTGCTCTGCTACAGCACCTTCACCAACCCCGCCACCCACGCCGCCATCCGCGCCAACCTGCACCGCAGCCCGCTCTACTCCGGACAGATCGCCGGCGTCGGCCCCCGCTACTGCCCCAGCATCGAAGACAAGGTGGTGAAGTTCCCCCAAAAGGAACGCCACCAGATCTTCCTCGAGCCCGAGGGGCTCGACACCGACGAGATCTACCTCAACGGCATGTCCAGCTCGATGCCGCTCGACGTGCAGGCGGCGATGATCGCCAGCATCCCCGGGCTGGAGCGGGCCGCGATGCTCCGCCCCGGCTACGCCATCGAGTACGACTTCGTCCAGCCCACCGAGCTGCGCCCCACGCTGGAGACCAAGAAGATCGCCGGCCTGTTCCTGGGCGGGCAGATCAACGGCACCTCGGGCTACGAGGAAGCCGCCTGCCAGGGGCTGATGGCCGGCATCAACGCCGCCCTGCAGGTGAAGGGCGAGCCCCCGCTGGTGCTCAGCCGCACCGAGGCCTACACCGGCATCCTGGTGGACGACCTCATCGCCCGCGGCGCCGACGAGCCCTACCGCATGTTCACCTCCCGCGCCGAGTTCCGCCTGCACCTGCGCATTGACAACGCCGACCTCCGCCTCACCCCGCTCGGCCGCCGCGTCGGCCTGGTGGACGACCAGCGCTGGAATCTGTTCCAGGCCAAGCAGCGCCGCCTGGAGCAGCTCGCCGCCTTCCTCGAGGTCCAGCGCCGTCCCGGCGACCCCCTCCCCGCCGCGCAGATGCTCAAGCGCCCCGAGTTGACGCTCGCCGACTTCCTCCCCTGGCTCACCGAGCAGTTGCCCGCGCTGATCGCCGAGCAGCGCCAGGCCGATCCCGCCGGCTGGGAGCACAAGACGGTCGAGACCGCCTTCAAGTTCGAGGGCTATCTCGCCCAGCAGCGCCGCCACATGGACCAGCTCCGCGAGGCCGAGGGCAAGCGCCTCCCCGACGACTTCGACTATCTCGCCCTCGCTGGCCTCTCCCGCGAAATGCAAGAGAAGCTCACCCGAGTCCGCCCTGCCACCCTCGGCCAAGCCTCCCGCATCCCCGGCGTCACCCCCGCCGCTCTCTCCCTGCTGCTCGTCCACCTGGAACTCCGCCGGCGCCGCCCCCCCGCCGTCGCCTGAAGGCCGGCCGCGCGCTGCATGCGGGCGCGGTGCCTCCGCTTTCCCCTACGCCGCCAAATCCGCCCGCGTGATGCGCAGCCCGTTGAGGTTGCCCAGCACCGTCAGCGCCATGCGGCTGGGGTCGAAGGCCTGCGAGGTGATCTGCTGCACGTCCTCGGCGCCCACCGCCTCGATGCGCTCCAGCATCTCGTTGAGCCCGATGAAGCGGCCAAAGTAGATCTGCTGCCGCGCCAAATTCGACATCCGCGCCCCGGTGGACTCCAACCCCAGCATCAGGCTGCCCTTGAGGTTGTCCTTGGCGCGGCGCAGTTCCTCCGCCGGCACCGGATTCTGCCGCAGGTCACGCAGCTCCTTCAGGATGGAATCCACCACCTGCCGCACCGTCTTGGCGCTGGTGCCGGCGTAGACCCCGAACAGCCCGGCGTCGCGGTAGGGGTTGAGGTCGCTGAAGACGGCGTAGGCCAGCCCCTGCCGCTCGCGGATGTTCTGGAACAGCCGCGATGACATTCCCCCCCCCACCACCGTGTTCAGCACCGACCAGGCGTAGCGCTCCTCGCTCATCAGCGACTGCGCCGGCAGCCCTAGGCAAATCTGCACCTGCTCAAGCTGCTTCTTGTTGCGCAGCACGATGCGGGCGTGGGTGGCCGGCGGCAGGTCCTTGTGCCCGTTGGGCACCGGCTTCATCCCCTCGAACCAGCGTTGCACCAGCTCCACCAGCCGCCCGTGCTCCAGGTTGCCCGCCGCCGCGATCAGCAGGTTGTCGGGCGAGAAGCAGGTGCGGTAATAGTCGAAGAGCTTGGCCTGGCGCAACTGCCGCACCGTCTCCTTGGTGCCCAGGATGGGCCGCCCCAGGGGATGGTCCTTCCAAAAGTTCTGGGTGAAGATCTCGTGGACCAGATAGTCGGGGTTGTCCTCGTCCATCTTGATCTCTTGCAGGATCACCCCCTGCTCGCGCTCGATGTCCTCTTCCCGGAACAGCGGGTTGAGCACCAGGTCGGCCAGCACCTCGAAGGCGATGGGCACGTGCTCGTCCAGCACCTTGGCGCTGAAGCAGACATTCTCCTTCGAGGTGAAGGCGTCCAGGTTGCCCCCGATCGAGTCCACCGAACGCGCAATCTCTTCGGCGGTGCGGTGGCTGGTGCCCTTGAACACCATGTGCTCGATGAAGTGGGTGATGCCGTTCTGCTCGGCGGTCTCCCGCCGCGATCCGTTGAGCACCCAGATGCCCAGCGTCACCGAGCGCACGTGCCGCATGTGCTCGCTGACGATGGTCAGCCCGTTGTCCAACACCGTGCGTTCGATATGCTGCGGCTCGGGCAGGGTGGGGCCGACGATCGCGCTGGCTGCCGGACTGGATACGGGACTGGACACCGGGGGACCTCCCGCTACTCGCGGTTTCTCTTATTGTGGCACAGGTTCCGCCCCCGTCCCGGTGCCATCCATCTACCCTATACGCTCATTCTAAAAGACTTACCCTGCCGACCGGTAACCCTTCGGGCCCCCCTTCGGGCACATTCGGACCCCATCGGCCTCGAATTGCGGGGGTCGCGCCGCTTTGCCAGCCGGCAAAATCGGCGCGGCCCCAGCGAAGCGCAGCGCCGACTTGGGGCCACGGGGCCCCCAAGTCGGTGCGAGCATGCCGCCCCGCGCTGTTACAGCGGGGCGGCTCACAAGCGGGACGCGCGCCGCACCGGCCCGGCGCTGCTACAGCCGGGCCGGGCAGGCGCGCTGGGGCCCGCGCCCATCAAATGGCAGCTTCTTCCACTTCGGCCGCGTCCGCCCCCGCCAAGCGGCATACTGGAAGTTCCCCATGTCCGTCGCTTCACCCCAACCCGCGCTGGGCCTCGAGCCCGAGGAATGGCAGGCGCAGACCGCCGCCCTGGGACTGTCCCGCTATCGCGGCCTGCAGGTCTTCCGCGCCCTGCACCAGCAGCACGCCCCCGACCTTGCCTCCCTGCGCCAGCTTCCGGCCGAGGCGCGCGGGCGCCTGGCGGACGCCTTCAGCCTGCACTGGCCGGCGGTGGCGCAGCGCGTCCACTCCCAGGACGGAACCGTCCGCTACCTGCTCGCCCTGGCCGACGGCCGCCAGGTTGAGGCCGTCTACCTGCCCGACGAGGAGTTCGACGGCGAAGGGGCCTCCACCCGGCGGCGCACCACCTTCTGCATCTCCAGCCAAGTCGGCTGCGCCGTCAACTGCCAGTTTTGCCTCACCGCCACCCTGGGGATCACCCGCGACCTCACCGCCGCCGAGATCGTCGCCCAGGTCCTAACCCTGTTGCGCGAGCACAATCTGCGCCCGGGCAAGGGCTTGGACCGCGTCAACCTGGTCTTTATGGGCATGGGCGAGCCCTTTCTCAACTACTACAACGTCGTCCGCGCCATCCGGGTGCTGACCCGCCCGGAGGGCGCCGGCCTGGCCCCGCGGCGCATCACCGTCTCCACCTCGGGGATCGTGGACAAGATCCGCCTCTGGGGCCAAGAGCCCTTTCCCCGCGGCCGCCCCCGGCTGGCCATCTCGCTCAATGCCTCCAGCGACGAGCAGCGCCAGGCGCTGATGCCGCTCAACCGCGGCCAGGGCGGGCTGGCGGCGCTGCTGCGGGCGGTGCGCGAGTTCCCCTACCAGCCGCGCGAGTACCTGACCTTCGAGTACGTGCTGCTGGCCGGCGTCAACGACCAGCTCGCCGACGCCGATCGCGTGCTCGCCCTGTTGCAAGGCGTCCGCGGCAAGGTCAACCTGATCGCCTGGAATATGGGCGCCTCGCTGCCGTTCCAAACCCCCGCGCCCGAGCAGGTCTTGGCCTTCCAGCGCCGCTTGGTCGCCGGCGGCCTGCCCACCTACATCCGCCGCCCCCGCGGCCGCGACATCTACGCCGCCTGCGGCCAGTTGTCTTCCCGCAACCAAGCCGTCGCGCAAAGGTAGCCCCGCAGCCCCCTCCTCGCGAATCTCAGCGTCGAGAGGTCCTCTCGATGGCTGCCGTCTCCACCGATTTCCAACCCAGCCCCGCCCAGCGCCGCCTGCTGGATTTCATCCACGAGCATCCCTCGCTCAAAACCATCCACGAGCTCTGCGCCGCCGCCGGCATTGGCCGCACCACCTACTATCGCTGGTGCCAAAGCCCCGGCTTTCGCATCTGGCTCGCCACCGCCTGGTCGGCCCGCCTGCTGCTGGATGGCACCGTGCTCCTCAACGTCGCCCGCGTCCAGGCGACCCGTTCCTATCCCTACTGGAAGGCTCTCTTCGATCTCACCTTTCGCGGGGGTCGCGCCGCTTTGCCTACTGGCAAAATCGGCGCGAAAGGCTGCGAAACTCCGCCGGGGCAGACGCGCCAGTGGCGCGTCTGCGCCCCCGGGAAACGAATCCGGCGCGGCCCCAGCGAGGCGCAGCGCCGACTTGGGGCCACGGGGCCCCCGAGTCGGCGCGAGCACAAGCGGGACGCGCGCCGCAGGCGCACTGGGGCCCGCGCCCACCTTTGACCCCAAGGGCCTGGGTTTTCTGCAGAAGTGGCAGCAGAGCTGCGCCGAGACCCAGAGTGCCGCTTTCGAGCCCGGCGACGCGGTGCCCCAACCCCCGGCCCCTGTTCCACCCGCCGCCTCTGAAAACAAACCACTTGCATTGAAAAGTGGAACAAATCCCCCCGCCCCGGGCCCGCCCTTTCCTCATCACGTGGCCCGCACCGTCGCCCGGGCTGCCCGCTGTGCCCCGGCCCTTCGATTTCGAGGCGTCGCTCGCGGAGCTCGCGCCGCTTTGCCAGCCGGCACGCACGGCGGCCCGCCCCGGGGAAACGAATTCGGCGCGGTCCCAGCGAGGCGCAGCGCCGACTTGGGGCCACGGGGCCCCCGAGTCGGTGCGAGCATGCCGCCCGGCGCCGTTACAGCGGGGCGGCTCACAAGCGGGATGCGCGCCGCAGGCGTGCTGGGGCCCGCGCCCACCAATCGATTTCGAGGCGCCGCACCGGGGACCGCGCCCATCAAATGACCTGTCAAGATATCCTCGAGTTGCTCGCCGCCGCGGTCCGCGACGCCTCCGGCCCCACGCCCGACTTCGCCCGCCTCCGCGCTGTGGCCTCGCTTGCGCGTGCGGCCCTCCAAGCCATCGAGCTGACCGATCTCGAGATGCGCCTCCAGGAGCTCGAAGCCAGGTTCCCGCCGCCGCCAAAGACAACTTGAGCTCCATGCCCAGCCCTTGCCGGCGCGCCGCGAGCCCGCGCCTATTCCGGCCGCACGTCGCCCTGGGTGACCACGCGCAAGCTTCCATCCTGCAGCCGCACCCGCAAAAACCCCGACGGCTCCAGCCCTTCGGTGTGTCCGGTGTAGGCGGCCGCCGGGTCGCCCGCGCCGCCCACCACCACCGCGCGGCCGCGCACGCCGGGGCAGCGCGCCGCGAACTCTTGCAGCAGGGCGGCGTCGCCGCCGGCGCTCCAGGTGCGGTAGCGCCGCTCCACCTGGCGCACCACCGCGGCGCAGAGCTGCGCCCGCGGGATGGGTTGGGGGGTGTGCTGGTCGAGCGTGGTGGCCAGCTCGGCCAGTTCCGGCGGCCAAGCCTGCGGGCGCACGTTGATGCCGAAGCCGAGCACGGCGAGGTCTTCTCCGCCGCTGGAGGTGGTCTCGATCAAGAGGCCGCAGAACTTCTTGCCGCCCAGCAGCAGGTCGTTGGGCCAGCGAATCTCGGGCTCCAGGCCGGCCACCTCGCCCACGGCGTCGGCCACGGCCAGCGCGGCGGCCAGGGTGAGCGGCAGCAGGGCGGCTGCCGGCCGGCGCGGGCGCAGCAGCAGGCTGGCGTAGATGCCGGCGCCGGGCGGCGAGCTCCAGGAGTGGCCGTGGCGGCCCCGGCCCCGGGTCTGGCGCTCGGCCACAAACAAGGCGCCCTCGGGGGCGCCCGCCTGCCCCGCCGCCAAGGCGGCCGCCTGGGTCGAGTCCAGCGTCGCGAAGTAGTGCAGCTCGGCCCCCAGGCCCTGCGCCGGCAGCCAGGCCCGCAGCCCCTGCAGCGTGTCGCTGGCGCCCTCCACGCGCTAGGCCCCCGCCCGCGCCCCCACCGGAATGATGCGCATGGACAGATCCACCGCCGGGGCGGAGTGGGTCAGCGCCCCCACGCTGATGAAGTTGGCGCCCGCCTCGGCGTAGGCGCGCACCGTGGCCAGCCGCACCCCGCCGGAGACCTCCACCGGCACCCGCCCCGCGATCCGGGCCATCGCCGCCCGCACCTGCTCCGGGCTCATGTTGTCGAGCAGCAGCCGCTCGGCGCCACCCGCCAGCGCCTCGTCCACCTCCGCCTCGGTGCGCACCTCGATCTCGATGGCCTGGCCGGGGCGGCGCTGCGCCCGCGCCGCCGCCAGCGCCGCCGCAATGCCCCCCGCCAGCCGGATGTGGTTGTTCTTGATCAGGATGGCGTCCGAAAGGTCGGCGCGGTGGTTGTGCCCGCCGCCGCAGGTGACCGCATACTTGTCCAGCGACCGCATGCCGGGCGCGGTCTTGCGCGTGTCCAGGATGGTGACCGGCAGGTCCTTGACCGCGTCCACATACTGCCGCGTCAGGGTGGCGATGCCGCTCAGCCGCTGCAGCAGGTTCAGCACCACGCGCTCGCACGACAGCAGCGGCCGCGCCGGGCCGCGCAGCACCGCGATGGTCTGGCCCGGATGCAGGCGCACCCCGTCGAAGATCTCCGCCCGGCTGGTCACCACCACCGCCGGCAGCCGCGCGGCTGGCCCCCCCGCCGCGGCTCCGGCGGCGCGGGCGGGGCCCGCCTTCAGCGCCAGGCCGGCGTACAGATCGAACACCCGCGGCACCAGCCCCAGCCCGGCCAGCACGCACGCCTGCTTGGCCACAATCTCGGCCTGCCCCATCTGCTCCGCCGCCACCGTCAACTGCGTGGTGGTGTCGGCCAAGGCGTGGTCTTCGTGCAGGGCGCGCTCAATCAGCGAGCTGATGCGGGGCGAGTTCCAATCCATAGCAAACGCGGAAGGAGGTTTGGCTGCCGGGCAGGGACTCGAACCCCGATAGGCAGATCCAGAGTCTGCTGTCCTACCATTGAACGACCCGGCAAGGCCGCTCGACCATTATACTGTGCCCGCGCCCGGGCGGCTAGCCGGAGCGCTTGCCCCAGCGATAGCGGCGCGCGCCGCAGCGCCGGCAGGAGTAGGGCCACAGCGCCAGCAGCGCCGCCACCCGGTCGCCCACGGTTTGGCGCTTGCGCCGGTCGAGGTCGGTGCCGCAGCGCCAGCACTGCTTCACCGCCCGCGCCACTTGCCGCCTCCCGCAACTGGAGCAGCGGTAGGCGGCGGCGCGGCGCAGCAGCCGCTCCCCTAAGGTCCGGCTGGTGCGGCGCAGGGCGGTGGCGTTGCAGTGCGGACAAGACAACATGTCAGCCAGGAGATAGATGCGCAGGGGGGAGATGCGACCTATCTTCCCATCATAAACCACGCTTGCAGTTTCGCGGTGATTTCTTCCGCGCTTTCTGTGGGAAAGTGCAGCGCCGGGCCAAACCGCACCCGCGCCGGTCCCGGGTGCGGCCGCCGGTCCCTATCGGCCAGCACCTCAAACAGCCCCTCGATCCGAATCGGGACGATGGGCAGGCGCAAGGAGGCGGCGAACACGCCGATCCCAGGACGGAACTTATGCACCCGCCCATCCGGGGTGCGCGCCCCTTCCGGAAAAATCAGCGGGCAATAGCCTTGGTCGGCCAGGTGGCCGCTGTGGCGCAGCGAGGCTGCCACCGCCCCCAGCGGGCTGAGCAGGTAGCCGTTGAAAAACAAGCGCACGCTGCCCAGCCGCCAGCGGTCGCGCCAGCGCCGCCAAGGCGAGGCGTGCGGGTCGAAGGCGCCGAGATAGGGCTCGGCCCCCATCGCCGGCGCCAGCCATGGCCGCCAGGCGCGCGGCAGCGCCCTGAGGATGACCGGCACGTCCAGCAGGCTCTGGTGGTTGGCGACCAACAGCACCGGCCGCTCCAGGCCCTGCAAATGTTCCCTGCCCTCCACCCGGACGCGTGTCACTGCCGTGCGCAGCACCGGGAACACCAGCCCGTAGTAACTCAGCGCGCGGAAGCGGCGCAGCCCGGGGTGCTGCGGCCAGCGCTTCTCCTCCGCCGGAATGGCGACCGGGCGCTGCGGCGCGGCCCCGGCCGCGGCCGCGGCGGCGGCGCGCTCGGCCGGCGCCAGCAGCGCGTCCACTTCCGCCACCGTCTGCGCCAGCGTCAGCCCGGCCTCGTCCAGTCCGCCCGGCGTGTGCGCCTCCAGCCAGCTCCACAGCTCCACCCGGTCGAGCGAGGACAGTCCCAAGTCGCTGTCCAGCCGCGCCTGCGGCTGCAGCCGGCTGGGGGCGAGGCCCCAGCGCCGCTCCAGGAACTGCTTCCAGCCCCCGCCCTCGCCGTCGGCGGGGCTCTCCGGCGCGGCCGGTTCGCCCTGGTTCACCCAGCGCGCGATCGCCAGCCGCTGCAGCTTGCGGGTGGAGGTGGTGCGCGGCAGGTGGGGCTGCGGCCACACCGAGGCGGCGCTGATGCGCTGGTGCGGCTCCAGTTGCGCGTTGGCCGCCGCCACCGCCGCCGCCAGCGCCCCCGCCGCCTCGCCCGCGCGCAGCACCACCACCGCATGCACCTGCGCCGCGCCCTGGCGCTGGTCCTCCACCGCGGCGCACTCCTCGATCGCCGGCTGCTGCGCCAGCGCGCGCTCCACATCGTCGGGATAGACGTTGAGCCCGGCGGAGGTGACGATTACCTCCTTCTTCCGTCCCAGGAAGGTGAGGTTGCCCTCCTCGTCCAGCCGCCCCAGATCGCCGGTGTGCAGCCAGCCCCCGGCGAAGGCCTCGGCGGTGGCCTCCGGGTTGTGGTAATAGCCGGGCGAGACGTTGCCCCCGCGCACCAGAATCTCGCCGTCGGCGCCGATGCGCGTCTCCACCCCGGCGAGGGCGCGCCCCACCGCCCCCCGCCGCGCCTTGAAGGGATGGGTGATGGTGATCGCCGGCGCCGTCTCCGTCAGTCCGTAGCCCTGCACCACGGCGTAGCCCAGGCCGTTCCAGAAGTCCTCGAGCTGGGTGGCCAGCGAGGCTCCCCCCACCACAAACGCCCACATCTTCCAGCCCAGCCGCCGGTGCAGCTTGCGCCACCGCCACCAGCGCCAGGGAATGTTCCGCCCCTTGCTGATCGCCGCCGCCTCCTCCAGGCTGGTGTCCGCCGCGCCCGCCGCCCATTGGCTGAACAGCGTCAACTGCTGCGGCACCGCCACCATCACCGAGGCGCGATAGCGGCGGATCAGCTCCGCCCACTGCGCCGGCGCCTGCGACTCGGGATACACCACCGCGCTCTCCAGCAGCGGCGGAATCAGCAGCCCCATCACCTGGCCGAACAGATGGCTGAGCGGGATCAGGTGCAGGAAGCGCAGCGGCAGGAACGGCCGCGCCCGCGCCAAGTATTTCTCGATCTCGCCGCTGATCGGCCGCAGGTTGGCCAGCAGGTTGCCGTGGGTGATCATCACCCCCTTGGGATCGGCCGTCGCCCCCGAGGTGAAGACGATCTCGAGCAGCGTCTCCGGCCCCGGCTCGGGCGCCGCCTCCGGCGCCGCCTCCGGAGGCAAGGCCACGATCTGCTCGAAGCTCAGCCGCGGCACCCCGGCCAGCGGCTCGTGGTCGCTGCACAGCAGCACCGCCTCGGTCTGCTGCTGCACCCGCGCCGCCAGCCCCGCCGAAAACCCGCTGTCCAGCGGCACTACCACCGCCCCCGCCAGCACGCAGCCGTAGAACGCCGCCGCCCAGCCCGCCCCCGAGCTGCCCCAAATCATGATGCGGTCGCCCGCCCGCACCCCGCGCCGCCCCAGTTCCCGCTGCAAGGCGTACGCCTTGCCCATCAGCTCGGCATAGCTGTAGCTTTGGCTGCGGTAGAGGTGCTGCTCGATCAGCGCGGGGCGCAATCCCAGCCCCGCCAAGCCGCGGAGATAGCCGGGCAGCGAGGTCAGCGTGGCAGGATGGTGCGGCATGCGCGCTTCCCCCACAGTCTAGCAGGCACTCCGCCGTCCGGGTGTCGCCCCTCGGCGCGGCTACACCGCGGTCGGATAGTGCCCGGTGTAGCAGGCGGTGCAGTAGCTGTCGTCGCGGTTCTCCACCGCTTGGCTCAGGCCGTCGAGCGAGAGGTAGGCGAGGCTGTCGGCGCCGATCGAGGCGCGGATCTGCTCCACCGTCTGGTTGGCGGCGATCAACTCCTCTTTCGAGGGGGTGTCCACGCCGTAGTAGCAGGGCGAGATGGTTGGCGGGCAGGAGACGCGCACATGCACCTCGGTGGCGCCGGCGTCGCGGATCATGTGGACGATCTTGCGGCTGGTGGTGCCGCGCACGATCGAGTCGTCCACCAGGATGATGCGCTTGCCCTCCAGCAGCCGCCGCACCGGGTTGAGCTTGAGCTTCACCCCAAAGTCGCGGATCTGCTGCGAGGGCTCGATGAAGGTGCGGCCGACGTAGTGGCTGCGGATCAGCCCAAAGCGGAAGGGAATGCCCGATTCGGCGGCATAGCCCAGCGCCGCCGCCACCCCCGAGTCCGGCACCGGCACCACGATGTCGGCCGCCGCCGGCGCCTCTTGCGCCAGCCGCCGCCCCATCGCCTCGCGGCTCTGCTGCACGCTGCGCTCGAACACCAGGCTGTCGGGCCGGGCGAAGTAGACGTGCTCGAAGATGCATTGCCGCCGCTGCCGCTCCGGGGCGAAGCGGTGCGCCTCGACCTGGGTTTCGCCGTCGGCGCCGTTGATGACGCGCACCCACTCGCCCGGGCGCACGTCGTGTTCGAAGCGCGCGCCGATCAGGTCAAAGGCGCAGGTCTCGCTGGCGAAGAACACGCCGCCCTGCTCCAGCCGCCCCATCGCCAGCGGGCGAAAGCCCCAGGGATCGCGGATGGCATACAGGCTGTCGGGCGTCAGCAGCAGCAGCGAGTAGGCCCCCTCGACCTGCCCCAGCGCCTCCGCCAAGGCGTCCTCGAAGCGGCGGGCGCGCGACTGCGCCAACAGGTGCAGGATCACCTCGGTGTCGCTGGTGGTCTGGAAGATCGAGCCCTGCGCCTCCAGCCGCGCCCGGATGGCGGCGGCGTTGACCAGGTTGCCGTTGTGGGCGATGGCCAACTGTCCCTTGTTGCACTCCACGATCAGCGGCTGGGCGTTGTTGATGCCACTGTCGCCGCAGGTGGAGTAGCGGGTGTGGCCGATCGCGGTCTTGCCCGGCAGGCGCGAGAGCGCCTTGGGGGTGAAGATGTCGGCCACCTGGCCCATGGCCCGCTTGGTGCGGATCACTTGCCCGGGGCCGGCGGCGTCGCTGGCGGCGATGCCGGCCGACTCCTGGCCGCGGTGCTGCAGCGCATAGAGGCCCAGATAGGCGAGGTTCGCCGCCTCGGCGTGGCCCCACACTCCGGTCACGCCACACTCTTCCCGCAGCTTGTCCCAGGGCGTCTCGATCATCATGCGGTGGCCGCCTGCGGCTCCAACTGCCGCGCCAAGCTCTCTTCCCACGCCGCCGCCATAGCGGCCAGCGGCAGCGCGACCACGGTGCGTCCCTGGCAGGCGATGCGAAAGCCCTCCGCCTCCGGCCGCGTCTGCCCCAGCTCGATCGCCTGGATGCCGGCCCGCTGCGCCAGCAGCGTCACCTCTTCCACGTCTTCGGGCGTGCATGTCACCACCACCCGGCTGGCGGTCTCGTTGAACAGCGCCAGCCACGGCTCCTGGTCCGTTTGCAGATCCACCGCGGCGCCCAGCCGCGCACGCGCCGCGCTCTCGACGCTGCGCCCCAGGCAGCACTCGGCCAGGCACACCGCCAAGCCGCCGGTCGAGACCTGGTGGGCCGACTGCAGCCAGCCCCACTCGTGCGCCTTGACCACCGCCTCGTGCAGCCTCTGTTCGCCGTCGAGATCGAGCGCGGGCGGCAGGCCCCAGGTCTGGCCCAGCACCGCCGCGGCATATTCGCTGGAACCGAAGCGCTGCCGCGCCTCCTCCGCCGACTGCCGGGGCGCGCCGCTGAGCAGCAGGATGGCGCTGCCGGGGTTGCGGAAGCGCGAGCCCAGCGGCAGCAAGCCCTGGCTCAGGTCCACCAGCCCGACCACCCCCACCACCGGGGTGGGCTGGATGCCCTGGCCCAGCGTCTCGTTGTAGAGGCTGACGTTGCCGCCGGTGATGGGCGTGCCCAGGGCGCGGCAGGCCTCGCCCAGCCCGGCGATGGCCTCGGCCAGTTGCCACATCACCTCCGGTTTTTCCGGATTGCCGAAATTCAGGCAGTTGGTCGCCGCCACCGGCTGCGCCCCGGCGCAGGCCACCTTGCGCGCCGCCTCCGCCACCGCCAGCCGCGCCCCTTGGCGCGGATCCAGCGCGCAGTAGCGGCCGTTGCCGTCCAGCGCCATGGCCAGCCCGCGCGTGGTGCCCTTGAGCCGGATCACCCCCGCGTCCGCTCCCGGACCCACCAGCGTGTTGGTGCGCACCATGGTGTCGTACTGCTCGTAGATCCAGGCCTTGGAGCAGATGTTGGGCGCCGCCAGCAGCGCCAGCAAGTCGGCCTGCAGGTCGCGCCCGCTTCCCGGCAGCCACTCCGGCCGCGGATCCAGCGGCAGGGTCCGCTGCGGCGCCTGCTGCGGCCGCTGGTAGCGCGGCGCCTCGTCGGTGAGCGCCGCGTTGGCAATGTCGCACACCACGGCGCCGCGGTGCCGCACCCGCATATGGCCGTCGGCGGTGACCACCCCCACCGCCACCGCGTCCAGCCCCCACTTGCGGAATACTGCGAACACCTCCTCCTCCCGCCCCGCCTGCGCCACCAGCAGCATCCGCTCCTGGCTCTCGCTCAGCAGCATCTCGTAGGCGCTCATGCCGCTCTCGCGCTGCGGCACCCGGTCCAGGTCGAGCTCGATGCCGGTCGCGGCGCGCGCTCCCATCTCGCAGCTCGAGCTGGTCAGCCCGGCCGCCCCCATGTCCTGAATTCCCAGGATGGCGCCGGTGGCCATCGCCTCCAGACACGCCTCCAGCAGCAGCTTCTCCAAAAACGGGTCGCCCACCTGCACGTTGGGCCGCTTGGCCTCGCTCGCCGCGGAGAACTCCTCGCTCGCCATGGTGGCGCCGTGGATGCCGTCGCGGCCGGTCTTGGCGCCCACGTAGATCACCGGGTTGCCCACCCCGGTGGCCCGCCCGAAGAACAACTGGTCGCGGCGCGCGATCCCCAGGGCGAAGGCGTTGACCAGCGGATTGCCCGAGTAGCAGGGGTCGAACACCGTCTCCCCGCCCAGGTTCGCCACCCCGAAGCAGTTGCCATAGTGGGCGATGCCCCCCACCACGCCCTCGAGGATGGCGTGGTTCTTGGCCGCGCTCAGCGGACCGAAGCGGAGCGAGTCCATGATCGCCACCGGCCGCGCTCCCATGGTGAACACGTCGCGCAGGATGCCGCCCACCCCGGTCGCCGCCCCCTGGAAGGGCTCGACGTAGCTGGGGTGGTTGTGCGACTCGATCTTGAAGGCGCAGGCCCAGCCCTCGCCCACGTCAATGATGCCGGCGTTTTCGCCCGGTCCCTGCAGGATGCGCGGCCCGGCGGTGGGCAGCGTTTTCAGGTGCGCGCGGCTGCTCTTGTAGGAGCAGTGCTCGCTCCACATCACCGAGAACACGCCCAGCTCGGTCCGGTTGGGCTCCCGTCCCAGCAGGCCGAGGATCTTCTCGTACTCGGCGGCGGTGAGGCCGTGTTGCGCGAGCAGCTCGGGGGTTATTGGCATAGCAATAGCGATTCGAACAGCCGCAGGCCGTCGGCCGAGCCCAGCTCGGCGGCGATGGCCCGCTCCGGGTGCGGCATCAGCCCCACCACGTTGCGGCCCTCGTTGCAGATGCCGGCGATATTGTGCGCCGAGCCGTTGGGGTTGGCCTCCGGCGCCGCCTCGCCCGCCGCGTTGCAGTAGCGGAACACCACTTGCCGCCGCCGCTCCAGCGCCTCCAACTGCTCCGGCTCGGCGAAGTAGTTGCCGTCCCCGTGGGCGATGGGGATGCGCAGCACCTGCCCCACCTCGCACGCCCCGGTGAAGGGCGTCGCCACCGACTCCACCCGCAGGTGCACCGGCCGGCAGACGAAGCGCAGCCCGGCGTTGCGCAGCAGCGCCCCCGGCAGCAGCCCCGCCTCGCACAGGATCTGGAAGCCGTTGCAGATGCCCAGCACCGGATGGCCGGCCGCGGCGAAGCGCCCCACCGCCGCCATGATGGGCGAAAAGCGCGCGATCGCCCCGGTGCGCAGGTAGTCGCCGTAGCTGAACCCGCCCGGGATCACCACCACCTCGCTGCCGCCCAGGTCCTCGCTCTCGTGCCAGAGCAGGGCCGCCCCCTCGCCCGCCACCACCTCGGCGGCGTGCAGGGCATCGTGGTCGCAGTTGCTGCCGGGAAACACCACCACGCCGATTTTCATGGAGAGCCTTGCGGGAACCACTCCATTTTACTACGCGCGGGCCTCTGCCCTCCGCGGACCGGCCCAAGCTGGGCAGGCCGCGCGCGCCGCTGACCCAAGGCCAACATCTCGCGGGGGTCGCGCCGCTTTGCCTGCTGGCAAAATCGGCGCGAAAGGCTGCGAAACTCCGCCGGGGCAGACGCGCCCGTGGCGCGTCTGCGCCCCCGGGAAACGAATCCGGCGCGGCCCCAGCGAGGCGCGAGCACAAGCGGGACGCGCGCCGCAGGCGCACTGGGGCCCGCGCCCACCAAAGTGCGAGCAGGAATGGCCACAAGCGCGTGGCCTGGCCGGAACGGCAGTGCACGCGCCGGACCGTGTTGGCGCATAATGCCGCCATGAAGCACACCAAAGCGGGGCGGCTCACAAGCGGGACGCGCCCCGCAGGCGCGCTGGGGCCCGCGCCCACCAATGACTGGGCAGGCTGGATCTTCTCCATCTCCGTGGCCGGGCTGGGACTGTTGAGCCTGCTGTTCCACGACTTCAACTACGTCTGGCAGCCGGTGCCCGCGTGGATTCCTTGGCAGGCGGGGTTGGCGATGGCCTCGGGAGGGCTGTTGGTGGCGCTGGGCGTAGCCATGTGGTTTCGGCGCGCGGCGGCGACGGCGGCCCTGGCCCTGGCCGCCTACCTGCTGCTCTCCTGCCTGCTGCTTCACGGCCCCATGGCGGTGGCCGCTCCCCGGCAACTGCTCAACTGGGGCGCGCTGGGCGAGCTGGCGGGCTTCCTCGTGGGAGGTTGGATCCTCGCCATCGGGTGGGGCGCCGACGCCAGCCGGCTGCGGCTGCCGGGCGTCACCGGCGCCTCCGCCCTGCGCCCTGCCCGCATCCTGTTTGGCCTGGGGCTGCTCCCGTTCGGCCTCGAACACCTCCGCTACGTGGTCTATACGGCGTCGCTGGTGCCGGCCTGGCTGCCCGCCCGCACCGCCTGGGCCTACGCCACCGGCGCCGCCCACATCGCCGCCGGCGTCGCCATCCTGCTCGGCATCTGGCCGCGGCGGGCGGCGAACCTATGGGCGGCGATGATCGGCCTCTTCACCCTCTTGGTTTGGGTTCCCCGCCTCGCCGGGGCGCCCACCCTCCGCTCCAACTGGTCGGAGTTCCTGGTCTCCGCCGGCCTCGCCGCCGCCGGCTGGATCGTGGCCAGTTCCTATGCCGCTCGCGGGGGTCGCGCCGCTTTGCCAGCCGGCAAAATCGGCGCGAAAGGCTGAGAAATTCCGCAGGGGCAGACGCGCCAGTGGCGCGTCTGCGCCCCCGGGAAACGAATTCGGCGCGGCCCCAGCGAGGCGCAGCGCCGACTTGGGGCCACGGGGCCCCCAAGTCGGTGCGAGCACAAGCGGGACGCGCGCCGCACCGGCCCGGCGCTGCTACAGCCGGGCCGGGCAGGCGCGCTTGATCTGATAACGACCCCGGCCTCCAATCCCGAGTAGAGTGGGTTTGCGTAAAAAAACCAGCCGCTCGGGACGAAGGAGGCCGAGATGGCTATTGTAATCGGTTGTGA
>DATKSZ010000073.1:0-32337 GCA_035531375.1 Terriglobales bacterium | reverse complement strand
GCGGATGCCTCGTGGGAGGCGGCCAATGTCTGCCTGCAGACGCACGGCGGGTTCGGGTTCGCCGCCGAGTACGATGTGGAGCGCAAGTTCCGCGAGACGCGGCTCTACCAGGTGGCGCCGGTCTCGACCAACCTGATCCTGGCCTACCTGGCCGAGCACGTGCTCGGTCTGCCGCGGTCGTTCTAATAAGATGCCTTTGCGCGGGACGCGAGTGGTGGCGGTGGAGCAGGCGGTGGCGGGGCCTTTCTGCTCGCGCCAGCTCGCCGACCTAGGCGCGGACGTGATCAAGATCGAGCGGCCGGACGGGGGCGACTTCGCCCGCGGCTACGACGGCGCGCTGAACGGCCTCTCGGCCTATTTCGCCTGGCTGAACCGGGGCAAGCGCAGCGTGGCGCTGGACCTGCGAACCGAAGAGGGCCGGCGCGCGCTGGGGACGCTGCTGGGGACCGCCGATGTGTTCGTGCACAACCTGGCGCCGGGGGTGGTGGAGCGCTGGGGCTTTGGGTATGAAGCGCTGCGGGCGCGGCTGCCGCGGCTGATCTGGTGCGGCATCAGCGGCTACGGCCCGGACGGCCCCTACCGCAACCACAAGGCCTACGACCTGCTGGTGCAGGCGGAGGCGGGCCTGATCAGCCTGACCGGGACGCCGGAGGCGCCGGCGAAGGCGGGCGTCTCGGTGGCCGACATCGCCGCCGGCGGCTACGCCTATTCGTCGGTGTTGGCGGCGTTGCTGGGGCGGGCGCGCTCCGGGCAAGGCGAGCGCATTGATATCTCGATGCTGGAGTGCCTGGTGGAGTGGGCGACGCCGGCGCTCTACCTCTACCAGGGGACCGGCGTGGTCGCGGCCCGCGCCGGCATGCGGCACGCCATGGTCGTGCCCTATGGCGCCTATGCCTGCCGCGACGGCAGGGTGCTGCTGGCGGTGCAGAACGAGCGCGAGTGGGAGCGCTTCTGCCGCGAGGTGCTGCGGCGTCCGGAGCTGGCGGAGGCGGCCGCGTACAGGGGCAACGGGGCGCGGGTGGCGCAGCGCGAGGGGCTGGAAGCGGCGATCGAGGCCTGCTTCGCCGAACTGGACCGGGACGAGGTCGAGCGGCGGCTGGAGCAGGCCGGGATCGCCCAGGGAGCGCTGAACGACGTGGCGGCGGTGGTCGGGCACCCGCAGCTCGCCGCGCGCGGGCGCTGGTCGAGCGCCGACACGCCCCAGGGACCGATCCCGGCGCTGCTGCCGCCGCACAACCTGGCCAGCGTATTGGCGCGCGCGCCCAGCCGCCTGGGGCGGGTGCCGGAGCTGGGGGAACACACCGAAGAGGTACTCAGCGAGTTGCTCGGGTTAGAATAGCGGCGATGGCCCCTCCCCTGCGCCTGGAACGCACCCTGCTGTTCGTGCCCGCCAACAACTGGCGGATGATCGAGAAGGCGGCGGCCTCCGACGCCGACGCGGTCTGCCTGGACCTGGAAGACGCGGTGCCGGTGGAGCACAAGGCGGCCAGCCGGGCGGTGGTGGCGCGGGCGCTGCGCGAGCTGGACTTTGGGCCGCGGCTGCGGATGTTCCGCATCAACGGGCTGGACACCGGCTTTGCCTACCGCGACCTGATCGAGGTGGTGGAGGCGGCGGGGGAGCGGCTGGACCTAGTGATGCTGCCCAAGGCCTCGGGGGCGGGGGAGGTGGAGTTTGTGGACCGGCTGCTGACGCAGATCGAGCAGCAGCGGCCGGGCAACACGAGGCCGCCGATCGGGATTGAGGCGCAGATCGAGACGGCACGGGGCTTTGTCTATTGCCGCGAGATCGCGGCGGCTTCGCCGCGGCTGGAGGCGCTGATCTTCGGGGCGGGCGACTACGCCGCCTCGATGCAGATGCCCTCGAGCGGGATCGGGGAGTTCGACGCGCACGATGCGCTCTACCCGGGGCACCGCTGGCACGCCGCCATGCACGCGATCGTCGCCTGCGCGCGGGCGTTCGGACTGCGGGCGATGGACAGCCCGTATGCGGCGTACCGGGACGCGGCCGGGTTCGAGCGCTCGTGCCGGATCGCGCTGGCTCTGGGGTTTGACGGCAAGCAGTGCATCCACCCGGCGCAACTGGAGATGGCACGCAGCGTCTTCACCCCCACCGCCGAGGCGGCCGCCCACGCCGCGCGCGTGGTGGCGGCCTACGAGGAGGCGGCGGCGGCCGGGCGCGGCGCGGTCAGCCTGGATGGCAAGATGGTGGATGCCGCCAACCTGCGGCTGGCGCAGGTGGTGGCGAGGAAGGCCGAACTCTGCCAGCACCGCTGAGAGCGAACCTATGCCCGACGCTTCCCTGCCCCCTCCGGCCTCGACCGCCGGCCGCTGCTATGAAGATTTCGAGGTGGGCGCCGTCCTGCGCCATCCGCTGGGCCGCACCGTGTCGCAGACCGACAACACCTGGTTCACGCTGTTGACGGCCAACACCAACCCCATCCACTTCGACACCCACTACGCGGCGCAGACCGAATTCAAGCGGCCGCTGGTGAACTCCTGCTTCACGCTGGCGCTGGTGACGGGGCTGTCGGTGAACGACGTGTCGCGCAACGCGGTAAACCTGGGCTGGGACGAGGTGCGTATGCCGGCGCCGGTGTTCGAGGGCGACACCATCTATGCCCAGACCGAGGTGCTGAGCAAGCGGGAGTCGAAGACGCGGCCGCACCAGGGGCTGGTGGAGATCCGGACGGTGGGGTTCAAGCAGGACGGGACGGTGGTGCTGACCTACCGGCGGACGATCCTGGTCTACAAGCGCGGGTACGCGCCGCAGATCCCGCAGCCCAAGCTGCAGCAGTCGTAAGCGCCTAGGCGGCGCGGCGGTAGACGGGCTGGGGGCGCTCGGCGAGGCGGCGCATGCGGGTCCAGTCGTACCAGAACTCGCGGCCGCAGTCGAGGCAGGTCACGTGCGGGAGGCTTGCGCCTCCCCTACTCGGGGGCTCCGCCCCCGAGCCGCTGCGGGCGAGGGCGGGGGAAGAACCACCAGCGCGGGGCTCGGGGGTGACGATGGGGAAGCTGAGGTGGTTGTGGGGGCAGCGGAGAAGGCAGAAGCCCATGGCCATGTACCTCGTGGCTCACGCATTCGGGTTGGGCCTGGCGAGCCGATCCATGACCTTGCGATGGAGGGCGGCGGGGAGCTCGGGGGGGAGCTGGCGGCGGTAGACGAGAATGGTCTGGCGGCAGCTTTGGACCAGGCAGCGGCAGGGGCGGCAGGCGTGCACATGGGCCTCCATGTGCAGGACCACGGCGGCGGCGGCCTCGCCATCGAGGTAGGCGCCTAGCTGAGCGAGCAAGGCTTTACAGTCATCGTCACAGGGCACTCTCGGCTCCTTTCAGGCGAAAGTGCTTGGCCAGCCTTTCGCGCAACTGCAAACGGGCGCGCAGGAGGCGCGACTTGACCGCGGACTCGGTGAGGCCGAGGGCCTCGGCGGTCTCGCTGGTGGAGAGCTCCTCGACGTCGCGGAGCTGGAAGACGAGGCGGTAGGGCAGCGAGAGCGAGTCCAGGCCGCGCTGCAGGATGGAGGCCAGCTCGGAGCTTTGATACTGCTGCTCGGGATTGGGATGCCAGTCGGCGAGCTCGCGCGCGACGGGGCCGTCCTCGGTGGGGATCTCCTCGTCGAGGGAGATGGTGTTGCCGCGGCGCTGGCGCAGCTTCATCAGGGCCTGGTTGACGGCGATGCGGACGATCCAGGTGTAGAGGCGGGACTGGTGCTGGAACTGGTGGAGCTTGGAGTGGACCTTGAGGAAGGTCTCTTGCAGGACGTCCTCGGCGTCGGCGGCGTTGCCCATCATGTGCTGGGCGAGGCGGAAGATGCGGCGCTCGTAGCGCTGCAGGATGGTCTCGAAGGCGGCCAGGTCGCCGGCCTGGGCGCGGCGGACGAGCTCGAGCTCGTCGGCGGGGACGGCGAGGGGAGGCCGGGCGGGTTCGAGGTGGGTAGCCATGGCCTTCCTCTTATTGTAGGCCCGCGGCGGGGCGGCCTGCGGCGCAGGCGCGGGGTAGTGGCGCGGTGGGATTCCACCCGGAAGGGGTGTGGTGGTCGGGGGGGACGGGTCCTAGGCTAGGACGATGCGGGCAGCGGCGGCGACGAGCGGGCGGGCGGGGGCGGGGTGGGAGGCGGGGGCGGCGGCGGTGCGGGGGTTTTTTCTGGCGCACCGGGCGGTGGAGGTGTGGGAGGGGGGGCGGCGGGTGGCGCGGCTGGAGGGGGAGCGGGCGGGCTATGGGCTGAGCGGGGAGGGGGGGCGGCTGGTACTGCACCTTTGGAGCGCCGACGCCAACCTGGTGCGGCGGGTGGAGGGGGTGGCCACGCAGGGCGGGGGACGGCTGCGGCTGCAGTGCCTGCGGCTGGGGCAGAGCCAGGCGTCGCCGCTGTTGCTGGTGGCGGGGGGAGCGGGGGCGGGGAGCGGGGATGGGAGGCGGCGGCGGGAGGAGTTTCGGCTGGCGGTGATGGCGGCGGCCGAGCGCGACTGGCGCGGCTGGGGCGGCGAGGGGGCGGCGGGGGGGGCGGCCTCGGGGCGCAGCGGGGTGCAAAAGCTGGTGTTCCGGCGACAGCAGGCGCTGGTTGCGTGCGTGGCGGTGGACGAAGAGGAGAGTGCCGGGGCGGTGGGCGGGGCGCTGGCGCAGGCGCTGGTGTGGGCGGAGCAGGTGCGGGCGCGCTGGCCGCGGCGGGTGGTGGCGGCGGTGCGGCTGGTGCTGCCGGCGGGGGCAGAGGCGGCGGTGGGGCGGCTGCGAAGCTGCCTGCGGGCGGCGCCGCCGATCGAGTGTTATCGGCTCGACCGGGCGGCGGGGAGGCTGGAGCCGGTGGCGCTCTCCGACACCGGCAACGAGGTCTCGCACCTGCGGCGCGCGCCCGAGGCGGGGCCGCCGACGGGGGCGGCGGCGGCGCTGCTGGCGGAGATTCGCGCCATCCTGCCGCAGGCGACCTGGGAGACGGGCGCGGAGGGGGAGGGGCGGGCGCGCTTCTACGGGCTGGAGATCGCGCGCGAGGCCAGCGGGGCGGAGGCGCGGGCGGCGCGATTCCATTTTGGGTGTGGGCGGGAGCGATCGCCGCTGCTGGAGGAGACGCGGCCGCTGCTGGTGAAGTTTTTGCGCGAGCTGGCGGAGCAGCGCGTGGCCGGGCGCGACCGGCGCTTCCCGCTGTATGCGCTGCAGCCGGAGGGGTGGATGGAGCATTTGCTGCGGAGCGATCCGCGCACGTTGGATGCGCAGGTGGACCCGCGCTTCATCTATGCGCAGGTGCCGGTGTGCGGGCCGGGACCGCGGGACGTGCTCGACCTGCTGGCGGTGGACCGGGAGGGGCGGCTGCTGGTGTGGGAGCTGAAGGCGGAGGAGGACCTGGGGTTTCCCCTACAGGCGCTGGAGTATTGGCGGCAGGTGCGGCGGCACCAGCGCGAGGGGGACTTTGAGCGGCTGGGGTACTTTCCGGGGGTGGAGCTGAGCCCGCTGCCGCCGCGGCTGTGGCTGGTGGCGCCGGCGCTGCGCTGGCATCCGCACACCGAGCTGCTGGGGCGGTGGATCGCGCCGGAGGTGCCATGGACGCGATTGGGACTAAACGAGGAGTGGCGGCACGGCATCCAAGTGGTCTATCGAAAGGACACGGCCCATGGCTGAAGCAAAAAAGATAGGATATGGCGACCTCAGCGGCCGGGTGGGGGTGGAGGAGATCCGGGCGCGCGGGGTGGATGTGGACAAGCTGATCCGGAAACTCATCGCCAACGCGGCGGCGGAGTTCAGCAGCACCTACTACTACTACACCATCCTGCGCATGCACCTGGCGGGCTACGAGGACTACAAGGAGATCTGCGAGGACGCGCGGCTGGAGGACCGGGCGCACTGGGAACTGATCGTCCCGCGCATTTACGAGCTGGGAGGGGAGTTGCCGAACGACCTGCCCACCTTCCACAACCAGGCGGGATGCGCGCCGGCGAAGCTGCCCGATCCGCCGACCGCGGTCAACATCCTGACGCTGCTGCTGGAGTCGGAGCGGTGCGCGATCCGGAGCTGGGGCGAGATCTGCGACCTGACGGTGGGCAAGGATCCGCGCACCTACGACATGGCGGCGCGGATTTTGAACGAGGAGATCGAGCACGAGGCCTGGTTCATCGAGCTGCTGGCGCACGAGCGCGACGGCAAGAGCATCCCCAGCGGGCACTTCCGGCGGGGGGAGCCGGGGGAGGCGCCGTACAGCAAGAACCGGCGTTTCTACAATCCCTAGGCGTGTGTGGCGGGTGGAGCTGGTGTTGCCGGAGGGGCGGGCGGAGCTGGCCGTCGGCGAGGACCAATTCCTGTGGCAGGCGGCGGGGCGGGCGGGGATTGCGCTGCCTTCGCGCTGCCGCATCGGGTGGTGCCTGAGCTGCGCGGCGCGGCTGCTGGCGCCGGGCGAGGTGGACCAGGGCGCGGCGCGGCGCTACTTCGCCGAGGACCGCGCGGCGGGGTTCATCTTGCCCTGCACGGCGCGGCCGCGCTCGGATTTGATCGTGCTCACCCACCAGGCCGAAGCGATGCGGCAGCATCGGCTGGGGCTGGGGCTGCCGGCGTCGCTGGGCTGAGGAGGGAGGCTTGCGCTTCAGCCTCGCCTGAGGCGAGGCGGTCGTCGCCGCGAGAGGTGGGGCGTCGTCGGGGGTGGGGGGTGGGGCTGGGTTCGCACAGCCAAGATTGGCTGTGCCACCGTGGCCAGAAGAGCTGGCCAGGAGTCCGAGGCCGGAAGGGCTGGGTTCGCACTGCCAGGAGTGGCTGTGCCACCGTGGCCAGAAGAGCTGGCCAGGGGTCCGAGGCCGGAAGGGCTAGGTTCGCACAGCCAAGAGTGGCTGTGCCACCGTGGCCAGAAGAGCTGGCCAGGAGTCCGAGGCCGGAAGGGCTGGTTCGCACAGCCAAGAGTGGCTGTGCCACCGTGGCCAGAAGAGCTGGCCAGGAGTCCGAGGCCGGAAGAACTGGGTTCGCACTGCCAGGAATGGCTGTGCCACCGTGGCCTTTGCCCCGAGGCGAGTCGGTCATCGCCGCGAACCGTGCGCGCCGGCGAGCAAGCCACTATAATCTCGCCATGGCATTGGCGGCGGGGACACAACTGGGACCGTACGAGATTATCTCGGCGCTGGGGGCGGGGGGGATGGGCGAGGTGTACCGCGCCCGCGACACGCGCTTGCAGCGCGAGGTGGCGGTGAAGGTGCTGCCGGCGAGCATGGCGCAGGACGGCGAGGCGCTGCGGCGGCTGGAGCAGGAGGCGCGGGCGGTGGCGGCGCTGAACCACCCCAACCTGCTGACCATGCACGACGTGGGCAAGACGGCGGAGGGGTCGCTGTTCATCGTGACCGAGCTGCTGGAGGGGGCGAGCCTGCGGCAGAAGCTGGCGGCGGGGCCGCTGGGGCCGCGGCTGACGGTGGAGTACGGGACGCAGATCGCACGCGGGCTGGCGGCGGCGCACGACAAGGGGATCATCCACCGCGACCTGAAGCCGGAGAACATCTTTTGCACCGACGACGGGCGGGTGAAGATCCTGGACTTTGGGCTGGCCAAGCTGGCACCGGGCGGGCTGGGCGACGGGGCGCAGACGCTGGGGGCGACGGCGGCGACGGCGGCGGGGGTGGTGCTGGGGACGGTGGGGTACATGTCGCCGGAGCAGGCGCGGGGGCAGGGGGCGGACGCGCGCTCGGACATCTTCAGCCTGGGGGCGGTGCTGTACGAGATGCTGGCGGGGCGGCGGGCGTTCCGCGGGGACAGCGCCGCCGACATCATCAGCGCCATCCTGCGGGAGGAGCCGGCGGAGCTGAACCTGAGCAGCAGCGGCGGCAACGCGGGGGCGGCCGCGCCGGGGCTGGAGCGCATCGTGCGGCACTGCCTGGAGAAGGAGCCGCGGCAGCGCTTCCAGTCGGCCAGCGACGTCGCCTTCAGCCTGGCGGACCTGAGTTCGGTGGCATCGAGCGCGAGCGGGGCGATGGCGGCGGCGGGGCCCGCCGGCCGGCCGCGGCGGCGGTGGGGGTGGGCGGCGGCGGGGGCGGCGGCGGTGGTGGGGCTGGGGCTGGGCGGGGGTTGGCTGCTGGCGCGGCGCCGGCCGACGGCGATGGCGCATTTTCAACGCGTGACCTATCAGCAGGGCACGATGATGGACGAGCGCTTCATGCCCGACGGCCACAGCGTGCTGGGCGCGGCGAGCTGGAGCGGACAGCCGTTGGCGCTGTTCTCGGCGCGGCTGGACTCGGTGGGGGTGGAGGCGGTGGCGGGAACGGCCAGCGATGTGTTGGCGGTGGGCGCGGGCGAGGCGGCGGTGTTGCAGAACTTGGTCTCGATCGGGGGCTACGCCTACTACGGCACGCTGGCGCAGATGCCGCTGAGCGGGGGCGCGCCGCGGCCGCTGCTGCAGAACGTGCAGTACGCCGACTATGCCCCTGGCGGCAGCAACTTGCTCATCACCCGCTTCCATCCGCGCACCGGCACCTTCACGCTGGAGTACCCCATCGGCCACGTGCTCTACCGCACCTCGGGCTGGATTGGGAATCCGCGCTTCGCGCGCGACGGGCGCCGCATTTGCTTCATCGTCCATCCGATTATGGGAGACGACCAAGGCTACGTCGGCGTGGTGGACCTGGGCGGCAAGTTTCAGGCACTGACGCGGCACTACGCCTCGGCGCGGGGGTTGGCGTGGTCGCCGTCGGGCCAGGAGATCTGGTTCTCGGCGGGGAACTCGATTCGGCTGGAACTGCGGGCGGTCAGCCTCTCCGGGCGCGAGCGCGGACTGCTGGCGGGGCCGGAGACGCTGCAGTTTGAAGACGTGCTGCCCGACGGGCGGGCACTGGTGGCGGCCTCGAGCGTGCGCATCATCATGGATCTCACCACCGCGGCGCAGCCGCAGCCGCGCGACTTCTCGGTGCTGGACTGGGCGCTGGACGGCGCGGTCTCGGCCGACGGCAAGCAGATTCTGGTGGGCGACGAGGACTCGGGGGCGGAATATTCGACCTACCTGCGCGATCCCTCGGGGACGCCGCCGGTGCGGCTGGGCGACGGCGACCCGGTGGGGATCTCGCCCGACGGGCAATGGGCGGTGAGCGTGGTGCCCTCGACCCAACAGATCCTGCTGCTGCCGATCGGCGCGGGGGAGCCGCGGCAGCTCACCTCGGGCACGGTGCGCTATGTGGCCAACCCGGTGGGCTGGCTGCCGGGAGGGCAGGCGCTGACAGCGTTCGGGCATGTGCCCGGGCATGTGCTGCGCACATTTTTGGTGCCGCTGCAGGGGGCGGCCAGGCCGGTGACCCCGGAAGGGATCGTCGGGATGGTGGTAACGCCCGACGGCCGCGATGTGGTGGCGCGTCCGCTCCATGGCGGCGCTTGGGCCCTGTATCCGCTGGGCGGCGGGGCGCCGCAGGCGCTGCCGGCGCTGCAGCCGGGCGATCATCCGCTGCGCTTTGCCCCGGACGGCGCGCTGCTGGTCTGGCGCCACCCGGCGGCGGGCGCCGGCGTGGTCCAAACCGCGGCGGAGGTGTGGCGGGTGAACCTGGCGACGCGCCAGCGCCAGCGGCTGTTCACGGCTCTGCCGGATGGCACCGCCGGGGTCCGGTCCATCTACATCCGCAGCATCTCCGCCGATGGCAAGACCTACCTCAGCGGCTACGAGCGCCAGCTCGACACGCTGTTCGTAGTGAGCGGACTGCACTAGACTACAGAGCGAGGAGAGGAACATGCGCAAGGGAGTCCAGGGGACGGCTTTGGGCACGGTGCTGTTGTTGGCGCCGATGCTGGTGGGGGCGCGGCCGGCGGGCGGATTGTCGGGCACGTGGAAGGGCGAGCAGCACTTCCAGCGCGGCGCGCGCAGCATCACGCTGACCACGACCTATGTGCTGCAGGCCAGCGGCGGGCATTTCAGCGGGCTGGTGCTGCTGCGCTCGGACCGGCGCGAGGTGGTGGGGGGCACGCTCGCCAACGGGCAACTGCAGTTTGGGCTGCGCAACCCGTTTGTGCCGGAGTCGAAGCCGCAGGCCTACCGGGGCACGCTGGCGGGCGACACGCTCACGGTCGAGCCGGTGCGGGCGCCGGGGGGGCGGGGCGGGCGCGGTCCGCGGGCGCTGGCGCTGCACAAGATCAGCGAGGACACGGTGTATCACCTGCCGCCGGGGATGGAGCATGCGCCGCTGCCGCCGCTGCGGCGGCTGCCGCCCAACGGGCTGGCGCTGACGCCGCCCATGGGCTGGAACAGCTGGAACAAGTTCCATGGTTCGGTGAACGACGCCGACGTGCGGGCGACGGCGGACCTGCTGGTGGCGACCGGGATGCGGGACGCCGGCTACCGCTACGTGAACATTGACGACACCTGGGAGGGGACGCGCGACGCGGAGGGGAACATCCAGCCCAACGCCAAGTTTCCCGACATGAAGGCGCTGGCGGCGTATGTGCACTCCAAGGGGTTGAAGCTGGGCATCTACTCGTCGCCGGGGCCCAAGACCTGCGCCGGCTACGAGGGGAGCTACAACCACGAGGCGCAGGACGCGCGCACCTACGCCGCCTGGGGGGTGGACTATCTGAAGTACGACTGGTGCAGCGCCTCGCTGGTGTATGGGCCGAACGAGATGGAGCAGGCCTACGAGAAGATGGCGCTGGCGCTGCGGGCCACGGGGCGGCCGATCGTGTTCAGCCTGTGCGAGTACGGCTGGTGGAACGTGGGCGCATGGGGGGCGGAGGTGGGGGGCAACCTGTGGCGCACCACCGACGACATCAACGACAGCTACGCGCGCATGGCGCACATTGGCTTCGAGCAGATGGGGCGGGAGGGCGAGGCGGGGCCGGGGCATTGGAACGATCCCGACATGCTGGAGATTGGCAACGGGGGCATGACGGATACCGAGTACCGCACCCACATGAGCCTGTGGGCGATGCTGGCGGCGCCGCTGCTGGCGGGCAACGACCTGACCAAGATGACGCCGGCGATCAAGGCGATCCTGACCAACCGGGAGGTGATCGCGGTGGACCAGGACAAGCTGGGGAAACAAGGGGTGCGGGTGGGGCCGGCGGGGGAGCAGGAGGTGTGGCGGCGGCAACTGGCGGACGGGGCGACGGCGGTGGCGCTGTTCAACCGCAGCGCGGCGCCGGCGCGGATGGCGGTGCGGTGGGCTGAGCTGGGGCTGCCGCCCCACCCGCGGGTGCGCGACCTGTGGGCGCACCAGGCGGTGGCGGCGGCGGGCGGGTACAGCGCGACCGTGCCCGGTCATGGCGTGGTGATGTTGCGGGTGAACTAGCGGCGATGGCACCCTACGACCGCGCCGCCCACGCCGCCGCCTTTGCCCGCGCCTTTGGCGGGCCGCCGCGGGGGTTCTACCGCGCCCCGGGGCGCATCAACCTGATCGGGGAGCACACCGACTACAACCAGGGCTGGGTGATGCCGGGAGCGATCGGGCTGGCGGCGCGGGTGGCGATTGCGCCGCGGGCGGACCGGCGGCTGCGGCTGGCGTCGTCGCTGTACCCGGACACGGTGGAGTTCGAGCTGGGCGGGAGCGCGCCGCCGAGCCGGCATTGGTCGAGCTCGCTGTTCGGGGTGGCGGTGCTGCTGGAGCGGGCGGGGCACCGGCTGCGGGGGGCGGACGCGCTGATCGAGAGCGCGGTGCCGGTGGGGGCGGGGCTGAGCTCGTCGGCGGCGGTGGAAGTGGCGTGCGGGCTGGCGTTCGCGGCGGAAGCGGGGGTGGAGGTGGGGGCGCAGGCGGGCGGGCGGGTGGCGGCGGCGGGGCGGGGGGAGCCGTGGCTGCGCACGCCGCCGGAGGGCGGGGGGCAAGCGCCGGGGCTGGACCGCACCGAGCTGGCGCTGCTGTGCCAGCAGGCCAGCCACGAGTTTGGCGGCACGCGCTGCGGCATCATGGACCTCTACATCGCCTGCCATGGGCGGCGCGACCAGGTGCTGCTGCTGGACACGCGCAGCATGGGGGCGCAGTGGCTGTCGTGGCCGGCGGGAGCGGCGCTGGTGGTGTGCAACACCGGGGTGCGGCACGACAACGCCACCAACGAGTACAACCAGCGCCGGGCGGAGTGCGAGACGGCGGTGCGGCTGCTGGCGCCGGCGGTGGAGGGGCTGGGCTCGCTGCGCGACCTGGACGAGGCCAAGTTCGAGGCGGTGGCGGGGCTGCTGCCGGAGCCGCTGCGGGCGCGGGCGCGGCATGTGGTGGGGGAGAACGCGCGGGTGCTGGCGGCGGCGGCGGCGCTGCGGGGGCGGGACTTCGCCGGGCTGGGGAAGCTGCTGCAGGCGTCGCACCGGAGCCTGCGGGACGACTACGGGGTGAGCTGCGCCAAGCTGGACCTGATGGTGGAGCTGTGCCTGGCGCAGCCGGGGGTGTACGGAGCGCGGATGATGGGGGGCGGGTTTGGCGGCTGCGTGCTGGCGCTGGTGGAGCCGGCGCGGGTGGAGGCGGTGGCGGAGCAGGTGGCGGCCGGGTATGCCGCCGCCGCCGGGCTGAGCGCGACGATTTGGCCCTGTCGGCTGGCGGCGGGGGCGAGCCGGGAGGAGGACGATGCCGCCCAGGGGCCCACACCGGCGCTATAACCCGCTGTTGCGCGAGTGGATGCTGGTGTCGCCGCAGCGCACCGACCGCCCCTGGCAGGGGCAGACCGAGGCGGCGGCGGCGCCGGCGGCGGCGCCCGCCCACGATCCCCACTGCTACCTCTGCCCGGGCAACGCGCGCGCCCATGGCGCCCGCAACCCCGACTACGGCGGCGTCTACATCTTCGACAACGATTTTCCGGCGATGAACCTGGAGGCCGCGCCGGCGCCGCCGGCGGCGATGCCGCCGCTGCTGCGCTGGGCGCCGGAGCCGGGGGTGTGCCGGGTGGTGTGCTACTCGCCGCGCCACGACCTGACGCTGTCGCACCTGCCGCAGGCGGCGGTGGAGGCGGTGGTGGCGGCGTGGACGGAGCAGGCGCAGGAACTGGGGGGGCGGCCGGAGATCGCCTCGGTGATGATCTTCGAGAACCGGGGGGCGATGATGGGGGCGAGCAATCCCCATCCGCATGGGCAGATCTGGGCCAACGCGCACCTGCCCAACCTGATCGCGCGCGAGCAGGCGGCGCTGGGCGACTACCACCACGAGCGGGGCGGCTGCCTGCTGTGCGACTACCTGCAGATGGAGCTGGAGCAACGGGAGCGGGTGGTGTGGGAGAACGAGGGCTTCGTGGCGGTGGTGCCGTACTGGGCCAACTGGCCGTTCGAGGTGCTGCTGCTCAGCCGGGCGCACCGCGGCGGGCTGGAGGAGCTGGCGGGGGGCGAGCGCGGGCAACTGGCGGCGATGCTGCGGCGGCTGCTGCGCGGCTACGACGGCTTGTTCGCCACGCCGTTTCCGAACTCGTGGGGTTTCCACCTGCCGCCGACGGACGGGCAGGAGCACCCGGAGAACCACCTGCACGCGCACTTCTACCCGCCGCTGCTGCGCTCGGCGACGGTGCGGAAATTCATGGTGGGCTACGAGCTGCTGGCGATGCCGCAGCGCGACCTGACGCCAGAGAGCGCGGCGGCGCGGCTGCGCGAGGCGACGCTGGCGGCCACGCTGGCGGCGGGGGCGGAGTTGGAGTAAGCTGGCGGCGATGCCCAAGCGCGGCTCCATTTCAATTTGGTTCTTCATCGGCGGGCTGCTGGCCGTCTATGGGGTGCTCATCCTGGCGGCTGGCATTTACCAGGTGTGGCGTCCGCCGCAGCCGCCGCTGGTGCTGCAGAACCTGCACGCGGGGGTGTGGTGGGGAGCGCTGCTGCTGGCCGCCGGGCTGTTCTACCTGCGCGCGTTCCGGCCGCGGTAGAGCCAATGGCGCCCTTCGCAGGCAGGCAATGGTGGGCGCGGGCCCCAGCGCGCCTGCCCGGCCCGGCGGTAGCAGCGCCGAGCCGGTGCGGCGCGCGTCCCGCTTGTGAGCCGCCCCGCTGTAGAGGCGCGGGGCGGCATGCTCGCGCCGACTTGGGGGCCCCGTGGCCCAGCGCGGCGCTGCGCTGCTTCGCTGCCGGGTGGGGCCGCGCCGAATTCGCTTCCCGGGGGCGCAGACGCGCCACTGGCGCGTCTGCGCCTGCGGAATTTCGCAGCCCTTCGCGCCGATTTTGCCGGCAGGCAAAGACCCCCGCGATGCGCCCGGGAGGTATACTTGGTAATAGAGGTAACAACACCTTGATCGTAGCGCACAAGGTACCAACCAAGGTGGCCGACGAGGTTTGGATCGCGGCCGCTCTGCTACAGCGCGAGCATCCTGGACGGGCGGATTTCGCGGTGGGCGAGATCGTCGGGCGGGCGCGCGCGCTGGGGTTCAAGCGGCCGGGGGTGTATGTGCACGCGATCCAGCATTGCGTAGCCAACCGGCCACCCAACCCGGGCCCCTACCGGATGCTGTTCGAGACCGCGCCCGGTCGGCGGCGGCTGTATCGGCCCGGCGATCCCAGCGATCCGGGGCGCGCCGGCTCCAAGACGATCCCGAGGGCAGAGGAGATGCCACCGGAGTGGCGGGACTTGCTGGGATGGTACGAGCAATGGAGGCGCAGGGCGCGCGCCGAGCCGGACCCGCTGCTGGCGTTGGTGGGAACGGGCCGTGAGGTTTGGGCCGACGAACACGCCGACGCATACATCGAACGCTTGCGGAGCGACGGGGAATGAGCCGCATCTTCTGGGACGCGAACATTTTCATCTACCTGCTGGAGGGCGAGGGGGAGCGGGCGGGGGCGGCGATACGGCTCCGGAAAGCTATGCGCCAGCGGGGCGACCAACTGGTCACCTCGGCACTGGCCATTGCGGAGGTGTTGGTCAAGCCCAGCGAGACCGGGAACGAGGAGTTGTGCGCGCGCTATGAGCAGACGCTGACGGCCGAGACGATCGTCCTGGCCTTTGGCGCGGCGCACATGCGGCGGTTTGCCGCGATCCGACAGGATCGCTCGATCCGCGCGGCGGACGCGATCCACCTGGCGTGCGCGGCAGCGGCGCGGACCGACCTGTTCGTGACCGGCGATGCGCACTTGCAGGGCAAGCATATCGAGGGCATCCAGTTCATCGTGCCGCTGGAGCGGGTGCCGCTGTAGGGGCGGGCCGGGCGCGCGAGCATGGTGGGCGCGGGCCCCAGCGCGCCTGCCCGGCCGGGCTGTAGCCGCGCCGGGGCGGTGCGGCGCGCGTCCCGCTCGTGAGCCGCCCGGCTGTAAGTGCGCGGGGCGGCATGAGCCGCCCGGGGGCGGGCGGGTGTGTGGGCGGACGAGCACTCTGATGGGTACAGTGAGCACCTGCGGAGCGACTGGCACTGAACGGCGCAGGCTCTGCCTGCAGATGGTGGGCGCGGGCCCCAGCGCGCCTGCGGCGCGCGTCCCGCTTGTGAGCCGCCCCGCTGCAACTACGCTGGGCGGCCTCGCGCCGACTCGGGGGCCCCATGGCCCCAAGTCGGCGCTGCGCCTCGCTGGGGCCGCGCCGCATTCGTTTCCCGGGGGCGGGCCGCCCTGCGGACTTTCGCAGCCTTTCGCGTTGATTTTGCCCGCTGGCAAAGCGGCGCGACCCCCGCGATCGGGGTGCGTTCAGTTGGGGTTGTCGCGAAGGGCGTAGCAAGAGCCGATTTCCAAGAGGTGGCGGTCGGGGTTGGTCGGATCAAAGAAAACCCGGACGGCTGAATTGGGCGGGGTTTGGCGAACCGCGTGGGATAAATCACGATGCGTGATGTCGTGGTGCCACATACCTTGCTGGTCACGATAGCTGTACGTCGCGATCGGTCCCTTGGTGCTGTAATTTTCGCGCACGTCGGTGATGATCGCGACGCCGGCGGGGCCATCGCCCAAGATCCGGCGCTCCCTCCGCAGGCGGCGCCACCAATACGCACAGTATGCCGCCAGGGGCAGCGTGCCCAGGTAGGCGGAGGTTCCCGGAAGGCTGATGAACAGGAAGAGGCTTGGTATGCCGGCATACATCACTGAGATAAATAGCCAATAAAAAGCCATGAACCGAAGGCGCAGGGCTCGGGTTGGCGGCGGCAGCGGAGCGATCGCCGAGCGCTCGAACTCCCGAAGGTCGGGCATGACGGATTCGGGCAGGGGCGATTTGTCAATTAAAGAATCCATCTTTTAGGTTTGGCGTCTGCGGCTGGCCATGGGATGGCCAAGGTTGCCTAGCGGGACAGCGCCTGGGTGTCGGCGAGGGCGGCGAGAATGACGGCGGGGGGGACGTCGTTGACGATGGCGACTTGGCCGATGCGGGTGGGGAGGACGAAGTGGAGGACGCCGGCGCGGGCCTTTTTGTCGCTGGCGGCGTGGCGGAGGACGAGGGCGGGATCGAGGTCGAGCGGGGGGAGGGGGCGGCAGAGGGCGAGGATGGCGGCGTTCATGCGGCGGGCTTGGTTGGGGTCGAAGCGGCCGAGTCGGACGGCGATCTGGCCGGCGGCGATCATGCCCCAGGCGACGGCTTCGCCGTGGAGGAAGCGCTGGTAGGCGGTGGCGCTTTCCAGGGCGTGGCCGAGGGTGTGGCCGAAGTTGAGCACGCGGCGGAGGTCGGCCTCGCGCTCGTCGGCGACGACCACGGCGGCCTTGTGGCGCAGGCAGGCGGCGATCAGGGGCTGGAGCAAGGCGGGATCGGCGCGGGCGAGGGCGGGGGCCTGGGATTCGAGGACCTCGAACAGGGCGCGGTCGGCGATGATGCCGTACTTGATGGCCTCGGCGAGGCCGCTGCGGTACTCGCGGGGAGGCAGGGTGGCGAGGGTGGCGGGGTCCACCAGGATGGCGCGGGGGTGGAAGAAGGTGCCGAGCAGGTTTTTGCCGGAGGGGAGGTTGACGGCGGTCTTGCCGCCGAGGGAACTGTCCACCATGGCGACCAGGGTGGTGGGGAGGTGGACGAGGGCGAGGCCGCGCATGTAGACGGAGGCGAGGAAGGCGGCGACGTCGCCGACCACGCCGCCGCCTAAGGCGAGGAGGAGGGCGTCGCGGTCGGCGCCGGCGGCGACCAGGGCCTCGGCCAGGGCCTGGAGGGAGGCGAGGGTTTTGGCGGGCTCGCCGTCGGGCATTTCGAGCACGGTGGCGGCGAGGCCGTCGGCGGCAAGGCCGGCGGCGAGGGCCGGGCCCCAGAGGCGGCGCACGGTGGGGGTGGTGACGACGAAGAGCTGGCCGGCGGGCGGGAGGTGGGGGCGGAGCAGGGCGCCGGCGCGGGCGAGCAGGCCGGTCTCGACGAGGGCGCTGTAGGGGGCGGGGGCGGGGGCGGGCAGCGGGACTGGAACCGTGATCAAAGTGCTTCCAGTGTAGTGTAAAGATCAGGGATGATGACGACCGCCGAGGCCGATTTTGTGATTGTGGGATCGGGCATCGCCGGGCTGCGGGCGGCGCTGGCGCTGGGGCCGGGGGCGCGCACCGTGGTGCTGACCAAGGAGGCGGTGAGCGAGTCGGCGACGCAGTATGCGCAGGGCGGGATCGCGGTGGCGATGGGGGAAGACGACACGGTGGCGCTGCACGAGCAGGACACGCTGGCGGCGGGGGACGGGCTGTGCTCGCCGCAGGCGGTGCGGACGCTGGTGGAGGAGGGGCCGGGGGCGATCGAGGAGTTGTTGGCGTGGGGAGCGGACTTCGACCGGGACTTGGACCGGGCGGGGGGCGGGCTGGCGCGCACGCGCGAGGCGGCGCACTCGCGCTCGCGCATCTTGCACGCGCACGGGGACTCGACCGGGCGGGAGATCGCGGCGACGCTGGCGCGGCGGGCGGCGGGGCTGCCGCGGCTGCGGTTGGTGGCGCACGGGCGGGCGACGCGGCTGCTGCAGCGGGAGGGGCGGGTGGTGGGGATCGAGTACCAGCAGGCGGGGGGGGCGGAGCGGCGGCAGTTGGCGGCGCGGGCGGTGCTGCTGGCGACGGGAGGGCTGGGGCAGCTCTACCTGGACACCACCAACCCGCCGGTGGCCACCGGCGACGGGCCCGGGCTGGCGTATCAGGCGGGGGCGGAGCTGGCGGACATGGAGTTTGTGCAGTTCCATCCCACCGCGCTGGCGCGGGCGGGGGCGCCGCGGTTTTTGCTGTCGGAGGCGCTGCGGGGGGAGGGGGCGGTGCTGCGCAACCCGGCGGGGGAGCGCTTCATGGAGCGCTACCACGCCGCGGCCGAGCTGGCGCCGCGCGACGTGGTGGCGCGGGCGCTGGAGGCGGAGCTGCGGGCGGCGGGGGCTGGGGCGGTGTGCTATCTGGACGCCTCGGGGCTGGAGGCGGCGGCGGTGCGGCGGCGGTTTCCGCGGATCGCGGCGACGCTGGCGGAGTACGGACTGGATTTGGCGCGCGACCGGATCCCGGTGCGGCCGGCGGCGCACTACGCCATGGGGGGCATCGCCACCACGCTGGAGGGGCGGAGCACGCTGGCGGGGCTGTACGCGGCAGGGGAGTGCGCCTGCACCGGGGTGCACGGGGCCAACCGGCTGGCGAGCAATTCCCTGCTGGAGGGGCTGGTGTTTGGGGCGCGGGCGGGGCGGGCGATGGCCAGCGAGGAGGCGCCGGCGGGGCGGGGCTGGGAGGAGGCGGGCGCGGGCGGGACGGAGGCGGGAGCGGGCGGGACGGAGGCGGGAGCGGAGATGGCGGCGCTGCAGGGGGTGATGAGCGCCTGCGCGGGGGTGGTGCGCCGGGGCGAGGACCTGGGGCGCGGGCTGGCGGCGGTGGAGGCGATGGGGGCGGGGTTGGCGGCGACGGCGGGGGCGGCAGTTCTGCGGGCGGCGCTGGCGCGGCGCGAGAGCCGCGGCGCGCATTGCCGCAGCGACTATCCCGCGCACGACGCCGCCCTGGCCGGGCTGCACTCCTGGCAGCGCCGCGGCCAGGCGGTGCGCTTCGCCCCGCTGCCCTGAGCTACCAGAGCTTTTCCTGGGCGCCGCTGCGGGCGGCGCGCAGGCGGAGGAGGCCCCAGACCAGCAGGGCGACGCCGACGGCGATGAGGGTGGGCTCGAGCGCGTCCCAATAGAAGCGGTCGAGATGCTTGAGCAGGTGGCGGCCGAGGTAGAGGGCCAAGGCGGCGTCGAGGGCGTAGCGCACGCCGCGGCCGAGGGCGACGGAGAAGCGGAAGCGGTTCTTGGGCACCTTCATGATGCCGGCGGAGAAGACAAAGGGGGCGTAGGGGAAGGGCGGCGGCATCACGGCGGCCACCCCCACGGGGATGGCGCCCAGGCGCGCGGTCCAGTACTCAACCCGGCGCAGCAGGCCGGGGGGGAAGCGCTTGCGCAGCAGCTCGGCGCCGCCGCGGCGGCCGATGCGGTAGCTGGCGATGGCGCCCAGCACCGAGCCCAGGGTCGCCGCCACCACCGCCAGCGCCGCCCAGCCCAGGGTGCGCTTGGCAATCACAAAGCTGATCAGGATGATGTCATTGATGCCGGGCAGCAGCCACAGCAGCGAGCCATCGAACAGAGTCAGGGCGAAGATGCCGACCAGCCCCAGCGATCGCGCCAGCGCGCCGAGCGTGTGCGCCCATTCGTTCGAGGGGCTCATGGAGTTGGAGCGAGCGTGCGGGCCCGTGCGGCCGGGGCCGCGGGGCCCTACTGCATCCTACCCTACCCGGCGGCGGCCGCCTTGCGGCGGTCACGGCGGTCCTTGCCAAATATATAGGCGATGCCGATGCCCAGCACATACAAACCCAGCATGGGGGCGGCGAACACCATCATGGTGGTGATGTCGGCGGTGGGGGTGATGGCCGCCGCCAGGACGAAGATGACCAGCACGGCGTAGCGGAAATTGCGCAGCAGGAAGCGGGCGTTGACCACCCCCAGCAGGGAGAGGAAGAAGATCAGGGTGGGCATCTCGAAGACGATGCCGAGGCCGAGCACCACGGTGGCGAAGAGGTCGAAGTACTCGTTGATGTTGATCTGGGGGGTGAAGCGCTGGGCGTAGCCGATCAAGAAATTCAGCGCCATGGGGAAGGCGAAGCGGTAGGCGAAGGCGCCGCCGAGGACGAAGAGGGCGGAGGTGAACAGGACGAAGGGGATGACGTAGCGGCGCTCGCGGGGATAGAGGCCGGGGGAGATGAAGACCCAGAGCTGGTAGAGCACCCAAGGGGAGGCGACAAACAGGGCGGTGATGAGGGCGAGCTTGACGTAGAGATTGAAGGGCTCGATGGGGTTGAAGTAGACGAGCGAGCGCTGGTCGAGGCCGTGGAGCTTGAGGGCGGCGAGCAGGGGCTTTTCGATGAAGCCGTAGATGCGGTCGGCGAAGTAGAAGCAGACGAAGAAGGTGAGCACGACGCCGACCAGGGCGCGGAAGATGCAGCGGCGCAGTTCCTCCAGATGCTGGAGGAAGGACATGGCGGCGCCAGGGAGGTCGGCCGGGGCATCGGAGCGGAAGTGGTCGAGAAGGGCCATGGGCAGGGACTAGTCGGCGGCCTTGGCCACGGGCTCGGGGGGGTGGAGAGCGGCGGCGGGGGCGGGTTCGGAGTGGTCGGGGGCGGGAGGGTCGGGGGCGGGGTCGTCGGGCAGGGGGTCGGCGGCGTGGGGGGGGGCGGCGTGGGCGATGGTGCCCTCAACCACGGCGGGAGGGGCGGAGGCCTCGAGGCGTTTCTGGGAACGCTCGGAGACCTCGATGGAGCGGATCTCATCCTCGAGCGAGTAGCGGAACTCGTTGCTGGCCTTGCGCAGCTCGGCCATGATCTTGGCCACGGTGCGGGCCACCTCGGGCAGCTTGCGCGGACCGAAGACCAAGAGGGCGAGCATTGCCAGGAATAGGAGTTCGCCGAAGCTCATGCAGAGAGGTAGCCCTCCCCGACATGATAGCAATTCGGGGCGGGGGGTGGGCGCGGCGAATGGTGGGCGCGGGCCCCAGCGCGCCTGCGGCGCGCGTCCCGCTTGTGAGCCGCCCCGCTGTAGATGCGCGGGGCGGCGTGCTCGCGCCGACTTGGGGGCCCCGTGGCCCCAAGTCGGCGCTGCGCGTCGCTGGGGCCGCGCCGGATTCGTTCCCCGGGGGCGCAGACGCGCCACTGGCGCGTCTGCCCCTGCGGAATTTCGCAGCCCTTCGCGCCGATTTTGCCGGCAGGCAAAGCGGCGCGACCCCCGCGAGGCGTGGGGGCATCTGGTATACTGCGAGCAGTTGGGCGATCCACCGGTTGTGGGCATGTCAAGACTTCGGACCACGCTGCTTCTCCTGCTGGTGCTAGGGGTGTGCGCCTTGTTGGGCGGCCTGTATGGGCCGCGCCTGTCCACCCCGAGCGCGGTGGGGCAGGCGGTGGCGGCGGAGGCCAACGCCCCGGCGGCTGGCGGCGCCGACCCGGATGTGGAGATCCAATCGGACCTGCGCGAGTTCGCGCGCGTCTACGACTTGGTGCAGACCAACTACGCGGCGCCGGTGAACGCCAGCGACGCCATCTATGACGGCGCCATACCGGGGATGCTGCGCCAGCTCGACCCGCACTCGAACTTCTGGGATCCGAAGAGCTTCGCGCAGATGATCGAGAACCAGGAGGGGCGGTACTCGGGCGTGGGGATGCTGATTGGGGCGGTGGACGCGCGCAACAACCAGAGCCGGGTGGTGCAGCCGTTCGAGGGCACGCCGGCGTTCAAGGCGGGGCTGCGGCCGTGGGACCTGATCATGGCGGTGGACGGAAAGTCCACGGTGGGGATGAGCACCGACCAGGTGGCGACGCTGCTGAAGGGGCCGCAGGGGACCAAGGTGACGATCTCGGTGAAGCGGGTGGGACACCGGCAGTTGCTGGACTTCACCGTGGTGCGGGAGAACGTGCAGCACAACAGCGTGGAGTCGCACTACCAGATCGAGCCGGGGGTGGAGTACATCTACCTGACGGGCTTCACCGAGACCTCGACCAGCGAGATCGCGGCGATTTTGAAACGGATGGAGGCGCGCGGGCCGGTGAAGGGGCTGGTGCTGGATTTGCGCGACAATCCGGGCGGGCTGCTGAACCAGGCGCAGGGGGTGGCGGACCTGCTGCTGGCCAAGGACCAGGTGATCGTCAGCGACCACGGGCGCAACTCGCCCGAGCATGTGCTGACGGCGACACATGGCAACGGCGGGCACGACTTTCCGCTGGTGGTGCTGGTGGACAACATGACCGCGAGCGCGGCGGAGATCGTCTCGGGAGCGGTGCAGGACCATGACCGCGGACTGATCGTGGGGCAGGTGACGTTTGGCAAGGGGCTGGTGCAGACGGTGATGCCGCTGGACGACGGCACCGGGCTGGCGCTGACCACGGCGCACTACTACACGCCCAGCGGGCGGCTGATCCAGCGGCCCTACGAGGGGGTGTCGCTATACGACTACTTCTTCGTGCACAACGAGAAGCAGACGCCGCTGAGCCAGCGCGAGGTGAAGATGACCGACATCGGGCGGACGGTGTACGGCGGGGGCGGCATCACGCCGGACGTGAGCCTGCCGGCGGTGCGGCTCAACGACTTCCAGCAGATGCTGCTGGACCGGACGGCCTTCTACGAGTTTGCCGACGAGTACCTGAGCAAGCATGAGACGGTGCCGCCGACCTGGATGCCGGACGCGGGCACGCTGCAGGAGTTCGAGGCGTTTCTGGCGGGCCAGCAGGTGCAGCTGAAGCCGGCGGATGTGGCGGCCAACGCCGACTGGATGAAGCAGCAGATCCGGTTCCGGATCATCAGCAGCCTGTACGGGCTGGACGACGGCTGGAAGACGCTGATGCAGGTGGACCCGGAAGTGGCCAAGGCGGTAAGCCTATTGCCGCAGGCGCAGGCGCTGGAGGCGCGGGCGCTGCAGGTGCTGCAGGCGCGGCAAGCGGCGGCGCGGTAGGCGCATCCCCCAATCCTAGCGAGAAGGAAAGCCGAGGGCGTGGAGGGCCTGGCGCATGGAGCGGGCGTGTCCGGGGGCGCGCCGGCGGGGAGCAAGTTCGGCCATGCCCTGGAGCACGAAGCGGCGCTGGAGGAAGCGGGGATGGGGCACGGCGAGGGCCGGGGTGCGGATGCGGGCGCGTCCGTAGAGGATGACATCGAGATCAAGGGAGCGCGGGGTTTTCTTGGCCTGGGGGGCGCCGCGGTGGCGGCCGTGGCGGCGTTCGAGGGCGCGCAGGCGGCGGAGCAGCACCTGGGGGAGCAAGCGGGTGTGGACCTCGGCCACGCCGTTGAGGAAGCGGCGGCGGCCGGTGGCGGGGGGAGCGGGAGCGGTGGCGCGCAGGGCGGAGACGCGGGAGACGCGCAGGCCGAGGGCGGGCAGGGCGGCCAGCGCGCGGCGGAGCTGGGCGGCGGGGTGGCCGCGGTTGGCGCCGAGGGCGAGATAGACGGTCAAGGCTGGAACAGGTCCGGCTGGGGGCCGCGCGCTTGGGGCGGGGCGATGTGGAAGTGGCGGTAGGCGAGGGCGGTGGCGACGCGGCCGCGCGGGGTGCGGCTCAGGAAGCCGATCTGCATGAGGTAGGGCTCGTAGATCTCCTCGATGGCATCGGGCTCCTCGGCCAGGGAGGCGGCGAGGGTGTTGACGCCGACAGGGCCGCCGTCGAATTTTTCCATGAGGGTGAGCATGAGGCGGCGATCGGCCTCGTCGAAGCCGTACTCGTCCACCTCGAGCAGGGCGAGCGCCTCGGTGGCGACGGCGGCGGTGATCTCACCCTGGGCGCGGACCTGGGCGAAGTCGCGCACGCGGCGGAGCAGGCGGTTGGCGATGCGGGGAGTGCCGCGGCAGCGGTGAGCCAGCACGGCGACGCCCTCGGGCTGGACCGGAACGTTGAGGATGCGGGCGGAGCGGCGGAGGATGACCTGGAGTTCGGCGGGCTGGTAGAACTCCAGGCGGAGGATGAGGCCGAAGCGGGAGCGCAGGGGCGCCGAGACCAGGCCGGCGCGGGTGGTGGCGGCGACGAAGGTGAAGGGCTTGAGCTCGAGGGTGTGGGTGCGGGCGGCGGGGCCCTGGCCGATGATGATGTCGAGGCGGTAGTCCTCGAGGGCGGAGTAGAGGATCTCTTCGAGCTGGGGCTGGAGGCGGTGGACCTCGTCGAAGAAGAGCACCTGGCGGTCCTGGAGGTTGGTGAGGATGGCGGTGAGGTCGCCCTTGATCTGGATGAGGGGGCCGGCGGTGGGCTGGAAGGCGACCGCCAGTTCAGAGGCGATGATGGCGGCGAGGGTGGTCTTGCCCAGTCCGGGGGGGCCGTAGAGCAGGACGTGGTCGAGGGGTTCGCCGCGGGAGCGGGCGGCCTCGATGGCGAGGGCCAACTGTTCCTTGACCTTGGTTTGGCCGATGTACTCGTCCAGCTTGCGCGGGCGAAGCGAGACCTCGAAGTTGGCGTCGTCTTCGCCGGCCTGGCCCGCCACCAGGCGCCGGGGATTGGGGGACTCGGGCGCGGTGGGCACGCTCCAGGATAGCAGGCGGGGCGCTATTGCGGCAGAACGAGCAGGACGACGCGGGTGCCGCGGTCGAGTTTGAGATCGCCTTGGGGGGTGCTGAGCAGGCTGCCGTCGGGGTCGGCCTGGGTGCCGTGGGGCAGGGTGATGTAGATGGGGTGCCCATTGCTGCCGCGGGTGGCTGCCGAGGGCGCGCTGGCGGTGACGACGGGGGGCAGCGGCTGGTCGCCCAGGGTGCCGGTGCGGTTCGAGTGGTTGTCGTCGGGGACAGCGGCGGGCTGGGGAGTGGGCATGTCCATGCCCATGTCGCCGCCCATGCCGGCGTCCATGTCCGGGGGCAGGCTGGGCATGACGACCACTTGGGCGATGGCGGCGTGCAAGGGGAAGGCCATGCCCTGCTTGGTGACGGCGTGGTCGAAGAGCACACTCATGTGGGAGGGCGACTTCTTGCTTTCGGCCGCAACCACGGAGGTGACATGGCCGGTGAGCACGGTGCCCTTGGGGAGGAGGATGAGGCGCTTGGCCTTCACCGCCTGCGTGGTCACGGCGGTCACGGGGTCGCCGACCTGGGCGCGCTGGGTGTCGAGCTTGGTCTTCAACTGGGCTTGCAGGTGGGTGCCGCTGGGCAGCGCGGGCGGGGCGGGGACTTGGGCGGCGGCCAAGCCGATCAGGGCACAGGCCGCCGCCACGATGACAGAAGAGCGCATAGTGCCTCCCTGCTGCCATTATCCGCCGGAAGGGAGGCTCAGCGATGCAAGACCCGCAACTGCATGCGGGTGCCGGAGCTGAGGCGGAGGTTGCCGTGCGGGGTGGTGAGCACGCTGCCGAGGGCGGTGGCTTGGCCGGCGGCCAGGCCGGAGGCGGGAGGGAGGATGTGCAGGGCGGCGCCGTTGCGGTCGCGGGCGCCGGCGCCGACAGCCGGCCAGGAGGGCAGCGCGGGCAGGTCCAGCGGAGGGCTGGCGACGGCGCCGAGGCCGGCACCGACGCCGGCGGCGGCGCCGTCGGCGCGCAGGCCGCCGGCCGCGGCGGGCATGGGGGCGGGCATGGGGGCGGGCATGGGCATGGCGGTGGCGGCGTCCATGGCGCCGGTGGCGTCAGCGCCGCCCCAGGCGGCGCCGCCAGCGGCTCCGGCGGGAGCGGCCAGCAGGCTGACGATGTCGGCGCGCAGCGGCACCGACTGGCCCTGCTTGCCGCGGGCATGGTCGAATAGGATGCCGAGGCGCGCGGCCGAAGCACCCTGGGCGGCCACGACCTCGGTGACGTGGCCGGTCAGCCGGGTGCCCTTGGGCAACTCGGTCTTGCCGTGAGCCTTGACGGCGGCGGTGGTGACCGCGGCGACCTGGTCGCCGACGTGGGCGTGTTGCGTGTCGAGCGACGAGGTGAGCCGGGCGTTGATGCGGGTTCCGCCCGCCAAGGCGGGGGAAGGCGCCGGGGCCTGCGCCGCGGCCGCCGCGCCCAGGGCCAAGAAGCAAAACCAGAATTGGACTCGCATAAATGCCGACCTCCTTCCCAGGAGGGGCAATTTGCGTGCCAAACCCCAAAGCGCTGGGCGGACAGCCCCGTCCCGGGCGCGAGGGGAAAAATTTTCCCTACTGGTTGGCCGGGGCGCGAATAATTTTGCCCTGGTAGACGATGGCGGTGAGGTGGCTGAGGGCGTGAATGTCGTCGAGGGGATTGCCGGGCATGGCGACCAGGTCGCCCTCCTTGCCCACGGCGATGGTGCCCAACTGGGGCAGGCCGAGCAGGGCGGCGTTGTGGCGGGTGGCGTCGGTGAGAACCAGTTGCGGGCTGGCGCCGTGGTTGACCTCGCTGACGGCCTCGTTGTAGATGGTGCCGGTGCCGGGGGCGTAGGCCTGGTCGGAGCCGGCGGCCATGCGCACGCCCGAGCGCAGCGCCAACTGGAAGCTGGCGAAGTGCTTGGCGGCGAGTTGGTGGGCCTTCAGCAGGGAGTAGGGGGACATGTGCATGCGCTCGCCGTTTTGCAGGATGTTGTCCACGACGTAGAGGGTGGCGTCGAGCACCTGGTGGTGGGCGTTCATGTAGTCCACCGCCTGCTGGTCGAGGTCGGAGCCGTGCTCGATGGAGTCCACGCCGGCGTGGAGGGCGTCCATGATGGCCTTGAGGTTTTCGTCGTGGGCGGCGACCTTGAGGTGGTCGCCATGGGCGACCTCGACGATCTTGCGCATTTCCTCAGGGGTGAGTTGCTCGCTGGTGAAGAGGTCGAGGGGGGAGAGGACGCCGCCGGAGGCCATGATCTTGATCACCTTGGCGCCGTACTTGACTTGCAGGTGGACGGCCTGCTCGGCGTCGGCGGTGGAGTTGATGAAGCCGTTGAGGGGGGTGTAGTAGGACTGCAGCGGCATGGAGGGAGGGAGGGTGAAGAAGTCGGCGTGGCCGCCGGGGATGGAGATGGCGTGGGCGGCGGGGATGATGTGGGGGCCGCGGATCACGCCGGCGTCAATGGCGTTGCCGAGGGCGACGTCAATGAAGCCGGAGGAGCCCAGCACGCGCATGGCGGCCACGCCGGAGTCCTGGGCATAGGCCACGTCTTGGCTGCCGAGCAGGGCGGAGAGGGCGGTGCTGGGGACGGCGCCGGGGCCGGCGCCGGGGAGGGAGGTGGCCAAGTGGGTATGGGCGTCGAGCAGCGAGGGCATCACCGTCTGCTGCGAGAGGTCGAGCACGCGGGCGCCGGCGGGCGGGGCCAGGCCGGGGCCGACGGCGGTGATGGTGCCGTTAGTGATGACCACATCGCCGTGGGCCATGGGGGGCTGCTGGGTGTCGTAGATGAGGGTGCCGGTGCGGACGAAGAGCACCTTGGGGGTTGACTGCGCCGCCACGGCGCCGGCCAGCGCGGCCAACGCGGCGAGAGTGAGCAAGTGGGTTTTCATAGGGTCAATTCCAGCGTTCGGACCAGGCCGCCAGAGCCTGCAAGAATTCGGCCAGGCGCTGGCGGGTGGACTCGTCCGTCAGCCGGCCGGCGGCGTCGAACTTTTCGCTCGCCCGCGCCAGCGCGAATTCGGGCTTCAGCATGGCATAGGTCTCGGTAAAGAGAAAGCTCTGGCGCAAGACCAATTGCGCGCGGGCGGTGCCGCCACCGCCCAGGCTGACGCCGAGGATGGCGGCCGGCTTGCCCTTGAGGGGCGAGGCTGCCGCCGGGCGGGAGAGCCAGTCGAGGGCGTTCTTCAATACGCCGGGGACGGCGTAGTTGTACTCGGGGGTGGCGATGAGCAGGGCGTCGGCGGCGCGCACTGCGGCCTTAAGATCGGCCACCGGGGCGGGGTCGCCGGCCAGCTCGACGTCCTGGTTGTAGGGCGGAAGGGCGCCCAGGCCGGGGTAGAGGGAGATGGCCATGCCCGGGGGCGCCAGTTCCTGGGCGGCGCGCAGCAGGGCGGTGTTGAGCGAGGCTTGGCGCAGGCTGCCGGAGATCGCAAGGATGCGGGGCACGGCTGCCATTGTAGAGCAAGCCGGGCAAGGAGGCCACCGGGGCCGCGGCTCTATGGTGGGCGCGGGCCCCAGCGCGCCTGCGGCGCGCGTCCCGCTTGTGCTCGCGCCTCGCTGGCGGACAGGGCGGCGCTGCTGGTGGCTGGCAGCGGGTTGGCGTGCTGGTGGCCGGCGCGGCGGGCGGCACGGGTAGCGCCGGCCGCGGCGCTGCGCTGCGAGTGAGTGCTTGCCGCATCTAAGTGGGCATGGAGCTCAGGCGACGGGGGGCAGCCGCCCTGGGACTGGTATGGGCGGGCGTGTTGGGGCTGGCGCAGCAGCCGGTCGCGCCCGCGAACCCACCCCTTTCGGCGCTGGCGGTGGTGCAAAAGATGGTGGCGATGAACGCCGCGCGGGCGGCGGCGCTGCATGGCTACAGCGGCTGCCGGATTTATCGGGTGGTCTATAGCGGGTTGCTGCACGCCAGCGCCGAGATGCGGGTGGAGGCGGACTACCGGGCGCCGGGCCCGGCGCGGCTTACGGTGGTCTCCGAAAGTGGCTCCGGGCTGCTGCTGCGGCGGGTGCTGGAGCCGCTGCTGCGGGTGGAGCAGGGTGAAAGCACGCAAGGCCGGCGGCAAGACATCGCCATTGTGCCCGAGAAATATATTTTCAAGATGCTGAAACTGCCCGGCGGACCCACGCAGCCCGATTATGTGATTGAGGCGACACCGCGGGACAGCAAGCACTCCTGGTTTCGCGGTACTCTATGGATTAACTCGGCAGAGTATGCGGTCGAGCGGATGGAGGGACGATTGACGCATTCGCCGTCGTGGTGGGTGACCCGCACCCAGGTGCAATACCGGACGCGGAAGATTGGCGAGTTCTGGCTGCCGGCCAGCCACCACGCCGCCTCGGGGGTGCGCTTTTGGGGCCACGCCGAGTTGGACATCAGCTATCCGCATTACGCGCTGCTGTCGGCCACGCCGGTGGAGCCGGTGGCGGCGGGAGGCGGGCGGTGAGCGGGGCGGCAGAGCGGGTGCGGGGGTGGCTGGGCCCGCTGGGGCGGTACCGGCCGGGGCTGTTCCGCAAGGACATGGCGGCGGGATTCCGCAACTGCGACGCCGGGGCGACACCGGGCTGGGCGCGATGGTTGGGCTGGAGCAGCCCGGAGGAGCGGCTGCTGGAAAGCCTGGAGCTAAACGGCAAGGTGGTCTACGACGTGGGAGCGCATGCCGGCGCCTACAGCCTGTTTTTTTCGCGCCGGGTGGGGGTGGGCGGGCGGGTGATTGCGTTTGAGCCGCAGGCGGCCAGCTTTGCCAAGCTGGCGCGCAACCTGCAGGACAACCACATCGGCAACGTGGTGCCGCTGCGGCTGGCACTGGGGGACGAGGAGGGGACGCGGGCGATCTACATGCTGCCGGGCATGTCCACCACGGCGTCGCTGGCGGCGGAGGCGCGCACGCCGCTGCGCCGGGCGGTGGGGGAGACGCGCATTGCCCGTCTGGACGATTTGATTGCGGAGCTGGGGCTGCCGGCGCCGGAGTTCATCAAGATTGACGTGGAAGGGATGGAGGTGGAGGTGCTGCGCGGCGGGTACGCCACGCTGGCGCGGCACCGCCCGGCGCTGCTGATCGAGGCACACGGGGCCAGCCGGCGGCACAAGGCGGAACGGATACGGGAGATTGCCGAGCTGCTGCTGCGGCTGGGCTATGAGCTGACCCACGCCGAGAGCGGGCAGCGGATGGGGCGGGAGGAGGACGGGGTGGCGGCCGGGCATATCTTTGCCCTAGCGGCGGTGCCCGCCTAGGCCCTAGCGGCGGTGCCCGCCTAGACCCTGGCGGCGGTGGGCTAGGTCTGGAGGACGCCGGTGCGGAAGGGGGGCAGGTCGGGGTTGAGGGCGGCGACCTCGAGGGCGGCGATGAGGCGGGGGCGGGTATCCACCGGGTCGAGGATAGCGTCAAGCCAGAGGCGGGCGGCGCCGTAGCGGGGATCGGACTGGGCCTCGTAGCTGGCGCGGATGGTGGCGAGCAGCTGGTCGCGCTCGGCGGGGGAGAGGGCATGGCCCTGTTTTTCGAGTTGCTTGGCCTTGATCTCGAGCAGGGTGTTGGCGGCCTGGTCGCCGCCCATGACGGCGTAGCGGGCGGAGGGCCAGGCGAAGAGGAAGCGGGGATCGTAGGCGCGGCCGCACATGGCGTAATGGCCGGCGCCGAAGCTGCCGCCGAGGATGACGCTGAGCTTGGGGACGACGCTGTTGGCGACGACGTTGACCATCTTGGCGCCGGCGCGGATGATGCCGGCCGCCTCCATCTCCTTGCCCACCATGAAGCCGTTGACGTCGTGGAAGAACAGGAGCGGGATGCGGCTCTGGTTGCAGTCCATGATGAAGCGGGCGGCCTTGTCGGCACTCTCGGGGTAGATGACGCCGCCGAACTCGAGGCGCTTGGGGCCATCGGCGGTGGAGCGCTTGACGGTTTTTTTCTGGTTGGCGACGACGCCGACGGCGAAGCCGCCGAGGCGGCCATAGCCGCAGACCAGGGTTTGGCCGAACTCGGCGCGGTACTCGTCGAAGCCGCCGGCGTCGAGGATGCAGGCGAGCAGATCGCGGACGTCGTACTGCAGCTGGGGATCGGAGGGAAAGAGCTGGTAGAGGTCGGCGGCGGGGCGGGCGGGCGGCTGGGCGGGGATGCGGTCGAAGGGGGAGGCGGGGGGGGGGCCTAGGCGCGAGAGGAGCGAGCGCACGCGGGCCAGGCAGGCGGGGTCGTCGGGCTCGCGGAAATCCACAGTGCCGCTGACGGCGGCGTGCAGGCGGGCGCCGCCCAGGTCTTCGCTGGAGACCTTTTGCCCGATGGCGGCCTGCACCAAGGCGGGGCCGGCGAGGTAGAGGCCGCTGCCCTCGGTCATGAGGATGGTGTCGCACATGACCGGGAGGTAGGCGCCGCCGGCGACGCAACTGCCCATGATGGCGGTGATTTGGGGGATGCCCTGGGCGCTGGCGACGGCATTGTGGCGGAAGACGCGGCCGAAGTCGTCGATATCGGGAAAGACCTCGTCCTGGAGGGGGAGGAAGACGCCGGCGGAATCCACCAGGTAGACCAGCGGGAGGCGGTTCTCCAGCGCGATGGTCTGGCAGCGCAGCACCTTCTTGGCGGTCATGGGGAAGAAGGCGCCGGCCTTGACGGTGGCATCGTTGGCGATGACCATGGCCCAGCGGCCGTGGATGCGGCCGAGGCCGCAGACCACGCCGGCGGCGACGGCGCCGCCCCACTCCTCGTACATGCCCCAGGCGGCGAAGAGGCCGAGCTCGAGGAAATCGGTGCCGGGGTCGAGCAGCAGGGCCAGGCGCTCGCGGGCGCCGAGGCGGCCTTTGTCGTGCTGGCGAGCGAGGGCGGCGGGGCCGCCGCCTAGGCGCAGCCGTTCCTCCTCATCCCGCAGGCGGCGCACCTGATCCAGCAGGCTGGGCATGCGGCGGCCTCGACTAGGCGTTCATGGCGGCGAGGAAATCGCCGTTGCTCTTGGACTTGAGCAGGCGGTCGCGCAGCAACTCCATGGACTCGGTGACGGAGAGCGGGTTGAGCACCTTGCGCAGCACCCAGACGCGGTTGAGGTCGTCCTTGGGGATGAGCAGCTCCTCCTTGCGGGTGCCGGAGCGCTGGATATCGATCGCGGGGAAGACACGCTTGTCCACCAGCTTGCGGTCGAGGATGATCTCCAGGTTGCCGGTGCCCTTGAACTCCTCGAAGATGACGTCGTCCATGCGGCTGCCGGTCTCGATCAGGGCGGTGGCGATGATGGTGAGCGAGCCGCCCTCCTCGATGTTGCGGGCAGCGCCGAAGAAGCGCTTGGGGCGCTGCAGGGCGTTGGAGTCCACGCCGCCGGAGAGCACCTTGCCGCTGGGGGGGACGACGGTGTTGTAGGCGCGGGCGAGGCGGGTGATGGAGTCGAGCAGGATGACGACGTCGCGCTTGTGCTCGACCAGGCGCTTGGCCTTTTCAATGACCATTTCGGCCACCTGGACGTGGCGGCTGGCGGGCTCGTCGAAGGTGGAGCTGATGACCTCGCCCTTGACGGTGCGCTGCATGTCGGTGACCTCTTCGGGGCGCTCGTCAATCAGCAGCACGATGAGGACGATCTCGGGGTGGTTGGCGGTGATGGAGTTGGCGATGGACTGCAGCAGCATGGTCTTGCCGGTGCGGGGAGGGGCGACGATGAGGCCGCGCTGGCCCTTGCCGATGGGGGTGCAGAGGTCCATGATGCGGCCGGAGACGTTCTCGCGCACGGTCTCCAGCTTGATGCGCTCGGCGGGGTAGAGGGGGGTGAGGTTGTCGAAGAGGATCTTGTTGCGGGCCTCCTCGGGGGCCTCGAAGTTGATGGCCTCGATCTTGACCAGGGCGAAGTACTTCTCGCCCTCGTGGGGGGGGCGGACCTGGCCGGAGCAGGTGTCGCCGGTGCGGAGGTCGAAGCGGCGGATCTGGGAGGGGGAGACGTAAATGTCGTCGGGGCCGGGGAGGTAGTTGTAGTCGGGGGAGCGCAGGAAGCCGTAGCCGTCGGGAAGGATCTCGAGCACGCCCTCGGCGAAGATGTGGCCCTCTTTTTCGCTCTGCGCCTGCAGGATTTTGAAGATCAGGTCTTGTTTGCGCATGCCGCTGGCGCCGGGAAGCTCCAAGGTGCGGGCGATGCGGGCGAGTTCGGTGATGTTCTTTTCTTTCAGTTCAGCGATGGTCATG
>DATKSZ010000072.1:0-53121 GCA_035531375.1 Terriglobales bacterium | reverse complement strand
CTGCGCGACCACGTGGGCTACGCCTGGGCGCTGACCGGCTTCGAGGTGTGCGTAATCGTGCTGGGCATCGTGGCCATCAATCTCGGCCAGGAACGGCGCGGCCGGGAGTTCGTGGTCCACGCAACCGCGTCGCAGGCGGGTTAATCGCCCGGTTTGCGGCGCTGGCGCTCGAGCTCGGCGAGTTTAGCGGCAAGGCGGGTCTCCAATCCTACATCTTTGGGCCGGTAGTAGTGGCGGCCCCGCAGGTTTTCGGGCAGGCACTCCATGGCGGTCACGCCGGCCTCGGTATCGTGGGCGTACTGGTAGCCGCGGCCGTAGCCGAGGCCTTGCATGAGCGCGGTGGGGGCGTTGCGCAGATGCAGCGGGACGGGATCGGCGCGGGTCGAGCGCACGTCCTCAAGGACGGCGCCGTAGGCGGCGTATAAGGCATTGGACTTGGGCGCCAACGCCAGGTACGCCGCCGCTTGCGCCAACGCCAGCGCGGCTTCGGGCATGCCGATGGCTTCAACCGCGGCGCGCGCCGCCAGTGCCTGTTCGAGCGCGCGCGGGTCGGCGAGGCCGACGTCCTCGCTGGCGAAGCGGACCAGACGGCGGGCAACGTAAAGCGGGTCTTCGCCCGCCTCGAGCATGCGGCCCAGCCAGTACAGGCCGGCGTCGACGTCGCTGTTGCGCAGCGATTTGTGCAGCGCCGAGATCAGGTTGAAGTGCTGCTCGCCGCCGCGGTCGTAGAGCAGCGCCTTGTGTTGCAGGGTGGCGTCGAGGAGTTCGGCGGTGATGGTGATGACGTCATCGGCGGCGGGCTCGGCGCCCGCCACGGCGGCTTCGAGCAGGTTCAGCGCCACGCGGGCATCGCCGTTGGCGAATTGGGCCATGCGCAGCAGCAGCTCGGGATTTATGGCCACGCGCGCCGCGGGCGCGCGATCCTGCAATACGCCCCGCTCGCGATCGTCGAGGGCGCGGCGCAACAGGCCGGCGATGTGCTCGTCGCTGAGCGCCTCCAGCACGTAGACGCGGGCGCGGCTGAGCAGGGCCGAGTTGACCTCGAAGCTGGGGTTTTCGGTGGTGGCGCCGATGAGGGTGATGGCGCCGCTCTCGACGTAGGGCAGAAAGGCGTCTTGCTGGGCGCGGTTGAAGCGGTGGATCTCGTCAATGAAGAGGATGGTGCGCTGGCCGGCGCGCTGGGCGCGCTCGGCCGCCGCCATGACCTCGCGGATCTCCTTGATGCCGCTGGTGACGGCGCTGAAGGGGACGAAGCGGCGGCGGGTCTGGACGGCGATGATGCGCGCCAGGGTGGTCTTGCCCACTCCGGGCGGGCCCCACAGCAGGATCGAGCCGAGTTGGTCGCGCTCGATCTGCACCCGCAGCGGCTTGCCCGGAGCCAAGAGGTGGGCTTGGCCGAGCAGGTCGTCGAGCGTGCGCGGGCGCATGCGGTCGGCCAGCGGCTGGCTGCGGTCAGCAGCGCCGCCGTCCAGGCGGTCCATCGGTGGCTCGAACAGCGACATACGATCTGGCTACCCCGGGGCTGCTACACTGGCGCGCATGCCGGCCCCGCAACAGCCGCCCCCAACCCCGACCGAGGGCGACTTCGTCCTGCACAACTTCCGCTTCACCGGCGGCGAGGTGCTGCCCCGCCTCAACCTGCATTACACCACGCTGGGGCGCCGGCAGCGGAACGCCGCCGGCCAAGTGGACAACGCCGTGCTCATCCTCCACCGCACCGGCGGCGCCGGAGGCCAGTTTCTCGGCCCGGACTTTGCCGACCCGCTCTACGGCCCCGGCGCGCCGCTCGACCTCCACCACTATTACATGATCCTGCCCGACGGCATTGGCCACGGGAAGTCGAGCAAGCCCAGCGACGGCCTGCGCGCCCGGTTTCCGCACTACGGCTACCGCGACATGGTGCGCGCCCAACACGAGCTGCTCACCCGGCACCTGGGGGTGAACCACCTGCGGCTGGTGATGGGCACCTCGATGGGCGGGATGCAGAGCTGGATGTGGGCGGAGATGTACCCGCGCTTCCTGGACGCGGCCATGCCGCTGGCCAGCCTGCCGGTCGAGATCGCCGGGCGCAACCGCTGGTTCCGGCGCCTGGTGATGGAGGCGATCCGCAACAGCCCCGGATACCATCAAGGCGAATACACCTCGCCGCCGGTGGGCATCGAGGCGGCCTTCACGGCGCTGGCGATGCTGGCCGGCAGCCCCGCCACCATGCAGCAGCAGATGCCGACGCGGGCGCTGGCCGACCAGGGCTACGACCGGATGATCGCAGACGAACTCCAGACCCAGGACGCCAACGACATGCTCTACCAGTGGGAGGCATCGTCGGACTACAACCCGGAGCCGGAGCTGGGCCAGATCGAGTGCCCGCTGCTGGCGGTGAACTCGGCCGACGACCAGGTGAACCCGCCCGAGCTGGGCGTGATGGAGGCCTGCATCCAGAAAGTCCGGCGCGGGCGGTACATCTTGATTCCGCGCGGGCCCCACACCCGCGGCCACGGGACGCACAGTTTGGCGGCGATCTGGAGGGACCACCTGGAGGAGCTGCTGCGGGAGAGCGCGAGGCGGTAGCGTTGGTTGGCGCGGACCCCAGCGCGCCTACGGCGCGCGTCCCGCTTGTGCTCGCGCCGGCTCGGGGCCCCCGTGGCCCCAAGTCGGCGCTGTGCCTCGCTGGGGCCGCGCCGAATTCGTTTCCAAGGGGCGCAGACGCGCCACTGGCGCGTCTGCGCCTGCGGAATTACGACCACCCCAGGACCCGAAGCGGGTTCTGGGGACCCCGGTTCGCAGCCTTTCGCGCCGATTTTGCCGGCAGGCAAAGCGGCGCGACCCCCGCGAGGGGCGGGACTAGAGGGCGGGGCGGCGCTGGCGGGCGGCTTCGTAGAGCAGGAGGGCGCCGGCGACGCCGGCGTTGAGCGACTCGATGGGCCGCACCATGGGGATGGCGAGGGTGGCGTCGGCGGCGCGGAGCAGCTCGCGCGGCACGCCGCCGGCCTCTTGGCCGATGAGCAGGCAGGTGGGCTGGTCGAGGCGGGCGAGAGCGGCCTCGTCGCCGCGGGCGGCGGTGGCGAGCAGGCGCACGCCGCGCTGGCGGCAGGCGGCGATCAGATCGCTGGCGGCGACCTTGGCCACCACGGGGAGATGGAAGAGCGAGCCGGCGCTGGCGCGCACCGCCTTGGGGTTGAAGGGGCTGACGGTGTCGGCCAGCGCCACCACGCCGGTGGCGCCAAAGGCGTCGGCGGCGCGGATGAGGGTGCCCAAATTGCCCGGGTCTTGCAGGCCGGCGGCGACCAAGAGCAGCGGCACGACGGCCTCGGGGCCGAAGGCCTGGGCCAGCTCGGGGCGCGGCAGCGTTACCAGCGCCGCCACGCCCTGGGGATGCTCGACGTCCATGGTGGCGGCGAAGGAGGCATCGTCGGCGACGGCGGAGGTGGTGTGCTTGGAGAACTGCGGCAACAGCTTGTCGCCGTGGTGCTCGAGGCCAGTGCGGCTGAACAGCGCCTTTTCGATGCGCAGCCCGCTGCGGATGGCCTCGGCGATCAGCCGCGGCCCCTCGACCGCGACCAGGGGCGCCGCTGCGTCCCCGGATTTGAAGGCGCGGCGAAACTCGGTCAGCAGGGCGTGGTGGCGGCCAATCGGCGCGGGATCAAAGGGCACCCATTGAGTTTAGCCTAGCCGATGAACATGCAGTCGCCGTAGCTGAGGAAGCGGTAGCCCTGGGCGAGGGCGTGCTGGTAGGCGCGCCGCACCGGCGCCAGTCCGGCGAAGGCGGCGATCATCATCAGCAGGGTGCTGCGGGGGGCGTGGAAGTTGGTGAGCAGCGCCTCGACCACCTGGAACGAACGCCCGGGATAGAGAAACAGCGCGGTCTCGCCGGCGGCGGGGGCAAAGTCGGCGCCGGGGGCGGGGGCGATGGTTTCGAGCACGCGCGCCGCCGTGGTGCCCACGGCCACGATGCGGCGGCGCTCGCGCCGCGCCCGCGTCAGCGCCGCCGCCGCCGCCGCGCCGACGGCGAAGCGCTCGCGGTGGATGGGGTGGGCCTCGATCTGCTCGCTCTCCACCGGCTGGAACGTGCCCAGGCCGACGTGCAGGCTGACGGTGGTCCACTCGATGCCGCGGGCGGCCAGGCGCTCGAGCATCTGCGGGGTGAAGTGCAGGCCGGCGGTGGGGGCGGCGGCGGAGCCCGGCGCCTGGGCGTAGACGGTTTGGTAGCGCTCGCGGTCGCCGGGCTGGTCGCCGCGGCGGATGTAGGGCGGCAGGGGCACGTGGCCGTGGCGCTCGATGGCGGCGGCCAGGTCGGCGGCGGCGGGGCCGCCCGGGGCCAGCAGGCGCAGGCGGCGGGCGCCGCGCGCGCCCGCGCCGAGCACCTCGGCGGCGAAGCCGGGGGCGAACTCGATGCGCGCGCCGGGCGGGAGCTTGCGGCCGGGGCGCGCGATCGCCTCCCAGAGCTCGGGCTGGGCAGGAGACGTCTGCTGCAGCAGCAGCACCTCGACCGCGGCGCCGCCGGCCAACCGCCCCCGCAGCCGCGCCGGAAACACGCGCGAGTCGTTGGCGACCAACAGGTCGCCGGGCAGGAGCAGCTCGGGCAGCTCGCGGAACATGCGGTCTTCGCAGGCGCCGGTGGAGCGGTGCAGCCACAGCATCCGGCTGGCATCGCGCTCGGCCAGCGGCTGCTGGGCGATGCTCGCGGCGGGCAGCTCGTAGTCGAACTCGCTCAGACGCATGGAAATATCAGGATAAGCGAGGAGGCATCGGCTTCGGCGATAATGGCGGGATGGCGCTGGCCCACGAAGAGGAAGCAACCGCGCGGCGGGACATCCTGCGCATCGGGGCGTTTTTGCACCAGAAGAGCCTGGTGGCGGCCAGCGACGGCAACATCTCGGTGCGGCTGGCGGGGGGACGCATCCTCGCCACCCCGACCTCGATGAGCAAAGGGCTGATGGAGAGCGACGACCTGGTGGTCACCGACCTGGAGGGGCGCAAGCTGGAGGGCAAGCGCAACCCCTCGAGCGAGATGGCGATGCACCTGCTCATCTACCAGCTCCGGCCGGAGGTGAACGGCGTGGTGCACGCGCATCCGCCGGCGGCCACCGGCTTCGCCGCGGCCGGCATCCCGCTGAACCAGGCGCTGCTGGCGGAGGTGGTGCTGGCGCTGGGCTGCATTCCGCTGGCGGAGTACGGCACCACGGGCACGCCCGAGTTGTCGGCGACGCTGCGGCCGCTGATCCCGCACTACGACGCCATCCTGATGGCCAACCACGGCGTGGTGACCTACGGCGAAGACGCGATGAAGGCGTATTTCAAAATGGAGACGGTGGAGCACTTCGCCCGCATCGCGCTGGTGACGCACCTGCTGGGACGGCAGAACCTGCTGGGGCAGGAAGAGGTGGGCAAGCTGCTGGAGGCGCGGCAGCGCTACGAGGGCATCACCACGGCGGCGGCGCTGGGGGCGAACTGCCCGGTGACGCGGGAGGCGGTGGCAGGGCCGGCGCGTCCACTGGAGTTTTTGCCGCCACCGGCGGCGGGCAAAACCCTGCCCAACGGCAAGCGGCGCTGGTAGGCCGCGGGCGGGGCCGCCGCAGCGCGCGTGGGCGGTCCAGCGGCGCGGGCGAGGCTTGCACCTCTCTTGATCGGGGGCTGCGCCCCCGCCCGCTCCCGTTGGTCGCGGCCCCCTGGGCCGCCTTGAGACGGTCATGGTTGGCGCGGGCCCCAGCGCGCCTGCGGCGCGCGTCCCGCTTGTGCTCGCGCCTCGCTGGGGCCGCGCCGAATTCGTTTACCGGGGGCGCAGACGCGCCACGGGCGCGTCTGCCCCTGCGGAATTTCGCAGCCCTTCGCGCCGATTTTGCCGGCCGGCAAAGCGGCGCGACCCCCGCGAGAGGTGGCTCGGCAGGCGAGGCTTTGCTTGCCGGCGACGGAGCGAGACCTGGTAGGGAACTCCGCTCCTCGACCTCGATCTGGTCTGCCCCGAGACCACCCGGTCGTCGCCGCGTGGCGAGCCGGGGGCCCGCGCCTTCAGGAAATAGGCTACAATCCGCCCTGAGGGAGTTGCGATGGCAGACAACAACGGCGAGGCGTGGGGGCTGGTGGAGACCAAGGGGCTGGTGCCGATGATCGAGGCGGCCGACGCCATGGTCAAGGCGGCCAACGTCACCCTGGTGGGGTGGGAGAAGAAGATCGGCGCCGGACTGGTGACCGCCATCGTGCAGGGCGAGGTGGCGGCGGTGAAGTCGGCCACCGAGGCGGGCGCGGCGGCGGCGCGGCGCATCGGCGAGGTGGTCTCGGTGCACGTGATTGCGCGGCCGGCGCCCGGGCTCTCGAAAGCGGTGCCGCTGCCCGGCATCACCTCCAGCGGCTCCTAGCGTTCATGCAACTGGCACGCGTCATCGGCACGGTGGTGGCCACGCGCAAGGATGCGCGCCTGGAGGGCTACAAGCTGTTGGTGGTCCGGCTGCAGAGCGCCGAGGGCCAGGACGAGGCCGGCTACGTGGTGGCGGTGGACACGGTGGGGGCGGGGGCGGGCGAGCGCGTGCTGATCGTGCAGGGCAGCTCGGCGCGCATGGCGCGCGACGCGCAAGACAAGCCGGTGGATGCCGCCATCGTGGGCATCGTGGACACGGTGGAGCTGGCCTAGGGGGCGAGCATGTTTTTGGCGCGCGTGATCGGCACCGTGGTGGCCACCGTCAAAGACGACGCCCTCGCCGCCCACAAGCTGCTGCTGGTGCGCCCGCTGGACGCCCGCGGCGGCGAGCTGGCGCGCACGCTGGTGGCGCTGGATGCGGTCGGCGCGGGCGTGGGCGAGACGGTGACCTGCTGCCGCGGCAAGGAGGCCAGCTTCCCCTGGCTGCCGGCCGTGGTGCCCACCGATGCCGCCATCGTCGGCATTGTGGACCCGGCCGCCAACTTGGTGGGCGCGGGCCCCAGCGCGCCTGCGGCGCGCGTCCCGCTTGTGGGCCGCCCCGCTGTAACAGCGCGGGGCGGCATGCTCGCGCCGACTCGGGGGCCCCGTGGCCCCAAGTCGGCGCTGCGCTTCGCTGGGGCCACGCCGGATTCGTCTCCCGGGGGCGGGCCGCCCTGCGGAATTACGACCACCCCAGAGCCCGAGGCGGGCTCTGGGGACCCCGGTTCGCAGCCTTTCGCGCCGATTTTGCCAGCAGGCAAAGCGGCGCGACCCCCGCGACCGGCGATCTTGCCGCAGGAGAAGCCGTGATCCTGGCGCGCGTGATCGGCGAGGTGGTGGCGACGCAGAAGCACGCCAGCCAGCGGGGACTGAAGCTGCTGCTGGTCGAGCCGGAGGCGTGGCAGGGGCTCAGCGCGCAGGGGGCTTCCGGCGCCGGCCTGATCGCGCTGGACGCGGTGGGCGCGGGCGTGGGCGAGCGGGTGCTGGTGGTGCTCGACGGCTACGCCGCCATGACGGCGGTGGGACGGCCGCAGTCGCCGATTGACGCCGCCGTGGTCGGGATTGTCGACCACACGGATGCGGTTACGGGCTGACGCGGCCGCTTAGGCCTTGGCGCTGGCCGCGCCCTTGCGGATGTCAATCCCGCCCTTGAAGAAGGCGCCATCTTCGATGCTGATGCGGGCGGCGCTGACGTCGCCGGTGAGCGCGCCCTGGGCGCGGATCTCGACCCGGTCGGCGGCGGTGACGTTGCCGTTGAGCTTGCCCAGGATGACCACCTCGCGGGCGTTGACGTTGGCCTGCACTTGGCCGTTGACGCCGACGGTGAGGCTGTTGTTGGGCAGATCCACCGAGCCCTCGAGCTTGCCGTCCACAAACAGGTCTTCGTTGCCGGTGATCGAGCCCTTCAGCAGGATGGTTTTGCTGAGGTGGGTGGGACGATCCGCGCCGCCGCGCTGGGGCTGGGGGGCGGCTGCCGCCGGCGGGACCGGAACCGCGGGCGGGCTAGGAGGTAGGGGTTTGGCGGGGGCGGGGGGGACGTCCCTCTCGTTCTGGCTTTTCCACATGGACAACGGATCACCTCGGGTACAAAGTCTGCCCCCATTGTACGGGCATGGGGGGGTGGCAGCAACCGGGGAATCGCTTAGGCCACCCTCCTCGCTGCCGGGAGAGGGTGCATGCGCTATGCTCGGCTTGCTATGGACGCGGAACGGCGATGGCTGGCGTGGGTGCGGCGGGCGGCGGCGGGCGGCGGGCGGCGCGAGCTGCGGCTGGGCATCGGCGACGATGCGGCGCTGCTGCGGCCGCGGCGCGGCTGGGAGCTGGCGATCACCACCGACCTGATGATCGAAGGCGTGCACTTTGTGCGCGGGCGGGATACGGCGGCGAGCTGCGGGCGGCGGCTGGCGACGCGGGCGCTGAGCGACTTGGCGGCGATGGGGGCGGAGCCGCTGGCGCTGCTGGTCTCGAGCGCCTATCCGGCGGCGCTGCCGACGGCGTGGGCGCGCCAGCTCTACCGCGGCTTGCTGGCGGCGGGCGCGGAGGCGGGCGCCGGTCTGGCGGGCGGGGACGTCTCGGCCGCGCCGCCGGGGGTGGACAAGATCTTTCTGGACGTGGTGGGGGTGGGGCAGGCGCCGGCGGGGCGGGCGCTGTGCCGCAGCGGGGCGCGGGCGGGCGACCGCATCTTCGCCAGCGGGCGGTTGGGCGAGGCGGCATGGGGGCGGGAGCTGGTGCACGGCGGGACGGCGGCGCGCAGCCGCGTCGACCGGCGGGCGCGCGCCCGCCATCTGCGTCCGCGCGCCCGCTGGGAGCTGGGCCAGGCGCTGCGCGGCCGCGCCAGCGCGGCGATAGACCTGAGCGACGGCTTGGCCACCGACCTGCACCACCTGTGCGAGGAGAGCGGCGTGGGCGCCGAGATCGAGGCCGAACGCCTCCCGGCCCTGCCCGGCGAGGCCGGGCTGCGGCGGGCGCTGTTCGGGGGCGAGGACTACGAGCTGCTGTTCACGCTGCCAGCAGGGGTGGCGCCGCCGCGCGGAGCGGACGTACACGAGATCGGAACGATCGCCGCCGCGCGGGGCGTCTGGCTGCGCCACGGCGGCCGGCGGGCGCGGCTGGCAGCCGGCGGGTGGGAGCACTGGCGGCGCTGAGCGGTAAGGACGTCTGGTGTTATAGTAAGGATCATGGCCAAAACGCTGAGGGTCGCGGCCAAGGTTACGAGCAAAGGGCAGATCACCTTGCCGTTGGCGCTGCGCCGCGAACTGGGCATCCGAACCGGCGACCGGGTCCGCTTCGAGAGCGAACACGGGCACGTGCGCCTGCGGGTGGAGCGCGGCGAGAGCCCATTCCTCGCCTACCAGGGCATCGGCAACCCCGGCATCCGCTCCGGCCGCCCAAGCGCCGTCGCTTGGGTGCGGCGGCTGCGCCAGCCTTGACCGCGCTCGACACCAACGTGCTGATTGCGCTCTGGGACCACGATCCCGCCGTCCACCGGCCGGTGCGGCAGAGCCTGGACCGGGAACTGCGCCGAGGCGGCCTGGTGGTCTCGGCCCCGGTGTTTGCGGAGTTGCGGGCTGGCCCCGGCCGCAGCGACGCTTTTCTGGACACCTTCTGCGCCGACACCGGCATTGAGGTGGATTGGGGGTTCCCCGAGGCGGTCTGGCGCAGCGCGGGCGAGGCATTCCAACGCCAGGTCGCCAGCCGAGCATCGGGCCGACCCCGGCGTCTGCTGGCCGATTGCCTGATCGGCGCCCATGCGGCGCATCGCTGCGGCCGGCTGCTCACGCTCGACCCCGACGGGTTCCGCCGCGCGTTCCCCGCGCTCGAGCTGCCGCCCGTGGAAGACTAGCCCGGCCTACTGCCGCACCTCGACCAGCATGTCGAGGAAGTGGTTGGCCTCGACGTATTGGGGCACGAAGGGCAGGGGGAGGGTAAGGGACTGGCGATCCTGGGTGATGGGCATGATGCCGCGCAGCCAGGTGTGGGGGTCGCGGAAGAAATAGACGGGCAGCAGGCCGCGCCAGTGCTGGGGGTTCTCCACGGTGAGCTGGACCTGGGCGACGCCCTTGGCCGCCGGGGCGGACTGGGCGTGGAAGGTCAGCACCGGCACGGCGGCGCCGTCGAGCAGGGGGCGGAAGAACCAGTCCATCTTGTGGTTGCCGGCGAGGTTCATGAGCGGGGTCATGTGCCGCTCGACCACCGCCTGGAACTGGGCGCTGGTGACGTCGCGGCCGCCATAGCGGGCGGTGAAGTCGCGCATCATGGCGATGAAGGCGGCGTCGGGATCGGGATGGCCGGGCTCGAGCATCATCTGGCGGAGCATGTAGAGGATGTAGGCGCCCTTGAGGGCGAGCAGTTGCCCGCCGTCGTCGAGGTGGGAGCCGAGGCGGGCGGCGCCGAGCGTGAGCGGACCGGCGAGGATGGGGACGTGGCCGGAGAAGCGGGAAGGCTGGAGCAGCGCCTGCCGCCACTGGCGCAGCAGGGGCAGGCTGGCGTCGGGCCCGCTGCGGACCTGCTGGTAGAGCAGGCCGCTGGCGGCCTGCAGGCCGGCGATCAACCACTCGTCGTGCACGGAGGCAGGGGCGGTCCAGGCGCCCCACCACTGGCCGGCGACGCTGGCCGCGGGCGCAAGCTGGGTGAGATCCGGGGTGGCGTCCAGGAAGGCCTGCGGGTCGAGGGTGACCAGCATGGGCAGCGGCTCGGGCGGCTGGGCGGAGGAGACGGTGGCGGCGATGGAGGGGTAGGGATAGGGCCCGAAGTAGGTGGCCATGAAGTTGAGGATGTCGGTGAGCTTGGCGCCGGCCAACGGCGTTAGGGCATCCGGGTCGCCGCGGCGGGGAACGGCAAGCTGCAGGGGCAGGGAGCGGCCATCGGCGAGGCGGAGGAGGCGGGCGGTGATCTGGCTCTCGCCCACGGCAAAGCCGGCGGCGCGCAGGGGGGCGGGGCTGCGCCAGGCGTTGGTGAGGCTGGATTTGGCGGGCTGCGGCAGGGCGAGGCGCTCGCCGGTGGCCAGCAGTTGGTATTTGCGGTCCACCGAGAAGCGCAGGTCGAAGCTGGCGGGGGCGGGCGGCGGGGCGCCGGGCAGCGCCAGCGGGGCCGGATACCAGCCCGGCAGCGAGGTGGCGCCGTTGGCTTGGTCGCGCAGCAGCGGCGCCTTGCCGCGATAGCGGAACTGGAGCGCGAGCGACTGGCCTGGGGCCAGCGGCTGGGGCAGCCGCACCAGGACCCAATCGGCGTGGCGGGGCTGCAGCCAGTGGAGCGCGGCGCCGGCGGAGGCGAGGCTGGCTAGGCGGAGGCCGCGGTCAAGGCCGAGCAGCAGGCTCCGCTCCCCACCGGTGCCGGCGATGACCTGGAGGCGCGCGGCGGCATCGAGGTCGAGCCCGCCGGAGAGCTGCAGGCTGAGGCGGTAGTGGTCGAGCCGGGGCGGGACATTGGTTGGCGCGGGCCCCAGCGCGCCTGCGGCGCGCGTCCCGCTTTTGCTCGCGTCGACTTGGGGCCCCCGTGGCCCCAAGTCGGCGCTGCGCTTCGCTGGGGCCGCGCCGATTTCGCCAGCAGGCAAAGCGGCGCGACCCCCTCGAGGCGGCGGGGGCGCAGGGCCGCTGGGGGCGAACTGGGTCCAAACGTCGGGGTATTGGTCGAGGTATTTGGGGCCGGCGGCGTCGGGAATGGGGGTCCAGGCGAAGACGCGCAGGGGCTCGGGCTGGGTGGGATCGAACTGGGCGGAGAGCCAGTGGCCATCGCCGAGCTTGAGTTCGACCAGCAGCAATTGGCTGGCGGGCTCGGCCTCGATCGCCTGGAGCAGGCGCGCCAGCGCGGGCGAGCCGCGCGCGGCCAGCGCCTGGGAGCGGTCGTCGAGGATGGCCTCGGCATTGTGGCCGGAGCGCAGCGGCCCGAAGCGGAGTTGGCCGAGCACCTGCCGAAACAGGGTGGCGTCGGCGAAGCGGAAGACGGCCTGGGTGAAGCCGGCGGCGATCTGGCTGCGCCCGGTGAAGCGCTCCATCTGTTGGCGCTCAATGGCATTGGGGGGCAGGACCTGGAGGACGCCGTGGCCGGTGAAGACGGCGGCGGTGACCTTGCCCTCGACCGGGGCGCTGAGGGCGACTTGGCCGTCCTCCAGCAGGAAGCGCAGGCCGGCCCAGGAGAAGGCGCGGTTGGCGACGGGGGCGGCCTGGGTGAGGGAGGAGCGGGCGAGCTGTTGAAGAAGCTGGCGGAGGGTGGGGGCTTGGGCCGGGGCGCGGGCGGACAGGACGGCGAGGGCGGCGCCAGCGACCGCCATGGCGGCCGCGGGCCTCACGCGGGTGGCTCCGGTGATTGGTCCATGCGGGCCGGACGAATGGCGGCGACGCAGGTACGGGCGATGTAGTCGTGCCAGGGGAGCTGCTGGCTGTCGCAAAACACCCAAAAGTAGCCCAAGCCGAGGGCGGCGAGGGAGATGACGCTGGCCCAGCCGCGGCGCAACTGGGCGGCGGGTGCGGGCTGGCCGTCCCAGCCAACCACGTGCAGGCCGAACCAGCGCATGCCGACGGTGGCGCCGCCGACATAGGCGCAGGCCAGGAGATAGAGGGCGGCGAGGACGCCGGGGACGGCCACCAGGGCGGGCAGTAGGGGGCGCCAGGACTGGGCGTCGGGGGCGGGGGCGCCCAGGCTGGCCCAACCGGCCAGGGCAAACAGCAGGGCGGCGACGGCAATGATGGCGGCGTCGGCGGCGGCGGCGCGCAGGCGCAGCCGCAGCGGGGCGACGGGGCAGGCGGCGGTGGTGGCGACCGGGGCCGGGGCCCACATGGGCAAGGGAAGCTGGAGGAAGGTGGCGGGCTCGGGGTGGCGGGCGGCGGCGGGCCAGGCCAGCGCCATGGCGCCGTGGCGGCGCGGGGCGGGCCGGGCCACCTCCTCGGCCAGGGTGGCCACCGGCGCCAGCTCGGGCACCTGCACGGCGGCGGGGGCGGCGGCGGGCAGGGCATCCCAGACCGGGTTGGGGGCGGGCAGGGGCGGCTCCAGCGGCCGCGCCCGCGGGGGGGCGAGCATGGGTTCGGCGAGGGGCTCGGCGAGGGGCTCGGGCCGGCGCGCGGCGAGCGGCGCGGACCAGTTGGTGGGCGCGGGCCCCAGCGCGCCTGCGGCGCGCGTCCCGCTTGTGCTCGCGCCGACTTGGGGACCCCATGGCCCCAGGTCGGCGCTGCGCCTCGCTGGGGCGGCCTGGGCGCGCGCCCGGGGGGGCGTGGCCGGGGCGGCGGGCGCGGCCTCCGGCTCGGCGGCGGGACGGAAGGCGAGCACGCGGGCGGGGGCGGGGCGCTGGCGGCGGGCGCGGTAGGCGTCCACCCGCTGCTGCAGCTCGTAGCGCCAAGCCGGCAAGGGCGGCAAGAGGCGCTCCGAACAGGTGCAAAGCGCCGGGTCGCGCTGGCAATGGGGACAGCTCATGGCCACAATTCGATAAGCTAGAGAATCGCCAGGACGGCTGGGGATGCCCCCGCCGCCGCCAGCCTCTATGCGTTTCCGCCTCCGATTCTTGATTATCACCGGCGCTGGGGCCGGAGGCTTGCTTTTGGCGCAGGCGCCGGCCCGGCGCGTTAACCAAGTGGGTACGCCACGGGCGGTGGCCGCGGCGGCGGGGCAGAACGCGCGGCAGACGCGCACCCTGCCCTTGGCGCGCGGCCTGCGCCCGGGCGAGACCATCACCATCCAGGCCGACCACATCACCGCCACCATCACCCCCACCCGCAAGTTCTACCGCGCCACCGGCGGGGTCGAGATCGCGCTGCGCGACCTGCGCCTGAGCGCCGACCGGATGACCTACGACAGCCAGACCGGGGAGGCGGTGGCCAGCGGCCACGTCGCCTTCGACAGCGTGAGCGAACAGACCCACATCGAGGGCACCCGCGCCACCTACAACTTTTCCAACTCCACCGGCGAGTTCGACAACTTCCACGGGGTGAGCGGGGTGCGGATGCGCGGCCGCCAAGCCACCGAGCTGGCGAGCAACCCGCTCATCTTTTCCGGACAAAAGCTGCTGCGGCTGGGGGTGGAGCACTATCGCCTGATCCAGGGCAAGCTGACCAGTTGCACGCTGCCCAACCCCAAGTGGATGCTGAGCGCCTCGCGGGTCGAGGTCGAGCTGGGGCAGGACGCGAAGCTGTACCACGCCGTGTTTCGCCTCTTCAACGTTCCCATCTTCTACGCCCCCTTCTTGACCCACTCCACCACGCGCCAGGGGAGGCACAGTGGGGTGCTGCTGCCGATCGCCAGCAAGAGCAACATCAAGGGCTACATCCTGGGGGACTCGTTCTATTGGCCGGCGGCGCGCAACGTGAACTTGACGGTGGGCGGGGAGTACTACAGCGCCCGGGGCTGGGCCGACCACGTGGACTTCGCCAGCCTGCCGACGCGCAACTCGGCCTTCAACGTGCAATTGGACGGGGTGTTCGACCGCGGGCTGGCCACGCCGAGCGGCGCCCGCATCCGGCAAGGGGGGCAGGAGCTGCACATCACCGGCAACCACATCTCCGACTCGGGCTTTCGCACCGTGGTGGACGTGGACTACCTGTCGTCGTACCTCTATCGCCTGGTGTTCAAGAACACCTTTGCCGAGGCGATCAACTCCGAGGCCATCTCCACCGCCTTCACCGAGAAGCAGTGGGGCGGGCAAGACTTTGCCGTGATCGGCCACCGCTACCAGGACTTTTTGGGCACCACGCCCAGCGCCAGCCTCTCGCTGGCGGGGCTGCCCAGCCTGGACTGGAGCGCCTATGCGCAGGCGCTGACGCGCAAGCTGCCGCTGTATTTTTCCTGGGACTTCAACGGCGGCCTGCTCGACCGCAGCGAGCCCGGCTTCGCCACCGGCACGATGGAGCGGCTGGACCTGGAGCCGCACCTGACGGTGCCGGTCTCGACCCCGGTGGGCACGGTCACCGGCGACGTCTCGGTGCGCTCGACGTTCTATTCGGAACACCAGAACGCCGGCACCCTGGCCTCGGCCGGCAGCGTGCCGCAACTGCAGGCGGGCAGCCTGTGGCGCGATTCGGCCAATTTGGATGTGGAGTGGCGGCCGCCGGCGTTGGAGCGGGTCTACGCCAGCCCGGGGGCGTGGCTGGGCAAGCGGCTGGAGCATGTGTTCGAGCCGCAGATCGGCTACCACGTCACCGGCGGGGTGAGCAACCCGGACCAGATCATCCGCTTCGACAGCCGCGACATCGTCGCCAACACGCGCGAGGTGGAGTATGGCTTCACCAACCGGCTGTTGGCGGCCGGGGCCAAGCCGGGACAGTCGCGCGAGCTGGTGTCGTGGACGCTGCTGCAGAAGTACTTCTTCGACCCCACCTTTGGCGGGGCGCTGGTGCCGGGGGAGCGCAACGTCTTCCTCACCACCGCCATGCTCTCGCCCTTCGACGTGGAGTCGCTGCCGCTGCGCTTCTCGCCGCTGAGCTCGGTGGTGCGGGTGTCGCCCTTCACGCGCTTCGACGGGGAGTGGCGGCTGGACTACGACAGCCACGACCACCAGGTGGCGGCCAGCGCCTTCAGCGGCAACTTCCATTTCGGCAAGGGCTTTTTCTCGGGCAGCCACTATTTTCTGCGCACCCCGCCGGGGCTGGCCGCGCTGGGAGCGCCGCCGCGCTTCGACCAGATGCGTTTTGCCACCGGCTACGGCAACGCCGCGGCGCCGGGCTACAGCGTGGCGGGTTCGGTGGCCTATGACGCGCGTAGCGGGCAGTTGCAGTACACCACGCTGGAGGTGAGCCACAACTGGGACTGCTGCGGCTTTTCGGTGGAGTACCGGCGCTTCTCGCTGGCCTCGGTGCGGCGCGAAAACCAGTTCCTGGTCAGCTTCACGCTGGCGAACGTCGGCACCTTTGGCAACCTGAAGCGCCAGGACCGGCTGTTCTAATGGTTGGCGCGGGCCCCAGCGCGCCTGCCCGGCCCGGCTGTAGCAGCGCCAGGCCGGTGCGGCGCGCGCCCCGCTTGTGAGCCGCCCCGCTGTAACAGCGCGGGGCGGCATGCTCGCTCCGACTTGGGGGCCCGGAGGCCCCAAATCGGCGCGTCTGCCCCTGCGGAATTACGACCACCCCAGAGCCCGAGGCGGGTTTGGGGGACCCCGGTTCGCAGCCTTTCGCGCCGATTTTGCCGGCAGGCAAAGCGGCGCGACCCCCGCAAGTGGCGATTGGCTATAATCAGGGCAGGCGGATCCGTGCTCACTGAATTTCAGATAGACGCCGTTTGGCAAGACATGCTGTCGGCGGAAACACGGTCGCTCTACTTTGCCGATTTGGCGTCACGCTTGACGCGCCAGAAGCAGTGGCTCACCGGCGCGACGCTTTTTCTCACCTCGGGGGCGGGCGTGGGGGTGTTGAGCAAGGCCCCTGAGTGGATGGCAAGCTCGATGGCGCTCGTGGCCGCGGGCCTGTCTGCCTATTCGATCAGTGCGCACCTCGACACTTCCGCCGCAACTCTCGTGAAGCTGCACTCCATGTGGCAACGGATCCAGAGCGACTACGAGCGCCTTTGGAACCACACGTATGCCGATGAGGCCGAGCAAGAGCTCGAGGCCATTCGGGAACGTGAGCGCATCGCTTCCGAATTGGCCGCCACTGGGGCCCCTTACAAGGAAAAACTCCTGGAGCGGTGGCAAGATCTGGTGATCAAGCTGCATTACCAAGAAGGCCGGCATGCCGCTTGAGAAGACGGCGAGTTTCCCCCCGCTGCCAAAGCCCCATCCGCCGAAACCCGCGCCGCCACCGCCACCGCCGCCGCCGCCGAAGCCCAAGCCGTAGTGGCGGCGTGCCCGGGGGCGCGGCGCAGCGGCTATAATCGAGGTTCGGTGCTGGCTTGCACTCTCTTCTTCAATTCAGCCTCTTGTGGGCGTGGGTAGCGCTGGGCTTCTACCTGGCGGGGCTGGCGGCGGCGGTGGTGGCGGCGCTGGCGGCGCGGCGGGAGCTGCAGAACGCGGTGTTTGGGCTGGCGCGGGCGGCGGTGGCGGCGGGCTTTCTGTTCCAATTCGTGAGCCTGGCGGAGACGCTGGCGGCGGCGGCGCTGGGGCCGGCGACGTTCTACCGCATCATCACCGGGCTGCTGGCGCTGATCATCGCGGCGTTTTTCCTGATGGTGTACCGCGCCTACTCGCCGCGGACGCTGAGCCTTTTGGTGGTGCCGCTGATCTGCCTGCTGACGGCGGCGGCGACGCTGGAGCCCTCGGGGGCGCACGGCGGGCCCTCGCCCATGGCGCAGACGCTGCTGCACAACGGCTGGATTTACGTGCACATCGCGCTGATCTTTTTGGGCTACGCCGGGCTGGTGATGGCGGTGGGGAGCGGGGTGCTCTACCTGATGGCGGAGCGGGCGCTGAAGGCCAAGAGCCCTCCGCTCTCGCCCGAGCGCGCGCTGCCGTCGCTGGAGGCGCTGGACTTGATCGGCTACCGCTCGCTGCTGGTGGGCTTTCCGCTGCTCACCGCCGGGCTGGTGATCGGCGCCTATTGGGCGGACGCGCTGTTCGGTGGGATCGCGCTCAGCGATCCCACCGTGCTGCTGGCGCTGCTGGCCTGGAGCGTGTATCTGGTGCTGCTGTTCGCGCGCTGGTCGGCGGGCTGGCGCGGACGCCGCAGCGCTTATCTGGCCCTGGTGTGCTTTGGCTTGGCGCTGGCGGGCTGGTTCGCCAACGGCCTGAGCCGCATGCACTCGCTCTTTCTGCGATGAGCCTCCTGCTGCTAGGCATCAGCCACCACACCGCGCCGATCGAGGAGCGCGAGCGGCTGGCGTTGCCGGAGGCGGCGCTGCCGCAGGCGCTGAAGCTGCTGGCGGAGCAGGCGGGGGTGCGGGAGGGCATGATCCTGTCCACCTGCAACCGGGTGGAGGTGCTGGTGGAGGGGGCGGCCGAGCCGCCGGCGCTGATGGGCTTTCTCGCCGCCGCCTGCGGCGGGGAGCCGCTGCCGGCGCCGGGGCGCTTCTACCACCGGGCGGGCGAGGCCGCCGCCCGGCACGTGTTCCGCGTCGCCGCCAGCCTGGATTCGCTGGTGGTGGGCGAGCCCCAGGTGCTGGGCCAGCTCAAGCAGGCCTACGCCGCCGCGGTGGCGGCGGGCACCATCGGGCTGGAGCTGGAGGCGGTGCTCACCCGCGCCTTCCACGCCGCCAAGCGGGTGCGCAGCGAGACCGCCATCGCCAGCCAGCCGGTGAGCGTGAGCCAGGCGGCGGTGGAGCTGGCGCGGCAGATCTTCGGCGGGCTGCACCAGCGCACGGTGCTGCTGCTGGGCGCGGGCGCCATGGGCGAGCTCGCCGCCCGCCACCTGATGCAGCAGGGCGCCAGCCGCCTGCTCATCACCAACCGCACCCTGGCGCGCGCCCAGGCGCTGGCGCAGAAGTACGGCGGCGAGGCCTTCGCGCTGGAGCAGTTGCGCCAGCACGGCGAGCTCGCCGACGTGGTCATCACCTGCACCGGCGCGCCCCAGCCGCTGATCGGGCGCGCCGACGCCACCCACTTCCTGGCGCGCCGACGCGGCCGCCCCATGCTCTTTCTCGACGTGGCGGTGCCGCGCGACGTGGACCCGGCGGTGCACCAGCTCGAAAACGCCTTCGTCTACAACGTGGACGACCTGGACCAGGTGGTGCACTCCAACCTGGCCGAGCGCCAGGCCGAGGCGCTGGAGGGGGAGAAGATCATCGAGGCCGAGGTGAACCTCTACCTGCAACGCCGGCAAGCGCGCGATGTGGTGCCCACGCTGCGGGCGCTGCAATCCCAGGCCGAGGCGGTGCGGCTGGCGGAGTGGGAGCGGCTGCGCAAGCGCCTGGGCCCGCTCACCCCCGAACAGGAGCAGGCGGTGGAGGCGCTCACCCGCAGCCTGATGCAGAAGTGGCTGCACCATCCCCTGGTGGAACTCAAGGAGGCGTCGAGCAGCGCCGACCGGCAGGCGATGGTGGAGCTGGCGCATCGCCTGTTCGGGTTGCCGAGGAACTCGGAATGAGCGGGGGAGGGGACAGGGGACAGGGCAGACTTGCTAGGCCTCTGGAGACGACATCGTGGCGATGCGATTAGGAACACGAGGATCGGCGTTGGCGCGGTGGCAGGCGGGCGAGGTGCGGCGCCGGCTGGGGGAGCTGGGAGAAGCTTGCCAGCTCGAGGTCGTGCAGACCACCGGGGACCGGCGCACCGATGTCCGCTTGGCCACGATTGGGGGCAAGGGGCTGTTTACGCAGGAGATCGAAGAGGGATTGCTGGCGGGGCGGCTGGACTTGGCGGTGCACAGCCTCAAGGACGTGCCCTCGAGCTTGCCGCCGGGGCTGACGCTGGGAGCGATCCTGGAGCGGCACGACCCGCGCGACGCGCTGGTAGCGGCGCCGGGAACCACCTTGGGGAGCCTGCCGCCGCGGGCGCGGCTGGGGACGAGCAGCTTGCGGCGGCAGGCACAGGCGCTGGCGCTGCGCCCCGACCTGGAGATCCTGCCGCTGCGCGGCAACGTGGACACGCGGCTGCGGCGCTGGCGCGCCGGCGACTTCGAGGCGCTGCTGCTGGCGGCGGCGGGGCTGGCGCGGCTGGGGCTGGAGGCGGCCATCGCCGAGCGGCTCGACCCGGAGCAGTTTTGCCCGGCGGCGGGCCAGGGGGCGCTGGCGCTGGAGTGCCGCGCCGACGACGCCGCCACGCTGGCGGTGCTGCGCCGCCTCGACCATGCCCCCACCCATGCCGCCGTCGCCGCCGAGCGGGCCCTGCTGCGCCGGCTGGACTGCGGCTGCCAGGCGCCGGTGGCCGCCTACGCCGAGCTCGAGGGCGGGGCGGGGCGCTTGCGGTTGACGGCGCTGGTGGCCTCGCCCGACGGCCGGCGGGTGGTGCGGCGGCAGGCGTCGGCGCCGGTGGCCGAGGCCGAGGCGCTGGGCACGGCGGTGGCCGAGGAGCTGCTGGAGGCGGGCGCCGCCGCCATTCTGGCCGCGATCTACTCTTAGCCATGCCCACGCTGCCCCTCTCCGGACGCCGCATCGTCGTGACCCGCGCGCCGGAACAGGCGGGGGAGCTGGTGGAGCGGCTGCGGGCGCTGGGGGCGGAGGCGATCTCGCTGCCCACCATCGCGCTGGCGCCGCCGGAGGACTACGGTCCGCTGGACCGCGCCTTGGGCGGGCTCCAGGACTTTCAGGGACTGATCTTCACCAGCGCCAACGGGGTGCGGGGATTTTTCGAGCGCGCGCGCGCTCGGGGCGGGGCGGGGGCGCGGCCGGCGGGGGCTTGGCTGTGCGCGGTGGGTCCGGCCACGGCGGCGGCGCTGGCGGCGGAGGGCTGGCGGGCGGAGCTGGTGGCGGGCGAGTCGGTGGCCGAGGGGGTGGTGGCGGCGCTAGCGGGCGTGCCCGTGGCCGGGCAACGGATCCTGTTGCCGCGGGCGGCGCAGGGGCGCGAGCTGATTCCCGAGGCGCTGGCCGAGCGCGGCGCCACCGTGGTCGTCGTCGCCACCCACAGCACCGTGGTCGCCACCGCCTCGCGGGAACAGGCGCTGGCGCTGTTTCCCGGCGGGCCGCCGCCCACGCGGGTGGACGCCGCCGTCTTTACCAGCCCCTCGACCGCCCGCAACCTGGCGGCGTTGCTGGGGCCCGACTACCGCGCGCGCCTGGGCGGCGTGGCGCTGGCCGCCATCGGGCCGGTGACGCGGTTCGCGCTGGAGGAGCTGGGGCTGGCGGTGGCGGCCACCGCCACGGCGGCCAGCGCCGAGGCGCTGGCGCAGGCGCTGGGGGAGCTGTGGCATGCCTGAGCTGCCCGAGGTCGAGACGGTCGCCCAGGGCCTGCGGCGCGCGCTGGTGGGACGCCGGCTGGCCGGGATCGAGTTGCGGCGGGCCTCCATCTTCAAGGGCGATGCCGCCAGGCTGGCGGAGTTGGTGGGCGCGGGCCCCAGCGCGCCTGCGGCGCGCGTCCCGCTTGGGAGCGAGGGCGCGACCCTCGCCGGCGTGGCCCGTGGCGGCAAGTACCTGGTGCTCGAACTCGTTGGCGGGCGCGGCTGGCAGTTGCTGTTTCATTTGGGCATGACCGGGCGGCTGGTGGTCGAGCCCGGCGGCGCCGCGCGCCAGCCCCATACCCACGCCGTGCTCACCTGGGACGACGGGCGCGAGCTGCACTTCCGCGACCCGCGCCGGTTTGGCCGCATGGCGCTGGCGCCCGCGCCCGCCAGCGGCTTTGCCGCCGAGCTGGGCGTCGCCACCGGGGCCGAGCCGCTGGCGATCGGGCCGGAGGAGTTTGTCGCGCTGTTCCGCGGCCGCCAGGCGCCGATCAAGAACGCGCTGCTGAACCAGAAGCTGCTGCGCGGGCTGGGCAACATCTACGCCGACGAGAGCCTGCACCGCGCCGGGCTCGACCCGCGCGCCCGCGCCGTCTCGCGCCCGCGCCTGCTGCGGCTGCGGCAGGCGATGCGCGCGGTGCTGCGCGAGGCCATCGCCGCCGGCGGCTCGTCCATCTCCGACTACGTCGGCAGCGATGGCGAGCCGGGGTGGTTCCACCTGCGCCACCGCGTCTATGGCCGCACCGGCGAGCCCTGTCCCCGCTGCCGCCGGGCGATTCAGCGCATCGTGCTGGCCGGCCGCAGCGCGCATTTTTGCCCGGCGTGTCAGAAGAAGTGAACAGTGGACGGTGGACAGTGAACAGTGGGCGTCGGGGCAACTTTTGAGGGTGGGGCGGCGCTGGGCTTGCTGGCAACTGGCAACGGGGAACTGGCAACTGCAAGTGGCCAGCGGCCACTGGCCCTGCCATACTGCTTGGCATGACGGCGTTCACCATCGGCGTGGATTTGGGTGGCACCAACCTGCGCATTGCCGCGGTGGCATCCGATGGCGCCTTCTTGGAGCGCATCAACCTCGACACCGAGGTGAAAGAGGGGCGCGAGCGCGTGGTGGCGGACATGTGCGCGGCCATCGCCGAGATCGAGCAGCGGCTGGCCGGGGCGCAGATGGTGGGCATCGGCATCGGCGTGCCCGGCATCATCAACCTGGCCAAGGGCACCATCCGGCAATCGCCCAATCTGCCGGGCTGGAGCGGGTTTCCGGTGCGCGACGACCTGGAGCGGCGGCTGCGCACGCCGGTGATCCTGGAAAACGACGCCAACGCCGCCGCGCTGGGAGAGAAGTGGGTGGGTGCGGGGCGCGAGGTGAGCGGGCTGTGCATGCTGACGGTGGGCACCGGCATCGGCGGCGGGCTGATCCTCAACGGCCGCATCTGGCACGGCATGGCCGGCATGGCGGGCGAGCTGGGCCACATGACCATTGACCCCAACGGCGCCCTCTGCGGCTGCGGCAACCTGGGGTGCATCGAGGCCTACGCCGCCGCCGGAGCGATCACCCGCATGGCCACGGCGGCGATCCGGGTGGGGCGGTCGCCCGGGCTGGCGCGCGAGGCCGAGGAGCTGGGCGAGCTCACCGCCGAGATCGTCTACATCAAGGCCAAGCAGGGCGACATCGTGGCGCGCGAGATCTTCGAGATGGTGGGGCGGTCGCTGGGCGTGGGCCTGGCCAACCTGATCAACATCTTCAACCTGCCGCTGTATGTGGTGGGGGGAGGGGTGGCGCGGGGTTGGGACGCCTTCGCCCCCAGCATGATGGCGGAGGTGAGCAAGCGCTCGCTGGTGGCGCGCTCCACCCCCACGCGCATCGTGCCCAGCGCCCTGGGCGCCGAGGCCGGACTGCTGGGCGCCGCCTACCTGCCGCTGATGCACAAGGAAGGACAGCATGGCTAAACCGGTTGGGTTCGAGCAGAGCCTGGAGCGCCTGGAGGCGATCGTCGCCGAGTTGGAGCGGGTGGAGCAGCCGCTGGACTATTCGCTGAAGCTGTTTGAAGAGGGCATGACGCTGGTGGAGGAGTGCCGCAAGCAACTGGACGCCGCCGAGGGCCGGGTGGAGATGCTGGTGAAGCGCGCCGGCGCCGTGGTGCCGGAGCCCTTCACGCTGAAGGACGATGCCGAAACGCCGGAGTAGCGCGCTTGGTCCCGGCCGGGTTCAGGAAATGCGCCGCAACTCGCGCCAGAAGAAGGGGCGGTCCTTGCCGCCCTGCTTGGCCTGGTAGAGCGCCAAGTCGGCGGCGCGCAGCAGTTGGTCGGGGCGGCGCTCGTCGGCGGGGCAGAGGGCGATGCCCAGGCTCAGGCTGAGCTGCATTTGGATGTCGGTGTCGGGAATGCGGAAGGGGTGGGTGCGCACCGCCTCGCCGATGCGCTGCGCCACCAGGCGCACGCCGTCTTCGTGGGTCTCGGGCAGAATGATGGCGAACTCGTCGCCGCCGAAGCGGGCGACCGTATCCACCTCGCGCATGTCGCGGGTCAGTAGGCGGGCGAACTGGCGCAACACCTCGTCGCCGGCGCGGTGGCCAAAACGGTCGTTGACGGTCTTGAAGTCGTCCAGATCGGCGAGCAGCAGGCCGCAGGAGGAGGACTGGCGCAGGGTGCGGTGCACCTCCTGCTCCAGCGCCTGCTCGAAGTAGCCGCGGGCGCGCACGCCGGTGAGGTAGTCGGTGTAGGCCAGGCGGGTCAACTGCTGCATGGACTGGATCCGGGCCATTTGGTTCTCCGCCAGCAGGCTCAGCAGCCAGAGCAGGCGGCCGTCCACTGCGGTGAAGGGGTCGGCGCCGGCGCGGAAGAGCTGCAGCGAGCCGGCCCAGTCGTGCTCGAGAAACAAGGGCGCGGCCACGGCGGCGCGCGCCGACACCCGCTGGAGGTAGCCATCCATGGCGGGATCGAGGCCCAACTCCACCACCAGCGGCTTGCCGATGCGGCCCACCCAGGCGTGCAGGGTGTTGGCGGGCAACTCGGGCGGCGGGGGCGGGTCGAAGTGGCGGCCCATCTGCAGGCGCGAGTCGGGCTCCTGCGGGGCGGCGAAGACGATCAGTTGGCGGTCGGAGGGCACCGCCGACTGGGCGATATCGAGCAGCAGGTGGAGCGTGGTGGGGAGGGTGAGCTCCAGGCCCGGCAGCAGCGCCATGCGCAGCACGCTGGTGAGCGCGCCCAGGTGTTGGGGAAACATCTCCGCGCTGGGCTCGTTGAAGACCTCGACGATGGCCTGCGGCGGAATGGGCCCGCTCGGCGGCTCGGTATCCACGCAGGCTCCTCCTGGGATCGCGCAGTGCCCCGTGGATTGGATGTCCCGGGGCGCAGGGGCGTGGCTCTCGGCGCCGGCGGCTCGGGGCGGGGGTCCCGCGGCGGCCGGGCGGCGGACCCCCCTCTGGGGGGATTCCCGAAGCGGGAATCTGGGCTATGGTGGCGGCTTGGAACCTGCAAGCCTTGCCCTCGCGGCCGCGCCCGCCCCGCTGCCGACGGCGCCCACGCCGCTGTTGGGCTCGAGCCCGGCGATCGCGGCCATTCGGCGGACGATTGCGCAGGTGGCCCGCACCAACCTCACGGTGCTGCTGCTGGGCGAGAGCGGGACGGGCAAGGAGGTGGCGGCGCGGCTGCTGGCGGCGCACTCGGGGCGCGAGGCGGGGATGGCCAAGATCAACTGCGCCGCCATCCCGCAGGAGCTGTGGGAGAGCGAGCTGTTTGGCTACGAGGCGGGGGCGTTCACCGGGGCCAACCGGCCGAAGTCGGGGCGGTTCGAGCTGGCGGGCGGCGGGACGCTGTTGCTGGACGAGATCAGCGAGATGCCGCTGCCGCAGCAGGCCAAGCTGCTGCAGGTGTTGCAGGACGGCGAGTTCAGCCGGCTGGGGGGGCAGCGCACGCGCAGCGCGGACGTGCGGGTGATGGCGGCCACCAACGTGGACCTGCAGGCGGCGGTGCACGCCGGGGCGTTCCGGCGCGACCTGTTCTATCGGCTCAACGTGATCGCCATCCACCTGCCGCCGCTGCGGGAGCGGCGCGGCGACTTGGCGCTGCTGACCGACTTTTTCCTGGACAAGTACACCCGCCAGTACCGCTGTCCGGCGGCGCCGCTGTCGGCGGCGCTGCAGCGGCGCTTCGAGGGGCACGGCTGGCCGGGCAATGTGCGGGAGTTGGAGAACCTGATCAAGCGCTACGTCATTTTGGGCAGCGAGGACGCGGTGCTGGAGGAGTTGCTGGCGCCGGCGGCGGCCGAGGCCAGCGCGGCCGCGCCGGCGGCGGTCGAGCCCGCCAGCCCGGCGCCGGCGCTGCCGCTGGTGGAGATCGGCCGCCGCGCCGCCTGGCAGGCCGAGCGCCAGGCCATCCTGCAGGCGCTGGCCGCCACCCACTGGAACCGCCGCCGCGCCGCCCACCAGCTCGGCATCAGCTACAAGGGGCTGCAAAACAAGCTGCGGGCGCTGCTGGCAGAGGGGTAGGGATCAGGCGGTCTGGAGCGATGCTGAGGTCTCCAATACGGCGGCGGGCATCGGGTATTTTAGGTTCCAGGTGATGGTCATGGGGCGGCTGCCGTGGGAGGAAGAGTGGGTCACCGGGCCCAGGAACGCATAGGCGTCGCCGCGCCGCTGGCGGACAAACAGCCAGAACTCCCAGGCGGCGTCACCGCGGCCACAGTAGCGCAGGCCGGTAGGCGAGTCCGCGCTGGTGGTGCTCTGGGATTGCCAGTGGAACTGGGTGGGACTGAGGGCGTAGTCCTCGTAGCGCGTGGTTGGAGAAAAGTGCTTTTCGGATTTGTCTAGGGTCACGAACAACAGCTCGATCTTGTTGGAAGCAACTCGGTAAACACCTTCGCGAGGTGGCCGCATCCATGTTCCAAAGATGGCAGCCAGAATCTCGTCACTATGGTAGCGACGATGGGGGACCAGCGGCATTTCTGGTACTACCGACCCCTCGTCTTTGTGAAGGGCAATGCGATCGGCGAGGGCGTCGCAGAGCTGCAGGAACTCATCCTGTAGGACGGGCGTAGCGCGCAGGATCTGGATCGCCTCGTCCCATATCCTTGGCGCTTCGGCTCGCAGCCGGAGGGAGAGCAGCAATACAAGCCGTCGCTCCGCTTCAGTCAGCTCCTGCGGCTGGCGCGCGCCGGAAACGAGCGAGCGGTAGAGGTCGAGCCGAGCCGGGGAGTCCACGTGCAGGAGGCGCTGAAGTCTGAGGCTGGTCTGCGCTGCATCGGGCTCCAGCCCGCTCGCCAACAACCCTGCCTCGAAGAGCAACTGCGACCAGCCGTAGCTTCCCTTGTAGACGTCCTCGAGCTCGCGTTCCGCGTGGCGGAGGTACTGGTTGAGGCTGGGCGGGGTGCCCAGCTCCTCGGCGAGAGCGCGCAGCTCGCGGGCCATTTGCGCCCGCGAAGAACGCAGGCGCATTTTGAGGTTTGCCAGGACGGTGCGGCGCGACTCCTGGTCGAAGCGGACATAGCAGTTTCCTGGTAGGGGGAAGGTTTCCGTCTCCAGTGCCTGAACCAAGCTACGCCGCGTCCCGCCCAGCAGGGCCTGATAGCGTACATCGAAGCGGAAGTTGCTGTGCTGGTTGCCAATGAAGTCCAGCACCAGGCAACTGGTCTTGCCGGAGCACAGGCGCAGCCCGCGGCCGAGCTGTTGCAAGAAGACGGTGGCGCTCTCGGTGGGCCGCAGCAAGAGCACGCAGTCAGCTTCCGGGATGTCAATGCCCTCGTTGAACAGGTCAACGGTGAAGAGTACGTTGATGTCGCGATTGCGCAGTCGCGGTAGAGCTTTTCGGCGCGCCTCTTCGGGGGATTGCCCGGTCACCGCCTCCGCCGCTACGCCGGCTCTGCGAAACACCTCCGCCATGAACTCGGCGTGGGCGACGCTGACGCAAAATCCTAAGGCACGGGCCTGCTCGACCGCTCCGTAGGCATCAGCGAATTGTTTCAACACCAGCTCTGCACGGCGGGCGTTGCCGACATAGAGACGCTCCAGGTCCTCCACCGCGTAACCGCCGCGCCGCCAGTGTATCTCGGCGAGGTCCGTTCCATCGGCGACGCCGTAGTAGTCGAACGGCGTCACGTACTGACGCTCGATCGCGTGCCAGAGACGCATCTCGTCGGCGATGCGACCGTCGAACCAGGGAAGGATGCTCTCGCCGTCAGTGCGCTCGGGAGTGGCGGTGAGCCCGAGCAGAATCCTCGGGCGCAAGGCGGCCACCAAGTTGCGATAGGACTCCGCCGGGACGTGGTGGGCCTCATCCAGCACGGCGAACTGCCAGTAGTCGGGCCCGAACTGTGAGAGCAGGCCGCGGCTGTTGAAGCTTTGGACGGTCGCGAAAAGATGATCGAAGCTGGTCGGCCGGGAGGCGGCGAGGAGTTCGCCGAAGCTCTCGTCGCGCAACACGTAGCGAAAGGCGCTCTGGGCTTGCTCGAGTAGTTCCGCGCGGTGGGCAAGCACGAGTAGGCGGGGGCGACGGCCGGGCTGACGGGCGTAGTCAAACGCGGCGAGCATGGTCTTGCCGGTACCGGTGGGGGCCACCACCAGGTTGCGCATGTGGTTCCGGTCGCGTCGCTCCGCCTCGAGCTGGTCTAGCGTGGCCTGTTGATAGGGGTGGGGCTTGAGATCAACGAAGCGGATTGGGGTGCTCGGCCGTCCTCCGGCACGAGCAAGTTGCAGCGCTTCGGCTACCCGCGGCACACAGGCGGCGTCAAAGAGCTCGAACTCGGGGTCTTGCCACAGGGTGTCGAAGGCCCCGCGGAAGGTCTCCAGGATGGCAGGAGCTTCTACCTGGCTGAGCTTGACCGTCCATTCGATGCCGTCTTCGAGTGCAGGTCCGGACAAATTGGCCGAACCAACATAAGCGCTGCCGAAGCCACTATCCCGTTCGAAGAGCCATGCCTTGGCATGAAGTCGCCTTCGTCGCCCATCCAGTGAGATGCGAATGCTGACGTTGGGGAGGGCAGCCAGTGCCTCGAGGGCATCCAGGTCGGTGGCGCCGATATAGGTTGTCGTGAGGATGCGCACCGGGCAATTGCGGGCAGCGAGATCTTCGAATGCTGGCTTGAGTCGCAGCCAGCCCCGCCACTGGATAAAACTCACAATCATGCGGACGCGGTCGGCGTTGGCCATCTCCGACTCCAGTTCATAGGCCAGCTTCGGAGCGCCAGGCGTGTTCATTAGCAGGTGGTTGACCGAGAGCGGGGTTCGGGGCTGCGTCGGCGCTGGGGGCACGCGGTAGAGCGCCCGGAGGATTTGAGGAGGATCGGCTACGAGGTCAGTGCCGACCTCGGGGTCGAGCTCGCGGACAACGCCGAGCAGGACATTGGCCAAGCGCACCTGCTGCGCCGGATCCAGGCCGGCGAAGGCGGTCCGAATCTGCTGCACCAGGTGGCGGGCTAGGTAGGTTGGGGTTTCTGGGCTCTCGAGCGCATCGATCTCCCGCTGAAGTTCGGTAGCGTCCAGACGCTGCTGGGCGCTGCGAGTCAGGAGAAGGTCGTATAAGCCGGGAGGGAACGGCTTCATTGCCCACCCATCTTCTACTATTCCGTACGGCAGTGCAACCATGGTTGGCGCGGGCCCCAGCGCGCCTGCGGCGCGCGTCCCGCTTGTGCTCGCGCCTCGCTGGGGCCGCGCCGAATTCGTCTCCCGGGGGCGCAGACGCGCCACTGGCACGTCTGCCCCTGCGGAATTTCGCAGCCCTTCGCGCCGATTTTGCCAGCAGGCAAAGCGGCGCGACCCCCGCGAAGCGCGTACCCGGCGCACATCAATAGTTGTGGTAATATCGAAATAGCGAGCGCGGATGGGAGGGGGAAAGCATGGCGAACGAAACGAAACTGGAAACGTTGGCGGAGCAGGTGCGGGCGCGGTATGGTGCGGCGGCGGCGCGGGTGGCCGAGGGGGCGGGAGCGGGGGCGTGCTGCGGCAGCGGGGCGGCTGGCAGCGCTTGCTGCGACCCGATCTCGGGCAACCTCTATGGGGCGGAGCAGGCGGGGGCGGTGCCGGCGGCGGCGCTGGCGGCCTCGCTGGGCTGCGGCAACCCCACCGCGCTGGCGGCGCTGCAGGCGGGCGAGGTGGTGCTTGACCTGGGTTCGGGCGGCGGCATCGACGTGCTGCTCTCGGCGCGGCGGGTGGGGCCGACGGGCAAGGCCTATGGGCTGGACATGACGCCGGAGATGCTGGCGCTGGCGCGCGCCAACCAGCGCGCGGCGGGGGTGGCCAACGCCGAGTTCCTGGAGGGGCGGCTGGAGGCGATTCCGCTGCCTGACAACCATGTGGACGTGGTGATCTCGAACTGCGTCATCAACCTCGCGGGGGACAAGGACCGGGTGCTGGCCGAGGCCTTCCGGGTGCTCAAGCCGGGCGGGCGGTTGGCCGTCTCCGACGTGGTGGTGCGGGGCGCGGTCGCGCCCGAGCTGCGGCGCAATATGGAATTGTGGGTGGGCTGCATCGCCGGCGCGTTGCAGGAGGAGGAGTACACGGCCAAGCTGGCGGCGGCCGGCTTCACCGCGATCAGCGTCGAGCCCACGCGCATCTACCGCGCCGAGGACGCGCGCGCGTTCCTGGCCAGCGCCAGACTGGACGCCGACGCGCTGGCCCCCGAACTCGACGGCAAATTCCTCAGCGCCTTCATCCGCGCCCGCAAACCCTAAAAGCTGGCCCCCAACTGGCCAATTCTGGTATAACCGTGCGGGGGACTTTCCGCATGCGCCTGCGCTCACTTTTGTCATGTCTTGCTGGACTGTGTCTGCTGGCCGGGTGGGCCGCGGCCCAGCAGTGCGCCACCCACGACGACAGCGCCTACACCGCCCAGATCCTGAAAGACACCACGCTGCCGCAGTTTGACACGACGCTGACCAACCATCTGCCCTTCAGCGCGTGCGTGGATGCGCCGGACAAGTTCCTGGGGCACATCATCGGGGCGCCCAACGTGCTCGACAAGATCGAGACGATTGACGCCTACATGCGCCACCTGGAGTCGCAGAGCAAGCGGGTGAAGGTGTTTGACATCGGCAAGAGCGAGGAGGGGCGGGAGATGATCCTGGTGGCGGTCTCGGACGCGGCCACCATCGCCAACCTCGACCATTACAAGGACATCACCGCCAAGCTGGCGGACCCGCGCGGGCTGAGCGCCGGCGCCGCCGACGCGCTGATCGCGCAGGGCAAGCCCATGTACTGGGCGGCGGGCTCGATCCACTCGCCCGAGACGGGCTCGCCGGAGATGCTGATGGAGCTGGCCTACCGGCTGGCGGTGGAGGAGACGCCCTTCATCCGCAACATCCGCCAGCACGAGATCGTGCTCATCACCCCGGCAACGGAGACCGACGGGCGCGACCGCGAGGTCGAGCTCTACATGCACCACAAGGCCCACCCCAACGACCCGCAGCCGGGGCTGATCTGGTGGGGGCACTATGTGGACCACGACGACAACCGCGACGGGCTGACGCTGGCGCTGGACCTGTCGCGCAACATGATGAACGCCTTCCTGCAATGGCACCCGACGGTGCTGCACGACCTGCACGAGTCGGTGCCCTACCTGTATATCTCCACCGGCACCGGGCCCTACAACCCCTGGCTGGACCCGCTGGAGATCAACGAGTGGCAGCGGATGGCGTACTACGACATTGACCATCTCAACGAGCAGGGGGTGATCGGGGCGTGGACGCACGGCTTTTTCGACGGCTGGGCGCCCAACTACATGCTGTATGTGGCGATCGGGCACAACGCGGTGGGGCGCTTCTACGAGACCCAGGGGAACGGGGGGGCGGACACCCGCATCGCCAGCGCGCCGCCGAGCGACACCAGCCTGCAGTGGTACCGGCCCAGCCCGCCGCTGCCGCGGGTGAACTGGTCGGCGCGCGACAACATCAACATGCAGGAGAGCGGCATCCTGTTTTCCATCAGCAACGTGGCCAAGAACCACGAGGAGTTCCTGCGCGACTTCTATTTGAAGAGCCTGCACTCGGTGGAGAAGGCGACGACCGAGGGGCCGGCGGCCTGGGTGTTTCCGGGCAACGATCCGCGCCCGGGGTTGCAGGCGCGGCTGCTGGACCAGTTGCAATACCAGGGGGTGGAGATAGACCGCGCCACCGCGGCGTTTTCCGCCGCCGGCACGGTGCCGGGCGGGAGCGGCCAGGCGAGCGAACGCCACTTCCCCGCCGGCAGCTACATCATCCGCATGGACCAGCCCTACAGCCGCGAGGCCGACATGCTGCTGGGGCAGGAGTTCTACGCGCCCACGGCGCCGCCGCCCTACGACGACACCGGCTGGACCATGGGGGCGCTGGCCAACATCACCACGGTGAAGATCGCCGACCCGGCGGTGCTGCAGGTGGGGATGACCAAGGTGCCCGATTTCGTGGCGGCGCCGGGCGGGGCGCGGGGCGCGGGCAGCGTGTTCGCCGTCAACGCCAACGCCGATCCGAATATTGCGAGCTTCCGCTACCGGCTGGCGGCGACGCCGATGCAGGTGGCGGAGAAGGGGTTTGACGCCGGCGGCCACCACTTCAACGCCGGCAGCGTGATCATCGCCCACGCCGACGCGGGGGCCATCGCCGCCGCGGCGCGCGCCGCCGGGGTGGAGGCGACGGCGCTGAGCGCCGCCCCGCAGGTGCCGACGCACGCGCTGGCGGCGCCGCGCATCGCGGTGATGCACAACTGGCAGAGCACGGCGTCGGACGGCTGGTACCGGATCTCGTTCGACCAGCTCAAGATCCCCTACACCTACATCGCCGACACCACGCTGCGCCAGACCGCGGACCTGCGCTCCCGGTTCGACGTGATCATCATTCCGCCGGTGGGCTACTCGCTGACCAGCTTTCTCAACGGGGTGAGCGGGGCCAAGCCGATTCCGTGGGAGAACACCCCCGACATGCCCGACCTGGCGCCGCCGGGCCTGGACGCGACGCCCGACATCCGCGGCGGGCTGGGCATCGCCGGGCTGGAGCACCTGGAACAGTTTGTGAACGCCGGCGGGCTGCTGGTGACGGTGGGGCCGGCGATGGCGCTGGCGACCGACACCGGCATGGCGGCCGGGGTCATGACCCGGCAGCCTCCGCAGGGGCGGGAGGGGCTGAACGCGCGCGGCGACGTGCTGCGGGCGGAGATCAGCGACGCCGACAGCCCGATCGCCTACGGCTACAGCCCGAAATTGGACGTCTATTACACCACGGGCCTGCTGCTGGCCACCGGCGGGGGCGGGCGGGGCGGGTTTGGCGGCTTCGGCGGCCGCGGCGGCAATGCCCGCACCAGCGGGATTGGGAGCCTGACCGAGCCCAACGTGATCCAGGCCCGGCCTTCCGACGCCGCGCTGCTGAAGGAGTCGCTGGGCGGCCACAACCCCACCGCGGCGGAGCTGGCGGCCGGGCGCGGCGGCTTCTTCGGCCGTGGTGGCGCCGCCGGGCCTGCGCCGCGGGTGATTGTGCGCTTTGTGCCCAACGCCCACGACCTGCTGCTCAGCGGCCTGCTGGTGGGCGGCCAGGCCCTCGCCGGCCAGCCGCTGGTGGTGGATGCCCGCCACGGACAGGGACACATCCTGCTGTTTGCCGGAAATCCCTTCTGGCGCAATGAGACTTCGGGCGAGTTTTCGCTGCTGCTCAACGCCGCCATGAACTACCAAAACCTGAACGTCGGGGCACCCACGCCGGGGCGGGGCGGGCGCGGCCGGGGGGGGCGTGGAGGGCGGTGAAAGCTGCTAAGCTGGATACATGTTTGAAGAGGACACCTCTCCCCCGCCGGCTCCCGCGCCGGGAATGAGCAAGTCCCTGGGCGTCCTGCTGGCCGTGGCAATCATCGCGGTGGCGGCGGGCGGCTACTTCTGGGCGAAGGCGCAGAATCAGGCGCTGGCCCTGCAGGTGGCGGATTTGCAGCAACAAGCGAAGACCCAGGCGGCCGACCTGCACGTGCTGCAGGACCGGCTGCACCTGAGCAACGCCGAGTTGGCGCGGCTGCGCTCCACCGCCAGCGACGTGCAGAACAAGGTCTCGGCCACGCAGGCGCAACTCGCCAGCACGCAGCAGCAGACGCAGACGCTGGCGCAGCAGCAGCAGCAGGCGGTGAGCGAGCTGGAGTCGGTGAAGACGCAGACCGGCACCCAATTGGGGGCGATCAACGGCCAGATCACCGGGGTCAAGGGCGGCCTCACCACCGCGCAAACGGAGATCGCCAAGACCCAGGCCGACTTGGCCGCCACCAAGGCCCAGTTGAAGAGCACCATCGGCGACCTGGGGGTGCAGAGCGGGCTGATCGCCACCACGCGCAATCAGCTCAGCGTGCTGGAGCGCTCGGGGGCGCGCAGCTACTTCGAGTTCAAGCTGACCAAGACCAAGCAGCCGGTGCGCATCGGCGCCATCGCGCTGCAGGTGAAGAAGATCGACTTCAAGCACAAGAAGTACACCATCGAGGTCTACGCCGACGACGCCAAGGTGGAGAAGAAGGACAAGACGCTGAACGAGCCGGTGCAGTTCCTGGTGGGCAGCGACCACGCGCTCAACGAGCTGGTGGTCTACCAGATGGACAAGAAGACCCTGATCGGCTATCTCTCCGCGCCCAAGTACCCGGGGCAAGGCCCGGCGGCGGGCAACCAGAAGTAGGCGCGCCCCAGCACGCAGTGCAGCGGCGGGGCCGCGATGGAGAGCGCCTGGGAGGCGCTGCGCTGGCTGGCGACCGGGAACGGGCCACGTTCCGTGGCGCCGGGCAAGCGGGCCCAGGGCAAGTCCAACTAGCGTAAACTAGATTACAGGAGGGGCCGATGAAATCCGTGGGAACTTTTGCGGCGAAGACGCACCTTTCGGAGCTGCTGGATCGGGTCGGCCGCGGGGAGACGATCACCATTTCGCGCCACGGCGTCGCGGTGGCGGTGCTGGCTCCGGTCCACCCGGTGCGGCGCGTGAGCCACGCGGAGGTGGTAGCCGGACTGGCCGCGCTGCGCCGCCGCGTCAAACCCGGGAGCCTGAGCGTGCGCGAGATGGTGCAGGAGGGACGGCGCCATTGACGCCGATCGTGCTGGACGCCTCGATTGCCCTGGCTTGGTGCTTTGCCGATGAGGCCAGCGCCTACGCGGAGGCCGTGCTGGCGGCGCTGGCGGAGCGGGAGGCGCTGGTGCCGGCGATTTGGCCGCTGGAAATCGCCAATGCCCTGGCAGTCGCGGAGCGGCAGAAGCGCATTCGACAGCCCGATGTTAGCCGCTACCTGGAGCTGTTGAACGGTCTCGCGATCCAGCAGGATGCGCTCAGCGTCTCCGAAAGTGTGGGCAACGTTCTACCGCTCGCCCGGGCCTATCGGCTTTCGGCCTACGACGCCGCGTATCTGGATGCGGCCATCCGCAACGATGCGCCGCTGGCCACGCTGGACCGGAGCCTGGCCGACGCCGGCCGCAGGGCGGGCGCGGAGATCTTCCCCGGGCCGCGGCGATAGCGGCCTCAGCCCGCCAGTTGGCGCCAGAGGTCCCAGACGGTGGCGAGGGGGAGGCCGACGACGTTGGAGTAGGAGCCCTCGATGCGGGGGATGAAGCGGGCGGCGCGGCCCTGGATGGCGTAGGCGCCGGCCTTGTCGCGGGGCTCGCCGCTTTGGACGTAGTCGGCAATCTCTTGCGGGGAGAGCGGGGCGAACCAGACGCGGGTGGTCTCGGCGCGGGCGGCCTCGCGGTTGCGGGCGGGATCGCGCAGGCAGACGCCGGTGAGCACCTGATGCTCGCGGCCGGCGAGGCGGGCGAGCATGGCGGCGGCCTCGGCGTCGCTGGCGGGCTTGCCCAGCAGGTCGCCGTCCACCACCACCACGGTGTCGGCACCCAGCACCAGGCCGGGGGCGGCGAGGGCGCGGGCCTTGGCGCGGGCCAGGCGCAGGACGTAGTCGGCGGCGGCCTCGCCGGGGAGCGGGGTCTCGTCCAGCGGGGCGGGGCGCACCTCGACCTCGAAGCCGGCGGCCTCGAGCAGCTCGCGGCGGCGGGGCGAGGCGGAGGCCAGCACAAGGCGGGCGGGGGGGCTCATGCCGCGGCCTGCGGGAGCGCCCGCCGCCGGGGGCGCAGCGCCTGCCAGGCCAGCAGGGCATAGAGCGGGAGGTACTCGAGCGCCACCAGGAAGGGATGGGGGGCGACGGCGTAGGCCCACAGCACGGCGACGGAGAAGTAGAGCCAGGGCGCCTCGGGGAAGAAGACCAGCAAGGGCAGCAGGCAGAGCAAGGTCCAGGGATGGACCTGGGGCAGGGCCAGCAGCAGGGCGCCGAGGATGACAAAGGCGGCGCGTAGGGGCTCGAGGTGGCGCGCCCGGGTGGTGGCCACCGCGGCCGCCACCAGCAGGGCCGCCACCGCGGCGGCGGCGGGCGGGCCAAACCAGGCATGCAGCAGGGCGAAGAGGCTGGCGTTGTAGGGGACCTGGGCGGCGAAGTGGGCGCGGAGGTTGGCGGCGATGCGGCCCAGCAGGAACTGTTGGTTGGCAAAGAGGAAGGGGAGGGTGAGCACGGCCCCCCAGCCCAGCAGCCAGGCGAGGGAGGAGAGCCAGCGGCGGCCGGCGGGGGCGAGCACGGCGGGGAGCAGCAGCAGGGCGTACCACTGGGTCAGGGCGGCGGAGGCGAGGGCGAGCGCGGCGGGGCGCAGGCGGCGGCCGGCCCAGTGCAGGGCCAAAAGCGCGAACAGGGCGGCGGCGGGCTCCAGGTGTCCGTTGCCGGCGACCTCGAAGACCGCCAAGGGCGACCAGGCATAGAGCAGCACCCACTGCGGAGGCTGCTGGCGGCGCTTGAGCATGCGGACCAAGACGCCCAGCAAGAGCAGGTCCAGGGCGGTGACGAGGATCTTCTGGGCGCGGAGGCCGGGAAACCAGGCGTAGTTCCAGCGGAAGAGCAACTCGGCCAGCGGGGGGTGGTAGGCGGCCACGCCGGGCTCGGGCAGCGCCGCCGCCTCCTGGGGGGAGCGGATGGGGTTGAAGAACGCATTTTGGGGGGCGTAGGCGTAGGGATTGAAGCCCGCCTGCTGGATCTTGCCATCCCAGCGGAAGCGCATCGCCGTGCCCGCCAGGGTGGGGGTGAGCGGCAGCAGAGTCAGGCGAAACACCAGCGCCGCCAAGAGGATCCAACGCACCCGGGGGAGGCGTTGGGGCGGGCTGTGCAGCACCGCCGCCGCCGCGATCAGGTAAACTAGTCCTGCCGCCGAGATCCACGCGAGGCCGGGCAGCAGCGGGAAAACCGGCGCCTGCGCCAGCCGGACGACGACGGCGAGGGCAGCCTCCAGCAGCACGGCGAGCACGATCCAAGAGCCGCGAAACGCAGGCATGCGTAGACGAATGGCGATTCTCCCCCACCGCTACTATAGCCTATCGGGACTGGCGCTTTGGCTCCTGCAGGCGGGCACGCCGACGCAGAATCCGCTGCTGCACTATGTGCGCACGCAACTGCTGGACCGGACCTTCACGGTGGGTCCGGCGAATCTGCCGCTGTATCAGGCCAACAGCTTCGACATGGCGCTGCTGATTCCCTACTTTGCGGTGCTGGCGGTGCTGGCCTTCTACGGCTTTCACCGCTACGTGCTGGTGTACCGCTACTTCCGGCACCGCAAGCGCTGCCCCACCGCGCCGGCGGAGCGCTTCGCCGAGCTGCCGGTGGTGACGGTGCAGTTGCCCATCTACAACGAGCAGTACGTGGCGGAGCGGCTGGTGGAGTCCATCTGCAAGCTCGACTACCCGCGCGAGCGGCTGGAGATTCAACTGCTGGACGACTCCACCGACGAGACGCGGGAGGTGGCGCGGGCGGTGGTGGAGCGCTTCGCGGCGCTGGGCGAGCCCATCGTCTACCTGCACCGCAGCAACCGCCATGGCTACAAGGCGGGGGCGCTGGAGGCGGGGATGCAGGTGGCGCGGGGCGAGCTGATCGCCATCTTCGACGCCGACTTCGTGCCGCCCGCCGACTTCCTGCGGCGCACGGTGGACTACTTCACCGACCCCAAGCTGGCGATGGTGCAGACGCGCTGGGGCTACATCAACCGCGACTACTCCTGGCTGACGCGGGTGGAGGCGATCCTGCTGGACGGCCACTTCGTGATGGAGCACGGCGGCCGGCACCGCGCCGATTTGTTCTTCAACTTCAACGGCACCGCCGGGGTGTGGCGGCGGAAGGCGATCGAGGAGGCGGGGGGCTGGGAGCACGACACCCTGACCGAAGACACCGACCTGAGCTACCGGGCACAGTTGTGCGGCTGGAAGTTCCTCTACCTGCCGCAGGTGGAGTGCCCGTCGGAGCTGCCGGTGGAGATGAACGCCTTCAAGGTGCAGCAGGCGCGCTGGGCCAAGGGGCTGATCCAGGTGTCGAAGAAGATCCTGCCGCGGCTGTTCCGGCGCAAGGACATTGACGTGCACCACAAGGTCGAGGCCTGGTGCCACCTCACCGCCAACATCAGCTACCCGCTGATGATCGTGCTCTGCACCCTGCTGCTGCCGGCGATGATCGTGCGCTTCTACCAGGGCTGGTTCCAGATGCTGTACATTGACCTGCCGCTGTTCATCGCCTCCACCTGCTCGATCTCGTCGTTCTACCTGGCCTCGCAGCGCGAACTCTACCCGCGGGCATGGTACAAGACGCTGCTCTACATGCCGATGGTGATGGCGATCGGCATCGGGCTGACGGTAACCAACACGCGGGCGGTGCTGGAGGCGCTGCTGGGGATCAAGAGCTCGTTCCAGCGCACGCCCAAGTTCAAGATCGAGACCAAGGCCGATGGCGCGCTGGCGCGGACGCAGAAGCGCAAGTACCGGCGCAAGATCGGCTGGTCGCCGCTGGTGGAGCTGGCGCTGGGCACGGTGTTTGCGGCGGTGACGGTGTACGCCTTCCAGATGGAGAACTACCTCACCATCCCATTTCTGATGCTGTTCGTGGTGGGCTACTTCACCACCGGGACGCTGTCGCTCTTCCAGGGACGCTTCGGCCGCCGCCGCCGTGCCACCGTCCCGGAGCCGGCCGCGAGCCCCAGCCATTCCTGAATTTCGATGGAAGCGCGCGCCTCGGGGAGCGGTCGCGGGGCGAGGAGCCCCCGCGTCCGCGCCCTCGCGGACCAGGAGCGCGGCAGGAGTGCGGGCGGCCAAGCCTCCCGCACGCGCCATGCCGTGCGCCTCCGCGCGCGGTCGCGGGGCAAGGGGCCCCCGCGTCCGCGCCCTCGCGGTCTAGGAGCGCGGCAGGAGCGCGGGCGGCCAAGCCTCCCGCACGCGCCATGCCGTGCGCCTCCGCGCGCGGTCGCGGGGCGAGGGGCCCCCGCGTCCGCGCCCTCGCGGACCAGGAGCGCGGGCGGCGAAGCCGGGTGCCCGCGCTTTCTAGTAAAGATGGAAATTGAGCTCGACCTGGGCGGTGACGGCCATGGGGCGGCCGTTCTTATCCTTGGCGGGGATGAAGCGCCAGGACAGCACCGCTTGGATGGCTTTCTGGTCGAGGCCCAGGCCCAGCGGCTGCAGCACCTTGGGATGGCTGACGCGGCCGTCGGCACCGATGGTAATCAGCACCACGCAGGTGCCCTGGAACTTGGCCTTGCGGGCGGCGTCGGAGTACTCCGGATCGGGCTGGTAGATGGGCACCGGGCCGCTGCCCACCATGCCTTCGCCGCAGTTGGCGCCGACGCAGTCGCCGCCGCCTTCGCCGGAACCGGTGCCGCCGCTGCCGCCGCCGCTGCCGCCGCCGGCGCCAGGGGGGCCGCTAATCGGACCGATGCTGCCGAAGGAGGGCAGGGCGGAGGCCACCGCCGTCGGCACCATGACGGCGGGGGCGACGATGGGGGTGGGCTGGGGGGTTTGGATCAGCTTGGGCTGGGGCACCACCACGGGAGCGCCGCCGCCGGCCAAGTGCCGCATGCGCGGCAGTTGCGGCACGTTCGCCGGGGGCACGTAGAGCTGCGTGTCCACCAATTTCGTGATCTGCTTCCGCACCGGCTTCCAGAAGGGCAGCATGAGGATGCCGATCACCGCCAAGTGCACGGCGACCGAGCCGAGCCGGCTGGAGAGAGGCTTGGGCTGGGTCCAAATACTCTTGACCGGGATGGGCTTGGACTCCAGCACCAGCTCGGGCTGTTTGGCCGGGGCAAAGAGGTCCTTGAGCTGCTCCAGGAGGTCCTGCCCAAAGGACTTGCGCTCCAGGAGAAAATTGTAGTCCTCACGGTCGGGGGGCTGGTCGGCCATGACGTTGGCGTCCTCGGCGGGAGCGTCCGGCAGTGGACGCCTAACCCACACTGCATTATACGCAGTCTACCATGGCCCGGTTGCCGGTAGGAGGGCTCGGGCCTGCCTAGGCGGGGCCCGCCCTGCCGGCCGGAGGGTGGGGAGTATTCCCGGGGTGCGGACGGGGTCAGTAGAGGCGGAAATTGACCTCGATATTGGCGGCCACGCGCACCGGGCGGCCGTTCTTTTTGGCGGGCTCGAAGCGCCAGAGCTTGACCGCCTCCAGCGCCTTCTGGTCGAGGCCCAGACCGAGCGGTTGGACGATTTTGGGGTCGTAGACGCGGCCGTCGGCACCGATGATGACCCCCACCACCACGGTGCCCTGGAACTTGGCCTTGCGGGCGGCATCGGTGTACTCGGGATCGGGCTCGTAGATGGGGATGGGTTCGCTGATGTCGCCGCCGATGCCGCAGGGGGCGTTGAGGCAGTCGCCGCCGCCGTTGGGGTCATTGCCGACGCCGCCGGGGCCGGCGCCGCCGGGGCCGGCGCTGGTGCCGGGGGGTCCGGCCACGGCGCCGGGGTTGCCGAACTCGGGCAGGGGCAGGTTGGCCTCGGCGGTGGCGGGGGCGAGCTTGAGCGGGGGCGGAATGAGCTGGGGCGGGGCCTGCACCGGGTTGAGCTTGGGGGGCAGGAGCTTGGGCGTGGGGGGCGCGCCGCCACTGGCGAGGTGCTTCATGCGCGGCAGCGAGGGCCCGGGCGCCAGCAGCGTGGGAAACATCTCCACCTGCACTTGGTGCCGGATGGCGACGCGCACCGGCCGCCACAGCGGCAGCATCAGGATGCCGATGACCCCCAGGTGAATGCCGAGCGAGAGCAGGCGGTCGCGCCCATGGCGCTCGCGATCCCAGATGTCTTTGACCGGAACCGGCTGCGATTCCAGCTTCAGCTCGGGCTCGGGCGGCGGCCACAGGCGCTCACGAACCTCGCTGGCCAGTTGGCGCCACAGGGGCTGCTGAACGAGGGGGGAGCGAAAATCAGGCTCGTAAGGCATATGGTGGGCGCGGGCCCCAGCGCGCCTGCGGCGCGCGTCCCGCTTGTGAGCCGCCCCGCTGTAACAGCGCGGGGCGGCATGCTCGCGCCTCGCTGGGGCCGCGCCGAATTCGTCTCCCGGGGGCCCCGGTTCGCAGCCTTTCGCGCCGATTTTGCCAGCAGGCAAAGCGGCGCGACCCCCGCAGCTGCGCCTTGCTGCCTATAAGACTGTCGCGCCCCCACAAAGGTTGCGAAAGTCGCCGGGCCAGTGGCCGAATCCGGCCACTGGCCCGATGCGGTGGTTAGAAGTGCACGCTGAGGGTGGCGAAGGCGGTGAACGGCGTGCCGGGGTAGGCCAGCATGTAACCGCCGTTGGGGGTGCCGAAGTAGCCGCCCGAAGAGATGTACTCGAACTGGTTGTACTGCTTGTTGGTTACGTTGAGGGCGGTGACGCGCACGTTGAACCAGGAGATGGGGATGTTGACGCCCAGGTTGACGGTGCCGAAGGTGGGCATGGTCTGGGTGCTGGGCGCGCCGACGGTGTTGTCGAACACGGTCTGGCTGCCGGTGAACTGGTACCAGACGCGGGGCTGCACCACCACATTTTCGGTCACCGGCAGGGTGTAGTAGGCGCCCAGGTTGAGCAGCGCGTGGGGCACGTAGGAGACCGGCAGGTTGTTGTAGGGGAGGCTGCCGGGGAGCAGGTTGCCGTTGGAGTCGAAGCTTTGGTTGACGACGTAGTCGAGGTAGTGGGCGCGCTCGATGGTGCTGTTGACAAAGACGTGGACGCGGCTGCCGGGGTCGGCGTCGAAGAACCAGTTGACGCCGTTGTAGCCGGACGAGGCGCTGGCGGCGATGGAGTCGCCGTTGGCGAGGCCGACATCCAGTTCCTGGTCGGCGTAGAGCAGGTGGAAGTAGGCGGCGCCCAGCAGCACATTGCCCAGCGCGCCCACCTGGGAGAAGTGGAGCTTGACGCCGGCTTGGCTGTACTGGGCGCGGGCGAGGTGGTAGCTGGCCGGGTCCACGCCCTGGAAGAGGCCGCCGCCGCCGCCCATCTCCGGCGTCTTCAACTGCTCGGAGAAGCCGCCGTAGAGGCTGAGCCAAGGGGTGGGCTGGATGGCCAGGTTCATGGAGGGCTCCCAGCCGCGGCGGGTCTCGGTGGCGTCGCAGGAGGAACTCTGCACCTTGATGTTGCCGGGGGTGGAGGTGTAGACGCCGTTGAGCAGGCAGTGGGTGGGAACGACCACGCCGGGGGCGAAGTTGAAGTCGTTGAGCACGCCGTTGGAGTAGCCGATGTTCTGGTAGAGGTAGCGGATGCCGGGGGTGAGGGTCAGCCAGGAGACCGGGCGGATGCGGTCCTGCAGGAAGGCGTTGTCCATCTCCTGGTTCCAGTAGGAGGAGCGGATCTTGGCGCCGATGTTGACGGTGTTGTCGCCGCCGCCGTTGGCGGCATTGTGGAAGTTATTGCGGGCGTTGTAGGTGGAGCGCATCAGCGAGCCGCCGAAGGTGAGGGTGTTCCAGGGCAGCACCTTCTGCAGCGACATCTTGTCGCCGAAGGTCTTGGTGAAGGGGTTGTTCCACTCCTGCTCCTGGGCACCGAGGGCGTAGACGTCGTTGAGGCGGTTGTGCAGGCGGTTGATGCGCTCGAACCAGGCGGAGTTGTAGAACACGGTGGTGGGGTCGAGGGCGAGGTCGAGCTTGCTCCACAGCAGCACCATGCGGTTGCTGTCGTACTTGTTGTAGTCGGCGTAGGTGAGGGTGGAGTAGAAGCCGGAGGACTGCTGGCTGTAGAGCGGGCCGGCGGGGGTGCCGTCGAGGGTGACGCCGGCGACGGCGGTGGTGGGCAGGACCTGGGGGCGGTAGCCGGAGCTGAGCGAATAATAGCCGCCGAAGCCGAGGTCGCCGGCGTTGAAGCTCTTGATCAGCTTGCCGTAGAAGGCGTTGTCGTAGTTGGGGTTGGCAAAGCCGTCGGGGGCCTGGCGGAAGCTGTTGCCGCTGCCGTGGCCGGCGGAGAACACCGCCGACCAGCCGTCGTATTGGCCGGTGGTGAACTCGAAGGCGGTGTTTTTCTGGCCGTAGCTGCCCAGGGTCTGGGAGAGGCTGACGTGCATCTTCTCGGTGGGCTGCAGCGGGGTGAACTCGACCCCGCCGCCGATGTTGTTGTAGCCGCGGTCGGCCGGATCGCCGGGACCGTAGGTGACGGCGGTGTCGTTGATCATGGCCGACTGGGGAAACATGTTGGACTGCCACAGGCCGGTGACGGCGTCGGAGACGGGGATGCTGTCGAAGGTGACGCCGAGGGCGCCGGCGGTGGTGAAGCCGCCGTAGCCGCCCCAGCCCTGCTGGATGCCGTTGAGGGTGATGGTGTTCTTGGTGGCGCCGGTGTTGCCGTAGCCGGTGACGTTGGCGCCGGGGGCGATGGAGATGATCTGGGCGGAGCCGGCCACCGGGCTGAGGGCGTTGATCTGCTCGCGGTCGAGCACGCGCAGGCTCTGGGTGGACTGGAACACCTGGGTGGCGGTGGGCATGACGGTGGCGCCTTTGACCGCGCCGGCGCGCACCATCACGGTCTGCACCACCGAGCTGAGCTGCAGTTGCGCCTCGAGCTGGGCGGGCTGGCCGGCGGCGACGGCCACCGTGCGGGTGAAGTCGGCGAAGCCATGTTGGCTGACCCGGACCTGGTAGGCGCCGGCCGCCAAGCCCTGGACCAGGAAATTGCCCTGGGCGTCGCTGGTGGCGCGCACCACCGCGCCGCTGGCGCTGGTGACGGTCACCGCCGCCCCCGGCACCGTCTGTCCGGAGGCATCCAGCACCCGTCCCTGGATGCTGCCCGCGGCCACCGCCCAGGCCAGAACCGCGCCCATCAATAACCATCCACACAGTGTCAACAGTCGTTGCGTCATACCACCGATCTCCTTCGCGCTGAGATAGACTCCGCACCGATCATGCTGTGCAGGCGGGGTGGAATTGCGTTACAGCTCGTTGACAGCAAGGCTCAGGGCTATGCGCCATGTCATCAATTTGTAATGGGGGGGAGGGGCAGGGGGCGGTCCGCGCTGCCGGCGGGGCGGGGCCGGGCTAGCCCGAAGGCCCAGTTCGGGCCGGTATAATGGAGGCTGTGGGCGGATCCTCATTCAAGGCGACGCTGAACCTGCCGCAGACGCCGTTCCCGATGAAGGCCAACCTGGCGGCGAGCGAGCCGGCGTGGCTGGAGCGCTGGCGGCAACAGGATCTGTATGCCCAGATCCGGAAGGCGCGGCAGGGGCGGCCGGTGTTCCTGCTGCACGACGGGCCGCCCTACGCCAATGGCGCCATCCACCTGGGCACGGCGCTGAACAAGGTGGTGAAGGACTTCATCATCAAGTCGAAGACGATGGCGGGCTTCGACGCCCCCTACGTGCCGGGCTGGGACTGCCACGGGCTGCCGATCGAGATCAAGGTGGACCAGGAGCTGGGGGCGGGCAAGGCGGGGATGACGGCGGTGGAGATCCGGAGGCGCTGCGAGGAGTACGCCCGCAAGTACGTGGCGCTGCAGCGGGAGGGGTTCGAGCGGCTGGCGGTGTTTGGGCAGTGGGACGAGCCCTACCTGACGCTCAACCCCAGCTACGAGGCGGCGATCGCCGAGCAGATCCTGACCTTCATCCGCGAGGGCTACGCCTACAAGGGGCTGCGGGCGGTGCTGTGGTGCCTGCACGACCAAACCGCGCTGGCCGAGGCCGAGGTGGAGTACAAGATGCACACCAGCCCGACGGTGTGGGTGCGCTACGCCTACGCCGGCGGGGCGCTGCCGGCGGGGCTGGAGGGCGGCGGGCTCTACGCGGCGGTGTGGACGACCACGCCCTGGACGCTGCCGGCCAGCATGGCGCTGGCCTTCCACCCGGAGTTGGAGTACGTGGCGGTGCGCAGCCGTACGGGCGAGACCTATCTGATGGCGGAGGCGCGGCTGGCGGCGACCTCGGATGCGGTGGGGGCGGGCTGGGGCGAGGCCGACGTGGTGGCGCGCTTGCGCGGGAGCGAACTCGAGGGCGTGCACTTCCGCCATCCCTGGTTGGAGCGCGAGGTACCGGCGGTGCTGGCCGACTACATCACCACCGACCAGGGCTCGGGGATTGTGCACACCGCCCCCGGCCACGGCGCCGAGGACTTTGCCACCGGGGAGAAGTACCAGCTGGAGGTGCTGTGCCCGGTGGACGGGGAGGGGCGGTTTTTCGGGCCGGAGACGGCGCCCTTCACCGGGCAGAAGATCTTCGACGCCAACCCGGCGATCGTGGCGCACTTGCGGGCGGTGGGGGCGCTGCTGGCGGAGGCGCCGCTGGAGCACAGCTACCCGCACTGCTGGCGTTGCCACCAGCCCATCATCTTCCGCGCCACCGAGCAGTGGTTCATCGGCATGGACCGCGGCGGGCTGCGGCGGCGGGCGCTGGAGGCGATTGCCCAGGTGCGCTGGCTGCCGAGCTGGGGGGAGGAGCGCATCCGCCAGATGGTGGCGACGCGGCCGGACTGGTGCATCTCGCGCCAGCGGGTGTGGGGGGTGCCGATTCCGGTGCTGGCCTGCGCCCAGTGCCACCAGTACCTGCGCGACGACGCCACCGACCGGCGGATCGTGGCCGCCTTCGCGGCGCGCGGGGCGAACGCCTGGTTCACCGAGCCGCCCGAGGCCTTTCTCGCCCCCGGGGTGCGCTGCGCCGGCTGCGGGCAGGGGCGGTTCGTGCAGGAGCGCGACATTGTGGACGTGTGGTTCGAGTCGGGCTGCAGCCAGGCGGCGGTGCTCAATGCCGCCACCGGGCTGCCCTTCCCCGCCGACCTGTATCTGGAGGGGGGGGACCAGTACCGCGGCTGGTTCCAGAGCTCGCTGCTGGTGGCGGTGGGCACGCGCGGCGAGGCGCCCTACCGCCAGACGCTGACCCACGGCTGGGTGACCGACGCCGCCGGGCACACCATGCACAAGTCGCTGGGCAACGCCATCGAGCCGGAGGCGATCACGGGCGAATACGGGGCCGAGATCCTGCGGCTGTGGGTGGCGAGCAGCGACTACCGCGAGGAGGTCAGCCTGTCGCCGGAGCTGCTGCAGCGGCTGGCGGAGGCCTATCGCAAGGTGCGCAACACGCTGCGCTATCTGCTGGGCAACCTGCAGGGTTTCGACCCCGGCCGCGACGCGGTGGCCACGGACGCGCTGGCCGAGCTGGACCGGCGGCTGCTGCGGCAGGCGGCGCGGCTGGCGCTGGAGGTGGAGCGGGACTACGCCGACTACGCCTTCCACAAGGGCTACCGCCGGCTGGCGGACTTCGTGGCGGTGGATCTGAGCGCCTTCTACCTGGAGGTGATCCGCGACCGGCTCTACACCTCGGCCCCGCGCAGCCCGGGGCGGCGCAGCGCGCAGACGGTGCTGTGGCGGATGCTGGACACGCTGACGCGCCTGTTGGCGCCGCTTTTGCCCTTCACCACCGAGGAGGTGTGGGTGGAGATGGGGGCGGCGGGGCTGCGGGGTGAAACTTCCGGCGCCAGCGTGCATCTGCAAACCTATGTGGATGTCGCGAGCTGGTTCCCGGAGGGCCTGGAGGCACCGGAGGAAGACGCCCGCTGGGAGCGGCTGCTGGGGTGGCGGGAAGAGGTGTTGAAGGCGCTGGAACCAGCGCGGCAGCAGAAGCGCATCGGCACCGGGCTGGAGGCGCGGGTGGTGCTGCGCGCCCCCGCCGCCGAGGCGGCGCTGCTGCAGGCCGAGCGGGAGCAGTTGCCGGCGCTGTTCGTGGTCTCGCAGGTCGAGGTGGAGACGGCGGCGGCGGCGGGGGTGGGGGTGGAGCGGGCGGCGGGGGCCAAGTGCGAGCGCTGCTGGACCTATTCGCCGGCGGTGGGCGAGGACGCCGCCAACCCCACGCTGTGCGAGCGCTGCCGGCGGGTGCTGGCGGAGAGGGAGGCCGCCGCCGCGCGCTAGCCGCCATGCCCCGCCGCTTCCAACTCCGCCACCTGTTCGCCGGCCTGGGCGTGTTCGTCGCCGACCAGGTGAGCAAGGGCATGGTGGACCAGTTGCCCGACGACTTCAGCCACACCGTCATTCCGGGCGTGTTCCGCATCATCCACGCCGAGAATCCGGGGGTGGCGTTTGGCCTGTTCCAGTATGCCGCGCCGGCCTTCCGCGACGCGCTCATCGCCGCCAGCAGCCTGGCGCTGGTGGTGGTGCTGACGCTGTTGTGGCGGAGCAAGCAGACGCCGCGCACCGGCTACGCCATGGCGCTGATCGTGGGCGGGGCCTGCGGCAACCTGTTCGACCGCATCCTGCACGGCAAGGTGGTGGATTTTCTGCTGTTCTACCTGGGCCAGCATAGCTGGCCGGTGTTCAACCTGGCCGACAGCGCCATCGTGGTCGGCGCCGGGCTGTTGGTGTGGGAGATCGTGCACGACCACCCCGGCGCCGAGGCGCCGGCGCCGCCGGTGGAGCTTCCGGCCGACCTGGGCTCGTAGTTCGCTGGCAACTGGCAACTTCTTATGTTTCCTGTACTGCTCAATATCGGCGGCTTCACCCTGCACACCTACGGGCTGCTGGTGGCCTGTGGTTTTCTGGCGGGCATCTACACCGCCCGCGCCTTCGCCAAGCGCTTTGGCCAGGACGGGGAGCGGGTGTTCAACCTGGCCGTCTATTTGGCGCTGGGGGCGATCCTGGGGGCGAAGCTGTTCCTGGTGATCCAGGACTGGCGCTACTACCTGCACGATCCGCGCAGCCTGATGAGCGTGGGGTTCCTGGAGTCGGCGGGGATCTTCTATGGAGGGGTGGTGGGGGCGCTGCTGGTGTTGACGCTGTACGTGCACCGGCAGAAGCTGCGCTGGCTGGCGGTGGGCGACGCGGTGGCGCCGGGGGTGGCGATCGGGCACAGCATCGGGCGACTGGGCTGCTTCGCCGCGGGCTGCTGCTATGGCAAGCCCACCGCCGGGTTCTGGGGGATCACCTTCCACAACGCCTACGCCAACGCCACCGTGGGGGTGCCGCTGAATGTGCCGCTCTATCCCACGCAGTTGATGGAGTCGGCGGCGGAGGCGGTGATCTTCCTGGTGCTGTGGCGGCTGTCGCGGCGGCGGGCGTTCGAGGGCCAGCTCACCGCCGTCTACCTGCTGGGCTACGGGGTGGTGCGCTTTCTGGTGGACTTCCTGCGCTACTACGAGCCGCAGGCGATGTTGTTCCACGGGCTGATGACGGACGCGCAGCTCACCAGCCTGTTCATGATCGCGCTGGCGATCGGCATCTGGGTGGCGCGGTCGCGGCGCGCCGCCGCGGTGGCGGCGGCCTAGGCGATGGCGGGCAAGCGGGCCTTCACCTGCCAGGCGGCGGCGCCGCGGCTGGACCGCTATCTGCAGGCCTGCCTGCCGGAGATGAGCCGCACGCGGCTGCAGGGGCTGATCCAGGCGGGGGCGGTGCGGGTGAACGGGGCGCCCCGGCTGCGGCCGAGCACGGCGGTGGGGGCGGGCGACCGGGTGGAGGTGGCGCTGGCGCCGCCGCCGAGCTCGACCCTGGTGCCGGAAGACATTCCGCTGGAGGTGCTCTACGAGGACGACGACCTGGTGGTGGTGAACAAGCCCGCCGGGCTGGTGGTGCACCCGGGGGCGGGCAGCCGCAGCGGCACGCTGGTGCACGCCCTGTTGCACCGCTATGGCCAGTTGTCGGAGGCGGGCGGGGCGGCGCGGCCGGGCATCGTGCACCGGCTGGACAAGGGCACCAGCGGGGTGATGGTGGTGGCGCGCAACGACTTCGCCCACGCGCGGCTGGCGCAGCAGTTCCAGGCGCGGCAGGTGGAGAAGTACTACCTGGCGCTGGTGCAGGGGGCGATGGCGGCGCCCACCGGCGAGGTGGCGCAGGCCATCCGGCGCGACCCCCACCACCGGCTGCGCATGACCACGCGCGCGGGCCGGGGCGAACGCGCCGGGCGGGAGGCGCTGACCCGCTACCAGGTGCTGGAGACGTTTCGCCCGCCGGCGGCGACGGCGGCGCGGCAGCGCGCGGCCTCAAGCTATAGCTGGCTGCGGCTGCGCATCCACACCGGGCGCACCCACCAGATCCGGGTGCACATGGCGGGGCTGGGCCATCCCGTGGTGGGCGACCGGCTCTACGGGGCGGCGGGGGCGCTGGCGGGCCCGGGGGAGCTGGCGGGGCTGCGGCCGCCGCGGGTGATGCTGCACGCCGCCGAGCTGGCCTTCGTCCACCCCCGCAGCGGCGCGGCGCTGCGCTTCCGCGCGCCCCTGCCGGCGGAGATGCAGGCCCTGCTCGAGGCTTTGCGCGCCCAGCAGTCCACCGGGCTATAATCGGGGGAAGGTTCGCATATGAAGCACTGGCTGGCGCTTGGGGCAATCTGCCTGGGAATGGCGTCTGCGGCGGTCGCGCAGCAAGCGGCGCCGTCGGCGCCGGACCGGCAAGCCACCATCGTCAAGAACGTCAACACCGTGCCGCTGGTGTTTTTGGCGCTGGACAAGCACCACCACTTTGTCCCCGGGCTGCAAGCCTCGCAGATCCAGATCTACGACAACAACAAGCTGCAGAAGGTGCAGCGCTTCGACAACGAGGGCAACCTGCCGCTGCGCATCGCGCTGCTGCTGGACATCAGCAACAGCATCTCCACCCGCTGGCAGTTCGAGCAGAGGGCGGCGAGCGATTTTCTGCAGTCGGTGCTGGTGCAGGGGCGCGACCAGGCCATGGTGGTGGGCTTCGACACCTCGATCCACGTGGCCCAGCACTTCACCGACAACTACGAGAAGCTGGCGCACGCCATCAGCAGCCTCAACCCCTCCGGCGGCACGGCGCTGTTCGACGCCCTCTTCTACACCGCCCACGACTACTTTGGCCCGCAGGCGTCGGGCACGGGCGAGGTGCGCAACGTCATCGTCATCATCAGCGACGGCGAGGACGACCAGAGCCGCTACAGCCGCGACGAGGCGCTGGGCATGGCCCAGGACGCGGGCGCGGTGATCTATACCATCGGCACCGAGCCCACCGGCCTGGACCAGGAATCCGACCAGGTGCTGAAGCGCTTTGCCAACGAGACCGGGGGCCGCAGCTACTTCCCCATCGAGGCGCGCGATTTGGGCTCGGCCTTCCTGGACATCTCCAACGACCTGCGCCACCAATACGTGGTGGCCTACAGCCCCAACAACTTTGAGCCCAACGGGCAGTTTCACACGGTGCAGATCAAGGTGCTGGAGAAGGGCGTGATCACCCGCACCCGCAAGGGCTACTTCGCCCGCATTGCCGGCGAAGGCGGCGGCTAACCGGCCGCCCCGGGCGGGACGGCGTACCATCAATAGGTGAGTTCCCTGCCCTCGCTCGCCATCGTCGGCCGTCCCAACGTGGGCAAATCCACGCTCTTCAACCGGCTGACGCGCTCGCGCCGGGCGATTGTGGGGGACGAGCCCGGCATCACGCGCGACCGCATCGAGGGACGGGGGGAGTGGAGGGGCCGGCGCTTTGCCGTGGTGGACACCGGCGGGTTGCTGCCCGAGAGCGCCGAGGCCATGCCCGAGGCCATTCTGCGGCAGGCGCGGGTGGCGATCGGGGCCGCCGCGGTGGTGCTGCTGGTGGTGGACGGGCGCACCGAGCTGGCCGCGCCCGACCTGCAGTTGGCGCGGCTGCTGCAGCAGACGGGCAAGCCGCTGCTGCTGGTGGTCAACAAAATGGACAGCGTGCGGCAGGAGAGCGAGCTGGCGCCGTTCTACCGGCTGGGCATCGCCCGGATGTTTCCGGTGAGCGCCGAGCACGGCTCCGGGCTGGACGCGGTGCTGGACGAGGCGCTGCGCCACCTGCCGCCGGCCGAGGCGGAGGCGCCGGAGGCGGAGGCGGCGGAGGGGGCGGCGGCGGAGGGGGTGGAGGCACCCGCCCCGGCGCGGGAGACGCGCATTGCCATTGTGGGCCGACCCAACGTGGGCAAGAGCACGCTGCTCAACCGCCTGACCGGGGAGGAGCGCTCGATCGTGAGCGCGATCGCCGGCACCACGCGCGACGCGGTGGACGCGCTGGTGGAGCGGGGCGGGGCCGGCTACCGCTTCGTGGACACCGCCGGCATCCGGCGCAAGGGCGCCACCAAGCTGATGGCGGAAAAGATGAGCGTGGTGATGGCGCGCAAGCACCTGGAGCAGGCCGACTTGGCGCTGGTGGTGCTGGATGGCTCCGAACCCGCCGAGGAGGGGGTGCTGGCGCTGGACGCCACCATCGCCGGCTATGCCGTCGAGGCGCAGCGCTCGTGCGTGATCGTGGTGAACAAGTGGGACCGCGCCCGCGCGCTGGGGCGCACCCAGGCGGAGTTCGAGCGCCGCATCCGCGAGCGGTTGAAGTTTTTGGCCTTTGCCCCCGTCGTCTTCCTCTCGGCGCTGGAGGGCACCGGCATCGGCAAGCTCTACACCGTGATGGAGCGGGTGGCGCGCGAGCGCCGCAAGCGGGTCTCGACCGCCGCCATCAACCGCTTCCTGGCGACGGTGGATTTCACCCGGGCGCCGGTGCCGGCGGGGCAGCGCATCCGCATCTACTACCTCTCGCAGGTCTCGCTGGCGCCGCCGCAGTTCGTGCTGTTTGTGGACCGCGCCCGGCCGCTGCACTTCGCCTACAAGCGCTTTCTGGAGAACCAGATTCGGCGGGCGTTTGGCTTCGAGGGCACCCCCATCCTGCTCAAGACGCGCGTCAGCAAGGGTTGACGGAGCGCGACGGCGCCCTTCAGGCTGCCTTCACGCGGGCACCCCCAAGCTGAAGGGAAGTCGCGGAAATCCGCGCGTACGGAGGATCCATGAAATTGAGCACAGTGCATATGGGTGGGCGCGGGCCCCAGCGCGCCTGCGGCGCGCGTCCCGCTTGTGCTCGCGCCGACTCGGGGGCCCCGTGGCCCCAAGTCGGCGCTGCGCTTCGCTGGGGCCGCGCCGGATTCGTTTCCCGGGGGCGGGCCGCCCTGCGGAATTTCGCAGCCTTTCGCGCCGATTTTGCCAGCAGGCAAAGCGGCGCGACCCCCGCGATGGGAATATTCTTGTCGTTGGCGGTGGCGGGGGCGTGGGCGCAGGACCGGCCGGTCAAGATGGCGGACTTGCCGGCGCCGGTGCGGGAGGCGGTGCAGGCGCAGTTGGCGCAGGGCGCCATCCTGCGCGGGCTGAGCACCGACCGCGAGGGCGGAGCACGCGAGTACGAGGCCGAGCTCACCGTCAACGGCCACCACCGCGATCTGGCGATGAACCGGCGCGGCGCGATCCTGGAGGCCGAGGACACGGTGGCGCTGAGCAGCTTGCCGGCGGCGGCGCGGGCGGCGCTGGCCCAGCAGGGCCGGGTGCTGTCGGTAGAGGCGGTGAGCGCCCACGGCAAGTTCGTGGCCTATGAAGCGGTGGTGCGGCTGGCCAGCGGCAAGCACCGCGAGGTGCGGGTGGACCGCCAAGGACGCCCGGTGCCGGACAACGGGTGAGGGTGCGGCAGACGGCTAGCGGCCGCTGCCGCCGCCGACCACGAGCTGGGGCGGGGCGGCGGAGGGCGGCAGCGCCTCGGCGCGCTCGGCCTGGGGGAGTTCGCTCCAGATGTGGGGGTCTTCCAGGCCGATGCGCCACACCGAGAAGCCGCGCAGATGGTACTCGGTCACCAGCCGCAATTTGGCGGCGAAGCTGCGCTGGTTCTCCACCCAGGTGACTTGGCGGCGGTGGCCGCGGCCGGTGATGCGGTAGGCGGACTGCAGCGCCGCGTCCCACTGCACCGGCTGCTCGCGGGTGTCAATGGCGGGGCCGTTGCGGTGGAAGAGGCGATAGACGAAGCGGAAGACGCGGCGGATGTGGCCGGCGATGCGGCGGCGGAGGGTGATGCGGATGCGGCGCTGCATCCAGTCGGTCTGATAGGTGGGCAGGCCCAGCGAGATTTTTTCCGGCGGCACCTGCAAGAGCACGTGCGCCAGCACGCGCCGCACCCAGGGGGTGCTGGCCAGCGGCCCGGGGTGGCTGCCGTCGTTTTCCGGGTAGGCCATGACGCTGAGGAAGTCGGCGCTGCGGGCCAGGGCGGCGTAGTCGTAGACGCCGGAGAAGGTGCGGAAGGTGTGGGTGTGGGGGTCGTCGTTGGTGCGGGCGGCGACGGCGACGCTGAGCAGCTTGCCATGGCGGTGCAGCGCCGCCGCCACCTCGGCCACAAAGCGGGAGAAGGCGGCGCGCTCGTAGGAGGGCATGTTCTCAAAGTCGATTTGCCAGCCCTCCAGGCCCAAGTCGCGGGCCTGGTCCACCAGGGCGCCGATGGCGCGGTCGCGGGCGCTGGCGCTGCGCAGCAGGCGCATGGCGTTGTAGCGGGAAAAGCCGGCGTTGACCACCAGCGGCATCAGGGCGACCGAGCTGTCGCGGGCGACCTGGGCCAGCTCCTGCGGCAGCGAGCCGCGCAACTCGCCGTTGCGCTCCAGGGCGAAGGTTTGGGGGGCGACCACCCCGATCTGGTCGGCGTGTTCGCGCACGCTGTTGAGGCTGGCAAGGTCGGGCAGGGCGTAGAAGAGGGCCTCGCCGATGTCGCTGGCGGCAAACATCGCCGGCACCGGCCTGCCGTGCCCAGCCTCGGCCTGGGCGCGGGCCGACCTCGCCGTTATCCCCCAGGCCAACAACAGACAACCAGCCGCAATGACCCCTGTGGCGTTCCTCACTGCATCGAGTATATCGGCAAGGTGGGGGCGGAACGATCAGGAATCCTACCGAGAAAACGGAGAATTCAGATGATTACTGCAGCAAGTCGGGGGCCGAGCCAGGCTCGGAGCCACCATCAGAGGCCTCGTCGTCATCAGACTCGGTGACCAATTCGGCGCGGCATTCCTCGCAGGAGATGCGCACCGTCCCCCCCTCAAAGAAGAAAACCAGCGTGGTTTCCGGATCCTGGCGCAGCTCAAAGTACTCCAATTGGCCGGGCGGATCTTGCTGGAAGGAGATCTCGAAGCGGCTGAGCACGGCGAAATGCAGGGCCATGCCGTTGATGGGGATGGCTTGGCCGTGGCGCACCACCAGCATCTCCTCCACCGCGGCCCAACCCAGGGTGGCGGTGGTGGGCTCGATGCCGAAGGTCAGGCCGACCAGGCGCAGCTTGGCGTGCAGGTCGAGGCGGACCCCCTCGACCTCGATCTCCGACAGCGGCGTGTTGGCGGGCGGACGCTTGAGGTTGGCAAAGCGGGTGGGCTTGGACATCCGCGAACAGGATAACGCGAAAGCCGGCGGCTTGCAGCCGGCGGCTTTCGCGGCGGGCAGCTTTGGTGGGCGCGGGCCCCTCTATAACGACTCCCCCTCTTGTCAAGAGTGTTTTTGAGACACGCCGCCGTCGTCGTCGCGGGTGTGGAAAAGTGGAGCCGCTGTTTGGATCCACTTTTCCATGCCCGGCTGCGATCGGAAAG
>DATKSZ010000071.1:0-33289 GCA_035531375.1 Terriglobales bacterium | reverse complement strand
CCGTCAGCGCCTGGGAGTTGCTGTTGCTGGTGGAGAAGGGCCGCATCGCGCTCGACCGCTCGCGTGGGTCGCGCCGCTTTGCCTGCGGGCAAAACCGGCGCGAAAGGCTGCGAACCGGGGCCCCCAGAGCCCGCCGCGGGCTCTGGGGTGGTCGTAATTCCGCAGGGGCAGCCGCGCAGGTGCCCGCGCCAACCCAAGTTCTTCCAGCCTAGCCGGCAAAACAAGCGACCACAATGCTCAGCGGGATCGCCGCCCGCGCGCCGGGGCCGCTGGCGGGAACCCGAGCGGGGCGACGAGGTTCTCATACCGCGCGAGAAGGTGCTCGGCGCGGTCGAGGTCGCCGCTGAACGCCTGCGGGCGGTAGAGCTTGTCCACCGCGGCGTCGAGGGCCCGGTGGGCCTTGCGCAGCGCCGGCGGCATGGCCTCGGCGTCATAGAGGTCGCCTAGGCTGGAGTCGGGAAACTGCGTGCGGGCGTCGAGGACGGCCTGCGCGAGGGCGCTGATCCTCTCTCGCTGGGCCGCAGTGGCCTCGGGCCAGGGAAAGGTGTTGTAGACGATGCCGACGGAATAGCGATAGCGCATCTCCAGGCGGCCGCCGATCTGGCGCAGCCACGCCATGTGCATCGCCGACGTCAAAACGCCGAAGTGCCAGAGAGTCGCATTCTCCAGCACCCGGAGAAGGTTGCTGGGAATTGTCGGCGGTCGTAGCCAGCCGATGGGCGCGTAGGCGCGGCGCTCGGAGCTGACTTCGGGAATGACCAGGAACGGCTGGTCGGGCACGACGGTGACCTGAAATCGGGTCGGGGTCTCGGCCAGCCGCAGCGTCTCGGGGCGGCGGCTAGAAAGACGAAACTCGCGGACAGCGGCGATTCGCTTCTTCACGGCGGGGAGGGCCCTAAGTTCGGCTGGCGGGGCGTCCCCGAGGTAGAGAATCGAGCGCTCCGTCCCGTTGATGAACTCTTCCGCGCCAAGAAAAGGATGAAAAAAGCGACGGGCTCCAGGCTCGCCGCCAAGAAAACTGCGCCGCTCCTCGCGGGTGAAGATATAGTTTCCGTCGTCGATCGGCTGGCAGCCGATCACCAAGGGCGGCACGGCGCATAAGGGCCGGGAAGCCTCGCGGACGACGAGGTGCGGGTTGGCCAGGCCGGCGGCATCGAACAAATAGGGCGAAACCGCGGCGTGGCCCGATTCGATGGGGTCGGGGTGGGTGCCGTCGTAGCTATACAGCCGGCGGCGCGCAGGCGCCTGACCCGGGTGGGCGAGGCCGACGATGACGACGTGAACGTGGGCCTTCCCGCGGGCTTCGCTTTGCCAAACGAACGTCCGGTGGGCGAAGGTGATCTCCAGGCCAAGTCGGTCCAAGAGGATGGGCCAAAGCTGCGCGACCTGCTCGCCCTGGGTGATCGAGTTGGTGGCAACGAAGCCGATTTGGGCGCTCGAAGCGCGCAGGTACTCGCCCGCCCTGATGAACCAGGCGGCCACGTAGTCGAGCGTCCCCCCGCTGCCGCCCAGTCCAGCGATGCGGCGGACCTGCGCGCGCTGCTTGGGGCTCTGGTACTTGGCGCCGCCGAACGGCGGGTTGCCCAGGATGTAGCTGCACTCGCTGGGAGGGATCAGTTCCGACCACTCCAGCTCAAGCGCGTCGGCGTTGCGGATGTGCGGCGACTTCTTGAGCGGGATGCGCACGAAGCTCTCGCCGAACTCGCGCGAGAGCTCGAGGTTCATGAGGTGGTCCATCATCCACATGGCCACCTCGGCGATGCGGGCGGCGAACTCGTCGAGTTCGATGCCGTAGAACTGGTCCACGTCAATGCGCGAGAGCTGCGCGACATCGGTGGAGAGCTGGCCGTACGTGCGCAACTCCCGGAGCAGCTCAAGCTCGAGGCGGCGGAGCTCGCGGTAGGCGACGACCAGAAAATTGCCACACCCGCAGGCGGGGTCCAGGAAGCGGAGCCCGGCGAGCTTCTTGTGGAAGGCGACCAGGCCCGCTTGGCGATTGGCCCGCTGCCGGGAGAGGCGCTCGAACTCCGCGCGAAGATCGTCAAGGAAGAGCGGCTTGATGACCTTCAGGATGTTGTCACCGGACGTGTAATGGGCCCCTTGGGAGCGGCGTTCCTCAAGGCCCAGGACGGATTGAAATAGGGAGCCGAAGATGGCGGGCGAAATGGCATCCCAGCGAAACGTCAGCGCGACGTGCAGGTAGTTGCGCATGGCGAGCGTGAAGGACGGGATGCGGAGCCGCTCCTCAAACAGGTCGCCATTAATCCATGGGAACTGCGCTAGATCGGGGTCGAGACTGCGCTCGCGCTGGGTCTCCTTGGTGTTGAGAACCTCGAAGAGGCGGATCAGCCACGCGCCCAGGTCGCCCTCCGGGCCGATGCGGTCCACCAACTCCGCGAAGGTGTCGCGCGGTTCGAAGATGCCGGTGTCGTCGGCAAAGAGGCAGAAGACTAGGCGCACGAGAAAGCGTTCGAGGTCGTGACCGGTGTAGCCGGAGGCTTTGAGGGCGTCGTGGAGCTGGCCCATGATCCCGGCGGCCTCGATGTTGACCGGCTCCTGGTCCACGAACGCGCGCGTGGGTTGGCCGAGGATGAAGGCGAAGCTTTCCACCCGTTCTGGTAGTCGGGCGAGCGAAAAGCGGATCGGCTCGCCCCCTTCGTCGAGGTCATAGAGCTCGAAGTTCTGGAAGTCGCTGACCAGAACGAATCGCGGCAGCTCGCCCTCGGCGAGGCCCTGGAAATAATCGAGCGCCTGCTGTTTGGCCTTGATTAGGCAGCCGCCGGCGCTTTTCTGCTCGACGATCAGCATGCCCTTCCAGAAAAGGTCTATGTAGCCGCGCTTCTCGCCGATCTGCCTAACCGGTTCCTCGAAGCTGGCAACACGCCGGCGACTAACGCCGAAGATCTGGAAGAAGTCGTTATAGAAGGTCTGCGATTCGCCGCGTTCGTAGTGGGCATCGGCCCAGCTCCGCGCGAAGCGGGTGGCCCGGGTGCGAATTTCGCGCCAGCTCAACCGAGTGGGACGCACCGGTGGGACCGTCATGGGCGAAAGCCGATGCGGGTGTGGTTGGCGACGACCGTCGCGGGTCGGTGGGCGCGCATGGCGGCGTCGAGGTGCGGCTGGTTGATGAGCACCTCCCGCCCGACCTTGGTGGACTCGCCCAGCGCCAACCGGGCGGCCTGTTCGCAAAGGTGGGCGACGTCGGCCGCGGTATAGCCCTCGCTGGCGCCGGCCAGCTCGTCCCAACTCATCCGCGCTTTGGGCCGCTTTTCCAGATGCTCTTGAAACAGCGCCGCGCGCGCGGCGTAGTCGGGCAGCCCGACCAGGTAGTGCTGCTCCAGCCGGCCGGCGCGCAGCAACGCCGGGTCGAGCTTGTCGGGGTAGTTCGTGGCGGCAATGACCAGGATCCGGTGGGCGGCGGCGTGGTCCAGGCGGGCGAGAAACTCGTTGACCTCCTGGGCGTAGGCGCCGTGGCTGCTTAGGTCACGCCGCCCGCCGAGGGAGTCCACCTCGTCGAAGAAAAGAACGGTCGGCGCTTCCGCGGCCGCCTTGGCGAAGACCTCGGCGATCTTGATCTGGCTCCCATGGATATAGGGGCTGCCAACGTCGCTCGGCTTGATCTCGATAAAGCGAAAACCGAGCTTCTCCGCGACCTTGCGGGCCATGAACGTCTTCCCGCAGCCCGGTGGCCCGTAGAGCAGGATCCCGTTCGGCGGCAGCACCCGGTAGCGCGCGGCGTATTCGGGGTAGCGCAGCGGCGTGATGAGGTCGCGCTCCAGGGTAGCCTTGAGTTCGAACATGCCGGCCACGCCCGGCCACTGGCTCTCGGCGGCAATGATCGGTGCCGGGGCGGAGGAAAAATCCAGCCGGAGTTGCTCGATCAGGCGGTCGCGCAGAGCCTTGGCCTCTCCCCGCGCCCCCGCCGAGGAGGCCAGCTCGCACTCAAGGCAGGTCCAGGCCAGCGCCTCCGCCGGGCGCCCCCACTCCAGCAGCAAGTGTGTCCGAATCAGCCAGGCAGAACGCCGCGCCTCGAAGACACCCCGATCGGAAGCGAAGAGGGGAAGGTGATCAGCGACCGTTTTCTCCAGAAAGGCCAGCGCCGCCGCCCGCTTCCCCCGTGCGACCAGAAACGCCAGCCGATCGTGCCAGTGATCGGAGAGGGTAGCGATCGCGTCCGAGGGCGCCGCCTGGGTAGGAAGGGTGGACACGTGGGCTGCCTGGGCAGCCCTATTGTAGCCGCCAGGAACACAGCGAGCAACCGGCAGGCGGCCCCCAGGCAGCCTGGCGGGCGCGCAGGTTTTAGTGCAGCCGGGCCTGGAGCGCGTGCCAGCGCGCCATCACCGTGGCCGCCTGGGTGCGCGCCTGTTCGCAGGCGGCGACCTGGGCGGCGGTGGGGGTGATGTCGGCGTTTTGCATGGCCATGGCGGCGGCCAGCTCGGCGGCGCCGACGCTGGTGAGCGTGGGCGGACCGACGGGACCGCGGCCGAAGAAGCCGCCGCGCCCGCCGCGCCCGCCCGCGGGCGGGTTGGGGGCCAGCGCCAGCAGCTCGCGCCGCAGGGTGGCGTCGCTGGTTTTGGCCAAGGCTGCGCGCGCCTGCTCGTAGGCGGCGTGCGCCGCGACCGCGCCGTCATACATCTCCTGCGACAGCGCATAGAGCTGGGCCAGGGCGGCGGGCGGCGTGGTCACGCGCGGATCCATCTTCAGGGCCAGCGGCTGGGTCATGCTGTGCCCGTCCACGGTGAGGCGCACGGTGTAGTTGCCCGGCGGCGCCCAGGGCGAGTTGGGGGTGGCATAGGTGCGGTGCGGCACCGCGCCGGTGGCGCCCTCGCCGCCGCCGCCGGCCGCGCCCGGGATGGGATCGAAGTGCAGGTCCCACCAGATGCGGTGCATGCCCGCCGCGGTCGAGATCAGCATGGGCGGCGCCGGCCAGTAGAGCGGCAGGCCGCAGTCGGCGAGGCGCGGGTTCTGCTGGCACAGCCGGTTGTAGGCGGCCGGATCCTCGGCCGGGTTGGGGCCGGTGGGGTTCTCCGCGCTGGTGTAGCTGCGGATCACCTTGCTCCCCTGCAGGATCTGAATCTGCACCGGGCCGCGGGCGGCCTGCGGCAGGTAGTAGTCGAGGATGGCGCCCGGCGGCGGGTTCTGCCCGGCCAGGATTTCCGGTGGCCAGGGGGTGGGATCGTTGGTGCCGAAGCGGATGCGGATGCCGGTCTCGGGCTGGAACAAATAGGCAGTGCTGGCGGCCAGCGCGGCGGCGCGCTGCCGCAGCGGGGTGACGTCGTCCAGGATCCAGAAGCCGCGCCCGTGCGTGCCCGCCACCAGGTCGGCGCAGAGGCAGTGGGCGTCGTCCTTGACCGCGATGTCGCGCACCGAGATGGCGGGCATGTTCAGCCGCAGCGAGTGCCAGTTGTCGCCGTCGTCGAACGACACCCACACCTGGGTGTCGGTGGAGGCGTAGAGCAGCCCCTTCACCCGCGGGTCTTCGCGGATGGAGTTGGCCACCGCCCCGGGAGCGATGCCGTGGTCAATCTCGGTCCAGGTCTTGCCGCCGTCGTGGGTGCGCCAGAAGTGCGGGTTCATGTCGTCCAGCCGCATGGTGTTGGCGGCGGCGTAGGCGGTGAGCGGGTCGAAGTGGCCGGCGTCCATGTTGAAGATGCGCGTCCAGGGCTTGATCCCCGGCGGGGTGACGTTGGTCCAGTGCGCGCCGCCGTCGCGGGTCACCTGAATGTTGCCGTCGTCGGTGCCCGCCCAGAGCACGGCGGCATTGACCGGCGAGGGCGCCAGCGCGGTGATGGTGCCCAGCGGCGAGGGGGTGACGTTGGCGGCGTACTTGCCCGCGCTGGCCGGCACCGCCCAGGCGGCGCCGCGCGTCAGGTCGCCGCTGATGCGGCTCCAGCTATGCCCGCCGTTGAGCGTCTGCCACACCGCGTTGGAGGCGTAGTAGAGCAAGTTGGGGTTCAGCGGCGACCACACCAGCGGCTGGGTGCGCACGTTGCGCCCGAAGGGGCCGCCGCGCCCGCCCTCGTCGGGGCCCACCTGCGCCGTCTGCCCGGTCTTGCGGTTGTAGAGGGTGACGCCGGTGCGCTCGCCGCCATAGACCAGGTCGGGGTTCTTGGGGTCGGGCGCGGCCATGCCGTACTCCTGGATGTTGACCGGATGCCAGTCGTGGAAGGTGATCTCGCCGTCCATCGAGCGGCTGGCCACGCAGGCCGAGCCCGAGTCCTGCTGTCCGCCGCAGAGGCGGTAGGGGAAGGCGTCGTCGGGGGAGACGTGGTACATGGCCGCGGTGGGCTGGGTGTACCAGTTGCTCCACGACACCCCGCGGTTGGCCGAGACCACCCCGCCCTGGTCGGAGACCAGCAGGATGATGTTGGAGTTGTCGGGGTTGACCCAGGTCTTCTGGTAGTCGTCGCCGCCGGGCGCGCCGCGCACCGCCGACCAGGTGGCGCCGCCGTCCTCGGTGCGCCAGAACACCGTCGAGCAGTCATACACCACGTTGGGGTTGTGCCCGTCCACCGCCAGCGTGGGCACGTCGCCGCCGCCGATGCGCACCATCGGCCGGGGATCCCGGCCGGACACCGCCCAGGTCTGGCCGCCGTCGCTGGACTTATAGAACTGCACCGAGCCCCGGCCCGCGCCGAAGCGCCCGCCCGGCGCCCCCGTGGCCACGTCGGCGTAGAGCACCTGCGGGTTGGAGGGCGCGATCGCCAGGTTGGCCTCCAGCACCTGCGGCAGCCCGCCGCCCAACTGCTGCCAGGTCGTGCCGCCGTCGCTGGACTTGTAGATGCCCCCGGTGGCCGCGCCAAAGCTCACGTTCTCGCTGTAGCCCTCCTGCTGCTGCCACAGCGCCGCATAGACGATGTTGGGGTCGGCCGGGTCTATCGCCACGTCGTTGGCGCTGGTGTACTCGTCCTTGTAAAGCACCTTTTGGAAGGTGGCGCCGCCGTCGGTGGAGCGGAAGATGCCGCGCTCCGGGTTGGGCCCGTAGGGGTGGCCCAGCGCCGCCACGAAGACGCGGTTGGGGTCGCGCGGATCCACCGCGATGTTGGCGATCATCTGGGTGTCGCGCAGGCCGGCGAGGTGGGTCCAGGTGCGCCCCGCGTCGGTGGACTTGTAGACGCCGTCGCCGGTGGCCAGGTCGGGGCGGATGATGCCCGCGCCGGTGCCCACATAGATCACGTTGGGATTGGAGGGCGAGACCGCGATGGCGCCGATCGAGCCGGTGGGCTGGTGGTCGAACAGGGGATGCCAGGTGGACCCGTAGTCGGTGGAGCGCCACACCCCGCCGTTGTCGAAGCCGATGTAGGCGACGTTGGGCTGGCTCGGCACCCCCGCCACCGCGCGCGCGCGGCCGGCGCGGGTGGGCCCGATCTGGCGCCAGCGCATGGCGCCGTAGGGGGTGGGCGCCTGCGCGGCGGCGGCGCAAGCCAGGGCGGCGGTGACTGCCAGAGCCAGATAGGAGCGAGAAAGAAATGTGCGCACGGGACCGGCCTCCGGGAAACGCTTTGAGTGTAGCGCAAAATGGCCGGGGAACGGGAACCGGGGCCGGGGGGGGCTTTGACATCCCGGCGGCGGTGGATTAGGCTTCCTGGCAGCCATGGACCTGGCCTCCATCCTGCGCATCGCGCTGCGCGCCCTCACCCGCAACGCCCTGCGCTCCGGCCTCACCATGCTGGGCATCGTCATCGGCGTGGGCGCGGTGATCGCCATGGTGGCGGTGGGCCGCGGCGCCAACGACGAGGTGCAGCGCCAGATGGCGCTCAAGGGCTCCAACGAGCTGGTGGTGCAGGCCGGCAGCCGCCAGGCGGGCGTGGTCCGCGTCGGCTGGGGCGCCACCAAGACCCTCACCTACGCCGACGAGCGCGCCATCCTGCGCCAGGTGCCCCAGGTGAGCCGCGCCGCCGCCGGCGCCATGAGCCACCAGCAGGTCGTCTACGGCGACAACAACTGGGGCACCAACATCGTCGGCACCGAGCCCGACGAGTTCCCCATCCGCAACTGGCACTATGACCTCGGCGCCAGCTTCAGCGACGACGACGTCCGCTACGCCAACAACGTCACCGTGCTGGGCGCCACCGTCTACGAGAACCTCTTCCCCGACGGCAGCAACCCCATCGGCAAGACCGTCCGCATCAAGAACCTGCCCTTCACCGTGGTCGGCCTGCTCGCCTCCAAGGGCCAGGACGCCAACGGCCACGACGAGGACGACAACGAGTACGTCCCCTACACCACCTACTACAAAAAGCTCAGCGGCCAGGACTGGCTGCAGATGATCTTCGTCGGCTGCGTCTCCCGGGGCGCGGTCGCCGCCGCCCAGCAGCAGGTCGCCGCCCTGCTGCGCAGCCGCCACCGCATCCGCCCGGGCGAGGCCGACGACTTCCAGGTGCAGAACCTGACCTCGGTGGCCGAGGTCGCCGACGCCGCCAGCGGCATCATGACCCTGCTGCTGGCCGCCATCGCCTCGGTCTCGCTGCTGGTGGGCGGCATCGGCATCATGAACATCATGCTGGTCTCGGTCACCGAGCGCACCCGCGAGATCGGCCTGCGCCTGGCGGTGGGCGCCACCGCCGCCGACGTGCAGCGCCAGTTCCTGATCGAGGCCACGCTGCTGGCGGCGCTGGGCGGCGCGGTGGGCATCGGCCTGGGCGTGGCCGGAAGCTGGATGATCTCCGCCTTCGCCGGCTGGCGGGTGGACGTCTCGGTGCTCTCGATCGTGGGCGCGGCGGTGTTTTCGGCGGTGGTGGGGGTGTTCTTCGGCTACTACCCGGCGCAGAAGGCCGCCGCGCTCGACCCCATCGAAGCCCTGCGCTACGAGTGACGCCTACGGGCTGGGGATGGTCGTCAGCTCCTGCCACCAGTCCGCGGCGAAGCGCCACGCCGGTTCGGGATGGGGCTGGCGCGGGCGGGCGGGAACCAACAGCTTGCCGTGGCCGTGGGGACAGAGATACTCGGTGGCCGGGGCGGCGAGCAGGATGCCGCCCAGCGTGCCCTGGCCCCGCGGCATGCGCAGCCGGCGCAGGCACGTGCGGCAGCGGTAGCGCTGGTCCTGGAGACAGCCGCGCAGCCCCGCCAGCGACAGCAGGAGGTAGCCCAGCAGGGTGAGCACCACCGCCGGCGCCGAGGCCGTGGGCCAGTAAACCACCAGATACCCGCACAGGGCCAGCAGCAGCCAGCCCAGGCACGCCACCGTGGCCAGGGCGTAGAGCCAATAGGCGGCGGCGTGATGCAAGCGGCGGACGCCCTGGCGGCGCGCCAGCCGCGCCAGGTCGCCCAGGCCGAGCAGCAGCCACAGCCCCAGCACCAGCGCCCAGCCGCGGCGGGCCAAGGCCATGTCGTCGAGGAAATAGCGCGCCAGCGGCTCCGCCGCCATGCCCACCAGCGGCGCGGGTGCGATGACCAGGTAGCGCTCGGCGGGGTCGCTCCGCGGCGGCAGCGGCGCCCAGGCCTGGGCGCGGCGAAACAGGAAGCCGTCGGCGGCGGGCACGATGCCGCCGACCCGCACCTCGCGGTTGTCGAGGCCGAGGGCTTGGCCCACCACCGCCGCGCTGGCGCGGTACTGCGCTCGCCAGAACGCCGGCGCAAACAGCAGCGGCCGCCCTCGCACGCCCAGCAGCGCCGGCAGGTTGCCGGTCATCGCCACCACGGTGATCGGCTCTTGTCCGTGATGGCCGTCCCAGGTGAGGTGCTCGTAGCGGAACGCGGCCAGCGCCGGCAGGGTGCGGCGCAGCCGCTGCCAGTGCAGGGCGGTCACACCCAGCCAGCGGCCCCGGCGGTCGCGCGGCGAGACCAGCCACAGCGCATTGCTGGGGCCAAACGGCAGGCGGCCGCGCAGGCTGGCGCGCACCCGCGGCGCGCTGGCGGGAAGGTACAGCAGCAGCAGGGCGCAGGCGAGCAGCAGCAGCGGCAGCACGCCCGGAAGCCGCAAGACGCGCAGTCCGTCGCCGAGCGCCAGCGGCGCTGCGCCGCAGTCGCGATAGAGGCGGCGGCGCTGGCCAATGCGGGCGCGCATCCGCGCCCGCCACCAGCCCGCGCCCGCGGCGCGCAGCTCCTGGCGGCGCAGCCGGGCGTGCAGCGCCAGTTCCCGCCGCAGCCGCAGCCGCAGCCGGCAGGCGTTGGCGAAGCTGCTCCAGCCGCTGCCCATCACGGCTCCTGGCCCAGCCCTTTGCCCAGCACCGCGTCCACCGCCTCGGAAAACGCCTCCCAGCCGCGGCGCTCGGCCGCGAGCTGGCGCCGGCCGGCGGGGGTGAGATGGTAGAGCCGGGCCTTGCGGTTGTTTTCCGACCGTCCCCACGCCGAGGCGATCCAGCCCCGCCGCTCCAGCCGATACAGCGCCGGATACAGCGAGCCCTCCTCCACCCGCAGCCGCCCGCGGGAAAGCCGCTCGAGGCGCGCCTGGACGGCGGAGCCGTGCAGGCGCGCCTCCGGGCTCAGCGCCTGCAACACCAGCAAATCGAGCGTGCCTTGCAACAGCTCCACCCGGCGATCCTGCTCCTTTCAGTCGCGCGAAAACAAGGTCACCACCAACGCCTCGGGCTCGTCGTCGAACTGGCAGCCGGGCAATTGCCGCCGCCAGCGCCGCCCCTCCCACGCCAGCGCCCCGACCAGCGCGGCGGTAGCCAGCAACGTCGCCGCCCATCGCCACGGCTGCGACCACTCGCGGTATTCCAGCCTGGCCATGGTTTGCGCGTATAGGGTGAAGCCCAGCCAGTAGAGCACCCACAGGATCTTGAAGTTCGCCTGGTCGGGCAGGTAGGGGCAGGTGAAGGGCAGCTTGCGAAAGCGCAGCAGCAATACCTCGATCAACACGACGGCGAGCAGCCCTACCCAGGCGAGGTGCATGACGGCGCGCCGCCATCCCCACAGGCGCACCCCAAGCGGCAGCGCGGCCAGCAGCACCGGCGCGGCGCAGAACGCAAACATCAGCTTGGGCGCGGCGCCAAGGCGCTCCGGCTGGGCATCGGTCTCGCTGAGCCGAAAGATCCAATTGGCGGCGGGCTGGATCGGCAGGGTGAAAGTGTGCCGCAGGCCGAGCAACAGGAAAAAGCAGAGCACCAGCGGCAGCCCCAGCAGCGGCACCGGCGCCGCCGAGGCGCGCCCGGGCGAGGCCAGCAGCGTCTCCAGTCCCACGGCCACGCCCGCGCCCAGCCAAGCCGAGAGATAGAGGCGGTGGCGGCGGCTGCGCGCCAGCGTGGCCGCGGCAAAGCCGAACACGGCGCGCTGCCGTGGCTGCGGCAGGAAGCGGTCGAGCCCCGGGCGCAGCGCTCGCGCCAGCGCGCCCGTCGGCGCGCTGGCCGCGCCCAGCGCCGCGCGGAACTGGCGCCGGCAGCCCAACGGATAGAGCGCCACCGCCGCCAGCGCCGCCCCTGCCAGCGCGGGGAGCGCGCCGCGGCCATAGCCCGCCCATGCCGGCGGGGCGTTCCCCAGCAGCCGCCGGTCGAGCCCGATGAACCAGAACAGCGGCCGGCACCAGGCCGGGCCGCGCGCCGCCAACCGGAAAAATTCCCGCGGCGCCAGCAGGTTGGGCGACAGCAACAGCGCGGCCAACAGCGCCGCCAACAGGCCGAAGCGCAGCAGCGCCGCCAGCCGCAGCCGCTCCGCTTCCCTGCCCAGCGCCAGCACCAGCCCCTTCAGCGCCAGCACCACCAGAAAGGCCCAAGCGCCGCCGGCGGCGGTCGCCACCGCCTGGGCAGCCATCATGCGCGCCACCAAGCTGTCGCTGGCGGCGCCCGGAGCCGACATCCAGGGCAGCAACAGGGTGGGATAGGCGTTGACGATGACGGCAAAACCCGCCACCAGGCTGGCCAGCGCCGCCAGCTTGGCGCCCACGATCCGGCGGGCCGACACCGGCAGCGGCCGCAGCACCAACACGTCGGTGCGGCTGGGAAACAGATCCTCCCACGCCAGCACCGCCAACAAGCCGGTGAGGATCATGCTCAGCGCCACAAAAAACGCCAGCTCCGGCGTGGCATCGCCCTGCCCGCCCAGCAGCGCCAGATAGAGGCAGAGGATCACCCCCGGCGCGCCGAAGAAAGCCGCCGCCGCCACCGCCAGCGAGCGCGGATCGCCGCCGCGCGCCACCAGGTCGCTGTGGAAGAACGAGCGCAGGAAATAGCGGTACAGGCGCATCCGGTTCCTCCGTGGTCAGGTGCCCATCAGCTCGACCAACCGCGCCGCGCTCTGCTCGAAATCGGGCTGCTGCGTGAGCTGGGCGAAGATGGCTTCCAGCGAGGGCAATTGCATCAGCGCGCCCAGGTTGGCCACCGAGTCGTCGGCCACTACCTCGCCCTGGTGCAGCACGATCACCCGCGAGCAGGCCTTTTCCACCACCTCCAGCGCGTGCGAGCTGAGCAGCACGATCTTGCCCCGCCGGGCGAGCGCGGCGAAGACGTGGCGCATCAGCAGCACCGCCGACACGTCGAGCCCGGAGAGCGGCTCGTCCAGGATGAGCAGCTCCGGGTCGTGCAGCAGCGCCGCCGCCAGCAGGATCTTTTGCTTCATGCCCTTCGAGTACGATTCGATCGCGGCCTCGCGGCTGCCCAACAATCCAAAGGCCTCGAGCCCGCCCTCGATCTTCTCCCGCAGCCGGCGCGGCTCGAGCCCGCGCAGGCCACCCACCAGCTCCAGATACTCCTGCCCGCTGAGGTGGCCGTAGAGGTAGGGCTCCTCCGGCACATAGCCGAAGCGGCGCTTGTAGCCCCCAGGGTCGGCGGCGATGTCGCCGCCGTCGAAGTAGATGGCGCCGCGCGTGGGCGGCAGCAGCCCCGCCAGCATGCGCACCGTGGTGGTCTTGCCCGAGCCGTTGGCGCCGAGGTAGCCCACCACCTCGCCCGGCCGCAGGGTGAAGCTCACCCCCCGCACCACCGGAATGCGGGCATAGGAGCGGAACACGCCGCGCAGCTCCAACCCACCCTGAGACATTCTGGGGGAAGGATGGCGCCGCTTCCTATGAGTGTCAAGCGGGCGGCCTTAGGCGGGCGCCAGCAGCGCCCGCAGCACGTCGCCGGCGCTGTACTCCCAGCCGCCGCCGGCGGGCAGGAAGCGGGCCAGGTCGGCGAGCCCGTTGCCGGCGGTGACCAGGCGGGGCTCGGTGCGCTGGCCGTTGCGGCGCTGCGCCAGCCCGATGTTGGCCAGCAGCGCGTTGCACAGGCACTTGCGCCCCAGCGTGTCTGCCAGCGCGCCGCCCTTGGCGACATAGGTGGACGCCGGCTCGGCGGCGCAGCGAAAGCCGATCTCGCCCTCCGGCGTGCGGTAGGCTTCGCGCAGATAGCCCAGGTCGCAGATGCGCGGCCGGGCGGCGTAGACCGCGGCGTCGGAGAGCGAGCCGGGAAGCTGCACCACCTTGAACGGAAAGTGGGTGGGCGAGGCGCGGGGATCGGTGGCGACGCGCGCGGCGCCGGCGGCGACGCCCGCCAAAATGGCGTGGCGGGATCGGCGCGCCAGGCCGGATTCGGAGCAGAAGGCAAAGGGCGTGCCCACCTGCACCCCGGCGGCCCCGGCCGCCAGGGCTTGGCGCAGGCGTTCCGGAGTGCCGTACTCTCCCGCCAGCCAGAAGGGCAGCCCCAGGGCGCGCACCCGCTCCAGATCCACCCGGTCGCGGTCGCCATAGATGGGCTCGCCCGCCGCATCGAGCCGCAGCGCGCCCCGGGGCGGGGCGTTGTGCCCGCCCGCGGTCGGGCCCTCGACGATGAGGCCGTCCACCCGCCCGTTGGCCCGCTGCACGATGCTGGCGGCCAGCACATGCGAGGAGGCGATGGCGAAGAAGCGCGGCCGCGCCAGCGGCGGCAACTCGCACTCCTGGAAGTCGGCGGGGTCGAACTGCAGCGTGGTGTCGTCGTCCGGCTGCGCCCCCGTGACTTGCAGCCCATAGCTCGCGGGCTGGTGGCGGGCCAGGGCATCGAGCACGCCCGGAATGCGGGTGGGGATGCCGGCCCCCATCAGCACGCAGCCCACCCCGGCCAGCATGGCGCCATAGAGCGAGGGCAGGTGCGGAATCTGGATGGTCTCCAGGTAGTTGATCCCGACCGGATGGCCATGCCCTTGGCGCGCCAGCCACACCTCGACGAAGTTGGCCACCAGGCACAGCTCCTGCAGCGCCCGGGGATTGTCCTTGGCCGGCAGCGGCAAGCTCTGGTAGGCGGCGTCGGGCGCCTTGCCGCCGGAGACGTAATAGGCGCGCCGGATGCGCTCGGCCATCGCGGGGAAGGGGAAATGGTCGAGGCCGCGGCGCATGGCCCCGCCCGGGTCGCCGTCCTGCAGCCGGCGGGCGAAGATCTGGTCCAGCGCCGTGCCCGAGACCACGCCGAGCTGCCCGCGCGACGACACCGCCCGCGCCAACCGCCAGTCGGAGACCCCGGCCCCCATGCCGCCCTGGATGATGCAAGGTTGCCAAGCCATCGTGGGCACTAGTCTGGCACCGGGGCCGCAGCGCGATTGTCAGAGTTTTGTATTGTTCCCGGCTCGCCCGTTGGTGGGCGCGGACTCCAGCGCGCCTGCCCGGCCCGGCTGGAGCAGCGCCGGGCCGGTGCGGCGCGCGTCCCGCTTGTGCTCACGCCGACTCGCGGGCCCCGGGGCCCCAAGTCGGCGCTGCGCTTCGATCGCCGCTTGGGCAATACTGGAAGCCGTGAGGATTTCGCCCACCCTTCCCTTCCCCGCGCTGCTGCTGGGGCTGGCGCTGGGCGCCGCCGCCTGCCGCAGCGCGCCCGCGCCCGCGCCGGCGCCGCCCACCCGCGACGTCGCCACCGAGTACGACCTCATTTACGCCATCGCCAACGGGCGCATGAGCACCGCCCCCAGCCCCTTCCTGGTGGCCACCCTGCGCCGCCTGCATCCCCCGCCCGGCGCCACCGCGCTCGACATCGGCGGCGGGGCGGGGCGCAACTCGCTCTACCTGGCGCGCCGGGGCTATCGCACCACCGACCTCGACGTCTCGCACATTGGCCTCGACCTGGCCCGCCAGCAGGCCGCGGCCGAGCGCCTGCCGGTGGCCACCGTGGCGCAGGACGTCAACACCTTCGACTTCGGCCAGGCGCGCTGGGACCTGATCGCGCTGGTGGATTTCCCCTTCCCCTACCGCGCGCTGCTGCCCAAGATCGCCGCCGGGCTGAAGCCGGGCGGGGTGGTGGTGATCCAGGCGGTGGCGGTGGGGCAGCCGGGAGCGGAGTCGCCCGACCACGTGCTGCACTACACCTATATGGACCGCCGCGACCTGGCCGCACCCTTCGCCGGCTTCCAGGTCCTGCACGACGAGCAGGGCGAGCAGCCCACGGTGTGGGGCGTCCAGGCGCTGATGCTGCGCTTCGCCGCCCGCAAGCCTTGACTCCGCAAGCCTTGACTACAATGGACGGGCCATGCCAGCAGAGTTGAAAACCGCCAGCGAGGGCGAGCGCCGCCGCCGCGCAGCGATGCGCTTCATCGTCACCCTGGGGGTGGTGAGCCTGTTCGCCGACATGACCTACGAGGGGGCGCGCTCCATCGTCGGCCCCTACCTGCAGACGCTGGGGGCGAGCGGCTTCGAGATGGGGCTGGTGGTGGGGCTGGGGGAGATGTGCGCCGCCAGCCTGCGCTACTTCACCGGGCGGCTGGCCGACCGCACCCGCGCCTACTGGGGGCTGGCCATCGCCGGCTACGCCGTCAACCTGGTGGTGGTGCCGGCGCTGGCGTTCGTGGGCAACTGGCAGATGGCGGCGCTGCTGGTGATCGCCGAGCGCACCGGCAAGGCGCTGCGCGGCCCGGCGCGCGACGTGCTGCTGTCGGAGGCCACCGGCGAGGTGGGGCACGGCTGGGGCTACGGCATCCACAGCGCCATGGACCAGACCGGGGCGGTGCTGGGGCCGTTGTGGGTGGCGCTGGCGGTGGAGCGGGCGCACGGCTTCCGCCAGGCCTTTGTGCCGCTGCTGCTGCCGGCGGCGGCGGCGCTTACCGCCCTGCTGGTGGCCAAGGCGCTGCATCCCAGCCGCGGCGGCGCCGCCCCCACGCCCGCCACCATCGTGCTGCCGCAGGTGTTCTGGCTCTACGCCATCGCCGCCGGCCTGTTGGCCTTCGGCTATCTCGACTTCCCTTTCTTCGCCTACTTCTGGGTCAAGCACGCCCTCTTCCACGATCCGGTGGTCCCGGTGCTCTACGCCGGCGCCATGGGCTGCGAGGGTGCGGTCGGGCTGGCGCTGGGCCGCCTCTACGACCGCTGGGGCATCGCCACGCTCAGCGCCGCCACCTTGGTCTCGCTGCTGGCGCTGCCGCTGGGCTTCCTGGGAGGGCCGCCGGCGGCGCTGGCGGCGATCGTCTGCTGGGCGGTCGGCACCGGGGCGCAGAGCGCCTGCCTGCGCTCCGGCATCGCCCAGGTGGTCTCCATGAACAAGCGCGGCTCCGCCTTCGGCACCTTTCACGCCATCTGGGGCGTGAGCTGGTTTCTCGGCAGCGCGCTGCTGGGCCTGCTGCTCGACCGCGACTTGGCGGCCATGATCGCGGTCGGCATGGCGGCGCAGGCGATGGGCGCGCTGCTGTTTCTGCTGCTGCGCCGCCCGCTGGCGCGGGCGCGCGCCCTGCCCTAGCGCGCCGGCTGGGGAATGCGCTTGCGGCCGGCCAGCTCGGCGTCGGTCTGGAGCAGGTTGAGGCGGATGAAATGGTCGAAGAACCCCCAGCCGCCGTACTGCGCCTGGAACCGCGGCCGCAGCGCCGCCGCCAGCACATCGCCGCTGAGGCCGCGGGCGCGCGCCGCCGCCACTTGCGTGCGCAGCGCCAGCACATAGCCGCGGAAGGCGGCTAGGTCAGCGGCGTGGCCCACCTCGCCGTGGCCGGGCACGAAGGTGGCGCGCCGCGCCTTGGGCCACGCCAGCAGCTTCGCCAGGCTGTCCAGCAGCGGGCCGGTGCTGGCGTCAACCAGGTTGGGCAGCGAATGGCACCAGAACAGGTCGCCGGTGAAGACCACCCCGGTGCCCGCCACCAGCACCGCCGAGTCGCCGCCGGTATGGCCCGGCAAGGCGCGCACGAGCAGCCGCCGCCCGCCCAGCGCGATCTCGATGCCATGCACATAGGTCACGTCCGGGGCGCGCAGCCCCTGCACCCACGCCCGCTGCGCCGGGGTGGGGACCGGAGCAAAAAACTTCAGGTTCTCGCTGTGGATCCAGGCCGGCACGTTGCGCTGCGCCAGGATGACGGCGCCGGCGTTGGCGAAGACCTGGTTTCCGGTGACGTGGTCAATGTGGTAGTGGGTGTTGATGACGTAGCGCACCGGCAGCGCGGTCTGGCGGCGGATGGCGGCCAGCAGTTGGCGCGCGGCGTTGGCGTCCTGAAAGGTGTCAATCACCGCCACCGCGCGCGTGCCGACCACGAAGCCGGCGTTGGACCCGGCGCCGCTGCCGGCGACGCCGATGGCGGCGAAGACCCCGGGCGCGACCGGGTGCAGGGTGAAGTAGCGCTGGGCGGCGGGGCGCTGCGCCGCCGCCGCCGCCAGCAGGCAGAGGGTCAGGGCAAGCCGGCACCGGCGCAGCGTCCGCATCAGCAGGGATTATAGCCCGGGGCCGGCCGCGCCGGAGGGCGGCCGGCCCAGCCGCGCCGCCAGCGCCAGGGCCCGCTGGCGCAGGGTGAAATCGGCGTCGGCGCCCGCCAGCAGGCTCAGCAGCGGCGCCAAGTCGGCGGCGGCGGCGGCGCGGTGGCCCAGCGCCCAGTCGTCGCGGGCCAGCCAATAGTAGGCCGCCTGCGCCCGCGGCTGCGGCTCCCAGCCCAGCAGCCCCTGCGGCGCGATCACCTTGCGGTACCAGAGCGCGGCCTGGCGCAGGTGCCCGGCCCGCTGGTCGGCATGGGCGATGGCCTCGACGGTGAGGAAGGCCACCGCGCTGCCAGCCGCCGGGTCGGGCAGCCCGAACCGCGCCAGGCCCTGCCCCGGGTGGCCCTGCGCCACCGCGATCTCCCCCTGCAGCAGGCGCAGGTAGGCGGTGTCCTGGGGCTTGTTGGCGGCGGCCAGCGGGGTGATGGCGGCCAGCAGTTGCCGCGCCCGGTCCTCCTCCCCCAGCCGCGCCCACTCCTGCCCCAGCAGCGACCCGAAGGCCACCCGCGAGGAGAGGTGCGCCCAGTCGCTGCCCGCCGCCGCCAGCTCGCGCTCCGCCCCGGCGCGGTCGCCGCAGGCGGCCGCGATCTGGCCCAACAGCAGGTGGCTGCGCGCGGTGCGCAGCGCATCCGGACGGATGGCCGCCTGCATCCCCGCCAGCGCCTGCGCCCGGGCGTTGGCCGCCCGCCCCTGCCAAAACTCCAGCCGCGCCAGCGAGGTCAGCCCGGTCGCGCGCCACTCCGGGTTTTGCAGCAGCAGGTCGAAGGCCGCCGCCGCCTGGCTCAACTGCCCCGCCCGCACCAGGGTGAAGCCGTACTCGCGATTGGTGTCGCCGGCGAACTGCCAGTGCGGATCGAGCGCGAACGCCCGCCGGTAGGCCCGCAGCGCCGCCTGGTTGTCGCCCAGGTCCATCTCCGCCGTCGCCATCTCGATGTAGGCGTGGGCGTCGTCGGGCGCCACCCGCAGCACTTGCCGGTACACCCCCAGCGCCTCCGCCGCGCGCCCGTGCAGCCGCAGCAGGTGGGCGTAGTCGTTCAGCATGTCCCAGTCGTCGGGGTACTGCCGCAGGTAGTCCTGATAGAGGGTCAGCGCCCGGGGGAACTGGCCGGTGTCGTCGGCGTAGCTGGTGGCGATGAGCAAGCGCTCGCGGTCGGTGAGCCGCTGCGGGGAGGCCAGCGCCTGCGCGTACTGCGCCTGGCAGGCCGAGCGCGCGTCGAAGACGTAGCTGCAATCGGCCTCCGCCAGCGCGGCGTGGGCCATGGCGAAGTGCGGGTCGTCGGCCAGCGCGGCGCGGTAGAGGGTCACCGCCTGCGGAAACCGCCCCCGGTCCCACTGCTGCTGCCCCGCGGCGTAGTCCTGCAGCGCCGCCAGCGAGGCGGTGGTCACCTGCGGCAGCGGCCTGCTGGCGGCCTCCACCTGGAACAGCGACTCGCCCAGGTCGCGCCGGATGGCGTCGGCGATCTGGCCCAGCTTGTCCAGAATCTCCCCCTGGCCGTGGGCGCGCTGGCTGTAGGAGCGCACCGTGGCCCCGCTGGCCGGATCAATCAGTTCGGCGGTGAGGGCATACTCCTGCCCGGTGCGGGTGATGCCCGGCGCGATCAGGGCGCGGATGCCCTCGCGCCGGCAGATCTCCCGCCCCAGCGCCGGGGTGATGCGGGCGTGGGCGGGCTGGTCCATCAGCCGCAGCACCGCCGGCAGCCGGTCGCGGGGAAACACCAGCGCCCGCCCGGATTGCTCCAGGCTCACCGCCAGCGCCCCGTCCAGCGCCCGGTCCAGGCGCGCGTCCCCGGTCTGGTTGTCCATGTCGGCGATCAACACCGAGTCGCGCGGGCGGAAGGCCATCACCGCGCGGTAGCGAAACAGCCCGACCGCGGCCGCCGCCGCCAGCGCCAGCCCCGCCGCCCCCGCCCAGGCCCAGCCCCGCCAGCGCCGCCGCCGCCCCGGCACCGCCCCGGCCGCCGCCTCGGCCGCCGGCGCCGCCGCTGCCGGCGCTGCCGGCACCACCTCCCTCACCGGCGCGATCCAGCGGTAGCCCCGCCGCGGCACCGTCTGCAGGTAGCGCGGCCGCTCCGCCGAGTCCCCCAGCGCCTCGCGCAGCTTGCGCACCGCCGTGTTCAGCCCGTCCTCGAAGTCCAGGAACGTCTCCGCCGGCCACAGCTCCTTGTGCAGCTCCGGGCGCGACACCAGCTCCCCCGGGTGGCGCAGCAAGAACTGCAGCAGCCGCAGCGGCTTGTCCTGGATGTGGACGCGGACCCCTTGGCGAAGCAATTCCCCGGTGCGCGGATCCAGTTCGAAGCGCCCGAAGTGCAGCCGGGATGGCGACGGTGCTGCGCCCATGCGGTCATCCTGCGCGGCCAAGTGACCGCAGCTTAGCACAGATAAAACGCCATTGCTACTCCCGCAAGGGGATAGCAGGCCAGCCCGAGTTCAGACGCGATTCAGCCGCAGTTCATCCCGCCGTCCGGCTGGCGAGTTAGCCTGGCCGGCGCCCCCCTCAGCGCCCCGCCCCGCCCGGACGCTTGGGCGGCAGCAGGCTGCCGATGTTCTCCCACACCAAAAAATGCCGCTTCAGCGGGATGGCCCCGTGGCGCGCGTAGAACCGCCGCGCGTCGGCATTGGCCGGGCTGACGTCCACGCACACCCGCAGCGCGCTCTGCGCCACCAACCAAGTGGCCAGCATGCGCAGCAGCGCCAGCCCGATGCCGTGCTGGCGGTACTCCGGCAGCACGTTGATCCACTCCAACTCGGCTTGGCAGTCGAAGTGGCGGCTGAGGTGGCCCGCCACGAAGCCGACGCTCATGCCCTCCGCCGTGGCCAGATAGGCCACCCGCGGCCCCAGCGCCTGGTCGGGGTGGTAGGTGCGGTCGAGGTAGCCGCCGATGCGCTCGTTCCAGTAGTCCTCGCTGCCGCCGTCGTAGGTCCGGATGCGCGCCATGTCCGGCACGTCGCCCTTGCTGGCCTGCCGATAGCGGCAGACGAAGGTGGATTCGGGGGAAGCCATCAGCCGCAGTCTAGCAGCAAGGCCGCGCCGCCAGCGGCCTGCCCGCCGCCCCGCATCTTTCTGGGCACGGCTGCGCCCGCTCAGGCGCCCGGCGGCATGTGGGAGGCCAGCCGGGTGAAGTCCTCCCAGACATACCAGTGCCGCTTCAGCGGCACCGCGCCATGGCGGGCGTAGAAGCGCCGGGCGTCGGCGTTGACCGGACTGACATCCACGCACACCCGCCGCGCCCGCTGCATCGCAAACCACGACGCCAGGAAGCGCAGCAGGGTCGTCCCGATCCCCTGGTTGCGGTAATGGGGCAGCACGCTGATCCAAGCCAGCTCCCCCGCGCAGTCGAAGCGGCCGGTGAGATGGCCCGCGGCAAAGCCCACCACCTCGTGGTTGTCATTGGAGGCCACATAGCCCATGCGCGGCCCCAGCGCCTCTTCCGGGTTGATGACGCGGTCGAAGTAATTGCCCAGGTGCGAGATCCAGTAGTCTTCCGACCCCAAGTCGGTGCTGCGGATCAGCGCCATGGCCGGCACGTCGCTGCGGTCGGCTTGGCGGTAATGGTAGGCGATCAAACCCGACATTAGCGGCAGCATAGCAGGACTAGGGGAATCCGGCCACCCCGCCGCCAGTGGCGTTCATGGTTCGCGCAGCGCGATCAGCGGGTCCACCCGGGTGGCGTGCCGGGCCGGCACCAGGCAGGCGATGGCGGCCATGGCGGCCAGCACTAGGCAGATGGCGGCGTAGGTCGCCAGATCGCCCGGGCTGATGCCCAAAATCAGGCTCTGCAGCCCGCGCGCCAGCAGGTAGGCCACCGGCAGCCCCAACGCGAACCCCCAGGCCAGCATCCCCGCCCCGCGGCGCAGCACCAGGCCCAGGATGGCGCCCTGGGAGGCGCCCAGCGCCCGCCGGATGCCGAACTCGTGCACGCGCTCGCTCACCAAAAAGGCCATCACCCCGTAGACCCCGATGGCGGCCAGCACCAGCGCCAGCACCCCCGCCACCGTCAGCATCACCGCCACGTAGGCGAGCCCGATGCTGGCGTCGTGGATGGACTCGGCCAGCGACATCACCTGGTACAGCGGCTGTTGCGCGTCCACCGCCGCCACCGCCCGCCGCGCCGATCCCCCCAGCGCGGTGACGTTGCCCCCGCCCGCCCCGCGCAGCAGGAAATAGGCCGAGGAGAAGGCGGCCTGCGCCGCCGGGCGGTAGAGGGTGTACTCCGGGTTGGTGTCGCCCCAGGCCCAGGTCACGTCCGCACTCACCCCCACGATCGTCAGCCAGCGGCTGCTGGCGGCGTCGCCGCCCACCTTGACGTGCTCGCCGATCGGGTCCCGGCCGGGAAAGTAGCGCTGCGCCAGCCGGCGGCTCACGATCGCCACCGCGGGCGCGTCGGTGCCGTCGGAGGCGGTGAAGCCGCGGCCGGAGAGCAGCGGAATCTGCAGCAGGGCGAAGAAGTTGGGGCTGATCGCCTGCACCACGGCATAGCGCTTGCGGCTGGCGTCGGCGATGGGGCGGCCCTCGATGCTGAAGCCGCTCTCGCTGAGGTTGTTGCCCAGCGGCAGGAAGCTGGCGGTGCCGGCGGCGGCGACCCCGGGCAGCGCGCCCAGCTTGGCCAGCGCCTGCTGCCAGAAGGCGGCGCGGGCGCTGGGCTGGGCATACTGCGGAATCTTGGGCAGGTCGGCGGCGGCGGTGAGCACACTCGCCCCCTGGAAGTTTTGGCCGGCGTTCAACAGCACGGCAAACCCCTGGACCATCAGCCCCGCCCCCACCAGCAGGATGAGCGCCAGCGCGATCTGCACCACCACCAGCGCGCTGCGCAGCCGGCGGCGCGAATGCCCGATCGCCCCGCGCCCGCCCTCCTTCAGCGTGGCGTTGAGGTCGGGCCGGGAGGCGTGCCAGGCCGGCGCCACCCCGGCCGCCAGCCCCGCCAGCAGCGCGATCCCCAAGGTGAACAGCAGCGCCGTGCTGTCCAGCTGAATGCGGCTCCAGCCCCCGATCCATTGCGCCACGTCGGCCGGCATGTAGGCCAAGATCAGCCGGATCGAGACCGCCGCGAAGCCGGTGCCCACCACCGCCCCGCCCAGCCCCAGCAGGATGTTCTCGGTCAGCAGTTGCCGCAGCAGCCGCCCCCGCCCCGCCCCCAGCGCCGTGCGCAGCGCCAGCTCGTGGTTGCGCCCCAGCGCCCGCGCAAACTGCAGGTTGGCGACGTTGGCGCAGGCGATCAGCAGCAGGAACCCCACCGCCCCCATCAAGAGGAAGACGTAGCTGGCGGTCTCGTTGCCGATGATGCGCTGCGCCAGCGGCTGCACGTGGATCCCCCAGCCGCGGTTGGTCGCCGGGTAGGCGGCGTCGGTGCGCTCCACGATCGTCCGCAGCTCCGCCGCCGCCGCTCCCGGCGCCACCCCGGCCCGCAGCCGCCCGATGACGTGCAGGAAATGGTCGCTGCGGTCCTGGCGCTGCGCCGGGGTGAGCGCCAGCGGCAGCCACAGCTCCGCCGTCTGCGGCATCACCGCCTCCGGCCCCAGGATGCCGACCACGGTGTAGGCCTCCTGGTTGAGCTCCACCGTCTGCCCCACGATGTCCGGCCGCGCCCCGAACTGGTGCTCCCACAGCTCCCGGCTGAGGATGGCCACGCGCTCGTGCCCGGGCTGGTTCTCCGCCGGCAGGAAGGTCCGCCCCCGCAGCGGCGGCGCCGGCAGCAGCGCGAAAAACTGGCTCGAGACCCGGGCCCCGGTCACCATCGCCGGCGTGCCCGCCCCGCGCAAGTTGAACTGGTCGTAGCGGTAGGCCGCCATCGCCGCGAACGCCTGCGCCTGTTGCCGCCAGGCCTCGTAGTTGAAGCCCGAGACGTTGTTGGTGGCGGTGGGCGGGCTGTGGGGCGGCACCTCGCTCAGGTCCAGCACCCGGCCCAGGTGGGCATAGGGCAGCGGATGCAGCAGGATGCCGTTGGCCACGCTGAAGATGGCGGTGTTGGCGCCGATGCCCAGCCCCAGCGCCAGCATGGCGATCAGGCTTGCCCCCGGCGCCTTCAGCACCAGCCGCAGGCCAAACTTGAGGTCGCTCCAAAACATAGTCGCCCCTGGGGATGTACTACGCCGCCGCACGCTGCCGGTTCAGGAAGATTCAGCCCTGGGGGGCGAAGATCGCCGCCAGCTCCAGCGCCCAGCCGGGCAGCAGCTCGGGCTCTTGCAGCACCGTGGCCGCGCCCACGCCGCCACCCCCATGCCGATGGGCCAGGCCCAGCTTTGGATATAGCAGCCACACCGCGCCGCTGCCCGCGGCAAGGTACTGCTGCACTTTCTGCAGCAGGGCGGCGGCCCGGTCGTTGTCGGAGACCACCTCAAACACCACATCCGGCGCCAGCGGAATCGGCACCTGCTGGCGATACTCGGGGCGGAAGCGCGCCGCCGCCAGGAAGGCCACATCCGGCCGGCGCACGGTCGCCGACGACAACTGGAAGTCGGTTTCGCTCGTGACCTCGCCCATCCGGCGCGGTTCCACAAAGGCGCGCAGGTGGGCGTTGAGCCGGTCGCGGATCTCGTTGTGGCTGAACGTGGTGGAGGGCGACACGATCAGTTCCCCCTCGCTCAACTCGTACTGCGCCCCGTCGGGCTCGTCGAGCGCCTGGTAATCGGCGACGCTGAACAGGGTCTTGGCCCCCATGGCTGCGACTCCCCCGCTTCGAGGTTAGCACGGCCGTTGCCGCGATGCGGTAAGCTGGGGGGCTATGAAGACCCCTGCTTGGCTGTTGCTGGCGGCCTGCGCGCCCTTGGCGCTGGCGGCGCAGTCGCCGCTCCGCCTCAAGGTCAGCGCCAAAACCGTGACCTGGGGACATTACTGGGCCCAAGACAAGCCGGTGCTCACCATCCGCCCCGGCCAGACCGTGGTGGTGGACACCCTGCTGACCAATAGCCCCATCGGCCTCAGCCGCGCCGGCGTACCCCAGAACCAGATCGAGGCCACGCTCAAGGAGGTCTACGCCGACGTCCCCCGCGCCGACCGCGGCCCCGGCGGCCACATCCTCACCGGCCCCATCTACGTCGCGGGGGCCGAGCCCGGCGACACCCTGGCGGTGCACATCCTCAAGATCACCGGCCGCATCCCCTACGCCTACAATGCCTTCGGCCCCCGCAGCGGCTTCCTGCCCGAATACTTCCCCGGCCAGCACCAGATGAAGATCATCCCGCTCGACTGGAAGACAATGCTGGCCCACTTCGCCCCCGGCATTGACATCCCCATGCACCCCTTCTTTGGCAGCATGGGCGTCGCCCCGCCGCTCGCCGACGGCAAGCACAGCTCGGTCCCGCCCGACCTCATGGGCGGCAACATGGACAACAAGGACCTGGTGGCGGGCTCGACCGTCTACTTCCCCGTCTTTACCCCCGGCGCGCTCTTCTACGTCGGCGACGGCCACGCCGGCCAGGGCGACGGCGAGATTGACATCACCGCGCTCGAGACCTCGCTCGAAGGCACCTTCCGCTTCGAGCTCATCAAGCACACCCACCAGAGCTGGCCCCGCGCCGAGACCCCCACCGAGTACATCAGCATGGGCTTCAACCGGGACCTGGTGGCCGCCACCAAGCAGGCCACCGAGCAGATGATCGATTTTCTCGCTGCCACCAAGGGCCTCAGCAAGCAGGATGCCTATATGCTCTGCAGCGTGGCCGGCAACGTCCACATCACCGAGCTGGTGGACCAAAACGTCGGCGTGCACGTGCTGGTGGCTAAAAGCCTCTTCCACTAGCGCGGTGCCACGATGGTGGGCGCGGGCCCCAGCGCGCCTGCCCGGCCCGGCTTTAGCAGCGCCAGGCCGCCCGCACCCCGAACCCTCGCGCCGTCTCCGCACTCTCACCCATCCCCGCTCCCACTGTCCACTGTCCACCGTCCACTGTTCACTAACGGCCCTCCGGCCGCACCAGCGAGTAGAGGAACAACAGCACCCCGGCCAGCACCAAAGGGCAGCCGACCAGCAGGAAGGCCACAAACGCCAGCGGGTGGATCTTGAGCAGGCTCAGGGCCTGCACCAGCAGCCCGGCCACCACCAGGCTGCCGGCCAGGCGAATGCGCAACTCGATGGGTTGGGGGGCCATGGTCAGTTCTCCGGCTTCCAAAAGCTGGCGTCGTGGAGCGTGTCCACCGCATGCACGGTGTCGTGGCATTTGCTGGTCATGCAGGAGAGGCGGTCGGCCTTGATGTCGGCCATCTCGGTGGGGGTGCGGTGGTGGGCGCGTTCCTCCTCGAAGGTGCGCGCGCCCAGGTGGCAGTGCAGGCACTCGCGGTTGTTGAAGGGCACATAGAGCCGTATCTTGTCGGGGGCGGGTATGGTCCCCAGGTACTCCACCTCCAGATGGTGCAGCCCGCGCAGCTTGGAGTGCACCGTGCCAAACAGGGTGTAGTCGGTATGGCAGGTATAGCAGGCGTGGTCGCGCGGCACAAAGCGGTTTTGGAAGTGGACGGCGGGGATGTAGCTGGGGTCGTCCACGTAGAGGCTGTGGCCGTAGTCGGACATGACGTGGCAGGAGAGGCAGAACTGGGTGCTCTCGGCGAGCTGCATCTGCTGGTTGAAGCCGCTCCACACCGCCAGCGTCGGCAGCAGGAACAGCGCCACAAAGGCCAGCACCTTGCCCGCCGGGGCGCGCGTCAGCTCGGCGCGCATGGTGACCAGCAGCGCCAGCACCAGGGCAACGGCGATCAGGGCGACAACCAGGGCGGTGGCGAGGCTCACGGGCTCCCTCCGGCGGCTACGGCTTGGCGAACGTGCGCACGTACTTCACCAGGTCGGCGATCTGTGCCGGGGTGAAGTCGCCGGCGAAGCCGTCCATGTTGGGCTTCTTGCCCTTGGCGATGACCTGCGCGATCTGGGCGTCGGTGAGCTTTTGCACCGCGGCTGAGCTCAGGTCCTTGACCTTGAGCTTGCGCCCCTTCATGGTGTGGCCGGCGCCGTCGTTGCCGTGGCAGATGGCGCATTTGTGCTGGTACAGGTCCTCGGCGCCCTGGGCGCGGGCGCGCGGCGCCAGCGCCCCCGTGCCCAGGACGGCGGCGATCAGCGCGGCCAGTGTGTATTGGCTTGGGGTCATGGTGGGAGATCTTCCTGCGGTCACATGGTGAAGCGGATGCTGAAGTCGGCGTCGCTGGCGTCGAAGTTCTGCCCCCCCAGCGCCGCCAGCCCGGCCGGGCTCTGGTTGCCGTGGGTGAAGTAGTTGTACATGCGCCAGTCCACCCGGTAGGCGACATGCGGGGTCATGGCATAGTTCAGCGAGAGATAGGGCTGCTGGTAGTTGAAGCGCAGCGGGCCCCACGGGGTCAGCGGGTTGAGGAAGTTGCCCAGCGGCGCCCCGCTGAGGTTGAAAAACAGCGGCACCCCGTTGACGAAGCTGCTGGCCACGCCGAAGCGCAGCGTCAGGCTCTCCAGCGGCTGCGCCATCAGGTCGGCGTTGACGAAGTGCGACTTGTCGGAGTAGGTGGAGAGCGAGCCCAGCCCCACCGGCGAGCCGGCGATGGGGCAGGCGCTGGTGCCGGCCGCGGCCGGGGTGAAGGCGTAGCACACCAGCGCCTGGGTGTAGGTGTTGTTGTAGTTGTAGCTCAGCTCCAGGGCGAAGCTGGAGCGGGGCGAGAGGGTGGCGGCGAAACCGAGGTTGCGGTTGTGGTTGCGGTTGTTGACCTCGGCCACGTTGTCGCGGCTCTCCAGCGCGTCGCCGCTGGCGTTGAGCTGCAGCCAGGCGATGGGCTGGTATTGCACCCGGGCGGTGTAGTGCTGCCACTGCCGCGGGGTGATGCGGGTGTAGGCCTGGTCGGCGGTGAAGGCCTCCACCCCGGCGTTGATCCGCAGTTGCGGCGTGGGCCGGGCCCAGGCGCTGGCCAGCGCCGAGTTGCCGTGGATGGCCACCGCCTGCAGGTGGCTGGCGTCGCTGGCCGCGGTCTGCCCGCTGAACACCACCGCGCCGTCGGCCTGCAGCGCGCAGCCCGCCGGCAGCGACGCCGGGAAGGTGCCCCCCTTGGGCAGGGCGCAGTCGCCCCGCGCCGCCGCCAGCGCCCCCGTCGCCCCGCCCGGATCGAAGGTCTCGGCGGCGTAGTCCACCGCCGCGTAGTCGTAGATCGAGCGGTAGGTGTAGCGGTAGCCCACCTGCCCGCCCCAGCGCTGCGATGGGTTGTAGCCGAGCTGCACCGTCTCCGTCGCCAGGTTCTGCCCCAGGTACTCCAGCGCCGTGCCCTGGGCCGCGTCCGCCGGCGCCGAGGCGCTGTGCTGCGGGCAGGTGGCGGCGGTGTAGGGCGCCGGACAGGTCGCCGCCGAGAACACCGCCGCCGGCGTCAGCAGCGTGATCGCACCCCCGCCCTGCGCGAATTGGTTCACTGCCGCAAAGCCGAACTGCGTCGGCAGCCGGAAGGAGTTGTAGCTGCTGTCGTCGCTCAGCCGCAGCTTGGGGGTGATCTGGTACACCGCCGCCAGGTCGCCGTCCACCAGCACCCGCTTGGCCCGGTCCTGCCCGCTGGTGGTGTTCCCCAGCGCCCCCAGCCGCGTGTTCAGCCCCGCCCAGGCGGTGCTGCTGTTGGCCGCCGAGTTCACCCCCGAGCTGTAGCTGAACAGGCCCTCCAGCGCCAGCTTGCTGAAGTAGCCGCTCTGGAACCCGAACTGTTCGGTGGGCATGGTCAGCCGCGGGCGCTGGTCGCCGGTATAGGAGATCAGCCCCTGGCAGGCGGGGTTGGCGGTGGGCGGCGTGGTGGCGGCGTTGGCGATCGGCGCCGCGCACGGCGTCCCGCCCCCGGTGTTGAACACCACCCCCAGGTCCAGCGGCGTCCCGTTGGAAAGCTGGTACAGCAAGTTCTGGTCCTCGATGGCGGTGTCGCCTTTGGTGTGCTGCACCACCTCGGTGAAGCTCACCCGCGTGCGCCGCGCCACCAGGTAGTCGAAGCCGGCGCGGTAGAGGTCGGTGGAGGTGGCATAGCCCTGGAACAACTGCGTCGTGGTGCCCACCTCCGCCACGGCGGGCGCCATGGACGCCCCCACCGTGGTGAACGAGGGCCCGCTCTCGGCCAAGTGCGAGTACCCCAGCCGGATGTGGAACCGCCCCTCCGGCAGCAGCGTCAGGTGGTAGTCGCCCATCCGCCGCGCGTAGTCCAGATTGTGCAGCGCCGTGGTCACCGGCAGCGCCGGATTCGAGCTGGCCGGGTTGAGCGGGTTGGCCAGCAGGTTGTAGCCAAAAAAGTAGCGGTCGTGCCGGTAGGTGCCGTCGAAGCGGTACCAGCGCCCCTTCGCCGCCTGCAGCCGCACCACCGTGTTGGGGTCGCCCCCCAGCCCGAAGCCCGACAGCGAGAAGCTGTCGAACAGCCCGCCGGCGGGCTGCAGCGACCGCATCCCCAGGCTGAAATCGTACAGCCGCGCCCCCGACTGCAGGTTCACCAGGGTGTCGTAGTTGCTGGCGCTGCCGTTGTAGACCGCGCTGCGGGCGCCCACCGCCGTGGACTCCTGCACGTTGTAGCCCCGCCAGTTGATGCCGCTGCTGGGCTGCAGCTCCTGCCCCGCCGCCGCCAACAACAGGCCGCAGGCGCACAACCCCAGGCGGACAATTCGGCCACTCGCAAGTTTGTGGGTTGGGGACATGGGATCACCGCGTGAACGCCGGGTCGAGGTTCGACCCGTGGATTTGGGTGTGGCACAGGGTGCAAGCCTGGAACTGCGTGGCTTGATTGTGGAAGCTGGGCGTGCCCGGCGCCCCGCTGAAGCTGGAGGCGGTGTGGCACTGCAGGCAGAGCTGGTTGACGTTGGCCACCGTCATCAGGTGCGGGTTGGGCGAGCCGTGCGGGCTGTGGCAGTCCAGGCAGCCCTCCGTCTTCACCGGCTCGTGCTCGAACACGAACGGCCCCTGCTTGTCCTCGTGGCAGGTGAAGCACACCAAGTCCTGCGCCGCCGCGGTGCGCAACTGGGTGGGGATGAAGCTGCCGTGCGGATTGTGGCAGTCCGAGCAGCGCACCAGCCCCTCGTTGACGCGGTGGTGGAAGGGCAGGTTGAACTGCGCCTTCTGCGCCAGGTGGCACTGGTAGCACAGCGCCGGCTGCGCCGCCCGCAGCAGCGTGCGCACCGTCTGGGCGGCGTGGATGCTGTGGCAGCTCAGGCAGACCACCTTGTTGTCGGCGTGGGTGGAGTGGGCGAAGTGCTCGGTCTCCCGCCGCCCCTGGTGGCACCCCAGGCAGGGCTGGCTGTCGAGCACCTCGGCCGAGCCCGGCGCGAAGCTGCCGATGGGATGCTGCCGCAGCCCCGCCTCCACCGCCGCGTCGCTGCCCCCCGCCGCCTCCATCGCCGCCACGTGGGCCTGGCCCGGCCCGTGGCAGGCCTCGCAGCCCGCCACCTGCGGCCGCCCCGCCTGCCGCTCCGCCGCCAGCACCGCCCCCGCCGCCGCGTGCGGGTTCGCCTGGAAGCTGTGGGTGCGCTCGGTGTGGCAGGAGCGGCAGGCCGCCGCCCCCGCGTATCCCGCCGGCAGTGCCGCCGGCTTCTGCTGCGCCGCCAGCGCCGCACTCAGGAACAACATCCCAACTGCAACCGCCCCTCGCCCAGAACATCCGGTGGCTTTTCTCATTCGACCGCCCCCAGCCACAGTATTGGATCATCGCGCGATGGGTTGTCAAGTTATTTTGGCAAATCAAACAAATATGACGGCGATGAGCAATTTCCGCACTCCTCTTGGGTGAAAACCCACACGCCGCTGTTATCCCGTGTTATCCCCGCGCGCCCGCCTTGGGGAAAAGCACGCAGCCCCGCCTCCTTGCCAGGATGCCTGTTATCTAGGGCTTGGCCATGGGTCCAAGGTGGAGTTGCGCGAAAACGCCCCGCCGCGCCGCCAAATCCCCCAGCATGACGCCCCCCGCAAGGCCGCCCGCCCGCCCGCCCCGGCCTGCGCCTAGTCTGCGCGCAGCGCGGTGAGCGGATCCACCCGGCTGGCGCGCAGCGCCGGCAAGTAGCCCGCCGCGCAGGCGGCCGCCGCCAAGATCGCCGCCGCCCACAACAGCGAAATCGGATCGTAGAAGGCCAAGCCATACAGATGGATCTGGCTCGCCACCGCCTTGGCCCCCGCCAGGCTGGCGGGCACGCCCAGCACCACGCCGAACAACACCAGCAGCAGCGTCTCGCCCAGGATCATGCCGATCACCGCGCCCCGGTCGGCCCCCAGCGCCATCCGCACCCCGATCTCCGGCGTGCGCCGCGCCACCCCGTACGACATCACCCCATACAGCCCGATCGCCGCCAGCAGCAAGGCCAAGCCGCCGAAGAAGCTGCTCAATTTCGCCAGCAGCTTCTGGGTGGTCAACGACTCCCCGATCAGTTCGGTCTCGGGGAGAAAATCCCCCACGCGGACTTTGGGGTCGAGCCGGGTGAGGATTTGCCGCAGTCCGCCGGTCACCGCCCCGCTGCCGCCCGCCGTGCGCACGAAGTAATTCGCTCCGCCCACCGGGTCGCCCGGGATGCCATTGAAAATGTCCAGATAGAAGCGCGGCGGCGTCTTTTCGCCCAGGTCGTTGTACTTGGCGTCGGCGCACACCCCGACCACGGTGTAGCTGGCATGGTTGTCGTCGGGGTAGAGGTCGTGCAGTTGCATGCCCAGCGGGTTGCGCCCGGCGAAGAATTGCTTCTCCATGGTCTGGTTGATGACGGCGTTCTTCACCCCGCTGTCGTCGGCGGCGGTGAAGCCGCGGCCCAGCACGATGGGGATGCCGACCGTCTGAAAATAGTCCGCCGAGACCGAATCGAAGCGCGCCGCGGAAGCCGGCTGGCCGTTGGCAGCCGTGTAGCCCGACACCGCGATGGGCAGTCCCGACTCGCTGTGGGCGAACAGGCCGTCTTCGGTGTAGGCGATGTGCCGCACCCCCGGCGCCGCCGCCGCCTGTTCCAGAAAGCGGTGCAGGAAATTCGGCGCCGCCGCGCCCTTGTACCCCGCGGCGCCCGGATTGATCCCGGAAAACAGCAGATGGTCGGGCTGGAAGCCCAACGCCACGCCCTGCAATTTCTGCAGGCTGCGCACGAACAGCCCCGCCCCCACCAGCAGCACGATCGACAGCGCCACTTGCCCGATCACCAGCACCTTGCCCAGCGGCAGCCCGCCGCGGATGAAGCGCCCCAGCACGTGCCGGCTGCGCCCCGCCCCGCCCCGCCCCTGCGACTGCAGCGTGGCGTTGAGGTTCAGGCGCGACATGCGCCAGGCCGGCACCAGGCCAAACAACACCCCGCTCAGCAGGCACAGCGCGGCGATAAAGCCCAGCACGCGCCCGTCGGGCGACAGGTTGAGGCTGATGCGGTTGTGGGCGGGTGTCACCAGCCCCAGCAGCAGGCGCTCGCCCCACACCGCCAGCAGGGCGCCCAGCAGCCCGCCCAGCACCGACAGCAGCACGCTCTCGGTGAGCAGTTGGCGCAGAATGCGCCCCCGCCCCGCCCCCAGCGCCAGCCGCACCCCCAACTCCTTCTGCCGCGCGGCTGCGCGCGCCAGCAGCAGGCTGGCCAGGTTCACCAGCGCCACCACCAGCACCAGCCCCACCAGCGCCAACAGCGCCAACAGCGGCTCGCCAAACTCGCCCCGCACCCCCGAGGCCCCCTCCGCCCCGCTCGCCAGCCGCAGCTTCTGCGTCAGAATGTCGCGCCGGCTCTGCGCATCGTTGGCCTCGGCCGCCTGCCGCTCGACCGACTGCAAGAAGATCACGTTGCTCGCCGCCTGCGCCTCGGCCAGCGTCACCCCCGGCTTCAGCCGCCCGACCACCTGCAGCCACATCATCCGCGACACCCCCGGCGGATCGTGCAGCCGGTCGCGCCCCGGCCACGCCTCCGCCTGCATGGTGAGCGGCAGCCACAGGTCGGGCGCGTTGCCCACGTTCTCGCCAAAAAAGCCCGGCGGGGCCACGCCGATGACGGTGAAGGGATACCCGTGCAGCCGAAAGCTCCGCCCCACCACCCCCGGGTCCCGCCCGAAGCGGTGGTTCCAGTAGGCGTAGCTCATCACCGCCACCGCATCCGCCCCGAGCTTCACCCCCTCGTTGGCGGCAAAGGTGCGCCCGCGGTAGGCGGAGATCCCCAGCACCGCAAAGTAGTTGGCGCTCACCAGTTTGGCCTTCACCGGCTCCGGCGCCGACGCCCCGCCCCACTCGATGTCGGGCCCCTGCGTGTCGCTCTCGGCCGCCAGCAGGCCGCTGAAAACCTGGTTGTGGTCGCGCAGCGCCAGGTACTCGGAATAGCCCAGCAGCCCCCGCCTCCCGCCCGAGGTGCCGTAGTCGGTCCCCATGTCGGTGGGATCGGTGAGGATGGCCAACTGCCCGGGATGGCTCACCGGCAGCGGCCGCAGCAGGGTGGCGTCCACCAGCGAGAAGATGGCCACGTTGGCGCCGATGCCCAGCGCCAGCGTCAGCAGCGCCACCGCGGTGAAGCCCGGCGCCTTCACCAGCATGCGAACAGCGTATTTGAGGTCGGAAAGCATAGGGCGAACCCGTGAGCTTGGACGCGGGCCTGGGCCCGGGGTTAGCCTCGGTACGGCCACCGCCCGCACCAGGTTCCCGTTAATCGCGGCGCAGGGCTTGCCCGGGTGCGAGCCGCGTGGCGCGGTGGAGGGGGAGCGCACGGGCGCGCAGGCCCACCCCGAGCATTGGTGGGCGCGGGCCCCTCTATAACGACTCCCCCTCTTGTCAAGAGTGTTTTTGAGACACGCCGCCGTCGTCGTCGCGGGTGTGGAAAAGTGGAGCCGCTGTTTGGATCCACTTTTCCATGCCCGGCTGCGATCGGAAAG
>DATKSZ010000070.1:0-3552 GCA_035531375.1 Terriglobales bacterium | reverse complement strand
TTGCCCGCTTGGGCGGCTACCTGGCGCGCGCTCACGACCCGCCTCCCGGCAACCTGGTCGTCTGGCGTGGATTGGCTCGGCTCAATGATCTCGCTCTCGGCGCCGAATTCGGCTTCACACTTGTGGGTAAATGAAAGGTTGGTCTGACGCATACTCTACAGCTGCTGGTTTGCCAATATAGAAAGGGCGGCCCTGGCTCGCTTATTGCCCGGTGCGAGGGTCAGCGCCTTTTCCAGCTCCGCCCGTGCTTGGGCGAGCCGACCCGATGACGCCAAGGCGCTTGCCAGGTTGGTGTGGTAGTCGGGGTCATTCGGGGCAATTCGGGTCGCCGCTTGGAGATGCTCCAGGCCACGTCGGTGGTGCCCCATTTCGAAGTAGACGGCACCCAAGCTTTCCTGGAGCGATGCGTTGAGGCTTTGAGAGGGGACACCCATTTGCAGCGCATGCCGGAAAAAGCTAGCAGCGTGGCCATACTGGTGTTCCTCATGCCAGGCAATGAATCCCAGGCCGTTCCAAATATTGGCGTCATTCGGGCTGGACCGGAGTGCGGTCTCAAATTCGCCCCTGGCCTCCTGCCAGCGCCCGGCCTGCAGTAGCACGGTGCCGCGAACCGACGGAACCTGGGGATCGCTTGGCCACGCGCGCTGAGCCGCGGCAACGAGGGCAAGGGCCGTGTCGTAGCTCCCGCGCTGGCTTGAAATCAGCGCAAGTCCGAGATCGGCCTTGGCGATCTGGCCCGGCTCCGGCGGGTCTCGTTCTTCAGCGAGGGCGCGGGCACGGCGATAGAGCCGGCCGGCGCCCCTCGGGTCGCCTCTGGCTGGATATAGCAGGGATGCCACCTGATTGGCGAGGACCGGCGAGTTCGGCGAGGCTGCCAGCGTGCGAGAGAAAAAGGTGTACTGATCTCTCCACACCGGGTTGCGCCGTACGGTCTGCACGAAGTACAGGCCGAGGACAAACGCGAGGGCGCAGGGCCCGAGCCAGGATCGCACGCCCGCGGGCAGCCGTGCCAGCCCGCTGCCTGCCAGCAAGGCCGCCAGAAGGGAGAAACCCAACGAGGGGATGTACAGGTAGCGCTCGGCGAACACGTTTCTCCCAACCGCGCTCAGGTCGAGCACAGGAATCAATGTCACGAACACCCAGCTAGTCGCAAACGTTGCGAGCGGGAACCGCCGGTGGCCGTAGAAAAGGGCTGCGCCAGCCAGCGCCAGAAACAGCACCGCCTCGATGGCGCGCGGCTCGGCCGGCGACCGCACCGGGTCGAAGATGTGGTACGCGTTGAGGTGCACCGGAAGCAGTAGCTTCCACCAGTACTTCCCCACGAGATCGAACACGGTGAGGGCGTAGGCGGTCGGCTTCAATGCCCAGTTCCGCTGTGAAACGGATAGGTATCCCAGGGCATAAATGCGGAGCGAGATGTAGGCAGCCAAGGCGGCGACGTAAGGCGAGGAGCCCCGCACCGCTCTGCGGATGCGGAACGCGGCCGGGAGTTCCTCGCCGCTGAAGAGAAAGAGGTATATCGCAACGACCAGGGGCAGCGTCACTGCCATCTCTTTCCAAAGGGTAGCCACGGCGAAGCTGGCGCACGACAGCAGCCAGAGCGCGGGCCTGCGGAATAGCCTTGCGGGCTCTCCGGTTGGCTCGTCGCGCGAGCGGCGGATCGCGAGGAGAAACAGGAGAAAAGCCAGGAAGTAAAAGACCGCGCAGCCAAGCTCGGGCAGGGCCGAGATCCAGGCCACCGCCTCAGTGTGCATGGGATGCAACGCAAAGATCGCCGCCGCCGCGCCGGAAAGCGCCATGCGGCCGGTCAGATGGACAAGAACAGCATATGCCAGCAGGGTCGCGGCGACGTGGAACGCGAGGTTCACTGTGTGAAACGCCGGCGCGCTGAAGCCAAAAAGCTGCACGATTCCCTTATAGGTCAGCATCTGTAGCGGCCGGTAGTAATTGTCCTTGGCCAGCGTGCCCGGATGCAGGAATGCCCAGACGTCGGAGGTAAGGAGCGGCAGCCAGGGCGCTCCGGGTCTAAGGCCAGGGTTTTGCAGAATTTGTATCGTATCGTCCCATACGAAGCCGTTCGAAAGGACGTTTGCATAGCCGGCGGTGGCGAGCAGGGCCAAGGCTACCGCGGTCGCGGCGTGGCGGGCGGGCGACCAGGTGTAGGGCGGCGGAGTCGCTCTTCCGCCACGCCGAGGACGGCTGGGGTTGCTTGGGCGCTTGCGCTGGCGTTGGCCGCAGTGGTTCGCCTTGGGCATTGCGCAATTTTATCACGGCGGGGCGCGCGGGCGGAGGGTTCCAGCGGTTGCGGGCAGGGCAATCGCATGAACATCAGGCGAGCCCGAGCAACTGAGCGCGGTGGAGGTCGGAGGTGGCGGCGATGAGCCGCCGGGCCTTGATGCCGCCCCTGCGCTGGACTGGGTCGAGCCGAACGGGGTTGAGGGTGATGTGCTTGAGGACGGCCAAGTGGTGTGCGGCGGCCTTGGTGCAAGCGTGCATTTGGCCGTCGTTGAAGGCGACATCCATGCACCAGTGCAAGCGGTTCTCGACGAACCAGTGGGAGCGGGCGGCGCGGGCGATGGATGGGGCATCGGCAGCCAGGCCGCTGACGTAGAGGCGCTGCTTGCGGGTGGTGTTGCCGCCGGTGGTGCGCTCGGATTCGAGCACGGCGAAGCAGCGCACCCCCGGCCACTGCTGGGGGTTGTCGAGGCATTCCGTCTGGCCGAAGGCATAGCAGCGGCGCGTTTCCAGGCGGCCGTGGCCCTTCTCCACCGTCTCGCCGAAGGAGTGCGGCGTGTGGGCGGCCGGATGAGCGCGGAAGCTGCTCCAGAAGTCCTGGATCGACTCGGCCAACCTGGGTTGATTGTGCTTGACCGCCAACACTTAGTCGGCTCCGTGATACTGAATGGCCTCGGCGATCGCGGTCCGGGTCCCGATGGCGTCGATGCTGACCGTGCAGCCGGTAAGCGCCAAAGTGGTGAGCAGCTCGGGAATGGCCTTGATCTCGTTGGACTTCTCCGCCGTGGCCCGTTGGCCCAGCACCAGCCCCACCCCGGCGGCGAAGGCCGAGACCAGATGCAGCGCGGTGGCGTCGATGCCGCCCGAGCGGCGGCTGCTCTTCCCGTCGATGGCCACGATCTCGGCGCCCAGGGCGGGCACCAGGCTCTTGACCGAGCGCCGGAAGGCGGCCTCGAACTGCGCCGGGCCGATCAGCCCAAACATCCGCCCGAAGGTGTCACGGGAGGGGATGCCGTGGGCAAGCTTCAGGTATCGGCGCACCCAGTCCAGCTTTTCCCGCGCCCACAACTCGATCTCGACGAACGTATCCGCACCCACCAGCACCGCGTTCACGGCCACCACCAGCAACTCGACCAGATCATGCTCCACCTTCGCCCCCAGTCGAGGGTCGTGGATCGTATGCGTCAGACCAATCCAGGCGGGGCAGGCTGGGCGGGGGCCGGAGGCTACGGCCGGGGCGCGGCCCAGGCGGCGGGGGTGAGGCGGGGGAGCTCGGCGAGAGGGCGGGCGGCAAGCCCGGGCAGGACGGCGGCAAGG
>DATKSZ010000069.1:0-7928 GCA_035531375.1 Terriglobales bacterium | reverse complement strand
TGCAGTTGCGCGACTACGACTTCGACGCCTGGCTGCGGCGCTTTACCTTGGCGCGGTTGAGCGGCCACAGCCACATCAGCGGCAGCGCCGCGCTGCAGGGGCCCCTGGCCGAGCCCGACCAGCTCACCGCCCAGATCGCGCTCGATCCGGTGGAGTTAGCGCTCAGCGGGCTGGTGATCCACAACCAGGGCCCGATCCAGTTTCATGCGGCGCAGCGGCGCTTGACCCTGTTGCCGGCGCACCTGGTCGCCGAGGACACCGATTTCACCCTCGAGGGCGCCGCCCGGATGGGCCGCAGCCTGGAAGCTCCGGCGCAACTGCAAGGCCAACTCGTCGGTCACATCAATCTGGCGCTGCTGCAGAGCCTGCACCCGGCGACCCGCGCCGCCGGGCAACTGCAGGTGAACGCCCAACTGGCCGGCACCACCGCCCAGCCGCAATGGCGCGGCCAGATCGCCATCCAGAACGCCAGCTTGGCGGAAGAAGACTTGCCCATCGGCTTCGACAATATCCAAGGGCAACTGCAGCTCGCCGGCAGCCGGGTGCAGATCGTGCGGCTGTCGGCCCACACCGGCAGCGGCACCCTCGAGCTCACCGGCTTTGCGGCGCACACGGCGGCGGGCGTGAGCTTTGACGTGCAGGCCAAGGGGCAGAACTTGCGCTTGCGCTACCAGGGCATCAGCACCACCGGCGACCTGCAGCTTCGGCTCAGCGGCCAGCCCGGCGGCGCCTTGCTGGCGGGCGACGCCCAGCTCAACCGCGTCGGCCTGGACCGCGACTTCGACTTGGCGCTGTTCATCGCCTCCACCCAGGCCGCCCCCACGCCGCCCAACCCCGACTCGGTTCTGAACCATGTCCATATGGACATTCACCTGGTCACCGGGCCGCAGGTGGTGGTGGCCACCAACCTCGCCCATTTGCAGCTTCAGGCGGATCTGCATCTGCGCGGCACCCTGGCCGAGCCGGCGGTGCTGGGGCGGGCCAGCGCCAGCGAGGGGCGGCTGCTGTTTGCCGGCAACGAGTACCAGGTCACCAAAGCGCAGGTGCAGTTCGTCAACCCCTTCCGCATCGAGCCGCTGCTCGATGTGGGGCTGAGCACCACGGTGCAGCAGTACGACGTGACCCTGAACCTGGCGGGGCCGGCCGACAAGCTGGCCATCACCTACCGCAGCGACCCGCCACTCTCCAGCTCCGACGTGATGGCGCTGTTGGCCACCGGCCAGCCCACCCAGGCCACCTCGACCCTGAACGGGGCCAGCAACTACGCCCCCTCGGAACAGCTCTTGGGCCAGGCGCTCGACAACCTGGTGGCGGGGCGGCTGCAGCGGCTGTTTGGCATTACCCAGGTGCAGGTCAACCCCGACACCGGCGCGCTCGGCACCACGGGCAGCGGCGGCACGGTCACGGTGCAGCAGCAGGTGTCGCGCAACCTCAAGTTGACCTACACCCAGAACCTCTCCAGCAGCTCGCAGGACATTATTCAAGTGGACTGGACCATCAGCCGCTTTTTGGGGATCACGCTCAGCCGGGACCAGTTCGGGCTCTATGGGCTGAAGTTCACCTTCCGGCACCGGGCGCGGTAGCGCGCGCCTGCGGCGCGGGCGCCGCCGGTATACTGGAGGCAGCCAAGCGCCATGGCGTACCGCTCCACCTCGCCCTCCTCGTACACCTTCAGCGTGCCGGGGTTTACCCGCGCAGTGAAGGTGCTGATCATCGCCACCAGCGCGGTGTTTCTGCTGCAGTACGTGGACCGCAGCCTCAATTTCCAACTGGAGGGCTGGTTCGCGCTGTTTCCGCAACTGGTGATGCAGGGCCAGGTGTGGCGGCTGGCCAGCTATTTGTTTTTGCACGCCAGCCTCAGCCACCTGTTCTGGAACATGTTCGCGCTGTGGATGTTCGGGGTGTGGGTGGAGGAGGCGCTGGGCCCCAAGCGCCTCTACCAGTTGTATTTTGTGAGCGGCATCGGCGGCGGGCTGGTGGACACGCTGGCGCATGCCTGGCTGCGGCCCAACACCCTCACCTACACCATCGGCGCCTCGGGGGCGGTCTACGGCATCCTGCTGGCGGTGGGGGTGCTGTTTCCCGACCGTCCGGTATTTCTGCTGCTGCCGCCGGTGGAGATCAAGGCCAAGTGGCTGGTGCTGGGCTATGGCGCGCTCGAGTTCCTGTTCACGCTGCACAGCGGCGGCGACGGCGTCGCCCACTTCGCCCACTTGGGCGGGATGCTGTTCGCCTTCCTGTTTTTGCGGATGCGGACGCCGCAGCTCGGGCTGACGGCGGGCTACCAGCGCTGGCGGCGGAGGCAGATGCAGAAGCGCTTCGAGGTCTACATGAACCAGCGCGACCGCCGCCCGCCCCCCGGCGGCTGGAAACACTAGGCGGCGTGATAATCTGCTGCTTGGCCCGCGGGCCCCGCCATGCTCAAGTTTCGCGACGTTGACTTCCTGAATATTGGGCACTCGCTCTCGGAGAACGAGCGGCTGGTGCGCGACAGCGCCCGGCGCTGGGTGGAGGAGCGCATCATCCCCATCATCGAGGCCTGCGCGCGCGAGGGGCGGTTTCCGCGCGAGTTGATTCCGGAGATGGCGCAGATGGGCTTTTACGGCGCCACCATGCCGGACTACGGCGGCGCCGGGCTGAGCCAGGTGGAGTACGGGCTCATCATGCAGGAGCTGGAGCGGGGCGACAGCGGCATCCGCAGCTTCGTCAGCGTGCACAGCTCGCTGGTGATGTATCCCATCCACACCTTCGGCAGCGAGGCGCAGAAGCGCCACTGGCTGCCGGCCATGCAAAAGGGCGAGGCCATCGGCTGCTTTGGGCTGACCGAGCCCGACTTTGGCTCCAACCCCGGGGGGATGCGCACCCGCGCCCGCCAAGTGGGCGGGGAGTACGTGCTCAACGGCGAGAAGATGTGGATCACCTCGGGCAACATCGCCCAGGTGGCGCTGATCTGGGCCAAGGACGACACCGACCGCATCCGCGGCTTCTTGGTCGAGACCGACCGGCCCGGGTTCCGCGCCGAGGAGATCCACGGCAAATACTCGCTGCGCGCCTCGGTGACCTCCAGCCTGGCGCTCAACGACGTGCGCATCCCCGCCGGCAACCTGCTGCCCGGGACGGATGGGCTGAAGAGCGCGCTGCAGTGCCTGAACCAGGCGCGCTATGGCATCGGCTGGGGAGTGCTGGGGGCGGCGATGCAATGCTACGACACGGCGCTGCAGTACGCCCTGTTCCGCAAGCAATTCCACGACAAGCCCATCGCCGGCCACCAATTGGTGCAGGAAAAGCTGGTGGGCATGGTCAACCAGATCAGCCAGGCGCAACTGCTGGCGCTGCACGTGGGCCGGCTGAAGGACCAGGGCCTGGCCACCGCCGCCCACATCTCGCTGCTCAAGCGCAACAACGTCGCCATGGCGCTGGACACCGCCCGCACCGCACGCGACGTGCTGGGGGCCAACGGCATCGCCGACGAGTACCCCATTTTCCGCCACATGGCCAACCTGGAATCGGTTAAAACATATGAGGGCACCCACGACATCCACACCCTGATCGTGGGCCACAGCATCACCGGCATTGACGCGTTCGCCTAGGCAGCACCAGGATCGAAATCCATGCACGCCACCCCCGCTCGGGAGCCGCAGACCAGGTTGGAACAAGAACTCTCATTGCAACTGCTAGGCGTGGTCGAACAAGCCGCCATCGCCTCGGCCAAGACCATGGGCCAGGGCAACGCCAAGCTCTCCGACCAGATGGCGGTGGAGTCCATGCGGGCCGAGCTGGACCGGGTGCCGCTGCGGGGCACGATCGTCATCGGCGAGGGCGAGCGCGACGAGGCGCCGATGCTGTTCATCGGCGAGAAGGTGGGCGGGGGCGGGGCCGACAGCCCGGCGGTGGACATCGCGGTGGACCCGCTGGAGGGCACCAACCTGTGCGCCACCGGCGCCTCCGGCTCGATCACGGTGTTGGCGGCGAGCGAGAGCGGCGGCCTGCTGCACGCCCCCGACTGCTACATGGAAAAGATCATCGTCGGGCCCAGTTGCCGCGGCGCGGTGGACCTGGACGCGCCGGTGAAGGACAACCTGGCGGCGATCGCCCGGCGGCTGGAGCGCAAGATGGACGAGCTGGTGGTGGTGGTGCTGGACCGCCCCCGCCACCAGAAGCTGATGCAGGAGATCCGCGCCACCGGGGCGCGCATCGTGCTGATCCAGGACGGCGACCTCTCCGCCGGCATCGCCACCGCGGTGCTGGGCACGGGCGTACACGCGGTGATGGGCTCGGGCGGCGCGCCCGAGGGAGTGCTGACGGCGGCGGCGATGCGCTGCCTGCACGGCGAGATCGTGGCCCGGCTGGTGGTGGACAAGCCCGGAACGGTGGAGCGGCTGGCGGAGATGGGGGTGAGCGACCCCAAGCGCACCTATCGCACCGAAGACTTGGCGCCGGGCAAGAGCGTCCTATTCGCCGCCTGCGGCGTGACCGAGGGCAGCCTGCTGCGCGGGGTGCGCTTCTTCGGCGACGGCGTCCGCACCCAGTCGCTGGTGATGGCGATGGAGATGAACAAGGTCCGCTTCGTGGACACCATTCACGTGGCCGCGCGGCCGGATGCGCGGGTGCGCTTCAAGTAGGCGGCGCTACTTGGTGGGCGCGGGCCCCAGCGCGCCTGCGGCGCGCGTCCCGCTTGTGCTCGCGCCGACTTGGGGGCCCGTGGCCCCAAGTCGGCGCTGCGCCTCGCTGGGGCCGCGCCGAATTCGTTTCCCGGGGGCGGGCCGCCCTGCGGAATTTCTCAGCCTTTCGCGCCGATTTTACCGGCAGGCAAAGCGGCGCGACCCCCGCGAGCGGCACGCGGCAGGCCGGAGGCGCCCCAGCGACCCAGGCGGCGCGCCGGGCGGCCTCACCCCGACTGGCGGAACTGGATAATGCGGCGGCGGTCGCGCTTGGAGGGGCGGCCGCCGGGCGGGGAGGGGAAGGGGCCCTGGGCGCGGCGCTCGGCGGCGGCGCGCAGGCGCGCCGCGCGGCTGGCTTCGTCTTCGCGATACAGGGTTTGGGCCACGGCGGCGGGGCCGCGCACCTCGCTCAGGCCCAACACCTCGAGTTGGAACTCCCCGCCCTCGGTGGTGACGCGCAGGCGGTCGCCGGGGCGCACCTCGCGCGCCGGCTTGGCGGGCTGGCCGCCGGACTCGACCCGGCCCAGCTCGCAGGCGCGCGCCGCCAGCGCCCGCGTCTTGAAGAAGCGCGCCGCCCACAGCCATTTGTCCAGGCGCATGCCGACCATGGAATGTCCTTTTCTGCTTTCAGCCTAGCGCAGGACGCGGCGGCGGGAAAGTGGGATACTCTGCCCAGGCAGGTGCGCGATGGGGCTCGGGGACGACATCCGGCATGGCATGCGGGCCTTGGCCAAGGCGCCCGGGTTCACCGCCCTCGTGGCGCTGACGCTGGCGCTGGGCATCGGAGCCAGCACGGCGCTGTTCTCGGTGGTCAACGGGGTGCTGCTCAAGCCGCTGCCCTATCGGCAGCCGCAGCGGCTGGTGGCCATCTACTCCGGCACGCCGCAGGCGAAGGACGGCTACGTCACCTACCCGAATTTCCTGGACTGGCAGCGGGACGCGAAGACTTTCGCCGCGATGGCGATCTACCGGCACCAGGACTACCTGTTCACCGGCGCGGGGCTGGGCGAGCGGCTCACCGGGCTGATGGTGTCGGCGGGCTTTTTCCGCACGCTGGGCATCCAGCCGGTGTTGGGCCGCCACTTCGCCGCCAGCGACGACCACCCCGGCGCGGCGCCGGTGGTGATCCTCGGCGGGGGGCTGTGGCGGCGGCGCTTTGGCGCTTCGCCGAACATTCTGGGCCGGGCCCTGGACCTGAACGGCGTGGCCTACACCGTGGTGGGGGTGATGCCGGCGGGCTTCGGCTTCTACGGCAGCAGCCCGGAGGCCTACACCCCGATCGGGGCGTGGCGGGATCCGTCGTTCCGCAATCGGGGCATTGATGTGAGCACGCGGGCGCTGGGGCGGCTCCAGGCCGGAGCCACGCTGGCGCAGGCACAGGCGGAGATGGGCGGCATCGCGCGGGTGCTGGCGCAGAAATACCCGGAGGCGGACCAGGGAGTGGGGATTACGCTGGTGCCGCTGCAGCAGGACCTGGTGGGCGACATCCAGCCCTACCTGTGGGTGCTGCTGGGGGCGGTGGGCTTTCTGCTGCTGATCGCCTGCGCGAACGTGGCCAATCTGCTGTTGGCGCGCGCGACGGCGCGCGGGCGGGAGTTTGCCATCCGGGCGGCGCTGGGGGCGGGCGCGGGGCGCATCCTGCGCCGGCTGCTGACCGAGAGCATGCTGCTGGCGGGGCTGGGCGGAGGGCTCGGCCTGGCGCTGGCGGCGGGGTTGCGCCAGGGCATGGTGGCGCTGCTGCCCGCCAGCCTGCCGCGGGCGGCCGACATCGCCCTCGACGGGCACGTGCTCGCCTTCGCGGTGGCGGTGTCGCTGCTAGTGGGCTTGGCCTGCGGCTGCGCGCCGGCGCTGCGCAGCGCGCGCGCCGAGGCGCTGCAGGCGCTGCGGGAGGGCGAGGGCGGCGCCGGCGGCGGCTGGGGGCTGCCGGGGGCCTTCGTCGCCGCCGAGATCGCCATGGCGCTGGTGCTGCTGGCCGGCGCCGGGCTGATGTTGCGCACCCTCGCCACCCTGGCGCGGGTCAAGCTCGGCTACCACCCCGGCCACGCCCTCACCTTCGACCTGTCGCTGCCCTCCGGCCCCAACACCACCGCGGCGGAGACCCGCGCGCGGCTGCGGGCGTTCGATGCCGCCGTCGCCCGCCTGCCTGGGGTCGAGGCCGAATCGGTGACGCTGGGCACGCGCCCCATGATCCACAACTCCTCGCTGCCGTTCTGGATCCAGGGGCGGCCCCAGCCCGCCGACCAGAACGACATGCCGCAGGCGCTGTTGTTTCTGGCCGAGGGGGGGTATGCCCGGGCCATGGGGCTCACGCTGGAGCACGGGCGCTTCCTCAGCGATCACGACGACGAGCACGCCCCGCCGGTGATCGTGGTGGACGATGTGTTGGCGCGCGCCCTGTTTGCCGGCCAGGACCCGGTCGGGCAGCAGGTGAACCTGGTCGGCTTCCAGGTGCGAGCCACCATTGTGGGCGTGGTCGGGCACGTCAACCAGGCGGGGCTGGGAAGCGGCGTCGGCTCGGCGCCGCAGGCCGAGATCTTCTACCCCTTCATGCAACTGCCGGAGAAGGTGATGCCGCTGGCGGCGGGCGGCGCCGCGGTGATCGTGCGCGCCCAGGGCGACCCGGGCGCGCTGCTGGGCCCGGTGCGGCGGCTGGTGCACCGCCTGGACCCGCGCGAGATCGTCTACAGCGCCCAAACCATGAACGACTTGGTGGCGGGCTCGCTGGCGGCGCGGCGATCCTCGCTGGCGCTGCTCGGGATCTTGGGCGGGCTGGCGCTGGCGCTGGCGGCGGTGGGCATCTACGGGGTGGTCTCCTATTTTGTGGGGCGGCGCACGCGCGAGATCGGCATTCGGGTGGCGCTGGGGGGCAGGGCGGGGGACGTGCTGCGGCTAGTGCTGGGCGACGCGCTGCGCCTGGCGCTGTGGGGGGTGGGGGTGGGGCTGGCCGCGGCGCTGGCGCTGACGCGCTGGATGCAGGGCATGGTCTATGGCGTGAGCGCCGCCGATCCGGCCACCTACGCCGCGGTGGCGGCGCTGCTGGTGGGGGTGGCGCTGCTGGCGGGCTACCTGCCGGCGCGCCGCGCCGCCCAGCTCGATCCGCTGGCGGCGCTGCGCTCGGAATAGACGTTGGTGGGCGCGGGCCCCTCTATAACGACTCCCCCTCTTGTCAAGAGTGTTTTTGAGACACGCCGCCGTCGTCGTCGCGGGTGTGGAAAAGTGGAGCCGCTGTTTGGATCCACTTTTCCATGCCCGGCTGCGATCGGAAAG
>DATKSZ010000068.1:0-5712 GCA_035531375.1 Terriglobales bacterium | reverse complement strand
GTGCTTCGCCCCTGTGCTGCTGCCCCACCCGTGTTGCCCATGGGGCCAGATCAACATCCTGCCCCCAAAAAGGACAGTACCTGCGCAGATGCGGAATCAACAGCGTCAACTTGTGGGTAAATGAAAGGTTGCTTTGACGCGTACGCTCCAGCACCGCCTCGCGCATCTCGCGGGGGTCGCGCCGCTTTGCCTGCTAGCAAAATCGGCGCGAAAGGCTGCGACATTCCGCAGGGCGGCCCGCCCCCGGGAAGCGAATTCGGCGCGGCCCCAGCGAGGCGCAGCACCGACTTGGGGCCATGGGGCCCCCGAGTCGGCGCGAGCACAAGCGGGACGCGCGCCGCAGGCGCGCTGGGGCCCGCGCCCACCATTGACCGACCTGCTCCAGCTTCTGTTCTGGAGTCATGCGCCGCCAGATGACGACTTGGCGCTCCTCGATGTCGGCGCTGGTATCGCGGGCGACGAGGCCCTGTTCGGCCACGCCCCGATGATAGCTCCGCCACCCCGGGCCGTCGGGTGCGCCGCCGAGCCCCTCGGGCCCTGAGGCCGCCCTGAGGCGGCGCTGGGCGCGCCCGTGTTCAGGAGCGTGCTCTATGGTACAGACGCCCTCGCCGCGAGCGGTGAGGATAAGCCATGTAAGAGCCAGCGAAAGGAACCTCCCAATGTCGAACGACAAGCACATTCCCAAGAATCCCCCGGCGGAAGCCGAGCACAAGCAACACGACCAGCAGCACACTCAACACGGCGAGCACCTGTACGGCAGCCCCACCCCGGCCGTGAATCATGCGGATGGCAGCAAGGACGAGCTGAACAACCAGCGCGGACAGCACAGTGGACCGCCGATCCAGACCGGCAAGCCGCCGCAAAGCGGTCAGACCGGCCAGCACAAGGGCGCGGAGCACGAGCGCGAGGCCCACAAGCCGGACGATCGGGCGCGCAAGAGCGCCTAGCGGCGGCAGCCTGCGGGCGCCTGCGGCGCCCGCTCGCGGTGGCGGCGGAGGGCTCGGGCTTCCACGAGCTCAAGGGAGATCGAAGCAATGAATGCGGATCAACTGCAGGGAAAATGGCACCAGATGAGAGGGGCGGTCAAGCAGCAATGGGGCAGGCTAACCGACGACGACGCGATCTATATTGATGGCGCCCAGGACAAGTTGATCGGCCGGGTGGAGGAGCGCTATGGCGTGTTGCGCCAGGAGGCCCGCCGCCTGGTGCAACGCTGGCTGGACGACATGGCCGCCTGAGCCAGTCGCGGGGGTCGCGCCGCTTTGCGCGGGCAAAATCGGCGCGAAAGGCCGCGAACCGGGGCCCCCGGGACCCGCCGCGGGTCCCGGGGTGGTCGTAATTCCGCAGGGGCAGACGCGCCGGTGGCGCGTCTGCGCCCCCGGGAAGCGAATGCGGCGCGGCCCCAGCGAAGCGCAGCGCCGACTTGGGGCCCCGGGGCCCCCGAGTCGGCGTGAGCAAGCCGCCCCGCGCTGTTACAGCGGGGCGGCTCACAAGCGGGACGCGCGCAGCAGGCGCGCTGGGGCCCGCGCCCACCATAGCGAAGCGCAGCGCCGACTTGGGGCTCCGGGGCCCCCGAGTCGGCGTGAGCAAGCCGCCCCGCGCTGTTACAGCGGGGCGGCTCACAAGCGGGAGGCGCGCCGTAGGCGCGCTGGGGCCCGCGCCCACCGATGAAGGGACCACGATGAACCACCAAGTGCCCGGCGAAAATTCCGATGCCAGCGATCTGGAAGGGCTTTCCTCGATTGCCGATGCGGCCGAAGACAGCGTGCGGGATCTGGCCGACACCGGGCAGGGCTTTGAAGCCGATGTCATCGAGGGCGTGGAGCGCGCCGCCGACCATCCCGAGCGACCTGCCCGAGCCCACCAGGACCCGCACGCCCAGGGCTTTGCCGTGGACGAGCCCGACATCCACGACATTGTCTAGCGGCGGGCGCCCCGCCGCCGCGTGCTGACGGCACGGTGCGGCCGGCGGTCGGGAGCCAAGCCAGCTAGCGGGAAACGGTCCTAGTACAGCACCCGGGTGCGGAGCGTGCCCGGGATCTGCTCCAGGCGGCGCTTGAGCTCGGCGGTGGCGGCGCGCGCGTCGCCCTCGATGTCCATCACCACGTAGCCCAGGGTGGCGTTGGTTTGCAGGTACTGGCCGGCGATATTGATCTGCAGCCCGGAGAAGATGGCGTTGATCTCGCTCAGCACGCCGGGGCGGTTGCGGTGGATGTGCAGCAGGCGGTGCAGGCCGGGGTGCTCGGGCAGCGAGACCTCGGGGAAGTTGACCGCCCCCAGGGTCGAGCCGTTGTTGCTGTACTTGATCAGCTTGCTGGCCACCTCGGTGCCGATGCTCTGCTGCGCCTCCTCGGTGCTGCCGCCGATGTGGGGGGTGAGGATGACCTGGTCCAGGCCGCGCAGCGGGGAGGCGAACTCCTCGCCGCCGCCCTTGGGCTCGCGCGGGAAGACGTCGAGGGCGGCGCCGCCCAACCGCTGGGCGCGCAGCGCCTCGGCCAGGGCTTCGATCTCGACCACCGTGCCGCGGGAGGCGTTGATGAGCGCGGCGCCGGGCTTCATGCGGGCGAGCTGGGCGGCGGCGATCATATTGTGGGTGGCGGCGGTCTCGGGCACGTGCAGCGTGACCACGTCGGCGCGCTCCAGCACCGCCTGCAGGGTGGGCAGGGCGCGGGCGTTGCCCAGCGCCAGCTTGGCCTCGACGTCGTAGTAGACCACCTGCATGCCCAGCGCCTCGGCCAGCACCCCCACCTGGGTGCCGATGTGGCCGTAGCCGACGATGCCCATCACCTTGCCGCGCGCCTCGTGCGCGCCGGCGGCGCTCTTGGCCCACTCGCCGCGGTGGGCGAGGGCGTTGCGCCGCGGGATGCCGCGCAGCAGCAGGATGGCCTCGGCCAGCACCAGCTCGGCCACGCTGCGGGTGTTGGAGTAGGGCGCGTTGAACACCGCGATGCCGCACTCCTGCGCCGCCGCCAGGTCCACCTGGTTGGTGCCGATGCAGAAGCAGCCCACCGCGATCAGCTTCGCCGCCTGGCGCAAATGCTCGCCGCGGAGCTGGGTGGCGGAGCGAATCCCCACGATATGGATCTCGGCCAGCGCCGCCGCCAGCTCGGCCCCCGCCAGCGCCTGGGCGTGGCAGGCGATGTCGCTGTAGCCGTCGGCGCGCAGCGCCTCCACCGCGCTGGCGTGGATGCCCTCCAACAGCAGGATCTTGATCTTCGATTTATCGAGGGAGTAGTCGCTCATAGGTTCAGCACCTCCGCCAGATGCAGCGCCCGGCGGGGAGAGTTTTGCGCGATCTGCTCGCGGCAGCTAAAGCCGTTGCTGACCAGCAAGGTGGCCGCGTCGGCGCCGCGCACCCGCGGCAGCAGCACGCGCTCGCCCAGCGCCTGGGAGACCGCGAATTTGTCCTTCTCAAACCCGAACGGCCCGGCCATGCCGCAGCAGCCCGAGTCGAGCAGCTCGACGCTGGCGCCGGTGGAGCGCAGCAGCGCCATCTCCTCTTGCATGCCGGCCAGGGCGTGCTGGTGGCAGTGGCCGTGCACCAGCAGCTTGGCCTTGATGCGCGGCGGTTGGTAAGCGGGGGCGTGGCGGGCGAGGAATTCGCCCAGCAGCAGCGCCCGTTCGCGCAGTTGGCGGGCGCGCGGATCGCGCGGCAGCAGGTTGACCAGCTCGTCGCGGAAGACGCTGCAGCAGCTCGGCTCCAGCACCACGATGGGCAGGCCCGCCTCGAGCGCGGGCGCAAGCGCGTCCAACACCCGCAGCAGGTAGCGCTTGGCCAAGTCGAGCATGCCGAAATCGTAGAGCGGGCGGCCGCAGCAGAGATGGCGGCGCGGCACCTCGACCGCGAAGCCGGCGCGGGTGAGCACGGCGTGGGCGGCCTGCAGCGTTTGCGGGTGCAGGTAGTTGTTGAAGGTGTCGGCCCACAGCAGCACGCGCTGGCCCTCGCCGCCGGCGGCGGCGGGGCGGGGAAGCGAGCGGGTGAAGGCGGGGGCGAGGCGGGGAAGCTGGCGCTCGGGATGGATGCCCAGCAACGCCTTGGCGGGCGCGGCCAGCGCTCCCTGCCCGAGGGCGTTGGCCAAGCCGGGGGCGAGCGAGGCCAGCCGCGCCCAGCGGTCCATCCGCCCGAAGGCGTAGGCGGCCAGCGGCCGCAGCCGCCCCTGGTAATAGTGGGAGAGGAACTCGGCCTTGTAGGTGGCCATGTCCACCCCCACCGGGCACTCGCGCTTGCAGGCCTTGCAGCTCAGGCAGAGGTCGAGCGCCTCCTTCACGTCTTGGTTGCGCCAGCCGTCGGCCAGCACCTCGCCCTGCATCAGCTCCCACAGCAGGTGGGCGCGGCCGCGGGTGGAGTGGCGCTCCTCCCCGGTGGCCATGTAGCTGGGGCACATGCCGCCCTCCTGCTTGCGGCAGGCGCCCACGCCGACGCAGCGCGAGGCGGCGTGCGCCAGCGAGCCGTGGTCGTCGGGCAGGCTGAAGCGGGTGGCGGGCTCCCAGGGGCGGTAGTCGGCGCCCAGGCGCAGGTCGGCGTGGGCGGGGCGGGCGTCCAGCAGTTTGCCCGGGTTCATGCGCCCCTCCGGGTCCCACAGCCGCTTGAACTCGCGGAAGGCCTGCATCAGCTCCGGCCCGAACATCTTGGGCAGCAGCTCGCCGCGCGCCTGGCCGTCGCCGTGCTCGCCCGAGAGCGAGCCGCCGAGGGAGAGCACCAGGTCGGCGGCCTCATCCAGGAATTGGCGGAAGGCCAGGATGCCGCGCTCGGTCTGCAGGTCGAAGTTGATGCGCATGTGGACACAGCCCTGGCCGAAGTGTCCGTACATGGGCGCCTGGTAGCCGTAGCGGTCCATCAGCGCCTGGATGCCGCGCAGGTAGGCGCCCAGCCGCTCGGGCGGGACGCCGGCGTCTTCCCAGCCCTCCCAGCCGTGGGGGCGGCCGGGGGCGAAGGCGGTGGCGCCCAGGCCGGACTCGCGCACGTGCCACACCCGCGGCGCCTCGGCGGCGGTGTAGATGCGGGTGGAGGGGCGGGCGGGCGAGGCCGCCAGGGCGCGGGCAAAGCTGGCGGCGCGGTCGGCGGCCTCGGCCGCGGTCCAGCCGCCAAACTCGACCAGCAGGAAGCCGCCGCCGGAGGGCAGCAGCCCCACATCTTCTGGCAGCAGGTTTTTCGCCCGCATCAGCTCCAGCAAGAAGGCGTCCATGCCCTCCAGGCCGATGGGCTGGTACGCCAGCACCTCGGGCACATGGTCGGCGGCGATGAAGTGGTCGGCGAAGCCCACCCCCACCAGCACGCGGTGGGGCGGGCTGGGATGGAGCTGCAGCGTGGCCTCGAGCACGGTGACGCAGGTGCCTTCGCTGCCCACCAGGGCGCGGGCGACGTTGCAGCCCGCCTCGGGCAGCAGCTCGTCCAGGTTGTAGCCGGAGACGCGCCGCGGGATGCGGGGAAAGCGCTGGCGGATGAGCGGGGCGTAGCGCGCGGCCAGGTCGCGCAGCCCGGCGTAGATGGCCCCGCGGCGCCCGCCGGCGGCGATGATGGCCGCCATCTCCGCCGGCGGGGTGGGGCCGACCGCGAGCCGGGTGCCGTCGTAGAGCATCACCTCCAGCGCCTCGATGTTGTCCACCGTCTTGCCGCCCATGAGGGCGTGCACGCCGCAGGAGTTGTTGCCGATCATGCCGCCCAGGGTGCAGCGGCTGTGGGTGGCGGGGTCGGGGGCGAAGGTGAGGCCG
>DATKSZ010000067.1:0-4277 GCA_035531375.1 Terriglobales bacterium | reverse complement strand
GGCCATGGGGCCCCCGAGTCGGCGCGAGCATGCCGCCCCGCGCATCTACAGCGGGGCGGCTCACAAGCGGGACGCGCGCCGCACCGGCCTGGCGCTGCTACAGCCGGGCCGGGCAGGCGCGCTGGGGCCCGCGCCCACCATGGTTCCCCAACCGGCATCCGGCAACGGACAACCGGCAACTTCGCCCCCCACCGACCTGCTAAAATTTCCTATGCTCAAGAGCTTCCTCGGCCGCCATCCCAAGATCGCCGCCTCGGCCTTTATTGAGGATAGCGCCCAAGTGATCGGCGACGTCGTGGTGGGGGAGCACTCCAGCATCTGGTTCCACGCCGTAGTGCGGGGCGACGTCCACGCCATCCGCATCGGCCGCGAGACCAATGTCCAGGACAACTGCGTCCTCCACGGCTACAAGGACCTGCACCCGGTCACCCTGGGCGACCGCGTCACCGTCGCCCACGCCGTCAACCTCCACGGCTGCCTGGTCGAGGACGACTGCCTGATCGGCATCGGCGCCATCGTCCTCAACGGCGCCCGCATCGGCTCCGGCTCCATCATCGCCGCCGGCGCGCTCGTGCCCGAGGGCACCCACGTCCCCCCCGGCAGCGTCTTCCTCGGCGCCCCCGCCCGCCTCCACCGCCGCGCCACCGACGCCGACCGCGCCCTTATCGCCCGCCACGCCGCCAACTACGTCGGCTACAAGGACCACTACCTCGCCGGCCACTGAGCGCCGCCCCGGAACCCCATGAACATTGCCGCCGTCAAGGGCATGCGCGACCTGCTTCCCGCCGACACCCTCTGGTTCCAGCGCCTCGAGGCCGCCGCCCGCCACGTCTTCGCCCTCCATGGCCTGGAGGAGATCCGCACCCCCGTGGTCGAGTCCGCCGAACTCTTCCGCCGCTCCGTCGGCGAAGACACCGACATCGTCGGCAAAGAGATGTACACCTTCGCCGACAAGGACGACGCCCTCCTCACCCTCCGCCCCGAGGCCACCGCCTCCACCGTCCGCGCCTACGTCGAGCACCGCCTCTGGGAACGCCCCGGCCTCACCCGCCTCTACTACCTCGGCCCCATGTTCCGCCGCGAGCGCCCCCAGAAGGGCCGCTACCGCCAGTTCTACCAAATCGGCGCCGAGATCCTGGGCGGCGACGCCCCCTGGATTGACTTCGAGTTGTTGGCCATGCTTCAACTCCTACTGGAACGTTGCGGCATCCACGGCGCCGAGCTCGTGCTCAACTCCGTCGGTTGCGCCCGCGACCGCCCCCTCTACCACGCCGCCCTCCGCGCCGCCCTCCACGACCAGCTCCCCCGCATGTGCGCCGACTGCCAGCGCCGCGCCCAGACCAACCCCCTGCGCGTGCTCGACTGCAAGGTGCCCGCCGACCAGCCCATCATCGCCGCCCTGCCCACCATCCACGAGTTCCTCGACCCCGCCTGCCGCGACCACTTCGCCCAGCTCCGCGCCCTGCTCGACGCCAACGCCATCGCCTACCGCCTCGACCCCCGCCTCGTCCGCGGCCTCGACTACTACACCTCCACCGCCTTCGAGTTCCTGCACGGCTCCCTCGGCGCCCAAAACGCCCTGCTCGGCGGCGGCCGCTACGACGGCCTCGCCCAGGCCCTGGGCGCCCCCGCCAGCGCCGGCGGCGGCATCGGCTTCGCCCTGGGCGAAGACCGCTTCGTGCTCGCCATGCAGGCCGCCGCCGCGCCCCCCGCCGCCGGCTGGCCCGGCGGCCCCCCCGCCCTCGCCGCCCTCGTCATCCCCCTCGCCTCCGCCCAGCTCCTGCCCGCCCTGCAGCTCGCCCAGCGCCTCCGCCGCCTCGGCCACCGCATCGAGCTCGCCCCGCCCGACCGCAAGCTGGGCAAGTCGCTCGAGCTGGCCAGCAAGCTCGGCGCCCCCGCCGCCCTCATCCTCGGCCCCGACGAGGTCGCCCGCGGCCTCCTCCAGTTCAAAACCCTCGCCAGCGGCGAGCAGGCCGCCCTGCCCGAATCCGCGCTCCCCGCCCGCTTGGCGGCGGCAGGCAGGCCCCCGGCATGACCCCCAATCCCGTCCCCGCCCCCCATCCCCTCGAACAGCTCCGCATCGAGCGCCGCAGCTACATCCTCGGCACCCTGCTGGTCTGGGCCGTCATCATCACCACCTGGATCATCCTCATCAGCTCGATGTACCCCCAGCTCTTCACCTACGCCAAGACCGAGACCTTCTCCCAGGCCATGGCCCGCGCCCAGCAGTTGGCCCCCCCCGCCGGGCACCAGCAACTGCTGCTCTACGTGGTCGAGCTGGTCGGCGCGGTGGCCCTGTTTTTCCTCAACTGGCGCTTTAGCTTTTTGCTGCAACGCCCCAAGCCGGCGTTCATTGCGCCGCGCCCGGGTGGCCGCATGCCCCCCGCCCGCTGGCTCTGGCTGATGCTGCTGCTGGCCAACTCCATGTTCTACCTCAACCTGCTCCTGCCCCAGTTGATCTTGACCTTCGTCCTGGCCCGCTGGGGCAAGCAGGAACTCGCCCGCCGCTCCGCCGCCCCCCCGCCCCCCCAGGTTTCCCTATGAGCTCCACCCCCACTCCCCAACGTACCCATTACTGCGGCGCCCTCCGCCCCGCCGACGTGGGCCAGCCCGTGGTGCTGCTGGGCTGGGTCCACCGCCGCCGCGACCTGGGGGCGCTGCTGTTCCTCGACCTGCGCGACCGCGCCGGCCTCTGCCAGGTGGTCTTCAACCAGGAGCGCGACCCAGCCCTCCACCAGCGCGCCTCCGAGCTGCGCTCCGAATACGTTGTCGCCGTCACCGGCGCCGTGGTGCGCCGCAGCCCCGCCACCGCCAACCCGGCGCTGGCCTCGGGCGAGATCGAGGTGGTCGCCTCCGGCCTCGAACTCCTCAACGAGTCCAAGACCCCACCCTTCCCCCTCACCGAGGAGTCCGCCGAGGCGGTCAGCGAAGAGGCCCGCCTCAAGTACCGCTACCTCGACCTCCGCCACCCCCAAATGCAGGCCAACCTCCGCCTCCGCCACAACGTCGCCATCGCCATCCGCCGCGCCTTCGACGCCCACGGCTTCCTCGAGGTCGAGACCCCCTTCCTCACCCGCAGCACCCCCGAGGGCGCCCGCGACTACCTCGTCCCCAGCCGCGTCCGCCAGGGAACCTTCTACGCCCTCCCCCAGTCGCCGCAATTGTTCAAGCAATTGTTGATGATCGGCGGCACCGACCGCTACTTCCAGATCGTGCGCTGCTTCCGCGACGAGGACCTGCGCGCCGACCGCCAGCCCGAGTTCACCCAGATCGATGTCGAGATGAGCTTTCCCGACCTCGAAACCCTGTTCGCCATCATCGAGGCCATGCTGCGCGACGCCTGCGCCGCCGCCGGCAAGGCCATCGCCCTGCCTTTTCCCCGCATGAGCTGGGAGCAGGCCATGGCCGCCTACGGCACCGACAAGCCCGACCTCCGCCTGCCCGCCATGGTCAACGTCGCCGACCATTTCAGCCCCGCCGCCCGCGAGCAGCTCAAGCTCGCCCCCGGCCTCCCCCTGCTCGCCCTCCGCATCCCCGCCGTGGGCGCCCTCTCCCGCCGCGAGCGCGACGAGCTCCGCCCCCTGGCCGAGGGCCGCCCCGTCCGCTTCTTCGAAGACTTCGCCCGCATCGCCAAATCCTGGCCCGACGAGGCCGCCACCCTGCTCCGCACCCTCGGCGCCGCCGCCGACGACCTGGTCGTGCTGGTCGGCGCCGACCCCGCCGCCCCCCTCGCCCCCCACGCCTCCCCCCTCGCCACCCTCCAAACCCACGCCGGCGCCCTCCGCCTCGCCCTCGGCCACCGCTTCGCCGACCGCCACCATCTCCTCGATCCCCACGACTTCCGCTTCCTCTGGGTCACCTCCTTTCCCATGTTCGAGTGGGACGCCGAGCAGCAGCGCTGGAACGCCTCCCACCATCCCTTCACCTCGCCGCTCGAGGCCGACATCCCCCTGCTCGCCACCGACCCCGGCGCCGCCAAGGCCCAGGCCTACGACGTCGTGCTCAACGGCATCGAGCTGGGCTCGGGCAGCATCCGCATCCACCGCGCCGAGGTGCAGCAGCAAATCTTCCGCCTGCTGGGCATGAGCGACGAGGAGGCCCACCGCCGCTTCGGCTTCTTCCTCGAGGCGCTGCAGTACGGCACCCCGCCCCACGGCGGCATCGCCCTCGGCCTCGACCGCCTGGTGATGCTGCTCGCCGGCGCCAACTCCATCCGCGAGGTCATCGCCTTCCCCAAAACCGCCCGCGCCGTGGACCTCATGGTGGATGCCCCCACC
>DATKSZ010000066.1:0-24005 GCA_035531375.1 Terriglobales bacterium | reverse complement strand
GCCTTGGTTTGGCCCCGCAGGCTGAACCGCCGGAAGCCGAGAACGTGCTTCACCCACCCGAACACCGGCTCGATGATGGCCTTGCGCCGCCGGTAGATTGCCTGGCCCTCGGCGCTGGCCATGCGGCTCGCCATCCGCGCGGTCGCCGGCCCGGGCGCCGAGGATGCCGGGGATGCCGCCTTGCCCTCGCGCCCAAGCGCAACGTAGGCGGCGATCTTGCGCTCCTCCAGCCGGGCGAAGTTGTCTTCGGCGCGGTATCCGGCGTCGGCCACCACCGTCTTCGGCTTGCGTCCGGTGGCGGCCTGGGCGGCTTGCACCACCGGCAGCAGCGCGGCGTTGTCCGCCGCGCCGTTGCTCAACTCCGCTGCCACGATCCACTGCGATCCCTGCTCCACCGCCGCCTGCGCGTTGTAGCACTGCTGGAAGCCTTCGCCGGTCTTCATGATCCGGCTTTCCGGATCGGTGAAGTTGTCCTGCGCCTGGTCCGGCGGCACCCCGAACTCCCGCGCGAACCCTTTCCGCCCCTTGCCCTTGCGGCCTGACTCCGGCGTCCGGCCCTGCTTGCGGTCCGCCTCCGCCTGCCGCGCCTCCAGCCGCGCCTGCGCGGCCGCGATGGCCGCCAGCCGCTGCTCCCGCCGCCGCAACTCCGGCGGCAACTCGTCGCCGCGCCTCTCCACTCCGTGCTCCCGGTCTTCGGCGGCGTCGGCCGCTGCGGCCTTGGCCGTCAACGCCGCGATCTCTCCCCGCAGCCGCCCCTCCTCCGACCGCATGCGCCCGTAACTCATCGCCTTGTGCCGGCTGGCGTTCGCCTGGAGCCTCGTCCCGTCGATGGCCAGCGTCCCCAGCCGCTGGGCCCCCGTTTCGCGCGCGATCCGCACCACTTGCGCGAACAAGGCTTCGAACGCCTCCAGGTTCTGTTGCCGGAACTCGGCGATGGTGCGATGCGCCGGCTGGTTGCCCGCCGCCAGCACCCGGTAGGCCACGTCCTCTTCCAGCTTCCGCGCCATCCGGCGCGAGGAAAACGTTCCCGTCGCATAGGCGTACAACATCACCCGCACCATCATGCCCGGATCGAACGGCTGGTTCCGCGGGCCACCCTCCTCATAGCGGCGGTGGAATGCCCCCAGATCGAGCCGCCCCACCACGTCCGCAATGAAGTGGGCGAGATGGCCCTCCGGCAGCCAGTCCCGCAGCGATGGCGGCAGCAGCAGCGATTGTTCCGGGGCGTACGGCCGATACGAGGCGGGCATGTCTCCTTTACGCTTTTCCCCCGCTCCCGGTTTCTGCCGCGCAGACTCCTAGGCTAGAAGTTGAGCTCCAGGTGCAGCACGTCGTCGAGGCGGTCGCCGCGGCCCACCAGGCAGATGTGGTCGCCGATCACCACATAGCGGTAGCGGCGCGGGGCGGGGGCGAGCAGCACCAGCAAGCCGCGCGGCACCGGGCGCATGCGGCGGCGCAACTCCGGCTCCAGCACCATCCCGATGCGCAGGCGCGACTCCAGCCCCGGGGGCAGGCGGTCCTGCGCCCGGAAGCCCAGCGGCGGATGCTCGCGGTGCTCGTCCTGCCAGTGGTGGATCGCCTCGCGCTCGTGCCGGTCGAAGTGCCGGCCCCAGCCGCGGCCGTGGTCGCCCTCGTGGCCACGGCCGCGGCCCTGCGCCGCCGCGCCCAGGCCGAGGGCCAGCGCCAACAGGGTGGGGAGTGCCAAGCTGCGTTGCCAAGTCTTCATAGTTTTTTCCTTGTGACGGTGCGGTTCGACCACTACCCACTGAGACGCCGGCGCGGGCGCAAAGGGCGGCAAGTATTGCGGAGGCCAGCTCACCCCAGGCGGGGGGCGGCGGCGCGGGCGAAGTAGGTGATGATGAGGTCGGCGCCGGCGCGGCGGATCGAGGTCAGCGTCTCCAGCATGGTGCGCTCCTGTTCCAGCCAGCCGGCCCGGGCGGCGGCCACGATCTGGGCATACTCGCCCGAAACCTGGTAGGCGGCGAGCGGCACCGGGAAGCGGTCGCGCGCCTGGCGCAGGATGTCGAGGTAGGGCAGGGCGGGCTTGACCATGAGCATGTCGGCGCCCTCCTCGAAGTCGAGCTCCATCTCGCGCAGCGCCTCGCGCCCGTTGGCCGGGTCCATCTGGTAGCCGCCGCGGTCGCCGAACTGCGGCGCCGAGCCCGCCGCCTCGCGGAAGGGGCCGTAATAGGCGGAAGCGAACTTGGCGGCGTAGGAGAGGATGGGCAGGCCGGTGAAGCCAGCCTCGTCCAAACCGCGCCGGATGGCCGCCACCCGGCCGTCCATCATGTCGCTGGGGGCGATCACGTCGGCGCCCGACTCGGCCTGCGCCACCGCCGCCCGGGCCAGCAGCTCGAGTGTCGCGTCGTTGACCACCTCGACTTGCCCGCCGCGCGTCTCGACCACGCCGCAGTGGCCGTGGGAGGTGTACTCGCACAGGCAGAGGTCGGCGACGACCTGCAGTTCCGGCAGCGCCCGCTTCAGCGCCCGCGCCGCCCGCTGCACGATGCCGTCGGCGGCCCAGGCGCCGCTGCCGACCTCGTCTTTGCTTTCCGGGATGCCAAACAGCAGCACCGCGGGGATGCCCAGGTCGGCGATGGCGCGGGCCTCCTCCACCAACTTGTCCACCGACAGGTGGAACTGCTCGGGCAGGGAGGCGATCTCCTGCCGCACGCCGCTGCCGGGCACGACAAACAGCGGCTGGATGAGGGCGGCGCGGCTGAGGCGGTGCTCGCGCACCATGGCGCGCAGCACCGGGTTCTGCCGCAGGCGCCGGGGACGGTGGGTGGGAAACATAGGAAGCCTCAGTGTGCCACCGGATAGTGCTGGCTGACAAACCGGCGGGCGGCCTCGGCGTCGGCGAGCTCGCCCTCGAGTTGGGCGTCCTCGACCGCCTCCAGAATCTGCTGGAAGCGCGGGCCGGGGGCATAGCCCATGGCGATCAGGTCGTGGCCGGTGACCAGCTTGGGCGGGCGCAGCTCCTCCGGGCGGAGCTCGCCCAGCTTGGCTTGCGCCAATTGGTAGAGGCTGAGGTCGCCGTGGCTCATGGTGGAGTCCAGCCGCAGCAGCTCCAGCCGCTCGGCCATGCCGGGCTGGCGCAGGAAGCGCTTGCGCGTGCTCTCGCGCATGCGGGCCAGCTCCATGAACTTCATGTGGTCGGCGACCAGCGCCACCACCGCCGCCGCCTCCGCCCCCGGCAGGCGCAGGCGGGCGCAGATGCGCCCGGCCATCACCGCCCCGATCGAGGCGTGGCGGTCGAAGCGGATGCGGTCGGGGGCGCGGCGGAAGGTCGGGGGCTTGCCCACGTCGTGCAGCAGCACGCCCAGCGCCAGCGTGGGCGAGGCGGGGCGCGGCAGGGCCTCCAGCATCATCAGGGTGTGGGTCCAGACGTCGCCTTCGGGGTGGTACTCGGGGGGCTGCTCCACCCCCTGCATGGCCTTGACCTCGGGCAAAACTTGGACCAGCAGGCCGGTGGCGTCGAGCAGCTCGAAGGCGCGCCGCGCCCGCCCCTCGGTTAGCATCTTCACCAGCTCGTCGCGCACCCGCTCGGCGCTGATCTGGCCAATCTCGCCCGCCTGCTGTTGGATCGCCGCCAGCGTCCCGGCCTCGATCTCAAAATCCAGGCGGGCGGCGAAGCGCACTGCGCGCAGCATGCGCAGCCGGTCTTCGTGGAAGCGGCGCTCGGGCTCGCCGATCGCCCGGACGAGGCCGGCGGCGAGGTCGGCGCGCCCGCCGACGTAGTCGAGCACCTCGCCGCTGGCCGGGTCCAGCAAGAGGCCGTTGATGGTGAAGTCCCGCCGCTGCACGTCCTCGCGCGGGTCGGTGGCGTAGGCGACCTCGCCCGGATGGCGGCCGTCGCGGTAGCTGTCCTCGGTGCGGAAGGTGGCCACCTCGATGCTGCTGCCGTCCAGGTGCACCAGCACCACCCCAAATTGCGCCCCCACCGCGGTGTGGTGGGGAAAAAGGCGCATGACCTCGGCGGGCGGGGCGTCGGTGGCGACGTCGTAGTCCTGCGCCGCCAGGCCCAGCACGCGGTCGCGCACCGCCCCGCCGGCGTAGAGCGCCTGCCGCCCCGCCGCCCGCAGCCGTTCCACGATCTGCCGCGCCGCCTGCTCCGCCATTTCCCTCTCCCCTCCTACCTATTCTCCCCTTGTTCGGCCTAAAATAGCGCCATGGCGACCCCCCCGCGCGCGCTGCCCAGCCTCGACGACCTGGTGCTCATCGGCGACATCCATGGCGACGCCGCCCGCTACTGCGGGCTGATCGCCGGCCTGGAGGCCGCCCACCCGGGATGCTACTCCATCCAGTTGGGCGACCTGCAGCTTCCGCCCGAGGCGCTGGCCGACATCAACCCCGCCCGCCACTGGTTCCTGCGCGGCAACCACGACGACCCCGAGCGCTGCCGGCAAGACCCCCATTATCTGGGCGACTTTGGCCTGATCGAGGTGGGCGAGCGCGCCGTCTTTTTCGTCGGCGGGGCGCTGCCCTCGCCCAACGAAGGCGGCGAGAGCTGGGCGCCGGAATTGAACGAGACAGAACTGGAGCAGGCGTTGGCCTGCTACGCCGGCGCCGCCCGGCGCATTGACCTGGTGCTCTCCCACGAGTGGTCGCCGGGGGGATGGCGGCCGCCGGAGCAGTGGGGCGCCACCCGCCAGTTTTTTACCAAGCTGAAGAAGCTCTACTTCCCCAGCCTGTGGATCTGCGCCCACCGCCGGAAAGAGGCCTCGCGCGAGTTCCGGGCGCTGGACGGCTCCTGCTTCTATTACCAGGTGGGGGCGCGCAGCGCGGTGCCGTTCGCCACCATCCGCGCCAAGTCGCCGCGCCCGCCCATGCCCTGAGGGCGCGCCCCGGGGTGGTATCCTAGCCCCCATGCCGTCCTCCGAGCCCAGCGCCGCCGCCTGTCCCCTTTGCGGCGACACCGGCTGGCGGATGATGGGGCCGGAGGCGGAGGCGCGCGCCACCCGCTGCGACTGCCAATTGGCGCGGCGCAGCCAGGAACTGCTGGCGGCGGCGCACATTCCCCCCCGCTACCAGCACTGCACGCTGGAGAATTTCGACCTGCCCGAGGGGGTGCGCGAGCTGCGCCTGGCCCACGGCAAGGCGCTGGCCTACAGCCGCGACTATCCCGGGCTGGTGGACCGCGACCGCAGCGGCCTGCTGTTTTTCGGCCCTCCCGGGGTGGGCAAAACCCACTTGGCGGTGGCCATCGCCCGCCAATTGCTCGAGCGGGGCATCGGCTGCCGCTTCGTGGACCACCGCGAGCTGCTCAAGCAGATCCAAGCCACCTTCGACCCCGCCAACCCCGCCACCGAGGCGGGCGTGGTGCGCCCGCTGCTGGAGGCCGAGGTGCTGGTGCTGGACGACCTGGGAGTGGGGCGGGCGACCGAGTGGGCGCTGGAGACCCTGCACTACATCCTCAACCACCGCTACAGCCACCGCCGCGCCACCCTGGTGACCACCAACCTGGAGGACGGCGAGCCCCGCTCCACCCGCCTGGCCGACGGCAAGAGCTTCGAGCCCCAGACCGCCCTGGTGCAGGCGGTGGGCGAGCGCCTGCGCTCCCGCCTCTACGAGATGTGCGTGTTTGTGGCGATGCACGGCAACGATTTCCGCCGCACCACCGCCGCCCCGGTGGTGCGCTAGCGCCGCCGCTTCGGGGGGGAGGCGGGATTGACAGCCCGGCCCCGGGGCCGCTATCATAAAAGCTGCGCCGAAGCACCTCCGGGTCAATCCAAAGCGCCTTGGGCGGCAGCCTGCGGAAACTGTGTCCGCTTGGTTTACCGTCCACTATTTGCATCTCCATGGAAGATTTCGAACAAATCCTCGAATCGTTTGAACTACAGAACCAACCCCACGACGGCGAAGTGCTCAAGGGCACCGTCCTCAAGATCGACGGCGAAGACGTCGTGGTGGACGTCGGCCAGAAATCCGAGGGCGTGGTCCGCCTGCGCGAGTTCCTCGACGCCGAGGGCGTGCCGCAGGTCCACCCCGGCGACATCATTGATGTCGTGATCGAGCGCGAGGCGGGCGAGCGCGGCCTGCGCCTGTCGCACGAGAAGGCCGCCCGGCTGCGGCTGTGGGACGAGCTCGAGCACGCCCACGAGCAGGCCACCATCATGCAGGGCCGCATCGTCGAGCGCATCAAGGGCGGACTGGCGTGCGACATCGGGGTGAAAGCCTTCCTGCCCGGCTCCCAGCTCGACCTGCGCCCGGTGCGCAACCTGGACGCCTTCCTGGGGCAGGAAGTGCGGGTGCGCATCATCAAGCTCAACAAGAAGCGCGGCAACATCGTGGTTTCGCGCAAGTCGGTGCAGCAGGAAGAGGTGGAGGCGCGGCGGGCGCAGACGCTGGAGACGCTGGCCGAGGGCCAGGTGGTGACCGGGGTGGTGAAGAACGTCACCGAGTACGGCGTGTTCGTGGACGTGGGTGGGCTGGACGGGCTGCTGCACGTCAGCGACCTCTCCTGGGGGCGGGTGGCCCACCCCAAGGAGATGGTGCAGCCCAACGACGAGATCACCGTCAAGGTGCTCAAGTTCGACAAGGCCAAGCTGCGGGTGTCGCTGGGCTTCAAGCAACTGCTGCCCGACCCCTGGGCCGACGCCAAGGAGCGCTATCCCGTCGGCGCGCACGTGCATGGCAAGGTGGTGAGCATCACCGACTACGGCTGCTTCGTCGAGCTGGAGCAGGGCATCGAGGGGCTGATCCATATCTCCGAGATGTCGTGGTCGAAGCGCACCAAGCATCCCTCCAAGATCGTGGCGCTGGAGCAGCCCCTGGAGGCGGTGGTGCTGGACGTCAATCCGGGCGAGCGGCGCATGTCGCTGTCGCTGCGCCAGGCCCAGGCCAACCCCTGGGAGTCGCTGCCGGAGCGCTTCGCCCCGGGCAGCATCGTCGAGGGGCGGGTGCGCAACCTTACCGAGTTCGGCGCCTTCGTCGAGATCGAGGACGGCATTGACGGGCTGGTGCACATCAGCGACTTCTCCTGGACCAAGCGCATCCAGCACCCCTCCGAGGTGGTGAAGAAGGGCGACAAGGTGCGGGCCAAGATCCTGAGCATCGACGTGGAGAACCGGCGGCTGTCGCTGGGCATCCGCCAGCTCGAACCCGACGCTTGGGAGACCTTCTTCGCCGAGCGCACGCTGGGCGAGGTGCTGCCGGGCAAGGTGCTGCGGCTGGCCTCCTTCGGCGCCTTTGTCGAGCTGGCCGGCGGCATCGAGGGGCTGTGCCACAACTCCGAGATCAATCCCGAGGTCACCGACGGCGGGCCGCTGGTGGTGGGGCGCGACTACGAGTTCAAGATCATCAAGCTCAGCCCGGCGGACCGCAAGATCGGGCTCAGCCTGCGGGCCGCGCTGCACGACTCCGAGCGCGACCTGATCGACTCCTACCGGCACTCGCCCGCCAGCTCGGGCGGCACCATCGAGGAGCACGTCAGCCACAAGCGCTCGGGCAGCGATCAGCCCGCCTAGCCGCATCCCACCAGAGGCCATGGCCTCGGTCACCACGCGCGACCACGCCGCCATCCAGGCGTGGGCACGGACGCGGGGGGCGTGCCCGGCGGTGCTCAGCCGCGCCGGCGGCCTGCTGCGCTTCGAGTTCGGCCCCCCTCCCGCCGCCGCTGCCCAGCTCGGCTGGGAGGAGTTCTTCCGCGTCTTCGACGCCAAGGGGCTGCAGTTGGTCTACGACGACAAGCCCGGCAGCCGCTTCCACAAGCTGGTATACCCGGAGGGCGAGACAGCGGCCAGGCCCAAGCCGGCGCTGCGCCGGAGCTCATCGCGGCGGGCCGCTTAGGACTGCGTCCTAGGCTCCGGTCAGCGCCGCCATGGCCGCGGTCTTCTCTTCCCATTCGGCGTAGAGCTGGGCCCGGCGCTCGCTCCGGCTTTGGTAGCGGGCCAGCGTCGCCTGGGCGCGCTCGCCGTCGCGGAAGGTGGCTTGCGAGGCCAGCGCCGCCTCCATCTCCCGGACCTCGTCCTCGGCCTCGGCGATGGCGCGTTCCAGCTCGGCAATCGAGTTCTTCAGCGCCTGCTCGCGCTGCGGGTTGACACGCTTGCCCTTGGCCGCCGCCGCGCCGCTGGGCTGGGCGGGCGCGCCGGCCCGCTTCTCCGCCCCCGCCGCCGGCGCGGCCGCCTGCTGGTCCACGTGGTAGCGGTACTCCTCATAGTTGCCGGGGTAGACCTCGACCCCGCCGCCCTGCTCGAAGGGGGTGACGTGCACCATCTTGGTGGCCAGGCCGTCAATGAAGGCGCGGTCGTGGGAGACGAAGATCACCGTGCCGTTGTACTGCTTCAGCGCCTCCAGCAGCACCTCCTTGGCCTGCAGGTCGAGGTGGTTGGTGGGCTCGTCGAGCAAGAGGCAGTTGCTGGGCTGCAACAGCATGCGCGCCAGGGCGTAGCGGTTGCGCTCGCCCCCGCTCAGCACCCCGATGCGCTTGAAGACGTCGTCGCCGTGGAAGAGGAAGCTGCCCAGCAGGTTGCGCAACTGCGGCACCATCAGCGCCGGGCTGACGGCGGTGAGGTCGTCGAGGATGCGGCGGCTCTCGTCCAGCACCTTGTACTGGTCCTGGGCGAAGAAGTCGAGCGTGACCTGGTGCCCCAGCACGCGCTCGCCGCTGTCGGGGGGCTCGACCCCGGCCAGGAGGCGCAGCAGGGTGCTCTTGCCGGCGCCGTTGGGGCCGATCAGGCCGATGCGGTCGCCCCGGTCCAGCACCAGGTCGAGCTTTTCAAACACCCGCTTGGCGCCGTAGCGCTTGCTGGCCTGGCGCAGCTCCAGCACGCGCCGCCCGCTGGGCTTGGGCTGGGGAAAGCTGAAGTGGATGGTCTCCTCCGCCGGCGGCACCTCGATCGCCTCCATCCGCTCCAGCTCCTTGATGCGGCTCTGCACCTGGGCGGCCTTGGTGGCGGTGTAGCGGAAGCGGTTGATGAAGACCTCGAGCTGCTCGCGCCGCTCCTTCTGGTTGTTGTAGGCGGCGCGGAGCTGCACCAGGCGGTCCTCTTTCTGCCGCAGGAAGCTGGTGTAGTTGCCGGTGTAGACGGTGATCTTGCCCTGGGCCACGTCGGCGATGCGGTCCACCACGGCGTCGAGGAAGTAGCGGTCGTGGGAGACCAGCAGGCAGGCGTGCGGGTAGCGGCCCAGGTACTCCTCCAGCCAGTTGCGGGTCTCCAGGTCGAGGTGGTTGGTGGGCTCGTCCAGCAGCAGCACGCGCGGCTCGGCCAGCAGCAGCTTGGCCAGCGCGATACGCATCTGCCAGCCGCCGCTGAAGTCCTCGCAGGGGCGCTGCAGGTCCTCGGGGGTGAAGGCCAGGCCGGCGAGGATGGTGCCGATCCGGGCCTCGAGCGCGGGCCCGCCGCCCACCTGGAACTGGTGCTGCAGCTCGGCGTAGCGCTCGAACCGCGTCAGGTCGTCGGTGTGCTCGAGCTGGGCCTCGAGCGCGGCGATCTCGCCCTCCACCGCCATCAGCTCGGCGAACACCGAGCGGCACTCGTCCAGCAGGGAACGCCCCGCCATGCGCAGGCCCTCCTGCGGCAGGTAGCCCACGGTTTGGTCCTTGTTCTGCACCAGCTTGCCCTCGTCGAGCTGCTCGACGCCGGCGAGGATGCGCAGCAGCGTGGTCTTGCCGCTGCCATTGGCCCCCACCACGCCCACGCGGGCGCGGTCGGGGACCAGCAGGTCAACGTTTTGGAACAGGGTGCGTCCGCCAAAATGCTTGGCGGCGCCGGCGAGCTGGATCATGGGAAAGAGAAGCAGCCGGGACTTGGCGGTGGTCCGGCCACTCTCTTCAATTATACCGGAGCGCGCTCGGCCGGCGGCGCCGCGGCCAGCTCCCAGAAGGCCTGGGCGGCGTGGGAGAGGGGGCCGCGGCGGGGGGCGAGCAGGCGCAGCGGGCGCTGCGCCTTGAACTGGCGGATGGCGACCTCGACCAGGCGGCCGGCGTCGAGCTCGCGCTGGGCGGAGATGCGCGGCATGAAGGCCACCCCCAGCCCGCGCATCACCAGTTGCTTGATGCTCTCGATGGTGGGCATCTCCACCGCGATGTTGAGCGGGATCTCCAGGCGGCGGAAGGTGGAGACGGTGAAGTCGCGGTAGGGGGACTCGACGTTGTGGGCGATGAAGCTCTCCCGCCCCAGCCGCGCCAAATCAATCGGCCGCCCGCGCCGCCCCGCCGCCGCCAGCGCGTGCTCGGGATAGACCACAAACGCCAGCCGGTCCTGGTAGACGATCTGGGCGCGCAGCTCGCGCTGCTCGGGGTCGTAGGCCACCACCCCCAAGTCGAGGTTGCCGGCCAGCACCTCGGCGGGGATGTTGCGCGAGAGGCTGCGCCGCACCTCGACCTTGATGCGGGGATGGCGGCGCAAGTAGGCCTCGACCACCGGCAGCAGGAAGAAGGCGGTGCTCTCGTTGGCGCCGACGGTGACCTTGCCGCGCTGCTTGCCGCGCAGCTCCAGCAGCTCCTGCTCCAGGCGCCCGCGCTGCAGCAGCATCTGCTCGGCGCGGCGGGCGACCAGCTCGCCCGCGCCGGTGAGGCGGGCCTGCTTGCCGCTGCGGTCGAGCAGCAGCTCGCCGCAGCTCTCCTCCAGCCGCCGCACCGCCAGCGAGATGGCGGGCTGGGTGCGCCGCAGCTTCTCGGCGGCGCGGCTGAAGCTGCGCTCGCGCGCCACCGCCAGCAGGGTCTCGAGGTCGGCGAGGTTCATCCCCCATAATAGCCGCTTATATTCGTTATGCTCCAATAAATTGAATTCATATCGCGGGGGTCGCGCCGCTTTGCCTGCTGGCAAAATCGGCGCGCAAGGCTGCGAAATTCCGCAGGGGCAGACGCGCCCGTGGCGCGTCTGCGCCCCCGGGAAACGAATCCGGCGCGGCCCCAGCGAAGCGCAGCGCCGACTTGGGGCCACGGGGCCCCCGAGTCGGCGCGAGCACAAGCGGGACGCGCGCCGCAGGCGCGCTGGGGCCCGCGCCCACCAATAGGCGCCTGCCCGCCGCGCCCGCCGCGGCGGCGGGCCGCGCCCTTATCCGGCGATAACAACTACTGATTGGACTGCGGCCGCGGCGGCGGCCGACACTGGCCGGGACATGGCCGCCGTGCCCCAGCCCCAGCCGCAGCTTCCACCCCCCGCCCGCCCGCGGTCGCGCCTCGCCGCCGCGCCCCGCTTCTCCGGGGCGCGCCTGCTCTGCCGGGCGCTGCTGGAGGCGGGGGTGGGCACGCTCTTTGGCTATCCCGGCGGGGCGGTGCTGCCGGTCTACGACGAGCTGGCGCGGCTGGGCGGCAGCCTGTGCCACATCCTGGCGCGGCACGAGCAGGGGGCGGTGCACATGGCCGAGGGCTACGCCAAGGCCACCGGGCGGGTCGGGGTGGCGCTGGTGACCTCGGGGCCGGGGGCCACCAACGCCCTCACCGGCATCGCCAACGCCATGATGGACTCCACCCCGCTGGTGGTGATCGCCGGGCAGGTGCCGCGGGCGCTGCTGGGCTGCGATGCCTTCCAGGAGACCGACACCATCGGGCTGACGCGCTCCTGCACCAAGGAGAGCTTCGCGGTGCGCAGCGCCGGCGAGGTGGGGGCGGCGGTGCGCGACGCCGTGGCCATCGCCAGCTCGGGACGCCCGGGGCCGGTGGTGATTGACCTGCCCAAGGACGTGGCGCAGGAGCTGGCGCCGGTGGGCGGCCCCGGCGCGGCGGCCTCGGAGGCGTGGCCGCCGCCGCCGCGCTGCCCGCCCGCGGCGCTGGAGCGGGCGGCGGCGCTGCTGCTGCGGGCGCGCCGGCCGGTGGTCTACTTCGGCGGCGGCGTGGTGCACGCCGGCGCTTCCGCCGAGCTGCGGGCGCTGGTGGAGCGCCTGCGCCTGCCGGCCACGCCCACGCTGATGGGGCTGGGGGCGCTGCCGGGCGACCACCCCGGCTCGCTGGGCATGCTGGGCATGCACGGCACCTATGCCGCCAACCAGGCGGTGGCGGCGTGCGATCTGCTGCTGGCGGTGGGGGCGCGCTTCGACGACCGCGTCACCGGCGACGTGGCCCGGTTCGCCCCCCGCGCCACCATCGTCCACGCCGACGTGGACGCCTCCAACTTCCACAAAAACGTGCGCGCCCACCTCACCCTGCCGGGCGACGCCCGCGCCATCCTGGCGGGGCTGCTGCAGCGGCTGCCGGCGGCCGCCGCGCCGCGGCGGCTGGGGCCGTGGTGGCGGCAGATCCGCGCCTGGCAGGCGTTCGCGCCGCTGCATTTCGAGGCGCGGGGGGAGGCCATCCTGCCCCAGGAGCTGTGCCGCGAGTTCGACCGCATCAGCGGCAGCGAGGCGATCGTGGCCACCGACGTGGGCCAGCACCAGATGTGGCTGGCGCAGTATTATCGCTTCCGCCGGCCGCGGCAGTCGCTCACCTCGGGCGGGCTGGGGACCATGGGCTACGGCCTGCCCGCGGCGCTGGGCGCGCAGATCGCCTTTCCCGACCGCCGGGTGGTGGCCTTCGTGGGCGACGGCGGCTTCCAGATGGCGGCGCCGGAGCTGGCCACCGCCGTGGCCCAGCGCAGCCAGCTCAAGGTGATCGTGGCCAACAACCACGCCCTCGGCATGGTGCGGCAGTGGCAGCAGCTCTTCCACCAGGAGCGCTTCATCGCGGTGGACATGCGCGCCCAGCCCGACTTCGTCAAGCTGGCCGAGGCCTACGGCGCCACCGGACTGCGCGCCACCCGGCGCGGGGAGCTGGCGGCGGTGCTGGAGCGCGGCCTGGCCACGCCCGGCGTGGTGGTGATGGACATCCATGTCGCTCCCGGCGAGAACGTCTACCCCATGATTCCGCCCGGCGCCGCCGCCGCCGACATGGTGCTGGGCGCCGGCGCGGCCGCTGCGGCGCGTCGCCCGCCGCGGCCGGCGCGCCGGAAAGGTGCGGGCGCATGAGGCATCGCTTCCTGATCCTGGCGCAGCGCCAGGCCGGCGTGGTGCCGCGCATCCTGGGGGTGCTGCACGCGCGCGGGCTGGAGCTGGAGGCGCTGCGGGTGGCGCCGCTGGCGCGCGCCGGCGCGCCGCCGCTGGCGATGCTGACCCTGGTCACCGCCGGCGAGCCCGCCGCCATCGAGCGGGTGGCGCAGAAGATCCGCCAGCAGGTGCGGGTGCAGCACGTCGCCTACTGGCCGCAAACGCGAAAGGAAAACTAGGCATGAACGTCTACTATGATCGCGATGCCGATCCCGGCCGCCTGGGCGGCCGGGTGATTGCGGTGATGGGCTACGGCTCGCAGGGCAGCGCCCAGGCGCAGAACCTGCGCGACTCCGGCTGCCAGGTGGTGGTGGGGCTGCGCCCGGGCAGCCCCAGCGAGGCCCGCGCGCGCCGCGCCGGCTTCGCGGTGTTGCCCACGCCGGAGGCGGTGGCGCGGGCACAGGTGGCGATGCTGCTGGTGCCCGACGAGCAGGCGCCGGCCATCTTCCGCCAGGAGGTGGCGCCGCATCTGGCGCCGGGCGCCTATCTGGGCTTCTCCCACGGCTTCGGCATCCACTTCGGCCTCATCCAGCCCGCCGCCGGGGTGAATGTCTTTCTGGTGGCGCCCAAGAGCCCGGGCGACTGGGTGCGGCGCGAGTACCAGCGCGGCGCGGGCGTGCCCTGCCTGCTGGCGGTGCACCAGGATCCGGGCGGCAATACCCGGGCGCTCGGCCTGGCCTACGCCGCCGCCATCGGGGGCGGGCGCGCCGGGGTGATCGAGACCAGCTTCCGGGAGGAGACCGAGACCGACCTGTTCGGCGAGCAGGCGGTGCTGTGCGGCGGCGCCAGCGCCCTCATCCAGGCCGGCTACGAGACGCTGGTGGAGGCGGGCTACGCCCCCGAGATGGCCTACTTCGAGTGCCTGCACGAGATGAAGCTGATCGTGGACCTGCTCTACCGCGGCGGCCTCTCGGCCATGCGGCGCGAGGTCTCGAACACCGCCCGCTACGGCGACCTGACGCGCGGCCCGCGCCTGCTGGCCGAGCCCGTCAAGGCGCGCATGCGCGCGCTGCTGGCCGAGATCCAGTCGGGCGCCTTCGCCGCCGAGTGGATGGCCGAGCACGAGGCCGGCGGGGCCCACTTCGCCGCGCTCTCCGAGCAGGCGCGGCAGCATCCCATGGAGGCGGTGGGCGAGCGGCTGCGCGCCATGATGCCCTGGCTGCAGGGGCAGGGGGAGGCGGCGCCGCGGGCGGTTCCCGCCGGCAAGCCGGTGCGGCCGATTCCGCGGCTGCCGGGGACAACCGCAGCCGCGGCCCCGGCCGGGGCCGATCCCCGGTGGGTGCGGTGAGCGCCGCCTTCGATCCGCGCCACCGCAGCCGGCTGCTGCTGGACGGGCCCGAGCGCGCCCCGGCGCGCTCCTACCTGCGCGCCCTGGGCTGCGGCGACGCCGAGCTGCAGCGCCCGCTGGTGGGCATCGCCAACACCTTCACCGACGCCATGCCCTGCAACGCCCACCTGCGCCTGCTGGCGGAGGCGGTGAAGGCGGGGGTGCGGGCCGCCGGCGGGGTGCCGCTGGAGTTCAACACCATCGCCATCAGCGACGGCATGACCATGGGCACCGCCAGCATGCGCGCCTCGCTCATCAGCCGCGAGGTGATCGCCGACTCGGTGGAGCTGGCGGGCGGGGCCTACCACTTCGACGCGCTGGTCGGGCTGGCGGGCTGCGACAAGACGCTGCCGGGGCTGTTGCTGGGCCTGATCCGGCTGGATGTGCCGGCGCTGGTGCTCTACGGCGGCTCCATCCAGCCGGGCCGGCACCGGGGGCGCGCCATCACCGTGCAGGACGTGTTCGAGGCGGTGGGGGCGGTGGCGGCGGGGCGCATGCCGGCCTCCGAGCTGGAGGCGATCGAGCGCGCCGCCTGCCCCGGGGCGGGGGCCTGCGGCGGCCAGTTCACCGCCAACACCATGGCGCTGGCGCTGGAGTTCCTGGGGGTGTCGCCCTGGGGGGCGGGCGGCATCCCCGCCACCGACGCGCGCAAGCCGGCGGCGGCGCGCGCCTGCGGCGAGCTGGCGATGGAGCTGCTGCGGCGGGGCCTGCGCCCCTCCCACCTGCTCAGCCGCGCCGCGCTGGAGAACGCCATCGCCGCCGTGGCCGCCAGCGGGGGCTCGACCAACGCCGTGCTGCATCTGCTCGCCATTGCGCGCGAGGCGGGGCTGAAGCTGGGGCTGGAGGACTTCCACCGCATCAGCCGCCGCACCCCGCTGCTGGCCGACCTCAAGCCCGCAGGGCGCTTCACCGCGGTCGAGTTCGAGGCGGCCGGGGGCAGCCGGCTGCTGGCCCGGCGCCTGCTGGAGCTGGGGCGGGTGCGCGGCGACGCCCCCAGCGTGTTCCCCCCGACGCTGGCCGAGGCCGCGGCGGCGGCGCCGGAGGCGCCCGGCCAGGAGGTGGTGCGGCCGGCGGCGCGCCCGCTGCGCGACCGCGGCGGGCTGGAGATCCTGCGCGGCAACCTCGCCCCGCGCGGCTGCGTGGTCAAGACCTGCGGGCAGGAGCGGCGCCGGCACCGCGGCCCGGCGCGGGTCTTCGACCGCGAGGAGGCGGCCATGGCGGCGGTCGCGGCCGGCCGCATCCAGGCGGGCGATGTGGTGGTGATCCGCTACGAGGGCCCGCGCGGCGGCCCCGGCATGCGCGAGATGCTGGCGGTGACGGCGGCGCTGGTGGGGGCGGGGCTGGGCGAGGCGGTGGCGCTGGTCACCGACGGCCGCTTCAGCGGCGCCACCCGCGGCCTCATGGCCGGCCACGTCGCCCCCGAGGCCATGCGCGGCGGCCCCATCGCCTGCGTCGAGGATGGCGACCCCATCGTCTTCGACCTCGACCGCCGCCTGCTGCAGCTCGAGGTCGCGCCGGCCGAGCTGGCGCGGCGGCGGCGGCGGTGGCGCCCGCCCGCGCCGGCGCGGCTGGGGCCGGCCTATGCCAAGTACGCCGCGCTGGTGGGCGGCGCCGCCGACGGCGCCGTCACCCGCGTCCGCGCGGGCCGCGCCCGGGCGGCGGCCCCATAACTGCCGCTTATGCAATCACAAGAATTATAAATTGGACACCCCCGCCGCCCGCTTCCAGACTGGGTCCATGGCTGCATCCCCGCCCGAATCCGTGCTGATCTTCGACACCACGCTGCGCGACGGCGAGCAGGCCCCCGGCTTCAGCATGACGCCGGAGGAGAAGCTGCGCCTGGCGCGGCAGTTGGAGGCGCTGGGGGTGGACGTGCTGGAGGCGGGCTTCCCCATCGCCAGCGCGGGCGACTTCGCCGGGGTGGAGGCGGTGGCGCGCCACTGCCGCCGCACCCGGGTGGCGGCGCTGGCGCGCGCGGTCGAGGGCGATGTGCGCCGCGCCGCCGCCGCCCTGGCGCCGGCCGCGCGGCCCCGGCTCCATGTCTTCGTCGCCACCAGCGACATCCACCTGGAGCACAAGCTGCGCAAGACCCGCGCCCAGGTGCTGGGCGACACCATCCGCGCGGTGGCGCTGGCGCGCAGCTTCACCCCCGACGTGGAGTTCAGCGCCGAGGACGCCACCCGCAGCGACCGCGGCTTCCTGGCGGCGGTGCTGGAGGCCGCGGTCGCCGCCGGCGCCACCACGCTCAACATTCCCGACACCGTGGGCTACACCGTGCCCAGCGAGTACGCCGCCCTGATCGCGCACCTGCGCGCCCAGGTGCGCGGCGCCCGCGAGGTGGTGTGGAGCGTGCATTGCCACAACGACCTGGGGCTGGCGGTGGCCAACTCGCTGGCGGCGGTGGCGGCGGGGGCGCGCCAGATCGAGTGCACCATCAACGGCATCGGCGAGCGCGCCGGCAATGCCTCGCTGGAGGAGGTGGCGATGGCGCTCTATGTGCGCGCCGACGCGCTGCCCTTCGCGACCAACCTGGCCCACGCCCAACTGCATCCCACCAGCCGCCTGCTCAGCCAGATCACCGGGGTGGAGGTGCAGCCCAACAAGGCCATCGTGGGGCGCAACGCCTTCGCCCACGAGGCCGGCATCCACCAGGACGGCATGCTGAAGTCGCCCCTGACCTACGAGATCATGACCCCGCGCACGGTGGGGCGGCCCGACCACGAGCTGGTGCTGGGCAAGCACAGCGGGCGCCACGCGCTCGGCGCCCGCCTGGCCGGGCTGGGCTATGGGCTCGACCGGGAGCAGATGGAGCGCGCCTACGGCCACTTCATCGCCCTCGCCGACCAGCGCAAGACGGTGGACGAGGGCGACCTGCACGCCATCGCCCGGCAGGCCACCGGGTGGGCGGCGGCGGCGTCATGATGCCCGGGGTGCAAGCCGTGGCCAGCGGCAGCCGCTCCACCCGCAGCCACCAGGACGACCGCATTCTGGCGGTGGTGCGCGGCCGCCTGCGGGTGGAGCTGGCCCCGCCGGCGGGCGGGCCGCCCGCCAGCCTGCGCGCCAGCGACGCGCTGGCCATTCCCGCCCGCACCGCCTACACCATCGAGGCGGTGCAGGACAGCGAGATCTTCCTCTACGCCGACCGCTCCGCCCAGCCCGAGCTGTGGGGGGTGTAGCGCCCGCTCCGCAACCAATTGGTGGGCGCGGGCCCCAGCGCGCCTGCGGCGCGCGTCCCGCTTGTGCTCTCACCGACTTGGGGGCCCCGTGGCCCCAAGTCGGCGCTGCGCCTCGCTGGGGCCGCGCCGAATTGGCTTCCCGGGGGCGCAGACGCGCCACGGGCGCGTCTGCCCCTGCGGAATTTCGCAGCCCTTCGCGCCGATTTTGCCAGCAGGCAAAGCGGCGCGACCCCCGCGAAATGTCACCGCCGCCGCGGCCGCCGGGGTGTGGATAATACCCTATGCCCAGTCCGTTGAAGATCTGCCTGCTGCCCGGCGACGGCATTGGCCCCGAGGTGGTGGACGCCGCCGTCGAGGTGCTGGCCGCCGCCGGCCAGCGCTTTGGCTTTGCCTTGGCCCCGAGCCTGCACCCCATCGGCGGGGCGGCGGTGCGCGCCAGCGGCTCGCCCCTGCCGGAGGCCACCCGCGCCGCGGTGGCGGCCTCGCAGGCGGTGCTGCTGGGCGCGGTGGGGGCGCCCGAGTTCGACGCCGAGCCGCCGGCGCGCAAGCCCGAAACCGGGCTGCTGGCGCTGCGCCGGCAGATGGGCTGCTGGGCCAACCTGCGCCCGGTGCGGCGCCTGCCCGGCGCCGGCCTGGTCCCGCTGCGCGAGGAGGTGGTGGCGGGCACCGACCTGATCGTGCTGCGCGAGCTCACCGGCGGGCTCTACTTCGGCGAGCCCCGCGGCTTCGCCCCCGACCGCCAGGCCGCCTTCAACACCCTGCGCTACTCGGTGGAGGAGATTGAGCGCCTGGCCCGCTTCGGCTTCGCCCTGGCGCGCCGCCGCCGCCGCCGCCTCACCAGCGTGGACAAGGCCAACGTGCTGGAGACCAGCCAGCTCTGGCGCCAGGTCTTCCAGCGGGTGGCGGCCGACTTCCCCGACGTCCAACTCGACCACCTCTACGTGGACAACTGCGCCATGCAGTTGATGCTGCGGCCCGCCAGCTTCGACGTGCTGGCGACGGAGAATTTGTTCGGCGACATTCTCAGCGACGAGGCGGGGGTGCTGGCGGGCTCGCTGGGGCTGCTGCCCTCGGCCTCGCTGGGCGGGCCGATCGGGCTGTACGAGCCGGTGCACGGCTCCGCCCCCGACATCGCGGGCAAGGGCTGGGCCAACCCGCTGGGGGCGATCCTGTCGGCGGCGATGATGCTGCGCCACTCCTTCCCGTGGGAGCCGGCGGCGGCGGCCATCGAGCGCGCCGCCGAGGCCACGCTGCGGGCCGGGGTGCTGCCCCGCGACCTGGTGGCCGCCGGGGCGCGCTTCGCCTCCACGGCGGAGTGCACCCGCGCCGTGATCCAGCACCTGGCCGCTTGAGCGGCGGCACCCGGGCTGGATGGGCTCCTAGTGCTTGACCGGCGGCGGGCCCTCGGGGGGATAGCTGCCGATCTGCTGGCCGCGGTCGTTGTAGATGGTCAGGCTGGCGCCCGGCGCCAGGTTCGCCAGGCCCGCCTCGATCTGCTGGACGTCGCCCACCACCACCACGATCTGGCGCTGCGGGCGGATCACCTCCTGCGCCGCCGCCAGCGCCTGGTCGCGGCTGACCGCGGCGACGTCGTTCACCCAGGTCGCCAGCCGGTCGTGGGGCAGGCCGTAGATGCCGGTGGTGAGGAACTGGCCCGCCACCTCGCCCTGGGTCTGCAGCCCCAGCACGAAGTTGCCGGAGAGGTAGTTCTTGGCCTGCAGCAGCTCCTGCGGGCTCACCGGCGCGGCCCGGAGCTGGTCGAGCTGGGCGAAGATCGCCTGCAGCGCGGGGGCGGTGACCGCGGTGCGCACCTGGGTGGAGACCACCCAGGAGCCCAGGTCGCGGTTGGGCTGGTTGGCGCTGTAGACGCCGTAGGTGTAGCCCTTCTGCTCGCGCAGGTCGGCGGTGAGGCGGGAGTTGAAGCTGCCGCCCAGCACCTCGTTCTCCACCAGCAAGGGGAAGTAGTCGTCGGCGCCGCGGGTGAGGCCCAGGTTGCCCAGCAGGATGGTGGACTGGGCCGAGTGGGGGCGCGCCACCAGGAAGATGCGGCGCGTCTTGGGGGTGGGCACCGGGGGCGAGGGCGGCGGCATGGGTGCGCCCAGCTTCCAGTCGCCGAAGAACTGCTGCACCAGGTTGTGGGCGCGGGCGGCGCTGATGTCGCCCACCACCACCACCTCGGCCTGGTTGTTGGGCAGGAAGTAATCCTGGTGGAAGCGCAGCAGCTCCGCCCGGGTGATGGCGGCGATGGAGGCGGAGGTGGGGGCGGTGATGGCGTAGGGATGGGGCCCGAACAGCAGCTTGTTGAACTCGACCGAGGCCAGAAAGCCGGCGTCGGCGCGGCTGGCGATCAGGCCCTGCTGCAGGTTGGACTTCTCCAGCTCGACCTCGTGCTCGGGGAAGGTGGGATGCAGCACCACGTCGGCGAACAGCTCGAACAGCTCGGGGGCGCGGCTGCTGAGGGCGTCGGCGCTGATGGTGAGGAAGTCGGGGCCGGCGGAGGCGCCCAGGTTGCCGCCCAGGGCGTCGGCCGCCTGGGCGATCTGCAGCGAGGTGCGGGTGGGGGTGCCCTCGGTGAGCAGGTCGGCCTCGGCGTCGGCCAGCCCGGCCTGGGCCGGGGCCAGGCGCGAGTCGCCGGCGCGCAGCGCCATCGCCACCGTGATCATGGGGAAGCGGTGGTCCTCCACCACCACGATCTTGAGCCCGTTGGGCAACTGGTCTTCCTGGCTGGCCGGCGGGGCGTAGGCCTTCACCGGCCCGATCGCCGGCGGCTGGGCCATGTAGGGCGGCGCCGGCGCCGCCTGCGCCGCCAGCAGCGGGGCGGCGGCGAGCGCGGCCAGCAACAAGTTGGAGGCGGCCAGCGGGCGCATTAGCGTCTCCCTCCTTGCCGGGCGGGCGCGGGCGGCGCCGGCGCCGCCGCGCCGGGCACATCCACCACCACGGTGGCGCGGGCGTGGGTCAAGTAGGTGCGCGCCACCCGCTGCAGGTCGCCCGAGGTCACCGCCAGGAAGTTGCCCAGCTCGGTGTTGGCCGCATCCGGCTTGCCGTCGAACAGCGTCGCCAGCGCCAGCAGTTGGTTGCGGTCGAGCGTGGTCTGCTCGGAGCGGATCCAGTCGGAGCTGAACTTGGTGCGCAGCCGGCTCAGCTCCTCCGGCCCCACCCCGCTCGCCTCCACCTGCTGGATCTGCTGGAAGACCAGCTTCTCCACCGTCGCGGCGGTGGCGGTGGGCTTGTAGATCACCAGCCCGGAGAACAGCCCGGGCGACTTGTAGTCGGTGAAGTCGGCCACGGGGAAGCCCAGGTCGCCCTCCACCCCCGACGCCACCGCGTTGGTCTTGATCAGCGACTGGTAGAGGCGCGAACTCTCGCCCGAGAACAGCAGCTGCCCCAGCATGGTGAGGGCGTAGAAGTCGGGGGTGCCGCGCGCCGGGCCCTGCCAGGCCATGGCCACCGCCGGCAGCTTGGCCTGGGTGTCGTGCACGGTGGCGAATTTCTCCGCCGTCTGCGGCGGCTCGGCCGTCTCGACCGGGGTGATGGCGCCGCGGTTGGGGATCCAGCCGAAGTACTGCTTCACCAGCGCCTCGGTCTTGGCCGTGTCCAGGTCGCCCACGATGGTCAGGATGCAGTTGCGCGGCGCGTAGTACTCGTGGAAGAACTGCTGCACCTCCGCCAGCGAGGCGGCGTTCAAATCTTTGTAAGACCCAATCACCGGGTGGGCGTTCTGCCAGTTGGAAAACGCCGCCTGGCCCAGGTTGATGTACATCAGCGGGCCGTAGGGGGCGTTGTCCACCCGCATCCGCCGCTCCTCCTCCACCACGGCGATCTGGTTCTTCATGTTGGCCTGGGTGACGTTGAGCGCGGCCATGCGGTCGGCGTCCAGCCACATCACCGTCTCCAGCGCGTTGCTGGGGACGTTCTCGTAGTAGAAGGTGTAGTCCTCGTGGGTGCCGGCGTTGTCATTGCCGCCGTAGCCCTCGACCAAATGGTCGAAGACGCCCTTGGGGGCGTGCTGGGAGCCCTCGAACATCAGGTGCTCGAACAGATGGGCAAAGCCCGACTGTCCGGGGTGCTCGTCGCGCCCGCCCACGTTGAACAGCAGGCTCTCGGTGACCACCGGCAGCGAATGGTCCTCCGACAGCACCACGCGCAGGCCGTTGGCGAGGGTGAAAGTGGTGAAGGGGATCTGCGGCACCGGGATGCTGCCGGCGGCGGCGGACTGCGCCGCCAAGCCCGAGCCCAAGGCCAGGCCCAACACCAGACCCAACCCCCGGTTCCGCCAGGGAGCGAAGCTTCTTTTGGCCATGCCTATCCTTGAGAATGCCATGATATTTGCAGTGGTGCCACCGGAACAGCTCGCCGCCCTCGCCGCCTGGCTGCCCCGGCAGCGCTGGTTTGGCGGCAAAGGCGCGCCCATCGCCTCGATCGGCGCGGCCGATGCGGCCGATTTGGGCGGGGGCGGCGCCATCCTGCTGGTGGAGGTGTGCTCCCCCGGCGGCGGGGCGCCGGCGCGCTATCTGCTCACCCCCGGCGGCGCCGCGCCCGAGGGCCTGCAGCAGCCCGCCATCCGCCAGCGCTGGTTCGAGCTGCTGGCGTCCCAGGCGGTGCTGCCGGGCGGGCAGGGAACCTTCCACTTCGAGCCCTGCGCGCCGCTCGGCGCCGCCGCCAGCTCGCGCCTGCTCGGCGCCGAGCAGACCAACACCTCGATCCTCTACAGCGACGCCGCCGGCGCGCCGCGCTGGCTGCTCAAGCTGTTCCGCCGCCTGCAGCCGGGCGAGAACCCGGACTTCGAGCTGCCGCGCGCGCTCGCCGCCCACAGCTCGTTCCGCCACGTGCCCGCCGCGCTGGGGCGGGTGGTCTACCGCGGCGCGGGGGGCGAGGCCACCACGCTGGCCTGCCTGAGCGAGTTCATCCCCAACCAGGGCGACGGCTGGGAGTACGCGCTCGGCCGCCTGCGGGCGGGCGCGGGCGAGGCCCTGCTGGCCGATTTGGCGCTGCTGGGGCGGCGCACCGCCGAGCTGCACCGCGCCCTGGCTTCGCTCCCCGCCGAGCCAGCGTTGGCGCCCGAGCCCATCGCCGCCGCCGACCTCGAGGCCTGGCGGGCGCGGGCGCGGGCCGGGCTTGCGGCCGAGGCGCTGCGGCCCTACGCCGCCCTGCTGGCCCCCTGGCGCCGGCAACTGGAGGCCGGCCCCGCCGGCCTGGCGGCCTGCCTCGGCCTCGCCAAGATCCGCATCCACGGCGACTTCCACCTGGGCCAGGTGCTGCGCACCGCCGACGATTTCTACCTGTTCGACTTCGAGGGCGAGCCCGCCCGCCCGCTGGCCGTGCGCCGCCAAAAGGGCTGCGCGCTGCAGGACGTGGCCGGGATGCTGCGTTCGCTCGGCTACGCCGCCGCCACCGCCCAGCGGCCGGAGTGGGAGGCGCCGGCGCGCGCCGCCTTCCTGGATGCCTACCGGGCCGGCATAGTATCGGCGCCGGTCGCGCTCGTCCCCGCTCGCGGGGGTCGCGCCGCTTCGCCAGCCGGCAAAATCGGCGCGAAAGGCTGCGAACCGGGGTCCCCAGAACCCGCCTCGGGCTCTGGGGTGGTCGTAATTCCGCAGGGCGGCCCGCCCCCGGGAAACGAAGTCGGCGCGAGCATGCCGCCCCGCGCTGTTACAGCGGGGCGGCTCACAAGCGGGACGCGCGCCGCAGGCGCGCTGGGGCCCGCGCCCACCAACGACGCGGGCGGCTTCGCCGCCGCCCTGCGCTTCTTCGAGTGCGAAAAGGCGGTCTACGAGCTGGGCTACGAACTCGCCCACCGCCCCGATTGGGTCCCGGTCCCGCTGGCCGGCCTGGCGCGGCTGCTGGGCTGAGCCGGCGGCCCCGGGGCGCGCTCGCCGAGGTCCAATTTCGACAAAACCGTCACAAAACCGTGACATTCCGCCCCGGCCGGCGGCCGCTGGCGCGGCTAAGTCTATACCTGTCATGCCGTTGTGGGACAGGTCGCCGCGCGCGCCGGCTATGCCGCCCTGTGCATTTTGCTGTTGACCTCGGCTGCCCCGACTGGGAAACTCCCCACGTCGGGGTGTAACGGGAGCGGTCCATGGCGAAAACTCGGGTGCTCATCCAAGCAAGCAAGCAAGCAAGCAAGCTTAGCCTAATAGTTGTGTTCGCGCTCAGCGTGTCGGCGCTGGCCCAGAACATACCCAACCTCGGCGACACCACTTCGCCCGCACCCAAAGCCCCGGGCCACGCCCTGATCGGCGGCCCCCACGAGGTGGTGAACCCGGCCAACGGCTCGGTCACCTTCACCTTCGACATCCCCCTTCCGCCGGGCCGCGGCCTCACCCCCGCCTTCTCCATCTCCTACAGCAGCGCCGGCTCGCACCCCTTCGGCTCCTACGGCAACGACATCGCCAACATGTACGCGCAGTCGTCGCTTTTCTCGAGCAACGGCTGGAGCTATGGCGCGCCGGTGCTGACCTACACCACCGCCAACCTCCCCAGCCCGGATGGGGCCGAGACCTGCACCGTCTCCAGCGCCTACATCGCGCAAATGCCCG
>DATKSZ010000065.1:0-7750 GCA_035531375.1 Terriglobales bacterium | reverse complement strand
CTGGATCGAATCGGCCCGGCATAGCCCCCTGCACCGCTTCGCGCGCAGCCTGCTCACCGATCTCGCCGCCGTGCGCCAAGCCGCTTCGTCGGAATGTAGCCAAGGCCCGGTGGAAGGCGCCGTTCACCGCCTCAAGCTGCTCAAACGCCAGATGTACGGCCGTGCCAAGCTCGATCTTCTCCCTGTTCGCGTCTGTCGGCCCGCTTGATTGCCGCTCTCGCCCAACAACTTCAGTACGGCCCCTGCGCCACCTTCACCACAAGTGCGGAAGAGCCCATTGTTGCACCGGCGCTGGCGGGTGCCTGCCGCGCATAGAATTTGGGGACTTTATAACGCGGCAACAATTAAAATCGAGCGGCTAGAGCAAATTCAGCCTTGGTGTAGCCCGTCCCGCCGATCGGATGCGGCTTTTCCATCAGGAAAAGCCGCCCGCGCTCTCCTCGCGCGGGTTGCAGCGACGCTGAATTTGCTCTAGTAATATAGCAGTGGCGGCTTCCGGTGCGAGTGGGAGGGCGGGTACGGCAGCGCCACCTTCGGCTGCGCTCTAGTGTGGAGGCCTGCAAACACAAAGGCCGAAAGCGGGCAAGGATCGCAAACGTGGCAAGCGTTCTGCCCAGCCGACGCTGGGCACTAGCAGAAATCCTGGCTACGCGAAGGAGCAGTTTCAAAGCGCACGCAGCGAGGACAACCGCAGCAGCAAGGTCAAATCCCTGCCATTGCGTTCGGTTCAAAGCCACCGGCGCGAAGGGATTAAACAGAATTGCCACGGCCCAACTCGCCCAGAGCCATCCTTTGGGCACGAGGCGTTGGGCCGCCTGAATTGCAAGCCAAGCGCTGCTTGCGCACACCACCAAGCGTTCGAGCTGGAAGTAGCCGTATGGCCACCGGCCGAGCGCACCGATCGCCAACATTGAAGCCGACCCAGCAATTGGAATTGCGATTGGGAGTGCATTGACCGCAGCCCGTACGATAGGTGCAAATCGCACCGCTACAGCCGGCGTCGCTATGTCGCCGCTGGCATCGCATGGTTCTGGCGGGGTCGGTGCCGGCTCTGGCTCCGCGTCTTGGCGGGCCACTTGCGCCGCAGGATCGGCAATTTTCCACCGATCGAGGTTCCACCGCATCCGCTCGGCCAAATCGGATGGTGTGCCGACGGCGTCGCTCATTGAGGTAGCCTCGGCATTGCCAATGCCTCCCGTGCCCCTCCATTCTGGAGCTGGGCTCGCGGGATCCGCCACACGTTGCCGGTCGCTTAGCTCCTCCCCGGTGACTACGTGCTGTGGCTTTGCAGGGCGCACACCCGCCGTTCCTCGGGACTCATCTCGGCGAACGTTCGGCTCAGCAGCTTGTCCAGATCGCCCAGATTCTTGAGCCGGAAGGCCCGCGTTAGGCCGACCTCCTCGCTTGTTGGTTGGCGTTCTGCCATCGCTCTCCTCCGGTCCGGATTCCGGACTCCACAGCGTTTCGGCAAAGGGCTTCGTTTCGGCCATTATTTCGGCCCGCGTGCGAAACAGTTGCTCCCGCTGGGCCGCTGTCAATTGCGCGTGCAGCAGTTTATCGTCAATTGCCCGCAGCAGGGTGCGCCGCGCCGAATTGTAGAATGCTTCCAGGTGGGGCCGCACGGCCTCGCCCAGGTCGCGGAGCATGTGGCCGGACCAGTCTCCGAACGCCCGCGCGCCCCCTTCCAGATAATAGGCTTCCAGGATGGCGGCGTCGCGCAACATCTCCGGGTCGAAGCCGCTGCCAGGGTGGTTGCGGAATTCGGCCGGCACCCCGTTATCAGGCCGATTCGGCTCGGGACCCCCGTTTTCTTCCTTGGTTTCCACAGGCACAATATAGCAAATCCGTTGATTGGCGGGTTACTGGCAGCGTGAACCCGATCTGTGCCGGAAGCTGCTGGCCGCTGCGAACGGAAGTCCGGCCGGCGACCGGAGCGTTATGACAACAGGTTGGCGCACAAAAGGCGTCCAGAATCCGGACTCTTTTGGACCACGGTGACTATGGCTCCGCCGCCTGACAGTCGTTCATTCGGTGTCCAGCTCCGAAACCACGCTGTGGCTTGGCAGCCAGGTGAATGGCCCCCTTCTCGCCGGGCGAAAAAGCCGCACGAATACGTCCCCACCGTCTAGCGAGCACGCCAGCACCGTCGCCCAGCCCAGCGGTGTTTTGACCCATTCCCGAATCGCGGGCAGGTCGCCGGTGGGTGGCGTTAGGACAAACGCCCGGCCACCCAGGTCCGCCAGTTCCACGCCCTGCCAAAGGTGGCCACCGGGGTCCGGTTCGCAGTAGCCGCAATGCCACATGCCGGCGGAATCCTTCCAGCGGTACATCCCGCCGCATTTCAGGCAAAGCGGCTCTAATTGAAGGAGCACCTCGGCCTTGTGCTCCTTCAGCAGCGGCAACAGCAAAGGCTCGGCGCCGCTTGGCAAGTCCACGCTCAGAGTGTTGGGCGGCTTGAACGCGAGGTGCCCGCCGGCCCGCTCCACCTCGGCGATGATCTCGGCTGGGCTCGGGGCGCTCATAAATTGTGATGCCCCATGGGTTTACCGGCCACCGACTGCCCCTCGAAAAGGCCGAGGTGATCTGGCCTTGCTCCATCGGACGGATTTGAAGGCGTGACGCCGTGACAAGGCGCGTCTTTATTGGCTGAAATACCATTTTCAGAAGCATGACGCTCCGTGGCCGTCACTGACTGAGAATCGCCATCTTGCCCAGTGTTTACGCGGGTTGTCACGCTGTCACGGTTCGAGGCGGGGGAACAAGGGCACGAGGCATCGTCTGGGGCCGCGCCTGGGGCTACGTAGCACGCCCAGGCATCGGCAAACTGGCCCCGCTCGTACCCCGTCAGGCGGCGATCATCCGGCAGGCGGAAGCCCTTGGGCGTGACGGAGAATTTGTTCAGTTGACGGGCTAGCTGCGCCTGACTCATTGGGTCTTGCTGTTTGCCCCATTCCGCCCAGGGCCGCTCTTCCATCGCGCCGAGCGCTTCGGCCAAATCCTTGGACGCAATGCGATCTAGCGGGGGCAGCGCCTTGCCGTCATCATCCTTGGGGTGGAAAATTCCGCGAATGTCTGCGAGCAGGCGTGCGCCGATGCTGTCATCCTCGGCCGCTTTGCCTGTGCACAATTCCACCAGCGACCGTCGCGCCCGGTCCGGCCACTCCCCGCCGACCAGACCGCGATGGCGAGCAGCGGCTCGCAGACATCCTGTTGCCGATCATTTAATGCGCCGGGAAGCGGAGGACGGGCCTCGCGCAGACTCCCCAACGTCTGGGCAGCCCAAGCCTCGCATTGTTCGCGTAGCGGCTCCGCCCCCGGCTCCAGGTCTCGTTTTCGGAATCGCGCCACTTCCTCGCCGCGCGCCTTGCGCCGCAGGGCGATGGGTGTTGCCCGATCCGCAACGGTGTCCGGCAGCTTACCGTTCCCGGCAGTGAAGCTGACGCCGAACAGATCGTGATCTTTGGCTTCCCATCCTCCGCCCGGCGCCGGAACCATGATCGTGGAGGGGATTGCCCCGTTCATATCGGCCATCAAGAATTGCGCGTAGCGCGGCAACGTAGACCGGATCACCTTGGAGTGCTGCGTCGGTTTCGTCGAGGAGCAGAGTGCACCGGTCGGCGAGCTTGCTAACGAGGGCGGCGGCGGATGTGCGCCCCGTTTCCCAGGGTGCCCAGACCAGCAGCTTCGCGACCTCCAGCAAGCGCGTTTTGCCACAGCGCTTGTCCGGCGCGGTAGCGTGAATGATCGGGCTGTAGTCAGCTACATCGATGCAGTAGGAATGCAGAACCGCCAGCGCAAATACGAGGTTCTGCGCCAACGTATGTAAATGGAACCGGCGGGCGAATGCGCCGATGGCGTCGAGAAGCGCTCCACCTTCAACGCGCATTCCCAGTAGCCGGCCCTTTCGCGCCGCCTCGGCGGCATCGCGGCGCTGGGTCGCCGCAGCGGCGCGGGAATCGCAGACCCGATCAGGGATAAACTGCTTTGTCAGCCCGGAAATCTTCAGCGCCGCCAGCTTACCAATCAAAAGCGCCTGCCTGGCGTCATCGGCCCCGGCGGCCACGTCATCCACCACCAGAAGGGGATCAATCCTTTCGCCGACCCCCGGCGGCGGACTGGACTTGTTGCAGGCCTCCAGGGCAGCAATTGCGGCCTCCGCCTCGGGCAACGCGCACTCTGCAAACGGGCGGGCGGTGTCAAGCATGGCCACCGCCGCATCGTCGCCAGCGATGGCCACCAGATCATCGGGGTCGTTGATCCCATCCAGCATCGGCACCGTGGCCAAGCGGACGCTGGCCCCGCGCCCGGCGAGGTGCTCGGCCAGCGCGCGCCGCGCCGAGCGAACCCCCGCGTTGCTGGCGGCGTTCGAGTCGAAGGCGATGATGGCTTGCCACTCACCCCACGCCAGCAGGTCCAACGTGGGGCTGGGGCATGTCTCAGGCGCGCATCGTAGGTCTGCAAGGCCATTGCCAGGCGACTGCCTTCGCGGCGCGAGACCCGCCCTGGCCGCGCAAGGGTGGCTATCGCGGCGCAGTGCCCCTTCGCGGCACCACGGCTACTCTGCCGGTGCGGGTTGTGCATCCAGTAGAGGAGATGACGTTGGCGCAGTTTGCCGTCAAGAACGCGTTGCGCAACCCGCGCCGCAGCCTGCTGACGGTGCTGAGCGTGGGGGTGTCGCTGCTGCTGCTGACTTTCTTGATCAGCCTGTGGCGGGGCTTCTTCCAGGTGCCGCAGGCGCCCGCGGCGGTGTTGCGCATCCTCAGCCGCCATCGGGTGGGGCTGACGGCGATGCTGCCCAGCTATTACCGCGACAAGATGGCGGCGCTGCCGGGGGTGGTGGCGGTGACCTCGATGGACTGGGTGGGCGGGCGCTACCTCAACGACAACCCCGAGAACCAGTTTGGCCAGCTCGCCGCCGATCCCGACACCGTCTTCACCGTCTACACCGATTGGACGGTGGATCCCGAGCAATTGCGCGCCTGGCAGCGCGACCGCACCGGGGTGGCGGTGCAGCGCCTGTTGGCGGAGCGCATGGGCTGGAAGCTGGGCGACCGCATCTACTTGCAGGCCAAGACCTGGCCGGCGGATTTCGACCTGCGGGTGCGGGCCATCTTCGACGCCCCCTCGGAGTGGCAGGTGCTGCTGCTGTCGGACCAGTACTTCACCGAAAGCGTTCCCGCCATGAAAGACCGGGTGGGCATCGTGGCGCTGCGGGTGGCGAGCGAGCCGCAGGTGGCGCAGGTCAGCCAGGCGATTGACGCCATGTTCCGCAATGCCCCGGCGCCGACGCTGTCGCAGAGCGAGAAGGCCTTCCAGCTCTACTTCATGGCCATGATGGGCAACGTCAAGGAGTTCATCGTCGGCATCGCCGCGGCGGTGGTGTTCACCATCCTGCTGGTCACCGGCAACACCATGGCGATGGCGGTGCGGGAGCGCACGCGCGAGGTGGCGCTGCTGAAGACGCTGGGCTTCACCCGGCGGGCGATCCTGGGCCTGTTCCTGGGCGAAGGGATCACGCTGGCGCTGCTGGGGGGTGTGCTGGGCACCCTGGGGGCGCGCCTGCTGCTGCTGGGACTGTCGGCCTCCTCCTGGGGCTTTTACTTCCACCACATGCGCGTCACCGGCGTCGAGATCGGCTGGGGCCTCGCCGTGGCCGCGCTGGTGGGCGCGGCCAGCACGGCGCTGCCCTCGGCGCGGGCGGCGCGGCTGGATATCATCGCCGGCCTGCGCCACATGGGGTGAGCCGCCATGGCGCTGCCGATCAGCTACAACCTGCGCAACTTGCGCCAGCGTCCGGGCGCGACCGTGATGACCGGCCTGGGCATTGCGCTGACGGTGACCACGGCGCTGTTCATCATGATGCTGCTGGTGGGGCTGCGCCAGGCTTTCCTCTCCACCGGCGAGCCGCTCAACCTGCTGGTGATGCGCAAGGGTTCGGAGACCGAACTCAGCAGTGTGGTCACCCGCGGCGAAGCCCTGCGGCTGCAAAACTTGGCGGGCGTGGCGACCGGCGCCGGCGGGCGGCCGCTGGCCTCGGGCGAGATCGCGCTGGCGATTGTGCTGCCGCGCCCCAACGGCGTCGAGGTCAACGTCAGCGTGCGCGGCTTGTCGGCGGCGGGGCGGGAGATGCGCCCCAGCGTCCGCCTGGTGGCGGGGCGGTGGTTCCGCTCCGGGCAGCGCGAGGTGGCGGTGAGCACGGTGGTGGCGCGGCGTTTCGCCCACGCCCAGTTGGGCGACGAGCTCGCGTTTGGCAAGGGCGCCTGGCGCGTGGTGGGCATCTTCGACGCCGCCGGCACCGCCTACGCCTCCGAGATCTGGGCCAATGTGGACCAGGTGGCGGCCGACTTCGACCGCCCGGTGTACTCGGTGGAGCTGCTGCGCGCCCGCGACCTGGCCGCCCGCGAGCGCCTGCTGCGCCGGGTGGGCGAGGACCAGAGCCTGGCGCTGGAGGCCCGGCCCGAGCCCGACTACTACGCCAACCAAACCCGGTCGGGGATCGGCATCGAGATCCTGGGCACCCTGGTGGCGATCATCATGGCGGTGGGGGCGAGCTTTGCCGCCATGAACACCATGTACGCCGCCGTCGCCCAGCGCGGGCGCGAGATCGCCACGCTGCGCATCCTGGGCTTTTCGCGCGCCAGCATTTTGGCCAGCTTTGTCTTCGAGTCGGTGGTGTTGGCGCTGGCCGGGGGGGTGGTCGGCATCCTAATGATGTTGCCGTTCATCGGCGTCTCCGCCGGCACCTTCAACGCCCTCACCTTCAGCGAGATGGTCTTCACCATGCAGTTGACGCCGGCGCTGGCGGCGGGAGCGCTGCTATTTGCGGTGGTGATGGGCGCGCTGGGCGGAGCGGCGCCGGCCTGGCAGGCGGCGCGGCAGGAGATCCTGGCCGGCCTGCGGGACTGAGAGGCAAGCACAGGGGGCAAGCACAGGGGGCAATGACGCCCGCGCCCAATCTCGAGCGGTTGAAGATTGACCGCGCCGCGCTCGGTGCCCGGCCGCGGCGCCGCCGCCGCTGGCTCTGGCTCGCTCTCGCCCTGGCGGCGGCGCTGGCCTTGTGGCTCTACCTCCGCCCCGGCGCCACCGTGGTCGAGGTGGCGCGGGTCGAGCCGCCCACGCCCGGCACCGGCCAGGTGGTGCTCTCCGCCGGCGGCTACATCGTGGCCCACCACACCATCAACGTGAACTCGAAGGTCACCGGCCGCGTCGCCTGGGTGGGGGTGGAGCGCGGCGACCAGGTGCGCCAGGGGCAGGTGCTGGTGCGGCTCGAAGACCAGGAGTTTCGCGCCCAGGTGGTGGCCGACCAAGGGGCGGTGGCGGCGGCCCAGGCCTATCTGGCCGAGCTCACCCACGGTTCCCGCCCGCAGGAGATCGCCGCCGCCCAGGCCAACCTGCAGCAGGCGCAAGCCACCGAGCGCAACCACCGCCTGGCCCTGGACCGCACCCAGGCGCTCTTTGCCAAGGGCATTGTGCCCAAGTCGCAGCTCGACGCCGACCAGGCCGCCTACGACGCCAGCCGCCAGCTTGCCGCCTCGCTCGCCCAGACGCTGGAGTTGACCCAGGTGGGCACGCGTCCCGAGGAGATCGCCCGCGCCCAGGGCGCGCTGCTGCAAGCCCAAGGCAACCTGCAGTACGCCCGGACCCTGCTCGACGCCACCGTGATCCGCGCCCCGGTGGGGGGCACGATCCTGGAGCGCACCGCCGAGAAGGGCGAGCTGATCACCGCGCAATTTGCCAGCGCGGTCGAGAC
>DATKSZ010000064.1:0-9173 GCA_035531375.1 Terriglobales bacterium | reverse complement strand
GACGGCGGCCTACAACGGGGCCAACGCCGAGGTGGTGGAGGCGGCGGTGACGACGCCGCTGGAGCGGGCGATCAACGGGGTGGAGGGGATGAAGTACCTCTCCTCGAGCTCGACCAACAGCGGGCTGAGCACGATCACGGTGACGTTCGACATCACCCGCAACATTGACTTGGCGCAGGTGGACATCCAGAACCGGGTGAACAGCGTGCTGGGGCTGCTGCCGCAGCAGGTGGTGCAGACCGGGGTGCAGATCTCGAAGGGGTTCGGGGGCGGGTTCGTGTTCGTGGCCGGGTTCCTGTCGCCGGGGCAGAAGTACAGCAACCTCTTCATCAGCAACTACGTGGACTTGAACGTGGTGGACGCGATCAAGCGGGTGCCGGGGGTGGCGAGCGTCAACATCTTCGGGCAGCGGACGTATGCGATGCGGATCTGGCTGGACCCGGCGAAGATGGCGGGGCGGGGGCTGACGGCGACCGACGTGCTGCAGGCTTTGGAGGAGCAGAACGTGGAGGTGGGGGCGGGGGCGGTGGGGGCTCCGCCGGCGCCGGCGGGGCAGGCCTACGAGATCAGCGTGCGGGCGATGGGGCTGCTGACGACGCCGCAGCAGTTCGACAACGTGGTGCTGAAGACCGAGGCCAACGGGACGCTGGTGAAGCTGGGCGAGGTGGGGCGGGTGGAGCTGGGGTCGCAGGACTACAGCAGCAGCATTGAATACAACGGGGCGCAGGCGGTGGGGATCGCGGTGAGCCAGTTGCCGGCGGCGAACGCGCTGGCGGTGGACCAGGCGGCGAAGGCGGAGCTGGCGAAGCTGGCGCAGAGCTTTCCGCCGGGCCTGCAGTATGCGATCGCGTTCGACACCACGACGGCGGTGAGCGAGGGCATCCGGGACGTGCTGGTGACGCTGGCGGAGGCGATCGGGCTGGTGATCCTGGTGATGTTCGTGTTCCTGCAGGACTGGCGGACGACGATCATCCCGGCGGTGACGATTCCGGTGTCGCTGGTGGGGGCGTTCGCGTTCGTGCACCTGATGGGGTTTTCGATCAACATGCTGACGCTGTTCGGGATCACGCTGGCGACGGGGCTGGTGGTGGACGACGCGATTGTGGTGATCGAGAACGTGGAGCGGCACTTGTCGGAGGGGGTGACGGAGCCGCACCGGGCGACGTCGGTGGCGATGACGGAGGTGGCGGGGGTGGTGGTGGCGACGGCGCTGGTGCTGATCGCGGTGTTCGTGCCGGTGTCGCTGTTTCCGGGCACGACCGGGGTGCTGTTCCAGCAGTTCGGGCTGACGATCGCGTTTTCGGTGGCGATCTCGGCGTTCAACTCGCTGACGCTGTCGCCGGCGCTGTCGGCGCTGCTGCTGGGGCGGGCGCATCCGGGCAAGCGGGGGGTGTGGAAGGTGGTGAACGGGGCGATCACCGGGTTCACGCACGCCTACCGGCGGGCGCTGGGGGGGCTGATCCGGTGGCGGTGGGCGGTGCTGCTGGCGTTTGTGGGGTCGCTGGGGCTGACCTATTGGGTGTACCAGAAGGTGCCGAGCTCGTTTTTGCCGGAGGAGGACCAGGGGAACTTTTTTGTGCTGGTGCAGGCGCCGCCGGGGGCGTCGCTGGCCTACACCCAGGGGATCACGCAGCAGGCGGAGAAGGTGCTGGCGACGGTGCCGGAGGTGGATGGGATGTTCGGGGTGAGCGGGTTCAGCTTAGCCGGAAACGCGCCCAACCAGGGGATGCTGTTCGTGCGGCTGAAGGACTTTGCCCAGCGGGTGGGGGCGGAGCACACGACGGCGGCGGTGATCAACCGGCTGCGGGGGCGGCTGTTCGGGATCGCGGGGGCGCTGGTGACGCCGTTCGCGCCGCCGCCGATCCAGGGGCTGAGCCAGTTTGGCGGGTTCCAGTTCGAGGTGCTGGACCAGGGCAACCACACCCCGCAGGAGCTGTACGCGGCGACGCAGAAGCTGATCGCGGCGGGCAACCGGCGGCCGGAGCTGACCGGGCTGTTCAGCAGCTTCACCGCCAACGATCCGCAGCTGGTGGTGGCGGTGGACCGGGACAAGGCCAAGAGCCTGGGGATTCCGCTGAGCCAGATCACCGACGCGCTGCAGGTGTTTCTGGGCTCGGTGTATGTGAACAACTTCGAGTACAACAACCGGCTGTACCGGGTGTACGCGCAGGCGGACGAGCAGTTCCGCAACAACGCGCGCGACATTGGGCAGTACTACGTGCGCTCGGGGGCGGGGGCGATGGTGCCGCTGGCCAACCTGGTGACGGTGCGGACGACGGCGACGCCGCAGGTGATCCCGCACTACGACGTGTTCCGCTCGGCGGAGATTGACGGATCGGCGCGGCCGGGGTACTCGACCGGGCAGGCGATCGCGGCGATGGAGCAGGTGGCGGGGCAGACGCTGCCGGCGGGGATGACCTACCGCTGGACCGGGATCTCGCTGCAGGAGATCGAGTCGGGGGGCAAGGCGGCGATGTTCTTCGGGCTGGGGCTGCTGGTGGTGTACCTGACGCTGGCGGCGCAGTACGAGAGCTGGGTGCTGCCGTTCATCGTGATGCTGGGGGTGCCGGTGGCGGTGCTGGGGGGGCTGGGGGCGCAGGCGCTGCGGGGGCTGCAGAACGACGTCTATTGCCAGATCGGGCTGGTGATGCTGATCGGGCTGGCGGCGAAGAACGCGATTTTGATTGTGGAGTTCGCCGAGCAGTTGCGCGAGCGCGGGATGGGGCTGGAGGAGGCGGCGCTGGAGGCGGCGCGGATACGGCTGCGGCCGATCCTGATGACGTCGTTCGCCTTCATCCTGGGGGTGGTGCCGCTGGTGCTGGCGACCGGGGCGGGGGCGGGGGGACGGCACTCGGTGGGGACCACGGTGTTTGGCGGGATGCTGCTGAGCACGTTCCTGAACCTGGTTTTCATCCCGGTGCTGTACGTGATCATCGAGGGGGCGCGGGAGCGGCTGGGGGGGAAGGGGCTGGCCAGCCGGTAGCTGCCGGCTGGCAGTTGCTAGTTGCTGGTTGCTAGTTGCTAGTTGGTGATTGCCAGGCCGCGATGGTCGTCGCCTGGCGCGGGGGGCTGGCGCGGCGTTTGGTTGGTGGGCGCGGGCCCCAGCGCGCCTGCGGCGCGCGTCCCGCTTGTGCTCGCGCCGACTCGGGGGCCCCATGGCCCCAAGTCGGCGCTGCGCCTCGCTGGGGCCGCGCCGAATTCGCATCCCGGGGGCGGGCCGCCCTGCGGAATTTCGCAGCCTTTCGCGCCGGTTTTGCCAGCAGGCAAAGCGGCGCGACCCCCGCGAAGCGGCGCGGGGCCGGTGCGGCGCGCGTCCCGCTTGTGCTCACGCCGGCTTCACTGTCCTTTGGTTGGCGCGGGCCCCAGCGCGCCTGCGGCGCGCGTCCCGCTTGTGCTCGCGCCGACTTGGGGGCCCCGCGGCCCCAAGCCGGCGCTGCGCGGCTTCACTGTCCTTTGGTTGGCGCGGGCCCCAGCGCGCCTGCGGCGCGCGTCCCGCTTGTGCTCGCGCCGGCTTGGGGGCCCCGCGGCCCCAAGCCGGCGCTGCGCGGCTTCACTGTCCTGGGGGGCCGCGCCGAATTCGCTTCCCGGGGGCCCCGGTTGGCAGCCTTTCGCGCCGATTTTGCCAACAGGCAAAGCGGCGCGACCCCCGCGAGTGGGGCTCTTTATTGCTTGCGGACGGCGATGTCGCCGCTGCTGGTCTCGAGGCGGATGGCGGGGGCGGGGGCGGAGGAGGCGGCGGGGCTGAACTCGTTGTGGAGGTCGCCGTTGCGGAGGGTGGCTTGGAGGTGGAACTGGCTTTGGGCGGGGAGGGTGAGGGAGATGTCGGCGTTCTGGTTGGTGACCAGGATGGGGTCGGTGGGGGGGGCGGCGGCGGCGAGGGCGATGCGGTCGTCGCGGCTGTGGACCTGGAGGGGGCCGGAGAACTGGCGGATGGAGATCGCCTCGTTGCGGGTGCGGAGGGAGATGGACTGGGCGTTGGCGATGGCGATGCGGCCGAGGTCGTAGTCGAGCGAGCCGGGGAGGGCGGCGATGGCGAGGGAGGTGCGGCGGCTGTTGAAGTGGAGGCCGCGGGCGAGGTTGCGGAAGCGGAGGGTGCCGGTGAACTCGCCGTTGAGGGTGGCGTCGCCGGAGACGTTGGCGAGGGAGACGTTGTCGCCGGTGGCGGTGCCGGTGATGGTGACGTTGCCGGCGATGTGGTCGAGGCGGAGGGAGTCGTGGCCGCTGGCGATCTGGACGTTGGCGTGGATGTGGTCGAGGGTGATGTCGCCGTGGGCGGTGCGGAGGTCGAGGTCGGCGGCCCAGTGGGAGGCGGAGACGTCGCCGAGCTCGGTTTGGACGGCGACGGGGACGGAGGGGGGGAGGGTGAGCTTGAGGTCGGCGCGGAGGTTGGGGGGGCGGGCGTCGCCGGCGGGGGCGACCACCCACTGGGCGCCGTCTTGCTCGATGCGGGGCTGGGAGGCCTGGAAGAGGCGGTTGGCCTCGTCCTGGCCGTCGGCGTGGACGGTGTCGGCGAGGGAGGCGGAAATGGCGCCGGGGGGTCCGGGGAGGAGGACGATGTCGCCGCGGTAGCCGCGGATGAGGATGGTGGGGGGGGGGCCGGGAGGGAGGGTGGCCTGGGTGGAGGCGGCGAAGGAGTAGGACTGGTAGAAGGGGTTCCAGTTGTCCACATTGACGCCCCAGTAGTTGGCGAGGCGGGAGTGGCGGAAGCGGTAGGCGCCGCTGAAGGCGAGGCCGAAGAGGATGATGAAAAAGAGCAGGACGATCTCGCCGCCGCTGAGGCCGCCGCGGGCGCGGGGGGGGCGGGTGTAGTGCTCGACCAGGCGGGTGAGGCCCCAGAGGATGAGGAGCAGGGGCCAGTAGTGGGCGATCCAGGCGCCGAGGGGGAGGTTGGGCAGGGAGTGGCGGAGGAGGATGAGCAGGCCGACGGCCAGCAGCAGGAAGGGGAAGAAGAGGCTGCCGGGGGCGGGGTGGTAGGGGGCGGGGAGGTCGGGGGCGGGGCGGGGCCCGGGGGCGAGGTGGCGGGCGATGCCGAGCGCGCCCAGGAAAACCAGGAAGCCCGCCACCACGGCCACGGCGTTGAAGCTGGGGCGGAGCATGTGGGCCAGCAGCAGCGCGCCCAGGGCGATGAGGCTGAGGGCGGGGGCGAGGCGGCGGAGGCCGCAGGCGGGACACTGGCAGGGGGTTGCCATGGCGGGGGTACGGGGGCTAGGCGGCCGGGGTTCCCTTGTGGCGGATGAGCAGGTAGCCGCCGATGGCGATGAGGATGCCGGGCCAGAGGTAGCGCGAGGCGTCGTAGTAGAAGAAGCCGAGGCTGCGGAGGAGGAAGATGACGCCGATGGCGATGAGGATGATGGCGGCGATGGGGGCGTTGAGGGGCTGGTTCTGATTGAGGTTGAAGAAGTCGCTGGCGGGCAGGCCGGCCTGGAGCTGCTTGGCGGTGTGGTAGGAATCAATCAGCATGTAGAAGTAGAAGCCGGCGATGCCGAGGCCGAAGAAGACGTCGGCGGGGCCGCCGACGGAGTTGGACATGGCGATGAGGAAGGCAAAGATGACCACCTGGAGGAAGGCCTTGAGGTACTGGCCGTTGTAGATGGCGCCGACGCCGGGGACGAAGCCGAGCAGGAGGGCGATGCCGGGGCTGGGGGCGTGGGGGTTGGGAACGGCGGCGGGGGGCAAGGGGAGGCCGGGGGCGGCGGCGGGGGCGGCGGCGCCGAGGGGGCGGGCGAGGCAGTCTTGGCAGTAGACGACGCCGTAGATCTCGCGCTGGTCCTCGGGGCAGAGGGGGCGGCCGCAGGTGCGGCAGAAGGCGGTGGCGGGGCGGTCGGGGTGGAGGTGGCAGTTCATAGGAATCTCCGGTAGGGGGGGGGCAAGGGAGGCAGGGCGAGGAGGGCGAGCTGGGCGTGGGGGACGCCGCGGGGGGGGCGCTGGGTGCGGTCGTGGTCGTCGGCGGGGGCGGCGGCGGGAGCGGGGGCCTGGCGCATTTGGTGGATGGCGGCCTCGATCTCGTAGACCACGCGCAGGTCGCGGTAGTAGCTGACGCCGCGGGCCCAGGCGCGGTCCACGTGGCGCTGCAGGGCGCTGGTGAGGGAGGCGGGGGTGAGGTCGCTGAGCGAGACTTGGCGGAGGTTGACCTGGGCGGCGTTGAGCAGCAGGGCGACGGCGAAGACCGACATGGCCACCGCCAGGGCGAAGCGGGGCGAGGTGATCGAGGCCCAGAGGGAGGCGAAGAAGCCGGCGGAGGCGGGGCGGTGCTGCTGGCGCGGGGGCAGGGTCTGGGCGAAGATGGCGGCCAGCAGGCGGGGCGGAGGCTCGAGCTGGGGCAGGGCGGCGACGTGGGCCACCGCCTGGGCGACGGCGGCGAGCAGGTCGGCGCAAGCGGGGCAGGCCTCGAGGTGGGCGCGGGCAAGGGCGCTGGCGGGAGCGGCGAGGGTACCGTCGCGGAAGTCGCCCAGCGCGGCCTCGAAGTCGGGGCAGGCCCAGGGGCGGTCGGGGGTGAGCGGGGTGGTCATGGTCTTTTCTCCATCATGCTCGGGGCTCCATCATGCTCTGGGCTCCATGAAACCCAGGTTGGGGCGCAGCAGGCGGGCCAGCTCGATGCGGCCGCGGTTGATGCGCGATTTGACCGTGCCTTCGGGGAGGCGGAGGACGGAGGCGATTTCCTTGTAGTCGAGGTCGTGCAGGTCGCGCAGGATGACGGCCTCGCGCAGCTCGGGGGAGAGGCGGAGGAGGGCGCGCTGGACATGCTCATGGACTTCGCGGCCCCAGACGGCGTGGTCGGCGGGGCGGCCGCGGGCGGCGAGGGGGAGGGGGACGGATTCGCCCTCGTCGTTGGTGGTTTCGAGCGGGTCGGTGAGGCGGTCGGCCTTGGCGCGGCGGTAGTGGTCAATCAGCAGGTTGCGGGTGAGGGTGGTGAGCCAGGTGGCGAGGCTGCCGACCTCGGCGCGGTAGGCGGCGAGGTTTTTGTAGAGGCGGATGAAGACGTCCTGGGCGAGGTCCTCGGCGTCCTCGGGGCGGCCGGTGAAGCGGAGGCAGAGGTTGAAGATGCGGCGGGAGTGCAGGCGCACCACCTCTTCCCAAGCGGCGGCATCTCCGGACAGGCAGCGGTCTACCAGTTGACGGTCTTGCACGTTGATACCAACCAGCGCGGCCACGGGGGCGGGGGTCGCCACCACGGCCGGGGGCTGCGGCCGACGCCGCGCCCGGGGGGGCGGCGAGGGCAGCAGGCTGGCGGCCAGCAGGGCGTCCCGTCTCGGATTAGACCACAAGGTGGCGGTGCTCACATCTGCAATAACGAAAAACGGAGGGGTGTGGTTCTGGGAACTGGCCCGGGGGGCAGCACTATACTAGTGAACGGTGAACAGTGGACAGTGGGGCGTTGGTGGGCGCGGGCCCCAGCGCGCCTGCGGCGCGCGTCCCGCTTGTGCTCGCGCCGACTTGGGGGCCCCGTGGCCCCAAGTCGGCGCTGCGCCTCGCTGGGGCCGGGCCGAATTCGTTTCCCGGGGGCGGGCCGCCCTGCGGAATTTCGCGGCCTTTCGCGCCGATTTTGCCAGCGGGCAAAGCGGCGCGACCCCCGCGACTGGAAGTCCGGCAGGGTGGGGGAGGCGCGGGATGGGATGGGTGGATGAGCCGTAAGCGCATTCTAATCAGCGTTTTGGCGCTCGTGGGGATGGGGCTGCTGGTTTGGCAGTTCCGCCACAGCAAGGAGTGGCAACACTTCAGTTGGGCGGCGGTGTGGACGGCGACGGCGGAGGCGCGGGGGTGGTATATCGCCGCCGCCGTAGGGCTGATTCTTACCACTTACGTCATCCGCACCTGGAGGTGGCAGGCGCTGATGGCGCCGGGGGGACGGTTTTGGCCGGTGCTGAAGGGCACCGCCATCGGGTTTACCGGGACGGCGCTGCTGGGGCGGCCGGGGGAGCTGATCCGGCCCTACTACATCGCGCGCAAGCACCGGGTGCCACTGTCGCCGCAGTTGGCGGTGTGGGTGCTGGAGCGGATGTTCGATATGACGGGGGTGGTGCTGCTGGCGGGGCTGGCGCTGACGCTGGACCCGCGGCTGCATGCGCTGACGCGGGGCGGGGGCTACCAGGCGGCGTTCCAGAAGGCGGGGATGGTGGTGAGCCTGAGCGTGCTGGGGCTGGTGGTGCTGCTGTTCGTGTTCCACCACCGGGCGCCGAGCATCTTGAAGCGGCTGGCGCGCAAGAACGCGGAGCGGCCGCGGCGGTCGCGGCAGAAGTGGGAGCATTTTTTGCGGACGCTGGCGCAGGGCACGGGGGCGCTGACGCGGGGGCGGACACTGGTGGCGGCGGTGGTGCTGACGGTGGGGCTGTGGACCGTGGTCAGCCTGTCGCTGTGGATGGTGGTGTTGGCGTATCCGGGGATGCTGCCGGAGTTTGGGTTCAGCTCGAGCCTGCTGCTGATGGGGATGACGGCGATGGGGGCGGTGATCCAGATCCCGGGGGTGGGGGGCGGGTTCCAGATTGTGACGATCTTTGGGCTGACGCGGCTGTTCGGGGCCGACCTGGCCACCTCCACCAGCGCGGCGATGATCATGTGGCTGGTGTGCATTTATGCCATCGCGCCGTTGGGGGCGGCGCTGGCGACGCACGAGGGGGTGTCGTGGCGGGGGATGGAGCGGGAGGCGGAGCGGGAGGAGGCGGCGGGGTAGCGGGGGCAGGGGGCCGCCTGGTGGGCGCGGACTCCAGCGCGCCTGCCCGGCCCGGCTGTAGCAGCGCCAGGCCGGTGCGGCGCGCGTCCCGCTTGTGAGCCGCCCCGCTGTAACAGCGCGGGGCGGCAGGCTCGCGCCGGCTTGGGGGCCCCGCGGCCCCAAGCCGGCGCTGCGCGGCTTCACTGCCCGGGGGCCGCGCCGAATTCGTCTCCCCGGGGCGCAGACGCGCCACTGGCGCGTCTGCGCCTGCGGAATTACGACCACCCCAGAGCCCGAGGCGGGCTCTGGACTCCCTACCTTTCTGTCAAGCGCTCAGGGCGGCTTGCGCGGCCTGGCAGGCCACGGCCGGGGGATGGCGGCGGTTGGGCTCGAAGACGGTCTGGGAGCGCAGCATGGAGCAGAGCATCTTGAGCAGGCGGTCGGCGACACCGCGCAAGGCCCGGCCATGGGAGTGGCCGCGCTGGCGAAGCTCGGCGTAGTGCGCCTTGGAGCGCGGATCGTAGAT
>DATKSZ010000063.1:0-197311 GCA_035531375.1 Terriglobales bacterium | reverse complement strand
CCGGCGATGTCGTGGAAGATATCGGGCTCGGGCAGGTAGTCGAGCTTGTCGGCGCGGCGGATGGTGATGGTGGTGGGGAACTCGCGCTTGCTGAGGCAGTCGAAAAAATCGAAGGCGGGCACATAGCCGCTCACCGCCTTGGCGCGAAAGCCGGTCAGGGGCGCGAGAAAGCGGTTGACGTCCTCCAGGCGGGGCACTTGCGAGGCGTCAAAACAGAGCGAATCAATGCCCTTGAGAAAATAGGGGTTGGCGTACTGCCGCCACTGCGTCTGCATGCGCGCGAACAGCAGCCGCCAGGCCTCGTGGTTCTCCTGGCTGTAGAGCTCGTAGGGCTGGTGGATATACATCTGCCCATCGCGCTGCGCCGCCTCGATGAAGGGCGCTTCGGTGGTGGTGAGGCCTTGGACGGAGCTGGGGACGGCGGGGGCAGATGCTTCGGGCATATCTGCCATGGTAGCGCAGCTACTCCAGCGGGAACACAATCTGGGGATGGAACAAGCTCCCCGCCACCCGCCGCGCCAGCGCCAGCAGTTGCCCATCGCTGGCAAACACCCGCACCCGCGGCGCCCGGCTGAACTCGGGCAGGTTGGCGGCGTGGCCGTGCAGCAGCTTGCTGACGGCGTCGGCCGGCGCCACCACCGCCGGAAACTCGGGCAGCAGGCGCGTGGCCGGCAGCAGAGCTGCCGCGAGCGTACCCGCCTCCGCCCTCGCCGCCAGCTCTTCCAAGGTGTGGCTGGCCTCGAGGCCAAACTCGCCCACGCGCACCCGTTCCAGCCGGCTGAGATGCGCTCCCACCCCGAGCGCTGCGCCCAAGTCATGCGCCAGGCTGCGGACGTAGGTGCCGGTTGAGGCGACCACCCGGAATTGCATGCGGTCGCCGTCAAGATCCACCAGCTCGAAGGCGCGCACCTCGACCTCGACCGGCGCCAACTCCACCGGCTGTTGCCGCCGCGCCAGCTTGTAGGCCGGCACCCCGGCGACTTTTTTGGCGGAGTAGGGCGGGGGTAGCTGTTGCACTTTTCCCCGGAACCGCGGCAACAGGGCCTCGACCTCCTCCCGGGTGGGCACCCGCTCCACTACCGCCCCGACGGGGGCACCCTGGGCGTCGTAGGTGTCGGTGGCAAAACCAAAGCGAATCTCGCCGCGGTATTCCTTGTCGCGGCCCTGGAAGAACTGCGCCAGGCGGGTCAGCCGACCGAGCAGTAGGGGCAAAACCCCGCTGGCGCTGGGGTCGAGCGTGCCCAAATGGCCCACCGAGCGTTCCTGGGCCAGCCGCCGCACCCGGGCGACCACGTCGTGGGAGGTCATTCCGGGGGATTTATTGACAATGAGAGCGCCGTCCAAGGTGGGCTTGATCCTACCACGGAGCGGTGGTAGCGTGGGCTTGTTCGGGAACCCGGAGGGCATCGCCTTGGATCAGGTCCAGGACTTCTCTCAATTGGCCGCGGAGCACTCCTCGCTCGATTCCCAACTCCAAAAACTCACGCAGCAGCGCTACCTCAGCCCCGACCAGGAGGTGGAGGCGACGCGCCTGAAAAAGCTGAAGCTGCACGTGAAGGACGCCATGCGGCAAATGCAAACCTAGATCAACGCGCGCAGCAGCAGCGCCGCCTCTGGGGGGCGGTGGTAGTAGCCGGGGCGGCGGCCCGCCAAGTGGAAGCCGCTACGCTGGTAGAACGCCCGGGCGGCGGCATTGCTTTCGCGCACCTCGAGGAACACGTATCGCACGCCCGCGGTGTGGGCGGCTTCGAGCCCGGCCGCCAGCAGCGCCTGGCCCACCCCCTGTCGGCGAAACTCCTCCCGCACGGCCAGCGACTCGACCTCGGCCTCGTCGGCCAGCCATTGCATGGCCACATAGCCGGCGCAAGTCTGTGTGGGCGCCAAGGCGACCAGCAGCCGCTGCGGCGGAATCGCCGCCCATTGGGCGCGGCTCCAGGCCGAGGCGCCAAAGCAGGCGCGCGCCAGTGCCTCAACCGCGTCCAGGTCCTGCGGCTGCGCCGGCCGAATGCGGAGGGCTTGCGGCATCACGGAACCGCAGCAAAGAGTTCGGCGTCGGAGCGGCGCAGATAGCGGGCATCGAGTCGGAGGGCGTCTTGCGTGTGACCGGCGCGGAACGCGGCCAGCCCCAGCCGCCCCACCGCGGCGGCGAGCAGTGGTCCGACCAACTCCAGTTCGGGACAGGCGGCCTGCAGCGCCGGGTGCGGCGTCACCGCCCGCAGGCCCAGGCGCCGCACCCGCTCGCGCAGGGCGTCTGCCGGTTCCAGCCCCTCTTCTTGTGCGGGGTAGACGCCGTAGTAGGCCTCACCGCGTCCGGCATCGAGGGCAGCCAGCGTGGGTTCGGCGACGTTTCCGGCGCCGTTGCCGGCGCTGTCCGCCACCGCCTGCAGGGTGGAGACGGCGACCGCAGGGGTACCCAGCACCTCGACAAAGCCCTTCACCGCGGTCAGGCCCAGGCGCACGCCGGTGAACGAGCCCGGCCCATCCGCCACGGCGAAGAGGCCCACCCGCTCCAGTTCCAGCCCTGCCTCCGCCAGCAGGCTCTTCAGTGCCCCAAACAGCGTCACCGAGGTGCGCTGCGACTCCAAACGCCGCTCGGCCACCACGGCATCGTCGCGCAGCAGCGCCAAGCTGCCGTGAGCGGTGGTGGTTTCGAGCGCCAGGGTCCACATAAAGCCAAGTGTATCAGGCGTATTATGAAGTCATGGAGATTGCCGCGGCCCCGGAGTTGAGCTTTCAGGCGCGCATTGACGAGGGCGTCAAGATCGAGCCCAAGGATGCGATGCCAGAGGCCTATCGCCAGACCCTGATCCGCCAGATCTCCCAGCACGCCCACTCCGAGATCGTGGGCCAGCTCCCCGAGGGCAACTGGATCGGGCGCGCCCCTACGCTGCAGCGCAAGGCGATTCTGCTGGCCAAGGTGCAGGACGAGGCGGGCCACGGCCTCTACCTCTACAGCGCCGCCGAGACGCTGGGGGCCTCGCGCAACGATCTGGTCGCCGACCTGCTCAGCGGCAAAGCCAAATACTCCAGCATCTTCAACTACCCCACGCTCACTTGGGCCGACATCGGGGCCATCGGGTGGCTGGTGGATGGCGCCGCCATCATGAACCAGATCCCGCTCTGCCGCTGCTCCTACGGTCCCTATGCCCGCGCCATGGTGCGCATCTGCAAAGAGGAGAGCTTCCACCAGCGCCAGGGCTTCGACATTCTGCGGGTGCTGTGCCAAGGCACGGCGGCGCAAAAGGCAATGGCGCAGGATGCGCTCAACCGCTGGTGGTGGCCGTCGCTGATGATGTTTGGGCCGCCGGACGAGCAATCGAGCCACTCAGCCCAATCCATGCAGTGGAAGATCAAGCTGGTCTCCAACGACGGGCTGCGGCAGAAGTTTGTGGACCAGACCGTGCCCCAGGCCGACTTCCTCGGCCTGCGCGTGCCCGATCCCGATCTGAAATGGAACGAGGAGCGCGGCCATTACGATTTCGGTCCCATCCCCTGGGAAGAGTTTCATCAGGTGATCCGTGGCCACGGCCCCTGCAACCGCGATCGCCTGCTAACCCGGCAGAAGGCGCATCACGAGGGCGCCTGGGTGCGCGAGGCGCTCAACGCCTACGCGCGCAAACACGAGAAGGCGGGCTGAGCTATGCTCTTTGAGATCTTCATCCGCAGCCAGCACGGCCTGGCGCACAAGCACGTCGGCAGCTTGCACGCGCCCGACGCCGCCATGGCGCTGGCCAACGCGCGCGACGTCTACACGCGCCGCCACGAGGGGGTCAGCATCTGGGTGGTGCCCTCGGCCGAGATCACCGCCAGCTCGCCCGGCAACCGGGAGGCGCTGTTCGAGCCGGCCAACAACAAGGTCTACCGCCATCCCGGCTTCTACGATATTCCCCCGGAGGTCAAGAACCTTTAGATGGCTGCTCCCGCGGTTTTTGAATTCTGCCTTCGCCTCGGCGACAACGACCTGATCCTGAGCCAACGCCTGGGGGAGTGGTGCGGCCGCGGCCCGGTGCTCGAGGAAGACTTGGCGCTGACCAACGTGGCGCTGGATCTGCTCGGCCAAGCGCGCCTGTGGCTGAGCCACGCCGCCAGCATCGAGGGCCGCGGCCGCAACGAGGACCAATTGGCGTTCTTGCGCGACGCCGGCGAGTTTCGCAACCTGCTGCTGGTGGAGGAGCCCAACGGCGACTACGCCCACACCATGGCGCGGCAGTACTACTTCGACGCCTGGCACTTGGTCGTGCTTGACGCCTTGAGCATCGCCAGCGACGCCAGTGTGCGCGACATCGCCGCCAAAGCCGTGAAGGAGGTCGCCTACCACTTGCAGCGCAGCCGCGACTGGATGATCCGCCTGGGCGACGGGACCGAAGAGAGCCACCGCCGCCTGCAAGCCGCCGCCGACCAACTCTGGCCCTACACCGGCGAGATGTTCGCCATGGACGAGGTCGAGGCCTCGCTCGGCGATGTCGGCTGCGATCTCGAGGCGCTGCGGGCCCCCTGGCGGGAGGAGGTGCAATCCACCTTTGCACGCGCCACGCTGGCCGTCCCCGCGGCCGGTTGGATGCAGCGGGGCGGCAAGCAGGGGGTGCACAGCGAAAAATTGGGGTTGCTGCTGGCCGAGATGCAGTTTCTGCAGCGGGCCTATCCGGGGGCGCAATGGTAACCCCGGCGGAGGTGTGGCAGTGGCTGGAGGCGGTGCCGGACCCCGAGGTGCCGGCGATCTCGGTGGTGGACCTCGGCATCGTGCGCGAGGTGACCTGGCGCGGCCCCGAGCTGGTGGTCACGGTGACCCCGACCTACTCCGGCTGCCCCGCCACGGCGGTGATCGCCCAGGACATTGAGACGGCACTGCGCGGGCACGGCATCGAGCGGGTGCGCATCGAGACCCGGCTGGCGCCGGCCTGGACCACCGACTGGCTGAGCGACCAGGGCAGGGAAAAGCTGCGCAACTTTGGCATTGCGCCTCCGCAACTGGTGCAACTGGCGGTGCCGCCCCCGTGCCCCCACTGCGGCTCGGGCCATACCGAGTGCCTGAGCGCGTTTGGGTCCACGCCCTGCAAGGCGCTCTACCGCTGCCGCGCCTGCCTCGAACCGTTCGACTACTTCAAGCCGCACTGATGAGCCAATACCATACCCTCGAGGTCGCCGAGATCCGGGCCGAAACCCGCGAAGCCGTGGTGGTCACCTTTCGCGTGCCCCTTGAGCTGCGCGCCGCCTTTCGGTACACCCAAGGCCAGCACCTCAACGTTCGCGCCCGCATCGGGGGCGAAGAGGCCCGGCGCTCGTACTCGATCTGCGCCGCCGTGCAGGACGAACAACTGCGCATCCTGATCAAGCGCCAGCCGGGAGGGCTGTTCTCCAACTGGGCCAATGACGAGCTCCGCGCCGGCGCCACACTCGATGTCATGCCCCCCGCCGGGCTGTTTCACGTTGAGCTCGATCCGGCCGCCGCCCGCGCCTGGCTCGCCATCGCCGCCGGCAGCGGCATCACCCCCGTGCTCTCGGTGCTCAAGACTACGCTCTTGGCCGAGCCCCGCAGCCAGTTCACGCTCTTCTACGGCAACCGCGCCTCCAGTTCGATCGTGTTCCGCGAGGAGCTGGCCGATCTCAAGGATCGCTTTCTCGAACGTTTTACCCTGGTGCACGTGATGAGCCGCGAGCAACAGGATTTGGACTTGCTCACCGGCCGGCTCACGCCCGAGAAGGTGTCGGCGTTGCTGCGCCACTGGGGGCCGCTGGCCGAGATGGAGGCGGTGTTCCTCTGCGGTCCGCACGAGATGAACCGCGATCTCGCCCAAGTGCTGGCGAGCTGGGGATACCCCAAGGCCAAGATCAAGGTCGAGCAGTTCGCCGCCAACCAGCAACGGCAGCGCCCACGCCCCGCGGCCGCCGCCGCGGCGGGCACCGATTGTTCCCAGGCCACGCTCATCCTCGACGGCCGCCATTATCGCTTTCCCGTGGTGCGGGGAAAGGAGTCGCTGCTCGAGGCGGGCTTGCGCGCCGGCGTGGACCTGCGCTACTCCTGCAAGAGTGGTGTGTGCGCCACCTGCCGTGCCAAACTATTGCAGGGCGAGGTGGAGATGGACGGCAACTTTGCCCTGGAAGACTATGAGATTGCCCGCGGCTTCATCCTCACCTGCCAGAGCTATCCGGTGACGGAGGAGGTTGTGGTGGATTTCGACCAAGAGTAGCCGAGCTGTCTGGAGGAAGTCTTGCCGCATCCGCTGTTTGCCAAGCACCAAGCCCTGCTCGAACAGGCCGTCGCCGCCATCAACCAACGCGGCTACTGGACGCCGTTCGTGGAGATGCCCAGCCCCAAGGCCTATGGCGAGGAGGCGAACGCCAAGGGCCTGGCGGCCTTTGAAGCCCGCCGGCAGCATCCTTTTGCCTTGGCGCAGCAGCCCAGCGCGGCGGGCGATGTGGGTGACGAGGTCTCGCCCTTTGGCCCGCGCCTGGGGATTCGCTATCCCAAGGTGGACGTGGACGCGCTGCTGGCCGCGGCGCAGCGCGCCTCCGGCCCCGACTCGGCTTGGCGGCAGGCGGGCCCGCAGGCCTGGGTGGGGGTGGCGCTGGAAATTCTAGCGCGCCTGAACCAGCGCAGCTTCGAGATCGCCTATGCGGTGATGCACACCACCGGCCAAGCCTTTCTCATGGCGTTTCAGGCGGGCGGACCGCACGCCCAGGACCGTGGCGTGGAGGCAGTGGCCTACGCCTGGCAGGAGATGAGCCGCATTCCCAAGACCGCCATCTGGGAAAAGCCGCAGGGCAAGAATCCGCCGCTGCGCATGGAGAAGCGCTTTGACGTGGTGCCGCGCGGCGTGGCGCTGGTGATCGGTTGTTGCACCTTCCCCACCTGGAACGGCTACCCCGGTCTGTTCGCCTCGCTCGCCACCGGCAATGCGGTGCTGGTCAAGCCCCATCCCGGCGCAACGCTGCCGCTGGCGATCACGGTCGAGATCGCCCGCGAGGTGCTGGCGGAGAACGGCTTCGACCCCAACGTGGTGACGCTGGCGGCGCACGCAGAAGGCGACGAGTTGCCGCAGCGGTTGGCTCTGCGCCCCGAGATCAAGATCATTGATTTCACCGGCAGCCCCGCCCACGGCGAGTGGCTGGAGCGCAACGCCCGGCAGGCGCAGGTTTACACCGAAAAGGCCGGGGTCAACTCCATCGTGGTGGATTCCACCGCCGACTTCGCCGGCCTGGCGCGCAACGTGGCCTTCTCGCTGGCGCTGTACTCCGGCCAGATGTGCACCGCCCCGCAAAACGTGCTGGTCCCGCGCGGCGGCATTGCCACCGCAGAGGGGTTCCTGAGTTTCGACCAGGTCGCCGACGGGCTGGCGCAGGCACTGGGCAAGCTGCTGGGCGACCCGGCGCGGGCGATCGAGGTTCTGGGCGCGATCCAAAACGACGGCATTCTGGCCCACCTCGAACAGGCGCGGCGCGCGCCCAAGGAGGCCATCCTGGCCGATAGCCAGACGCTCACCCATCCCCAGTTCCCTGAGGCACGGGTGCGGACGCCGCTGCTGCTGCGCGCCGCCGCCTCCGACGAGGCTGCTTTCATGCATGAGGTCTTCGGCCCGGTGGCGTTTGTCATCGCCACCGCCTCGACCGACGAGAGCTTGGCGCTGGCCGGCCGCGCCGCCCGCGAGCATGGCGCGCTGACGCTGTCGGTGTACTCCACCGCGGCGCCGGTGCTGGAGAAGGCGCGGGGGCTGGCGCGCGAGGCGGGCGTGCCCTTGTCGGAGAACCTCACCGGCGGGGTGTTCGTCAACCAGTCCGCCGCCTTCAGCGACTTCCACGGCACCGGCGCCAACCCCGCCGCCAACGCTGCTCTCACCGACACCGCCTTCGTGGCCAGCCGCTTCCGCGTGGTGCAGAGCCGCGCCCATATCGCCTGATGGCGCAGATCTACTCTATCCATGGCATCGTGCCCGCGGTGGACCCGAGCGCCTTTGTGCATCCCAGCGCGGTGCTCATCGGCGATGTGATCGTCGGCGCCGGCTGCTACATCGGCCCTTGCGCCTCGCTGCGCGGCGATTTTGGCCGGCTCATCCTCGAGCCCGGCAGCAATTTGCAAGATTGCTGCGTGATGCACAGTTTTCCCGGCGAAGACGTGGTGATCGCCGCCGAAGGCCACGTAGGCCACGGGGCGGTGCTGCACGGCTGCCGCGTCGGCCGCCGCGCCATGGTCGGCATGAACGCCGTGGTCATGGACGGCGTCCACATCGGCGACGACGCCATCGTCGCCGCCATGGCGTTCGTCAAAGCCAACGCATCCATCCCGGCGCGCCATCTCGCCGTGGGCGCCCCCGCCCGTGTGCTGCGCGAGCTGACCCCAGACGAGCTCGCCTGGAAAGACGAGGGGATTCGCGCCTACCAGGAGCTGGTGCGGCGCAGCGCCGACACCCTGCGTCCGGCCGAGCCGCTGGCCGCGCCCGAGGCCAACCGTCCTCGCATCCCGGTGGAGAAATTCGAACCCCTCTTCAAACGGAGGCAGCCATCCGCGCCATGAGCTACGAAACCATCCTGGTGGAGACCGAGGGCCGGGTGGGCATCATCACCCTCAACCGTCCGGCGGCGCTCAACGCGCTTTCGACGCCGCTGGTCAACGAACTCGGCGAGGCGCTGACGGCTTTCGAAGAGAATTCCGCCATCGGCGCCATCGTGCTCACCGGCAGCGAGAAGGCCTTCGCCGCCGGCGCCGACATCAAGGAACTGCAAGACACCAGCTTCGTGGACCTGTTCCTGGCCGACTTCCCGCACGGCCGCGCCGCCGCCTGGAAGCGCATGGGGGCGCTGCGCAAGCCCATCATCGCCGCCGTCGCCGGCTTTGCCCTGGGCGGGGGCTGCGAGCTGGCCATGGCCTGCGACTTGATTCTGGCGGCCGACAACGCCGTCTTCGGTCAGCCCGAGATCCTGATCGGGACGATGCCGGGCGCCGGGGGCACTCAGCGCCTCACCCGGCTGGTGGGGAAATCCAAGGCCATGGAGATGTGCCTCACCGGCCGCCGCCTGGACGCCGCCGAGGCGGAGCGCGCCGGCCTGGTCAGCCGCGTGGTGCCCCTCGCCGAGCTGCGGGCCGAGGCGTTGCGCGTCGCCGCCAAGATCGCCAGCCTTTCGCTGCCGGTGGTGATAATGGTGAAAGAGAGCGTCAACGCCGCCTACGAGATGCCGCTGGCGGAGGGGCTGCGCTTCGAGCGCCGCGCCTTCCAGTCCACCTTCGCCACCGAGGACCGGCGGGAGGGGATGGCGGCGTTCGCGGAGAAGCGCAAGCCCGACTTTAAGAACAGGTAGCCAGATGCCTGATTATCAAACGATTGCATTTGCCATCAGCGACGGGGTGGCGCGCCTCACGCTGAACCGCCCGGAGAAGCTCAACAGCTTCAACGTGGCCATGCACCTGGAGGTGCGCGATGCCTTGGCCCGCACCGCCGACGGAGCGCGGGTGCTGCTACTGACCGGCGCCGGGCGCGCCTTTTGCGCCGGCCAAGACCTGGGCGACCGCGCCGTGGCTCCGGGCGGCAAGCTTGACCTAGGCGCCTCGATCGAGGAGTACTACGCCCCGTTGGTGCGCAGCCTGCGCGCACTGCCGCTGCCGGTGGTATGCGCCGTCAACGGCGTGGCCGCCGGCGCCGGCGCCAATTTGGCGCTGGCCTGCGACCTGGTGCTGGCGGCGCACGCGGCGGTCTTCTACGAGCCCTTCTGCATGCTGGGCCTCGTCCCCGACACCGGCGGGACCTGGGTGCTGCCGCGGTTGGTGGGAACGGCGCGGGCGATGGGCCTGGCGTTGCTGGGCGACAAGCTGCCGGCGGAACAGGCCGCCGCCTGGGGGCTGATCTGGCGCGCCCTGCCCGATGCGGAACTCATGCCGGCGGTGGAGGCGCTGGTGGCGCGGTTGGCGAAGGCGCCGACGCGCGGCTTGGCCCGCACCAAGCAGGCGATCTACGCCGCCGCCGACAACTCGCTCGACGACCAGCTCGAGGTCGAGCGCGACTTCCAGCGCGAGTTGGGCAACTCGGCCGACTATCAGGAAGGAGTGGCGGCGTTTTTGGCCAAGCGGCCGCCGCAATTTCAAGGACGATGAGTGGGCGCATGCCAGTGGGAATTGTCGGGGCGGGCGCCATGGGCGCGGGCATCGCGCAGGTGGCGGCGACCGCCGGCCACTCGGTGCTGCTGCTCGACCACCGCCCGGGCGCGGCCCAGGCGGCGGTGGCCTCGGTGGGCGCGATGTTCGACAAGCTGGCCGCCAAGGGCAAACTCGCGTCCGAGCTGGCTGCCGCGGCGCGGGCCCGCCTGACCCCGGTTGCCACCCTGGCCGACCTCGCCCCCGCCGGCCTGGTGATCGAGGCCATCGTCGAGGACCTCGCCGCCAAGCGCGAGCTCTTCGCCGGGCTGGAGGCCATCGTCGCGCCCGGCTGCCTGCTCGCCACCAACACCTCGTCGCTCGCCATCCCCGCCATCGCCTCCGCGCTGCGCGCCCCGCAGCGCCTAGCGGGCATGCACTTCTTCAACCCGGCGCCGCTGATGGAACTGGTCGAGATCGTGGGCGGCGTCGCCAGCGATCCCGACGTGCTCGATCAATTGGCCGCGCTTGCCCGTGCCTGGGGCAAATCGCCGGTGCGCGCCCGCTCCACCCCGGGCTTTATCGTCAACCGCGTCGCCCGGCCATTTTACGCCGAGGGGTTGCGCCTGCTGGCGGAAGAGGCCGCCGACCCCGCCACGCTCGATGCGGTGATGCGCGAGGCCGGGGGCTTTCGCATGGGGCCGTGCGAGTTGACCGACCTGATCGGCCAGGACGTCAACTTCGCGGTCACCCGCTCGGTGTTCGACGGCTTCTTCGGCGACCCCCGCTTCACACCCTCGCTGGTGCAGCAAGAACTGGTCGCCGCCGGATGGCTGGGGCGGAAGCGGGGCCGCGGCTTTTACCGCTACGGCGAGGGCGCGCCGCCGCCTGCGCCGCAGACCGAGCCGCTGGCGCCGGTGCCCGAGCGCGTGGCGCTGATCGGCGAAGACTCCGTCTCCGATGCACTGGCGCAACGGCTGCGGCGCGGCGGGGTGGAGGTGGTGCGCACCCCCCATCTGCCCACCGACGTGGTGCTGCGCGCCAGCGACGGTCGCACCGCCGCCGAACTGGAGGCCAGCGCCGAGCACCTGCAGCCCACCGTGGTGGTGGATCTCGCCCTCGACTACGCCACCGCCACCCGCATTGCGGTGGCGTTTTCGCCGCACTGCCACCAGGCCGGCCGCGCCACCGCCATCGGGGCACTGCAAACCGCCGGCTTCGCCGTCTCTTGGATGCGCGACCTGCCCGGGCTGGCGGTGCTGCGCACGGTGGCGATGCTGATCAACGAGGCCGCCGACGCCGTCCACTACGGCATCGCCAGCGCAGCAGACGTGGATGTCGCCATGCGCAAGGGCGTGAACTATCCCCTGGGTCCGCTCGCCTGGGGCGACAAACTCGGCATCGCCCACGTCCACGCCGCCCTCACCCACTTGGCGGCCTTCTACGGGGAAGACCGCTATCGCGTCTCGCCGCTGATCCGCCAGCTCCTCTGGCGCGGAGGCCGTTTCCATGAGTGAGCAGGTCGCCGAGGTCGAGGCGATGTTCGGCCGCGACCGCGCCTCGCAAGCCCTGGGCATGGAGCTGCTCGCCTCCCTCCCCGGCTACGCACGCGTGCGCATGCGGGTGCGGGGCGACATGATCCAGGGCCACAGCACCTGCCACGGCGGCTTCGTCTTCGCCCTGGCCGACTCGGCCTTCGCCTTTGCCTGCAACAGCCACGGCTACGCCGCGGTCGCCTCGGGCTGCTCGATCGAGTACCTGGCCCCGGTCGAGCTGGGCGACGAGCTCACCGCCGAGGCCCGCGAACAGGCACTGGCCGGCCGCAGCGGCGTCTACGACGTCGCCATCACCAACCAAGCCGGCGCCCCCGTCGCCTTCTTCCGCGGCCGCTCGCGCCGTGTGGACGCCCGGAGCTAAAACCCGACTTTGCCCTGGCCCCAGCGGGCGGCATCCAAGCGCCGGAAGGGGATTGTGTGCCCGATTCCGAGAAGGACGAGGAAGCAGGCGTCCCGGAGCCCGAGGCCATCGAGGCCGAGGGGCCGATCTCCACCCGCGCCGAACTCGCGCAGGTGGAGGAGCGCTTGGCCATCGGCGCCAACGTCGTCTACGAGACCATCCGGCGCGAGGGCGACGACGAACTCAGCCGCTCACCCCAGGCGCTGGCTTGGTCGGGCTTCGCCGCCGGACTCTCGATTGGCTTCTCGCTGGTGGCCGAGGCGCTCTTGCAGGCGCACCTGCCCGACCGCCCCTGGCGCCCGCTCATCTCGCGCCTAGGCTACTGCCTGGGTTTCCTGATCGTCATCCTGGGCCGCCAACAGCTCTTCACCGAAAACACGCTGACCGTGATCCTGCCGCTGCTGGTGCGCCGCAACCGCAAGACGCTGCTGGCGGTGTTGCGGCTGTGGGGCATCGTGCTACTGACCAACCTGCTGGGCACCGCGGTTTTCGGGCTGGTGCTGGCGCGCACCAACGTGCTGGCGCCCGGGTTGCGCGTCGTGCTGCTCAGCCTCGGGCTCAAATACTTGAACCTCCCGCTGGGCACCATGCTGTGGCGTTCGGTCTTCGCCGGCTGGCTGGTGGCGCTGATGGTCTGGCTGCTGCCCGCGGCAGCGTCCAGCCGCGTGTGGATCATCGTGATCATCACCTATGTGATCGGGCTGGCGGGCTTCAGCCACGTGATCGCGGGCTCGACCACGCTGTTCTACCTGGTCTTTGTCGGGGCGGAGCCGTGGTCAGGCCTGTTCACCGCGTTCCTGCTGCCGGTGCTGGCCGGCAATCTCATGGGCGGGGTGGCGCTGGTGGCCGCGTTGGCCCATGGCCAGGTGGTCGGCGGCGGATCCTAGCAGCCTGTGGCGAATCGGCTTTCCGGCTCCGGTCGGATGCACGAGACCCGCTCTGGGCGCGGGTCTCGCACGTCTCCGTTGCAGCCGGTGCTTGTTTCGCCCCAGGCTGCTAGGCCGCCTCTGCTAGGCTAGGACCTATGCCCGACGCCCTGATCTGCGATGCGGTGCGCACCCCGTTTGGCCGCTATGGCGGCTCGCTGGCGGGGGTTCGCACCGACGATTTGGCCGCGCATCCCATCCGTGTGCTGCTGGCGCGCAACCCGGGGCTCGACCCGGCTGCAGTGGAAGACGTCTTATACGGCTGCGCCAACCAGGCTGGGGAAGATAACCGCAACGTGGCGCGCATGGCGGCGCTGCTGGCAGGCCTGCCGGTCGAGGTGGCCGGAGCCACGGTGAACCGCCTCTGCGGATCGAGCCTTGAGGCCTTGGCGCAGGCGGCACGGACCATCAAGTGCGGCGAGGCCGAGGTGATGATTGCCGGCGGCGTCGAGAGCATGTCGCGGGCGCCGTTTGTGATGCCCAAGGCCGACAGCGCCTTCAGCCGCTCGGCCGAGATCTTCGACACCACCATCGGCTGGCGTTTCATCAACCCGGCGCTGCAGGCGCGCTACGGCACCGACTCCATGCCCGAGACCGGCGAGAACGTCGCCGAGACATTCCGCATCTCCCGAGCCGACCAGGATGCATTCGCCTACCGCACCCAGCAGCGCTGGGCCCGCGCCCAGGCCGAGGGCTTCTTCTCGGGCGAGATCGTGCCGGTGCGCATCCCGCAGCGCAAGGGGGAGGATCGCGTGGTCGCCGCCGACGAGCATCCCCGCCCCGAGACCACCCTGGAGGGATTGGCCAAACTTAGACCCATCGTCAAGCCCAACGGCACGGTCACCGCCGGCAATGCCAGCGGCATCAATGACGGCGCTGCGGCGCTGCTCATCGCCTCGACCGCCGCCAGCGCCCACTACGGCCTCAAACCGCTGGCGCGGGTGGTGGCGAGCGCCGTCGCCGGAGTCGAACCCCGCATCATGGGCATGGGCCCGGAGTCGGCCACTCGCAAGGTGCTGGCGCGCTCTGGCCTCGGCCTGGCCCAGTTGGACGTGATCGAGCTGAACGAGGCCTTCGCCGCGCAGGCGCTGGCGGTGCTGCGAGCCTTGGGCATCGCCGACGACGACGCCCGCGTCAACCCCAACGGAGGGGCCATCGCCATCGGACACCCACTGGGCGCCAGCGGCGCGCGCTTGGCGGCGACCGCGGTGCACCAGCTCCGCCGCCAAGGCGGGCGCTACGCGCTCTGCACCATGTGCATCGGCGTGGGGCAGGGAATTGCGGTGGTGCTGGAGCGGGTCTGAAGCCCGGGTTTGACAGCCTAGAACGCCAGCAGGCGGGCCATGGCGTCGCCGATGGTGGCGACGCTGGGCAGCAGCGCGTCCATCAAGCCGACGTTGTAGGGTAGCGGCAGATCGGGCACGGCCAGGCGTTCGATGGGAGCGTCGAGCGCCAAGAACGCCTCCTGGGCCAGGACCGCGGCGATCTCGGCGCCAAAGCCGGCGGTCAGGGTGTCTTCATGAACGATGAGGCAGCGGGCGGTCTTGCGCACCGAGGCCAGCACCGCCTCCCGGTCCCAGGGAATGAGCGTGCGCAAGTCGAGGATCTCGATCTGGCCGGGAAACCGGGCGCTGGCTTCGAGGCAGCGCTCCAGCATGGCCCCCCAGGTGACGACGGTCAGCGCCTCGCCGGCTTGCACGCGGTTCGCCGCGCCCAGCGGCAGGGTGAACTCGTCGCCGGGGTAGGGGCGGCGCGCGGCGGCAGCGTCCAGCAGGTTGCGGTGCTCGAAAAAAATGCTGGGGTTGTCGCTGCGCAGCGCGGTGCGCAGCAGGCCGACGGCGTCGGCGGCGTTGGAAGGGTAGAGCACCTGCCAGCCCAGCGCGTGCGCGAAGGTGACCTCGCTGGAGAGGCTGTGCCAGGGGTCGCCGCACTTGAAGAATCCGCCGGGAATGCGCACCACGATGGGGGCGGCAAAGCGGTTGGCGGTGCGCCAGCGCAGGGTGCCGCAATCGTTGAGCTGCTCGGTGGCCGGGTCGGCGTACTTGCGGAATTGGATCTCGGCCACCGGGCGCAGCCCCGCCAACGCCATGCCCACCGCCGAGCCGATGATGCCCTCCTCCGAGAGGCTGGTGTCAAACACCCGCTTCGCGCCAAAGGCGGCCTGCAGGTCTTGGGTGGCAGTGTGGACGCCGCCCTTGGGGCCGACGTCTTCGCCAAAGACCAGCACCTTGGGATTGCGGGCCAGCTCCGACTCCAGGGTGCGGCGGAGGGCCGCAACCATATTGAGCCGGGCTCCCGAGACTTCCGCCTGCGCGATCGCCGCCGGGCGGGGGGGCGCGAAGAGGTGGCGTGCCAGCGTGCGCGGATCGGGCTCGGGCCGCGCCTCGGCTTCGGCCAGGGCGGCAGCCACGTCGCGGTTGACGCTGGCCTCCATCTCGCTCCACTCCGCCTCGCTGATCCGCATGGGCACCAAGTAGGCGCGCAGCCGCGGCAGCGGGTCGCGCTCGCGCTCCGCCGCCAGCAGTTCGGGAGTCTTATACGCCTGCGAATCCTGCCCCGAGTGTCCGCTCAGGCGCGGCACCCGCAGCCGCACCAGCGCCGGAGCGCGGTCGCCGCGCGCCGCCTCCACCGCCGAGGTCAGGCAGCGCACCGTGTCGCGCGGGTCGGCGCCGTCGCCGTCCCACACCCGCAGGTTGCGGAACGACGCCAGATTGGCGGCGATGTTGCCGCCCGGGGTCTGGCGCTCGCCCGGCACCGAGATGCCATAGCCGTTGTCCTCGATATAGAACAACATGGGCAGGCGCTCGGTCGTAGCCAGCGTCAGCGCCGACCAGAAGCCGTTGGTGGCGACCGAGGCGTCGCCGCCCAGGGCCACCGCCATCGCCCCGCGGTAGGAGGCGTCGCCCAACACGTCGCGATAATAGGTGATCGCCCGCGCCCAGCCGGCGGTGGTGGTGTATTGCGTGCCCACGCCGCCGGCCATGGGCAGCACCACCGCCCCCCGCCGCCGGGGCAGGTTGTAGACGGCGCCGATGTCGCGGCCCTCGCTCACGCTGCCGGTCTTGGCCATGCCGCCAGCCAGGGCGTCGGCGGGGCTCAGGCCCAGCGTCAGCAGCAGGGGACGCGAGCGGTAGTAGCCGCTGGCGGCGTCGTGCTCGTGGCGCAGCAGCGTGCCCAGCAGAATCTGACCCAAATCGTGCCCGCGGGCCGAGAACTGATAGAGCACCTTCTTGGCGGGGAAGAGCTGCGTTTCCTCAAGCTGGTCCAGCGCGCGCGAGGTGAGCAGCAGCTGCGCCACGCGCCGCCAGTCGAAGCGCGGATCGGGCCCCTGCATCGCCTCCGGAGGCGCCTCCGCTCGCGGGCGGGGAAGGGCGCGGGGGCTGGGCGGCGCGCCGCCGCTGTGTGCCTCCGGGCGCCCCGGCGTGCCGGGCCGTCGCGGTGCGCGTCGCCGGCGACGCCGCCGCGGCCGCGCCTCGGTTGCCGCAGGCGTGGAAGGTGCCGCAGGCGCTGCCTCGGTCGGGCCCGTTTCGCAGGGTGCGGCGGCGGCCGGTTCTTCCACCGCAGCCGGGGGTGTCGGAAGCTGTTCCTCAGACACGGAAGGCCTCGACCGCCGCCGGCTGCGCGGCTCCGCGATAGGCGGGCCGCAGCCAATGGCGATACGCCGCCAGCCGGCCCCGCGCCGCCTGCCCATAGAGTTCCCGCAGCTTTTGGGTAATCGGCCCGGGTTGGCCGGTGCCCACCGGGCGGTGGTCCACCTGCGTCACCGGCGCCACCTCCACCGCTGTGCCCGCGAAAAATACCTCTTCGCAGATGTAGAGCTCGCTTCGGTCAATCGAACGTTCCACTACGGTGAGGTTGAGCTCGCGCTGGGCCAACTCCATCAGGCTGGCGCGCGTGATGCCCTCCAGAATGTTGTCGGTCACCGGCGGTGTGATCAGCTTGCCCTGCCGCACCATGAACAAATTGCAGGCCGCCCCTTCGGCCACATGGCCGTCTTGATTCAGAAAAATGGCCTCGTCGTGCCCGTTGTCGCGCGCCTCGCCCCCGGCCAGCACGCTGTTGACGTAAGCGCCGCAGATCTTGGCCCGGCCCGGGATGGCGTTGTCGTCCACCCGCCGCCAGGAGACCACCCCCGCCTTCAGTCCGCCGCCGCCGGCAAAATAGTCGCCGAACGGCACCGCCACGATGGCGTAGGCGTCATTGTCGTCGGCGTGCACTCCGATGCGCGCCGAGGCCTTGTAGGCCAGCGGCCGCACGTAGACGCTGCTACGAAACTGGTTGCGGCGGCAAAGTTCGGCGGTGATCTCGCACAGCTCCGCCGGCGTCGGCCCCACCCGCAGCCGCAGGATGCCGCAGTTCTGATTCCAGCGCTGGTAGTGCTCCTCGACGCGGAACAGGTAGAGCTCGCCTTGGCCCTCGTCGAAGTAGCCGCGAATGCCTTCGAACACCCCGGTGCCGTAGTTGAGGCCGTGGGTCAGAATATTGACTTGGGCATCCCCCAGCCGGACGAACTGATCGCGGAACCAGACAATGGTGTTGGCGTCGGGGGCAGGGGTGGTCATGGGGAGCGTGGCCTCGTTGCCATTTTCTCTCATTTCTCCTTGCCGTGCCCGGCGTGGGCGCAAGGTTGGCTGAATTTACCGCTCGGTAGGCAGGCGGGGATGCGAAACTGGAGCGGGATGTTCTTTCTGACCGAGCTGATCAACCTGCCCCTGCGGGCCGCCGACGGCCACCGCTACGGACGGCTGCGCGAGCTGGTGATCGAGCCCGAGCAGGACGCCAACTTGGTGCGCATGGTGATCTACCGCCATGACGGGAACCTATGGCAGCTTCCGGTGCGCATCCTGGGGCTGGATCTGGAGGGCATGGCGATCGAGCCGCTGCACGCCGCGCCGGTGCCGATGCAGACCAACTCCGGCCACCTGCTGTTGCGCCGCGATGTGCTCGACCAGCAGATCATTGACGTCAACGGCCGCAAAGTGGTGCGCGTCAACGACGTGGGGCTGGAGTTGGTGCGCCGCGGCGGCGGGATGGAGCTGCGGGCGCAGCAGGTGGAGGTGGGGGTGGCGGGCGCGCTGCGGCGCATGCTGCAGGGTGCGGTGCCGCGGGGATGGCTGCGCTCCGCCTCCGATTGGATCAAGCCACGGGTGATTCCCTGGCGCACCTTCGACTTGGTGGAGACCGACCCGGCGCGGCGCATGCGGCTGCAGATCACCTACCAGGCGCTGGGGCGGCTGCACCCCGCCGACGCGGCCGACATTATGGAGGAGCTGGCGCCGGCGGAGCGCGAGGCGGTCTTCGGGTCGCTCGACAGCGAGGTGGCGGCCGATATTCTGGGCGAGGTCTCGCCCCGCACCCAGCGCTCGCTGATGGAGGGGCTGGAGACCGAGCGTGCCGCCGACATCATTGAAGAGATGGAGCCCGACGAGGCCGCCGACGTGCTGGCCGAGTTGCCCGAGGAGCAGTCCGAAAAGATCCTGCGGGACATGCAGGCGGAAGAGCGCGAGGACGTCACCGACCTGCTCGAGTACCGCGAGAACACCGCCGGCGGACGCATGACCACCGACTTCGTCGCCCTCGACGAGGCGGCCACCGCGGCGGATGCGGTGGCCGCGCTGCGCGCCTTCGAGGGCCCGGTGCAGAACCAGACCACGGTGTTTCTGCTCAACCGCGAACAGCAGTTGATGGGCATGGTGCCGCTCTCCCGCATCCTGCTGGCCGCGCCCGATAGCCCGCTGCGCCCCATGGCCGAAGATCCCATCTCGGTGGACCGCGACCGCGGCGAGCGCGAGGTGGCCGAGGTCTTCAACAAGTACAACCTGCTGGCCCTGCCCGTGGTGGACGAGCAGCAGCGCATCCTGGGGGTGGTCACGGTCGACGACGTCATCGCCTGGCTGAGCGAGCGCTAGCGCGCTCCGGCGGGGCAAGCCTGCCTTCGGCCATAATAAAGACTCCATGTCCTTGGCGGCCAAGAGCGAGACTGCCGAAGGCGAGCTGGAGCGGCAACTCGACCCGGCGCGCCTGCCCCGCCACGTGGCGGTGATCATGGATGGCAGCGGTCGCTGGGCCGAACGCCACTTCCGCCCCCGCGTCGCCGGCCACCTGGCCGGGGTGGAGGCGGTGCGGGCCACGGTCGAGGCCTGCGCCCGGCTGCACATCCCGGCGCTGACGCTTTACGCCTTTTCCGCCGAGAACTGGAAGCGCCCGCCGGCCGAGGTCAATTTTTTGATGCGCCTGCTGCGGCGCTACCTGCGCAGCGAGAGCGCGGCCTTGAGCCGGCAGAACATCCGGCTGGCGGCGATCGGGCGGCTGCACGAACTGCCGGCGGCGGTGCGGGCCGACCTGAAGCAGGCGTGCGCCTCGACTGCCGCCAACACCGGCATGGTGCTCACCCTGGCGCTCAACTATGGCGCCCGGGCCGAACTAGTGGATGCCTGCCAGGCGCTGGTGGAAGAAGCCCGCGCCGCCGGAAGCTTAGGCGAGTTGCAAGTGACCGAGGCGGGGCTGGGCCGCCATCTGTACACCGCCGCGCTGCCCGAACCGGACCTGCTGATCCGCACCAGCGGGGAGTTGCGGGTGAGCAACTTCCTGCTCTGGCAGATTGCCTACGCCGAGATCTGGGTGACGGCGGTGCTCTGGCCCGACTTCAACCGCCTGCATCTGCTGCAGGCCCTGGTGGACTTTCAGCGCCGCGAACGCCGCTTTGGCGGGTTGGCGGCGGCCCCCGCCCGCACCCGGGGAGCGGGCGGCGCATGACCCGCGTCTTGACCGCGCTGTTGCTGGTGCCGGTGGTGCTGGCGGCGGTGATTTGGGCCCCGGTCTGGCTGTTGGCGCTGCTGCTGGCGCTGGTGGCGGTGCTGGCGGCGCGCGAGTTCTACGGCCTGGCGGAGGCCTCCGGCCTGCAGCCCTACTCGGGGCTGGGCTTGGCCGCAGCCGGGGCCCTGGCGCTCTGCCTGTCGCTGCCGCTCCCGGCCGGCAGCGTCACCGCGGCGTTGTTCGCCATTCTGCTGGCGGTTTTGGTGACCGCCCTGAGCCAGCCCGACCGCATGGCCGCCGCCTGCGGCAACGCCGGCGCCACCCTGTTGGGCGCGCTCTACCCCGGCCTGCTGCTGGGCGCGCTGGGTGCGATGCTGGGCTTTGGCTTCGGGCGTTTCTGGCTGATCTTTTTGCTATTGGTGGTCTGGCTGGGCGACACCGCCGCGCTCTATGGCGGCCGCGCCTTCGGGCGCCACCCCCTGGCGCCGCGCGTCAGCCCCAAGAAGACTTGGGAAGGGGCGGTGGCTTCGTTGCTGGCGGCGCTGGTGGTGGGCTTGGCCCTCGCCATCTGGGTGGCCGAGCCGCGCTTGGTGCCGCTGGCGCTGGGGCTCAACCTTGCCGCCCAGGTCGGCGACCTGATCGAGTCGCTGTTCAAGCGCGGCGCCGGCGTCAAAGACTCCAGCCACTTGCTGCCCGGCCACGGCGGCGTGCTTGATCGCGTGGACGCCATGCTCTTTGCCGCGCCCGTGCTCTGGTACTATTTAGCCTATCTCCACCGCTGAGCCCGCCGCCTGACTGCTCCGACCATGCCTTCGTCGCCACCGCGCCGCCTTGCGCTGCTGGGCTCCACTGGCTCGATTGGCCGCAATGTACTCGACGTGGTCGCCAGCCTGCCCGGCCAGTTTGAGATCGTCGGCCTCGCCGCCGGCGACAACGTCGAGGCGCTGGCGGAGCAGGTTGCCGCGGTGCGCCCCCGGGTAGTCGCGCTGCGCACCGCCGCCGCCGCCGCCGCCCTGCGCCAGCGCCTGGGCGCCGGCGCGGCCGAGATCGAGATCCTGCATGGCCGCGAGGGCTTGCGGACGGTGGCGGTGGACTCGGGGGCCCAGATGCTGGTCGCGGCGATCGTGGGCGTGGCCGGCCTGGAGGCCATCCACGCTGCCCTGGCCGCCGGCTGCGACTTGGCCCTGGCCAACAAAGAAGCCTTGGTGGTCGCCGGCAGCCTGCTGCTGGCGGAGGCGCGGCTCAGCGGCGCCGCCGTGCTGCCGGTGGACAGTGAACACAGCGCCATCCACCAGTGCCTGCGCGCCGGCGCGCCCGCGGAGGTGCAGCGGCTGGTGCTGACCGCCTCGGGCGGCCCGCTGCGGCATCTCTCCGCCGCCGAGCTGGCCCAGGTCACGCCCGCCCAGGCCCTGCGCCACCCCACTTGGAGCATGGGCGATCGCATCAGCCTCGACTCCGCCACCTTGATGAACAAGGGTTTTGAGGTGATCGAGGCCTGCCACCTGTTTGGGCTGCCGGAAGATCGCGTGGAGGTGCTGGTCCACCCGCAATCCATCGTGCATTCGCTGGTCGAGTTCGTGGACGGCTCCGTCCTGGCGCAACTCGGCACCACGGACATGCGCACCCCCATCCAATACGCCCTCAGTTATCCCGCCCGGCTCCCCAGCGGCCGAATGCGGTTAAAATTGGAAGAAGTGGGCAGGCTCGACTTCGAGCTTCCCGATGTCCAGCGATTTCCTTGCTTGCGCTTGGCGCGCGAGGCTTGGCGGGCCGGCGGCGGGGCGGCGGCGGTGCTCAATGCCGCCGACGAGATCGTGCTGGCGGCGTTCGGGGCTGGCCGCATCGGGTTTGGGGCGATCGCCATGGTGGTGGAGGAATGCCTGCAGCGCTTGGGCGCGCCGGCGGTGGAGAATTTGGACGCGGTGCTGGAATTGGATGCCCAAGCCCGCCGAATGGCAACGGAATTGCTAGCTAGGTATTGCTGAGCATGAACCATATCCTTGTCAACACGCTGGCGGTGGCGATGGTGCTCGGGGTCATCGTCTTTGTCCATGAACTCGGCCATTTTCTCGCCGCCAAGGCCTTTGGGGTGCGGGTCGAGACGTTTTCGCTGGGGTTTGGCAAGCGCCTCTTCGGCCTCACGGTCGGCGGCACCGACTACCGCATCAGCCTGCTGCCGGTGGGCGGCTACGTCAAGATGGCGGGCGAAAACCCCATGGACCAGCCCAGCGGGCGGCCGGACGAGTTCCTCTCCAAGCCGCGCTGGCAGCGCTTCTTCATCGCCTTCGCCGGCCCGTTCATGAACGCCGTGCTGGCGGTGGGGCTGCTGATTCCGGTCTACATGCGCGAGTACCCGCACAATCCGGTGCTCGACCAGCCGGCCGTGGTGGCGGAGGTGCAGCCGGGCTCGCCCGCCGCCCAAGCCGGCATCCAACCCCAGGACCGCATCGTGGAGATTGACGGGGCCCAGCACCCGGACTGGGAGACGGTGTTTCTCAAGACCGCGGTCTCGGTGGACCATCCCATCCGCGTGACGGTGCAGCGCGGCGGGGCTTACATCGAGACCCGCCTCACTCCCCGGTCGGACGGGCCGGACAATCCCCCCTTGGTGGGCGTGGCGCCGGAGCAGCCCACGCGCTTTGGGGCCATCAACCCGGGCTCGCCCGCCGCCCGCGCCGGCCTGCGCCCAGGCGATCTGGCGGTGCGCGTCAATGGCGCCCCGGTGCTCGATCCCGGCAACTTGATCGCCCAGATCCAATCCGCCCAGCCCGGCGCCGCCGGCACCCCCCTGGGCACGCCGGGCCGCCCGGTGCGGCTCGACCTGCAGCGCGGCGGGCAGGCCATCAGCCTCGAGGTCACCCCCTCGCTGGAGGTAAACCTGGGCCACCGCCAGTGGATGATCGGCGCCGCCTTCGTCAACGACACCACCTTCCTCAAGCTTTCCTTCACCGACGCCCTCAAGCACTCCCTCGCCGACAACAAGCAGTACAGCATGGTGATCCTCGACCTGGTGGGCAAGCTCGTCTCCCACCACGCCTCCATCCAGAACCTGCAGGGCCCGGTGGGCATCGCCTCGGTCACCGGCGACGCCGCCCGCGCCTCCAGCCTGCTGCCGCTGTTTTCGGTCACTTCGCTCATCAGCCTCAACCTCGGCATCCTCAACCTGCTGCCCATTCCGGTGCTCGATGGCGGCATGATCCTGTTCCTGTTCATCGAGTCCATCCTGCGGCACGAGATCAGCCTGCGCATCAAGGAGCGCGTCTACCAGGCCGGCTTCGCCTTTCTGCTGATCCTGATGACCGTGGTGGTGTACAACGACATCGTGCGCGCGGTGGTGGTCAAGAATTAGGGGGGTGGGCGTGCGCAGGCCAACCGTGGCGGTCCGAATTGGCGACGTGGTGGTGGGCGGCGGGCATCCCATCGTGGTCCAGTCCATGACCAACACCGACACCGCCGACGCCGCCGCCACCGCCCGGCAGGTCGAGGAACTGGCGCGCGCGGGCTCGGAGCTGGTGCGCATCACGGTCAACACCGAGGCTGCCGCCGAGGCCGTGCCCGAGATCGCCGCCCGGCTCGCCCGCCGCGATTGCCGCGTGCCCCTCATCGGCGACTTCCATTACAACGGCCACCTGCTGCTGACCAAGTTTCCCGCCTGCGCCCGCGCCCTGGCCAAATACCGGATCAACCCGGGCAATGCCGACATCGGGCGCAAAGACTACGGCAACTTCCAGACCATGATCGAGGTGGCCCTTGCCCACCGCCGCCCGGTGCGCATCGGGGTCAACTGGGGCTCGCTCGACCAGGCGCTGCTGACCCGCATGATGGACGAAAACTCGCGCCAGCCGCAGCCGCGCGACGCCAAGGCGGTGATGCTGGATGCCATCGTCGCCTCGGCGCTGCAGTCGGCGGCGGCGGCGGAGAAGCACGGCCTGCCCCACGACCGCATCATCCTCAGCGCCAAGCTCTCCGGGGTGCAGGACCTGATCCGCGCCTACCGCCTGCTCGCCGCCGCCTGCGACTACCCCCTCCACCTCGGCCTCACCGAGGCGGGCATGGGGAACAAGGGCGTGGTCGCCTCCACCGCCGCCATGGCGGTGCTGCTGCAGGAGGGCATCGGGGACACCGTCCGCGTCTCCCTCACCCCCGCCCCCAACGGCGACCGCGCCGAGGAGGTGCGGGTGGCCCAGCAGATCCTGCAGTCGCTGGAGCTGCGCAGCTTCACTCCCCAGGTCACCGCCTGCCCGGGCTGCGGCCGCACCACCAGCACCTTCTTCCAGGCCATGGCGGAGCAGATCCAGGGGCACATCCGCGACCGCATGCCGGAGTGGAAGCGCGACTACCCTGGCGTCGAGACGATGACGGTGGCGGTGATGGGCTGCATTGTCAACGGCCCGGGCGAGAGCCGGCAAGCCAACCTCGGCATCTCTCTCCCCGGCACCTTCGAGGCCCCCAAGGCGCCGGTCTACATGGACGGCCGGCTGTTCAAGACCCTGCACGGCGAGGGCCTGGCGCAGGAGTTCATCGGCATCCTGGAAGAATACGTCTCGACCCACTATGGGCCGAGTGCGCCGCGGCCGATGGTTTAGCGCTTGGCGGCGACCAGCTCGGCCACCGGGGTGCGCCAGCCGTAGAGGTCGGGGGCCTCGCCCTTGGCGAGGGCGAAGAAGCGCTTCTGGATGGCCTCGGTCACCGGGCCGCGGCCGGCCGTTCCCACCGGGATGCGGTCCACCGAGCGGATGGGGGTGATCTCCACCGCGGTGCCGCAGAAGAAGGCCTCGTCAGCGAGGTAGAGCGACTCGCGCGGCAGCGCCTGTTCCACCACGTCGATGCCCATTTCGGCGGCGATGCGGGCGACGCAGTCGCGGGTGATGCCGGGCAGCACCGAGGAGCTGAGCGGGGAGGTGAAGAGCTTGCCCTGGCGCAGCAGGAACAGGTTCTCGCCGCTGCCCTCGCTGATCTGGCCGTGGACGTCGAGGGCGATGCCCTCGGCATAGCCGTCGGCGTAGGCCTCCTGCTTGATCAACTGCGAGTTCATGTAGTTGGCCGCCGCCTTGGCCATGGCCGGCAGGGTGTTGGGAGCGATGCGCTGCCAGGAGGAGACGCACACGTCCACCCCCTCGGTCTGCGCCTGCCCGCCCAGGTACTGGCCCCAGTCCCAGGCGGCGATGTAGACCTCGATCGGGTTCTCCCCCGGCTTCACCCCCACCCCCATGCTGCCGTAGCCGCGCAGCACGATGGGGCGCAGGTAGGCCTGGGGCAGGCGGTTGGCCTGGATCAGCTCGATGCAGGCCTGCTCCAGTTGGGCGCGGTCGTAGCCCACCGCCATGCGGTAGATCTTGGCGGAGTTCAGCAGGCGCTGCATGTGCTCGCCCAGCCGGAACAGGGCCGGGCCCTGCGGGGTGGCGTAGCAGCGCAGCCCCTCGAACAGCGCCGAGCCGTAGCTGACCACGTGCGACAGCACGTGGATGCGGGCGTCGCCCCAAGCCACCAGTTTGCCGTTGTGCCAGATCTTCTCGCTCTCGGTTACGCCCATGCCGCCAGTATACTATCCTGAATCGTGGCCCCCGAATCCCCCATCCGCCTCTCGCTGGAAGACGACGACGCCACCGCCGCCCGCATCAAGGTCATCGGCGTGGGCGGCGGCGGCGGCAACGCCGTCAACCGCATGATTGACGCCCGCCTCGACGGGGTGGACTTCATCGCCGCCAACACCGACATCCAGGCGCTCAAGCTCTCGCTCGCCCCGGTCAAGATCCAGTTGGGCGGCAAGCTCACCAGCGGCCGCGGCGCCGGCAGCGATCCCCAAGTGGGCCGCCGCGCCGCCCTGGAAGACACCGAGAAGATCCTGGAGGTGCTCGACGGCGCCGACATGGTCTTCGTCACCGCCGGCCTGGGCGGGGGCACCGGCACCGGCGCCGCCCCGGTCATCGCCTCGCTCGCCAACGAGATCGGCGCGCTGACGGTGGCGGTGGTCACCAAGCCCTTCCTGTTCGAGGGCAAGCGCCGCATGGCGCAGGCCGAGCAGGGGCTGCGCGAGCTGGCGGAGGCGGTGGACACGGTCATCACCATCCCCAACGACCGCCTGCTGCTGGTCGCCCAGAACGCCCCCTTCATGGAGTCGTTCCGCATCGCCGACGACATCCTGCGCCAGGCGGTGCAGGGCATCAGCGACATCATCACCATCCCCGGCATCATCAACCGCGACTTCGCCGACATCCGCACCATCATGCAGGGCATGGGCTACGCCATCATGGGCACCGCGGTCGCCAGCGGCCCCCACCGGGCGGTCGAGGCCGCGCGCGCCGCCATCTCCAGCCCGCTGCTGGAGAACACCTCGATCGAGGGGGCGCGCGGCATCCTGATCAACATCAGCGGCTCCAGCAACCTCATGCTGTCGGAGGTCAACGAGGCCAGCAGCGTCATCCAGGCCGCCGCCCACGAGGACGCCAACATCATTTTTGGCGCCACCCTCAACGAGGCGATGCAAGACCAGATCAAGATCACCGTCATCGCCACCGGCTTCCGCGCCGAATACATCCAGCAGCGCGGCGCCGCGGCCGAGGCGCCGGCGTCCGCCGCCGCCCCGCCCCCGGCCGCCGACAGCGAAGACCTCGACGTGCCCGCCTTCCTCCGCCTGGGCGGCGCCGCGCCCGCGGGCGAGCTCTAGCCATGCCTCCATTCCCGCGCGCTACCCGCAGGCTGCTGGGGCTCCCGCTGCTGCTGCTGGCCGCCGTGCTTCCCGCCGCCCTGCGCGCCCAGGAGCTGCCGCTGCTGCCCTATCCCCGCCAACTGGCGCGCCAGCGCGGCGCGCTGCGCCTCGGCCGCTTTGTCAGCATCGGCGCCGCCTCGGGCAGTGCCGCCGACCGCTTCGCCGCCCGAACGCTGGCGGGCGAGCTGCGCCAGATGGATCACCTCGGCTCCGCCATCTCCCGCAGCCCGCGCGCCCGGGTGCTGCTGGCCCGCTCCAACACCGCCCTGGGGCGCCGCCTGCTGCGCGAGGCCGGCCTCGTCCTTCCCGCCGCCGCCCGCGCCGAGGGCTACGCCCTTTGGGTCACGCCCCGCCAAGCCATCGTCATCGCGCGCACCGACACCGGCATTTTCTATGGGGTGCAGACGCTGCGGCAGTTGATCCATCCGGCCGGCGGCGCCGCCGCCACGCTGCCCGCGGTCAAGATCGTGGACTGGCCGGCGCTGCGCTGGCGCGCGGTGCAGCCCGACCTCAGCCGCGGCGCCATCCCCTCGCTCGCCGCCTTCCGGCGCGACCTGCCGCTGCTGGCCGAGTTCAAGATCAATGCCCTGGTGCTCTACTTCGAGAACACCTTCGCCTACGCCAGCCTGCCCGCGTGGAGCGTTCCCGGCGGCGCCATCACCCCCGCCGAGGCCGCCCAGCTCGTCGCCCTCGCCCGCCCCTACCACATCACCGTCATCCCCGAGCAGGAGGCCTTCGGCCACCTCCACCTCGGCCTGCGCGAAGAGGAGTACCAGAACCTGGTCGAGACCCCCTACGGCGCCATCCTCTCGCCCGCCGTGCCCGCCTCGCTCGACTTCATCGGGCAGATGTTCGCCGAGCTCAACCACGACTTCCCCGGCCCCTTCTTCCACATCGGGGCCGACGAGACCGCCGGCCTGGGCTCGGGCCGCTCGCAGGCGATGCTGCAGGCCGAGGGCCCCGGCCCGCTCTACTTGAACTATCTCCAGGCCATTGACCAGAAGCTGCGGCCCTACCACCGCCAGATCCTGTTTTGGGGCGACATCGCCCAAGCCCACCCCGAGCTGCTGCGCGCGCTGCCCAAGGATATGATCGCGGTGCCCTGGGACTACGGCGTCCGCACCTCCTACGCTCCGCTGATCCGGCCCTTCACCGACGCCGGCCTGGAGACCTGGGTGGCCCCCGGCGTCAGCAACTGGAGCCGCATCTTTCCCAACTTCAACAGCGCCCTCATCAACATCCGGCGCTTTGTCCGCGACGGCCGCCGCTTGGGCGCCACCGGACTGATCAACACCACCTGGGACGACGACGGCGAGAGCATGTTCGACTTCACCTGGTATGGCATCGCCTATGGTGGCGCCGTGGGGTGGGAAGACCAGCCCGAGCTGGCGCGCTTCCAAAACGCCTACGACTGGGCCATGTACCGCGCCGACGGCCATGATTTCGAGAAGCAGATCGAGGACCTGGACGCCATCCACACCGCGCTGCAGCAGGCCATCCACATGGATGGCGGCGACAGCCTGATGTGGCACCACGCCTTCAGCCCCGCCGGGCAGAAGCTCTACAACCGCATGGAGCCGGTGGCCCACCAGGTCCGCCTGCTGGCCGAGGGCGTGATGGATTCGCTGGGCGCGCACCGCGCCCAGGCCCGCCGCAACCAGGAGTTGCTCGACTGGGTCGAGTTCGGGGCCCGCCGCTTCGACTTCGTGGGCGAAAAGGCCATCTACGCCCACGACATCGCCGCCCTGTATGCGCAGGCGCAGGCCCCCGGCGCCACCCGCGCCCAGGTGGGCCATATGTTCGGCACGGTCAACTCCATCAACGGCTACCTCGAGGACATGCGCGACGGCGTCAGCAGCCTGGAGGACGAGTACCGGGCGCTGTGGCTCGAAGGCAACACTCCCTACTTTCTGCAAAACATCCTGGTGCGCTACGATGCCGAACGCCTCTATTGGCAGCGCCAGATGCGCCGCTTCAACCAGCTCAGCGCCGCCTACCGCGCCACCGGCGCGCTGCCGCCGCTGGTGGAGGCCCCCCGCCTCGCCCCGCCGGGCCGGTGACCCGCGTGCGGCGCGCCGACAGCCCCGCTCTGGCGGCTGGGGCTACCGCGACGAGTAGGTCTTGTCCGGGGCGTGGCAGAGGGGCTCGAGCCCGCAGGCCGAGCACTTGGGCTTGCGCGCCAGGCAGCACTGGCGGCCGTGGGCGATGACGCGGTGCGAGAAGGCGATCCACTCGCGCTGGGGCAGGATCGCCTGCAGGTCCTGCTCGATCTTTTCCGGAGCGGTGTTCTGGGTCAGCTCCAGGCGCTGGCTGACGCGCTGCACGTGGGTGTCCACCACGACGCCGCTGGCCTGGTGGAACCACACTCCCAGCACCACGTTGGCGGTCTTGCGCGCCACTCCCGGGAGGGTGAGCAAGTCCTCCATGCGGTCGGGCACCTTGCCGCCGTAGGCCTCGACGATGCGGCGCGCCGCGCCGGTGATCGCCTTGGCCTTGTTGCGGTAGAAGCCGGTGCTGCGGATCTCGGGCTCCAGCGCTTCGGCCGACAGCGCGGCCATCGCCTTCACCGTGGGGATCTTCTGGAACAGCAGCGGCGTGACTAGGTTGACGCGGGCGTCGGTGCACTGCGCCGACAAAATGGTCGCGAGCAGCAGTTGCCAGGCGCTCCGATGCGCCAGGGCGCACTCGGCATTGGGGTAGGCCTCGGCCAGGCCGCGGAGGATGGCCTGGACCCTCGCGGGTTTGACCTTCTCTGGTTTGAAGCTGGCGGCTTTCACCGCATCCACTCTAGCAGAGCGCGCGCCGCTTGGCCGCGGTGGCTGAAGGCCGCCTTGCCCTGGGGGCCGAGTTCGGCGAAGGTGCAGCCGGCGGCGGGGGAGTAGAACAGCGGATCGTAGCCGAAGCCCTGCGTGCCGCGCTCGGCCTCGAGGATGCGGCCCTGGGCGTAGCCCTGGAAAGTCGCCACCGTCTTCCCCGCCCGCGCCAGCGCCAGCACGCAGACGAAGCGGGCCGCTCGCGCCTCGGGCGGCAGGCTCCGCAGCCGTTCCAGCAAAAGGCGGTTGTTGGCGGCGTCGTCGCCGTGGGGCCCGGCGAAGCGGGCGGAGAAGACGCCGGGGGCGCCGCCGAGAGCCTCGACCTCCAGGCCGGAGTCGTCGGCCACAACGCACTCCGGGGTGAAGCGGCTATAATGCTCGGCCTTGAGCCGGGCGTTGGCCTCGAAGCTGGCGCCGGTCTCCTCCACCCGGGGCAGGGAAGCGTAGTCGGCGAGCGCGGTCCACTCTCCCCCGGGAGCGAGCGCGCCGAAGTCGGCCACCTTGCCCGGGTTGCCGGTGGCGAGCAGCAGTTTCATGCAAAGCGTGGCAGCGGCAACTGCAGCAGTTCGTGCTGCAGGTCCATGATCTCGCGGATGCCGTGCCGCCCCAGGCGCAGCAGCGCGCGCTGCTGCTCCTCATCGAAGGGCTGGGTCTCGGCGGTGGCCTGGATTTCGACGTAGCGCCCGTCGCCGGTCATCACCAGGTTCATGTCCACCTCGGCTTGCGAGTCCTCCTGGTAGTTGAGGTCGAGCGCGGGCGCGCCCCCGACCAGGCCGACGCTGGTGGCGGCGAGGTAGTTGCGCAGCGGCAGGCGCGCCAGCGTGCCCGCCTCCACCAGGCGCTGCAGCGCCATCGCCAGCGCGACAAAGCCGCCGCAGATGGAGGCGGTGCGGGTGCCGCCGTCGGCCAGCAGCACGTCGCAGTCGAGCACCAGGGTGCGCTCGCCCAGCGCGGCCAGGTCCACCACGGCGCGCAGCGAGCGCCCGATCAGGCGCTGAATCTCCAGCGTCCGTCCCGAGGGCCGCCCCTTGACGACCTCGCGCGGGGTGCGGGTCAGCGTCGCCCGCGGCAGCATGGCATACTCCGCCGTCACCCAGCCCCGCCCCTGCCCCCGCAGGAAGCCCGGGACGGTCTCCTCCAGGGTGGCGGCGCACAGCACCCGCGTCGCGCCCACGCTGATCAGCACCGAGCCCTCGGCGGTGGGCAGGTAGTCGGGTTCGAAGCGCACCGGGCGCAGTTGGTCGGGAGCTCGCAGGTCGTTCCGCACAGTTCATTCTAGCGCGGGCGCCAGGCGGCGCCCGCCCCGGGGCCGCTCCCGCGGGCGGAGCTCGGAGGAGCGCGCCGCCGCCGCGCGGGCGCGGGTTGGTTCCGGCCGCCGCTGCCTGTATACTTTTCCCATGCCCGATCTCTTGCAACCGGTGAAGGACTTGGCGGCCATTGCCCAGGGCCTGAGCGTCACCTTCAAGAACATGCTGCTGCCACCGGTGACCGAGTTCTACCCGGACGAGCCGGTGCGCTTCGAGGCGCGCTTCCGCGGCGTGCACGTGCAGCAGCGCGACGAGAACGGGCTGGAGAAGTGCGTCGCCTGCTTCCTCTGCGCCGCCGCCTGCCCGGCCAACTGCATCTACATCGAGGCCGCCGAGAACACCGCCACCCAGCGCATCAGCGCCGGCGAGCGCTACGCCAAGGTCTACAACATCGACTACAACCGCTGTATCTTCTGTGGATACTGCGTCGAGGCCTGTCCCACCGACGCCATCACCCACGGCCACGGCTTCGAGCTCGCCACCTACGACGCCAGCACGCTGGTCTACCGCAAGGAGCAGCTCCTCGCCCCGCTGCCCCTGGCCGCCGAGGCCGCCCCCAGCCGCTAAAGTTGCTCCCCGGGCGCGATTCGGATTATCCTTGAAGGCGGATGTGCGCGGGGCTTGGGGCCCGCGGCGCCCCCAAGGCCGCTTCCAGCAGTGAGTTTCCAGAAACGAGGCCCTTACCTTGTCACGACGCATGCTCTTCACCTCTGAATCGGTCACCGAAGGCCATCCCGACAAGATCGCCGACCAAATCTCCGACGGGGTGCTGGACGCTGCCCTGGCGCAAGACCCGCAAAGCCGCGTCGCCTGCGAAGCCCTGCTCACCACCGGCCTGATCGTGGTGGCGGGCGAGATCACCACGCGCGCCCACATTGACTACCAGCAAGTCGCCCGCGAGGCGGTGCGCTCGGTGGGCTACACCGACGCCCGCTTTGGCTTCGACTGCGACACCTGCGGCGTGCTCATCAGCGTGCACCAGCAGTCGGGCGACATCGCCATGGGGGTGGACCGGGAAGGCGCCGGCGACCAGGGCATGATGTTCGGCTACGCCTGCGACCAGACCAAAGAGAAGATGCCGCTGCCGGTGGCGCTGGCCCGCCGCCTCACCCGGCAGTTGTCGCAGGTGCGGCGCGACGGCAGCCTCGCCTTCCTTCGCCCCGACGGCAAAAGCCAGGTCACGGTGGAGTACGACGGGGACAAGCCGGTGCGCATTGACGCGGTGGTGATCTCCAGCCAGCACGCCGAAGAGGTCTCCACCGAAGAGTTGCGGCACGCCATCCGCAAGCACGTGATTGATCCCGTGGTGCCCGCCGCCATGGTGGATGATCGCACCAAGTACCACATCAACCCCACCGGCCGCTTCGTCATCGGCGGCCCCATGGGCGACACCGGCGTCACCGGGCGCAAGATCATCGTGGACACCTACGGCGGCATGGGCCGGCACGGCGGCGGCGCCTTCAGCGGCAAGGACCCGACCAAGGTGGACCGCTCGGCCGCCTACATGGCGCGCTACATCGCCCGCAACCTGGTGGCGGCCGGACTGGCCAAGAGCTGCGAGCTGCAGTTGGCCTACGCCATCGGCGTGGCCGAGCCGGTGTCGGTGCACGTCGAGACCTTCGGCAGCAACGCCATCGCCGAGGACAAGATCGGCGAGGCGGTGCGCCAGGTCTTCCGCCTAACCCCCAAGGGCATCATCGAGTCGCTGCGGCTGCGCCGGCCCATCTACCAGAAGACGGCCGCCTTCGGCCACTTTGGCATGGACGATCCCGACTTCACGTGGGAGCGCGAGGACAAGGTCGAGGAGCTGTTGGCGGCGGCCGGGGTGAAAAGCGGCGCCTTCGCCTCCGCCCGCTAAGCGACCGCAAGCGAGGCCCATGCAGGAGATCGCCGGCTGGGGATTGGATGCGGCCATGGCGAGCGGCGCCAGCTACGCCGATGTGCGCGTGCGGGAGGAGCGCCACCGCAGCCTCACCACCAAGAACGGCAAGCTGGGGCACGCCGCCGACGACGACAGCCAGGGCATCGGGGTGCGGGTGCTGCTCGACGGCGCCTGGGGCTTCGCCTCCACCGACGACCTGAGCCGCCCGGCGGTCATCGCCACCGCCCAGCGCGCCGCCGCCATCGCCCGCGCCTCCGCCCAGGTGCCCTCGCCGGGGCTGCGGCTCGCCCCCGAGCCCGCCCACCAGGCGGTCTGGGTCGCCCCCTGCGCCCTCGATCCCTTCGCCGTCAGCCTCGACGACAATTTGCAACTGCTCTACGCCGTGGACCGCGAGCTGCGCGCCGTGCCCGGCGTCACCCTGGCGGAGGCGCAGATGAACTTCCAGCGCCAGCACCAGCTCTTCGCCTCCAGCGAGGGCGCGCGCATCGAGCAGACGCGGGTGCTGAGCGGCGCGGGCTTTGCCGCCCTGGCCTTCGCCCACGGCGACATTCAAAAACGCTCGTACCCCAACTCCTTCGGCGGCCAGTACCAGCTCAAGGGCTACGAGCTGATCCACGAGCTGGCGCTGGTGGAGAACGCCCGCCGGGTGGGCGAGGAGGCGGTGGCGCTGCACCGCGCCGCCCAGTGCCCGCAGTTCCAGGGCACCCTCATCCTCGGCAGCTCCCAGTTGGCGCTGCAGATCCACGAGTCCATCGGCCATCCGATCGAGCTCGACCGCGTGCTGGGGGCGGAGGCCAACTTCGCCGGCATGAGCTTCCTCACCCTGGACCGGCTGCGCCACCTGCGCTACGGCTCGCCCCTGGTGAACGTCGTCGCCGACGCGCGCCTGGAGCACGGCCCCGGCCTGGGGACCTTTGCCTACGACGACGAGGGGGTGGAGGCGCAACGCACCGACATCATCCGCGGGGGCGAGTTTGTGGGCTATATCAGCAGCCGCGAGACCGCGGCCCAGATCGGCGAGGCGCGCTCCAATGGCTGCATGCGGGCCGAGAGCTGGAACCGGCTGCCGCTGGTGCGCATGACCAACATCAGCATCGTCCCCGGCCCGGCGCCGCTCAGCCTGGACGAGCTCATCGCCTCCACCGACGACGGCGTCTACATGGAGACCAACCGCAGTTGGTCCATTGACGACAAGCGCTTCAACTTCCAGTTCGGCACCGAGCTGGGCTGGGAGATCAAGCACGGCCGCAAGACCCGCATGCTGAAAAATCCCAGCTACTCCGGCATCACCACCGAGTTCTGGAACTCCATGGACGCCATCTGCTCGCGCGAGCACTGGACGCTGTGGGGCACCCCCAACTGCGGCAAGGGCCAGCCGCAGCAAACCATGGGCACCGGCCACGGCGCCGCCCCGGCGCGCTTCCGCAATGTCAAGATAGGCACCGCCTACTCCGGCGGCGGGAGCGGGGCATGAGCGGCAACCGGCTGCCGCCGGAGCGGGCGCGCGCCTGGATGCAGGAGGCGCAAAAGCTGGCGCCCGGGGCCGAGGTCGAGCTGGCGGTGGAGGAGGTGGACTCCGAACTCACCCGCTTCGCCAACAACGCCATCCACCAGCACGTGGCCGAAAACAGCCTGGCGCTGTCGGTGCGCACCCAGTTCGATGCGCGCATGGCGCGGGCCTCCACCCACCGCCTTGACGGCCCGGGCCTGCGCGAGGTGGTGGAGCGTGCCCTGCGCCTCACCCGCGCCCAGGCGCCCGATCCCGAACTGCTGCCCATGGCCGAGCCCGCGGTCCAGACCCCGGTGGAGCGCTGGGACGAGGCCACCGCCGCCCTCTCCCCCGCCCAGCGCGCCGCCAGCGTGGGCGAGATGGTGGCCGAGGCCGCCCCCGCCCGCCTCACCGCCGCCGGCGTCTGCGCCAGCCAGCGCCACCGCTTCGCCCTGCTCAACTCCCGCGGCCTGGAGGCCTTCTACGCCTCCACCGCCGCCGAGTTCTCGGTCACCATGCTGGACGCCAACAGCTCGGGCTGGGCCAAGGGCAGTTCCTACCGCTGGAGCGACCTCGCCCCCGCCGCCGGCGCCCGCCTCGCCGCCGCCAAGGCCATGGCCAGCGCCGATCCGCGCGAGCTGCCGCCGGGGCGCTACACCGCCATCCTCGAGCCCGCCGCCGTCTTGGACCTGCTCGGCTTTCTGATGTGGGACTTCGGCGCCCTCTCCGTGCTCGACCAGCGCAGCTTTCTCAGCGACCGCGTCGGCGCCAAGCTGTTCGGCGACAACATCAGCATCAGCGACGACGCCTACCACCCGCTGCAAACCGGCGCCCCCTTCGACGGCGAGGGCGTGCCCCGCCGCCGCGTGGCGCTGGTCGAGCAGGGCTGGGTGCGCAACCTGGTCTACGCCCGCCAGACCGCCAGGCAGTGGAACCAGCGCCATCCCGAGGCCCACGCCGCCCCCACCGGCCACGGCTTCCCCTTGCCCAACGAGTTCGGCGAGGGCCCGCTCAACCTGGTCATGGCCGGCGGCGGGGTGCCGGTGGAAGCCATGATCGCCTCCACCGAGCGGGGCATCCTGGTCACCCGCCTGTGGTACATCCGCGAGGTGGACCCCTATCAGAAGATCCTCACCGGCATGACCCGCGACGGCACCTTCTTGATCGAGGACGGCTGCCTGCGCCACGGCGTGCGCAACTTCCGCTTCAACCAAAACATGGTCGAGCTGCTGAATCAGGTCGAGGCTTTGGGCCCGGCGGTGCGCGCCAGCGGGGAAGAGTCGTTCGACATGGTGGTGCCCGCGCTCAAGGTGCGCGGCTTCAACTTCACCGAGGTGACGAGGTTTTAGGCGCAGGCGCCCGGCTTCGCCGCCCGCGGCCATGGTTGGCGCGGCCCCCGCGATAGGCCGGGAGTTTCAACTGGCCACCGCCAGGCGGCACTGGCTGCCATGGCGGCGGGCGAACTGGGTGATGCGCTCGTCATAGGTAGCCAGCGGGCAGCCCAGCTCGATCGCGGTCGCCATCAGCAGGCGGTCGCCCGGATCGCGGTGGGCGAAGGGATGGAGGGTGTAGGCGCGCGCCGCCGCCGCCAGGCTGAGCGCCACCCCCTGCACCCCGGGGCGGGCGAGGAAGCGGGCGAGCCAGGCCTCGACGGGTACATCCAGGTCAATCCGCCCGCTCTCCACCGACAGCGCAATCTCCCAGGCCGACACCGCGCTCAGGTAGATGGTGCCGCCCTGGCGGCGCAGCTCGTCGATGGCGCGCACGCTGGCGGGCCGCAGCCGGGCGTCGCCGCTGTCCAGCCAGAGGGCGATGTGGGTGTCGAGCAGCAGGGCCGCGGCCATGGCGGCCTTAGCGCCGCTCCCGCGCCGCCGGGCGGAGGGCGCGGTGGGGCTTGCCGGCGGCGTGGGCGCGGACGCGCGCGGGCAGGGAAGCCGCCCAGGGCTCGAGCGCCGCGTCGAGCGGGTCGCTGAGCACCGGGGCGAGCAGGTCCACTCCCGCCGCCACCCGCACCGAGCCGGGATGGGCGCCGTAGAGCGAGCCGCTGCGGTCGTCTTGCTCCAGCAGCCGCTGCAGCGCCAGCGCCACCGCCGCCGTCTTGTTGCCGGCGGTGTACTTTTGCGCCGCCTGCTCGATCAGGGCCACCACGTCGGCCCGATTGATGGTCACCACGCTGGCCATGGTCATTACCCCCAGTACAGCAATAATGATAGCCGCACCGGGGCCGGAATGCAAGCGGCGGGCGGCGCGCCGGCGGGGCGCGCCGCCGGCCTCCGCGCCGGGCGGCGGGGCGCGGTTTGCTATGCTGGAAATCGCAGCCGGAGAAGGGAAGAGGACGATCGATATGGCGAAATACGTGTACGCATTTGGCGAGGGCAAGGCCGAGGGCAGCGGGGCGATGAAGGACGAATTGGGCGGCAAGGGCGCCGGCCTGGCCGAGATGACCAACGCCGGGCTGCCGGTCCCGCCGGGCTTCACCATCTCCACCCAGACCTGCCGGGAGTACTACCGCGCCGGCAACCGCGTGCCCGCCGAGGTGGAGCAGCAAATGCAGCAGGCCCTGCTGCAACTGCAGCGGGCGGTCGGCCAGAAGCTGGGCGACGCCGCCAACCCGCTGCTGGTCAGCGTGCGCAGCGGCGCCAAGTTCTCCATGCCGGGCATGATGGACACCATCCTCAACCTCGGGCTCAACGACCGGACGGTGGAGGGACTGGCGCGGCGCAGCCAGAACCCGCGCTTTGCCTACGACTCCTACCGCCGCCTGATCCAGATGTTCGGCAGCGTGGTGCTGGACATCCCCAAGCCGGAGTTCGACCGCGTCTTCGACGGCAAGAAGAAGCAGCGCAAGGTGAAGCTCGACACCGCGCTCACCGCCGCCGACCTGCAGCAGGTGATCGCCGAGTACAAGCACGTGGTGGAGCGGCACAGCGGCCGTCCCTTTCCGCAGGAGGCGCTGGAGCAGCTCACCCTGGCGCGCGACGCCGTCTTCCGCTCCTGGTTCAACGACCGCGCCCGGCACTACCGCCGCATCAACAACATCTCCGACGACTTGGGCACCGCCGTCAATGTGCAGGCGATGGTGTTCGGCAACCTGGGCGAGACCAGCGGCACCGGGGTGGGCTTCACCCGCAACCCCGCCACCGGCGAGAACGAGTTCTACGGCGAGTTCCTGATGAACGCCCAGGGCGAGGATGTGGTGGCGGGCATCCGCACGCCCGTGCCCATCCTCGAGCTGCACAAGCTCATGCCCGAGGTCTACACCCAACTGCGCGAGATCACCAACCGGCTGGAGCGGCACTACCGCGACCTGCAGGACTTCGAGTTCACCATCCAGGACGGCCGCCTCTATATGCTGCAGACGCGCAACGGCAAGCGCACCGGGCGGGCGGCGCTCAAGGTCGCCACCGACATGGTGGCGGAGGGGCTGATCACCAAGTCGGAGGCGCTGTTCCGGGTGGACGCCAACCAGGTCTATGAGCTGCTGTTCCCCCGCTTCGACCCCAAGCAGCTCAAGGCGCGCGAGCCGCTGGCCACCGGCCTGCCCGCCTCCCCCGGCGCGGCGGTGGGCCAGATTGTCTTCACCGCCGAGGCGGCGGTGGCCTGGACCCAGGCCAAGAAGGGCCCGGTGCTGCTGGTGCGGGCCGAGACCACGCCCGAGGACATCCACGGCATGGAGGTGGCCGCCGGCATCCTCACCTCGCGCGGGGGCATGACCAGCCACGCCGCGGTGGTGACGCGCGGCATGGGCAAGTGCTGCGTGGCCGGGGCCAGCGCCATCAGCGTGGACGAGCACGCCCGCCGGCTCCTGGCCGGCGGCCAGCGCTTCGCCGAGGGCGACTGGATCTCGATTGACGGCTCCACCGGGCACGTCTACGCCGGCCAGGTCCCCACCCTGCCCGGCGACCCCAACGATCCGCTGCTGCAGACCTTCATGTCCTGGGCCGAGCCCCACCGCCGCCTGGGGGTGCGCGCCAACGCCGACATCCCGCGCGACGCCCGCGCCGCCCGCGCCTTTGGCGCCGAGGGCATCGGCCTCTGCCGCACCGAACACATGTTCTTCGGCCAGGGCAAGATCGAGCACATGCGCGCCATGATCCTCGCCGACGACGAGAAGCAGCGCCGCGCCGCGCTCAAGAAGCTGCTGCCGCTGCAGCGCCGCGACTTCGCCGGCATCTTCGAGGCCATGGACGGCTTCCCCGTCACCATCCGCACCCTGGATCCGCCGCTGCACGAGTTCCTCCCGCCGCGCGAAGAGATCATGGTGGACCTGGAGCGGCTGCAGCTCGCCGCCGGCCCCGCCAAACGCAAGGTGACTTCGGAGCTGCGCAAGAAGTACGCCGACTACGCCATCACCGACGCCCGCGGCCTCCAGCGCCTGCTGGCCCGCGTGCAGGAGCTGCACGAGGTCAACCCCATGCTGGGCCTGCGCGGCTGCCGGCTGGGCATCCTCTATCCCGAGATCACCGAGATGCAGGCGCGCGCCATCTTCGAGGCCGCGGTGCAGGTGGCCAGGAAGGGCAAGACGGTCAAGCCCGAGATCATGATCCCGCTGGTCGCGACCCCCAAGGAGCTGGCGCTGCAGGCCGCCATCGTGCGCCAAGTCGCCGACGCCGTGCTCGCCGCCGCCAAACTCAAGCTCCCCTACCTGGTGGGCACCATGATCGAGCTGCCGCGCGCCGCCCTGGTGGCGGGCGAGATCGCCCAGGAGGCGCAGTTCTTCAGCTTTGGGACCAACGATCTCACCCAGACCACCTACGGCTTCTCCCGCGACGACATCGGCAAGATCCTGCCCTTCTACATCGCCCAAGGCATACTCAAGCAGGACCCCTTCGCCAGCCTCGATCAAAGCGGCGTTGGGCAACTGGTGCAGATGGCCACCGCCAACGGCCGCAAGACCCGCCCCGACCTCAAGGTCGGCATCTGCGGCGAGCACGGCGGCGACCCCGCCTCGGTGGCTTTCTTCCACCGCACCGGGCTCAACTACGTCTCCTGCTCGCCCTACCGCGTGCTGACCGCCCGGCTGGCGGCGGCGCAGGCCGGGGCCAGCGAGACCACCGGCGGCGAGGCGGCGCGCACCGCCTAGCGCTGGCTACGGCTTGCGCTTTCGTCCAAGCAGCAAATAGGCAAGAAACTCGACTTTTCTGTCGCCCCCGGCCTCGCGCAGGCCGGCGGTTGCGTCGGCGGCATCGCGAATGGTTCGATCAAGGGCCGCTTTGGTTATGCGAAAAACGGGGTCGTAATCGCAACGATTCCGGAATTGCTGCAACTCCACGAACGCATGGGCAAAATCCTGGAACGAAACCGCTAGCCGGGGATCGAGGCTCTCGCAACGTTGGCGCGTGGCGCCATGATCAAGCGCGCGGTAAAACAAATTCCAGGCCTCGTCGTTTCCCTTCCCAAAGGTGTTGGCAATTTCATTGCACAAGGCGTGGAAAACCGCGTAATAGGCGGTGGACCCAGCACGCCGGAGATTCACCTGGCGGGGAGCGCCATGACCCCCGGCTGCCAACTCTCGCCGGGCCAACTGCAGCAGCTGCTCAGGATCGATCATGGCTTGCGGCAGTCGCCGAACGTTCCTCCGCGCGGGTGGAGACTTCAATATAGGGAAAGCGCTTGTCGGCTTTCTCGTCGGCGAGCCAGGTGCGAAATGCGCGCAGAACTGCCCGCAGCGCGCGAAAATCTGCGTCCGCGGGCTTGGCGGCAAAGACCAGCTTGACGAACAAGCTGGGTTCCCCATCAAAGTTCTCGCCCGCCCGCACCTCCACCAAGTCCAACTTCGCGTGGGGCAGGTTTTGCCGCATCAACTCGCGAAAGCGTTCTCGATAGCTCTCGTCAATCTTGTCCACGGCCTCAGCCTACCACGTCACGTTGGCACCCGCAGCAGCAGGTACACACCCACGCCCAGGAAGAGCGCGTCCGGCGTCCAGGCGGCCATCGCCGGCGGAAGCTGGTTGAGGTTGCCCAGCACCTCCAGCAGGCTGGCGGCGGTCCAGTAGGTGATGGCCACCACGATGCCGACGGTGATGCCGGCCACCGTGCCCCGCCGTCCCACCGTCAGGGCGAAGGGGAAGGCCAGCAGCGCCATCACCACCGTGATCAGCGGGTAGGCGAGCTTCTTGGCCAGGGTGACGCTCAGCCGGCTGACGTCGTAGCCGCTCTTGCGCAGGGTGGCAATATAGCGGCTCAGCTCGGCATAGGTCATCTGCGAGCCTTGGCGGGCGTCGGTGGTGAAGTAGGCGGGCGTCTCCGGCAAGCCGCCAAAGCTGGCCACCTGGAAGCGCTGGAAGCCGCGCTCGGCGTTGTCGTGGAACTCGCCCACCCAGCCGTTGGTGAAGACCCAGCCCGAGATGGCGTCGTCCCAGCGCGCCTGCTGGGCGAAGATGCGCCGGGTCAATTGGAACGGCTGCGGGCGGAACTGGAACACCGAGACGTTGGCCAGGGTTCTGCGGCTGGGGTCGAAGAAGCTGAAGTAGTAGATGTCGTTGTTCTGGCCGAACACCCACTTGTGCTCGGGATTGCGGTAGGTCTGCGGCGGCTGCCCCTTGATCTGGGCGTGCAGCGCGTCCTGCTTCTGGTTGAACGCCGGCAGCCAGGTGGCGTCGAGGGCGAACTGCACCCCGCACAGCACCAGCGCGGCGAACAGCACCGGCACCAGCAGGCGGTAGACGCTCACCCCGGAGGCCTTCATGGCGGTGATCTCGTTGGCCTTGGACATCAGCCCGAAGGTCACCAGCACGCCCACCAGGATCGCCACCGGGATCATCATGTAGAGCATCTGCGGGCTGAAATAGAGCAGGTACTGCGCCACCACGCTGGCGGGGATGTGGTGCTGCACGATGCTGCCGGTGAGCTCGAACAGGGTGAACACCAGCACCAGGATGAGGAAGCTGGCGAGCAGAAGTCCGGTGTAGCCGAGGAACTCGCGGATGACGTAGCCCTCAAGCAGGGAGGGCATCCAGCGGCGGTTGCGCAGCGGGCGGGCGCCCAGGCCGGCGGCGGGCAGGCGCCGGCTGAGCGCCGCGCGCACCCAGGCCACCGGGTCGGTGCCCGCCACCGGGCGGCGGGGGATGCGGTCCAGCCGCCACAGCGCCCAGGCGCCCCAGGCGAGAAACAGGATATTGGCGCCCCAGGCGCCCCAAAAGGGCGTGATCTTGCCCTGCTTGGCCAGGCCGAGGCCGAAGACGAAGAGCAGGTAATAGCCGAACACCAGGATCAGCGTGAGCACAAACCCGCCGGCGCGGCCGCCCCGCCCGCCGCGCAGCCCCAGCGCCATGCCCAGCAGCGCCAGCGCCAGGCAGGCAAAGGCGAGGGCGAAGCGGCGGTGGAACTCCACCCGCGCGGCGCGCCAGTCGGGGGCGTAGCGCGCCCGCCACCACAGCGCCCCGAGCGGGAGCGCGGCGGGCGGCGGCACCGCCGCGGGCCGCGCCGGCAGCAGCAGCGGAATGTCGATGGACTGGAAGGCGCTCACCAGGCTGGTCTCGGGATGCTCGGCGGTGGCTTGGTACTGCGCGCCCTCCACCAGGTGCAGTTGCATGGCGTCGGGACCGCGGTTGACCAGCGTGCCCTCCTCCGCCAAGGTCAACTGCGGCGGCGTGCCGGGCTGGGTGGCGGCGACCAGCACCTGCCGCCAGATGCGCCCGCCCGCCTCCATGCCGCCGACGTAGATCACCCAGTTGGAGTTGTTCTCGGGCTCGAAGAACACGCGCGGCTGCACCTGCGCCGCCACCTCGGAGGTGGCCAACTCGGTGGTGAGCGCGGCCAGGCGGCGGCTGGCCAGCGGCGCCAGCCACAGGGTGATAGCCAGCGCCACCGCCAACGCCGCTGCCGAGACCTCCAGCAGCGGCCGCAGCAGCGCCCGCGCGCCCACCCCCAGCGCGTGCAGCGCGGTCAGTTCGTTGTCCACGCTCATCCGCCCCAGCCCCAGCAGCAGCCCCACCAGCAGCCCCATGGGGAGGGTGAACACCAGCGCCGTCGGCGCCACGTAGGCGAACACCTGCAGGATGGCGCCGGAGTCCGCCCGCACGGTGGCCTCCAGCGCCCGCCCCAGGTCCTGCATGAAGATGACGAAGGTGAACAGCAGCAGGCCGACGCCGGCGTTGATCGCCACTTCGCGGCGGAGATAGCGGCGCAGGATCATGGCCTGCCTGCCGGCGCCGCCGCCAGCGCCCGCACCCACTGCGGCGCGGGCGGGGAGGGCAGCAGCGTCAGCAGGGTGTTGGGGTTGGCCGGGTCCTGGTTGCTGCGCACCACCGCCACATCGTCGGAGCCGGCGTCGGCCACCAGCAGCAGCCGGCCGCCGGGACTGAGCGCCAGGCTGGCGGGCTGCTCGCCCACCCGCACCATGGCAATGGCTTTGCGGTTGTCGAGGTTGATCACCGACACCGTGCCGGCGGCGGCATTGCCGACATAGAGCGTGGAGCCGTCCGCCGCCACCGCCATGCTGGCGGCGCCCAGGCCCGCCGCCATAGTGTCGCTGACCTCGTTGGTGGTGGTGTTGATGGCGCTGACCGTGCCGCTGGCGTTGCTGACGTAGAGTTCGCCCCCGTCGGGCTTGAGCAACAGGCGCTGGGCGCCCGGGCCTACCGGCAGGTAGCAGAGCAGGGCGCCGGAGTCGGTGTCCACCACGGCCACGGTGTCGCCGCAGAGCACAAACGCCTTGTGCCCATAGGGCAAAACGACCAATTGGCGCGGGGCCTGGTTGAGCGCCAGCCGGGCCAGCGGGCGCCAGCCAGCGAGCGCGATCAGGCGCAGCGCCGGGCGGGCGTCGCTGGCGAGCAGCAGGCGCCGGCCATCGGCGCTGAGCGCCAGCGCGCGCGGCTGCCCGGCCACTGCCAGGCGCGCCTCCACCCGGAGCGTAGCCGCCGCCAAGGCCCACACCCGGCCCCCGCCGCCGGGGGCGGTGCCCGCCAGGTAAAGCCGCTGCCCGGCGGAGTCGAGCGCCAAGGCCGCGGGCTGCAGCGCCAAGCTGCGCTGCGCCTCCAACCGCGGCGCCCCGGCGGCGATCGCCTCCAGCGCCGGCGCGGCCCCGCCCACCAGCAGGTCGAGGCGATGGCGGCGGGCATCATAGCTGCTGGCCACCAGCGGGCCCGCCAGCCGCAGTTCCCCCGCCGCCCCCAAGTCGGGCAGGCGCAGCGCCCGCAATTGGCCGTTGCCCGCCACCCACACCGTGCCCCCCGCTTGGGCCGCGGCGCCGGCGCGGGCGCATCCCAGCGCCACCGCTGCCAGCGCCAGCGCCACCCCCAGCCCGCATGCCGCCGGCCTAGCCAAAGAACACCGAGGCCAGATCGTAGAGATCGTTGCCCACCTTGCGGTTGCGCCCCAGCGCCTCGGCCAGCGGCACCGAGGTCAGTTCCTGCCCCCGCAGCGAAGCCATCCGCCCGAACTCGCCCCGGTGGGCCATGTCGATGGCATACACCCCGTAGCGGGTCGCCAGCACGCGGTCGAAGGCGGTGGGCGTGCCGCCGCGCTGGGTGTGCCCCAAGATCACCACCCGCGTCTCGTAGCCGGTGTGGGCCTCGATCTGCTCGGCGAGGGTGTTGCTGATGCCGCCCAGGCGCTCGTGGCCGAAGGCATCGCGCGGGCCCGCCGCCGAGGGCCGCTCCCCGCCCCCGGCCGGCCGTGCCCCCTCCGCCACCACCACGATGCTGAAATACTTGCCGCGGGCGTGGCGCCGCTTCAGCAGCTCGCAGACCGCGGCCACGTCGTAGGGCTTCTCCGGGATGAGCACCACATCGGCGCCGCCGGCGATGCCCGACCAGATTGCGATCCAGCCCGCCTCCCGCCCCATCACCTCCACCACCATCACCCGGTTGTGCGCCTCGGCGGTGCTGTGCAGCCGGTCGATCGCCTCGGTGGCGATGCCCACCGCGGTGTCGAAGCCAAAGCAGAGGTCGGTGCCGGACAGGTCGTTGTCAATCGTCTTGGGCACGCCCACCACCGGCAGGCCCTGGTCGGAGATCCACTTCGCCACCCCCAGCGTGTCGTCGCCGCCCACCGCCACCAGCGCCCCCAGGCGCTGGCTCTCGAAGCTCTTGCGGATGCGCTCCCAGCCGTCGGGTTCGCGCTGCGGGTTGGTGCGCGAGGTGCGCAGCAGCGTGCCGCCGCGATGGATGATGCCGGCGATGCTGTCCAGGTCCAGCTCCATCGTGCGGTTCTCCAGCACGCCGCGCCAGCCCTCGACGAAGCCCACCACCGAATCGCCGTAGTACATGGTGCCCTTGCGCACCACCGCCCGGATCACCGCGTTCAAGCCGGGGCAGTCGCCCCCGCCGGTCAGGATTCCCACCCGCATAGCACCATTGTAATGTTTGGCGGCCTGCCGGTATGCTGTCTCCGGTGGCGATTCGCCTGGGAGCCCATATCTCCAGCGCCGGCGGGGTGGACCAGGCCGCCGAGCGGGCGCACGCGCTCGGCTGCCAAACCCTGCAGATCTTCACCGCCAGCCCGCGGCAGTGGCATGCCGCCCCCCTGCCCGCCGCGCGCGCGGCAGCGCTGCGCCGCCTGCGCCAGCAGTACCGGCTGGACCCGCTGGTGGTGCATGCCAACTATTTGATCAATTTGGCCGGGGCCAACCCCGACTTCCACCGCCGCTCGCTGGCCGCCTTCCGCGGCGAGCTGGAGCGCGCCGCCGCCATCGGCGCCGACTACTTGGTGCTGCACCCCGGCAGCGGCGCGCTGGCACGCTGCCTGGAGAGCCTGCGCCAGGCGGCCGAGGGCTTCGTTTGGGGGCCGCTCACCCTGCTGATCGAAAACACCGCCGGCGGCGGCGCCCACCTGGGTGGCGACTTTGGCGCGGTGGCGGCCCTGCTCGACGGCCTCGCCGGCCTGCCCGTGGGGGCCTGCATCGACACCTGCCACGCCTGGGTCGCGGGCTACGACCTGGCCACCCCCAAGGGCTACCAGGCCGCCCTGGCCCAACTGGACGAGCAGATCGGCCTCGCCCGCATCCCCGTCTTCCATGCCAATGACGCCATGGCCGAGCGCGGCAGCCACCGCGACCGCCACCAGCACATTGGCGCCGGCCAGCTCGGGCGCGCCACCTTCCGCCGCCTGCTGCGCGATCCCCGCCTGCAAGGCAAGGCCTTCATCCTCGAGACCCCGGTGGACGGACCCGACGACCAGGCGCGCGACCTCGCCGCCCTGCGCCATCTCGCGCAGGCCCCGGCCAGCACCCGCAAGCGGCGGAAATCGGCGCAAAACAAGGCACAATAGTAGGTTCATGGACGAGCCCGCCTACCAGCCTGCCAGCTTCGAGCCCCAGTGGGCCGAACGCTGGGCCGCCGCCAACCCCTTTGCCGGCGCCAATGCCGGTGCGCCCAAGTACTACGTGCTGGAGATGCTGCCCTATCCCAGCGGCGCGCTGCACATGGGCCACGTGCGCAACTACGCCATCGGCGACGCCCTCGCCCGCTATTTCTGGATGCGCGGCCTGGACGTGCTCCATCCCATGGGCTGGGACTCGTTTGGCCTGCCGGCGGAGAACGCCGCCATCAAGAACCACTCCCATCCCCGCGCCTGGACGCTGGCCAATATCGCCCACATGAAGCGCCAGGACCAGCGCTTCGGCTTCAGCTACGACTGGACGCGCGAGGTCACCACCTGCCTGCCGGAGTACTACCGCTGGAACCAGTGGCTGTTCCTGCGCTTCTTCGAGCGCGGCCTGGCCTACCGCAAGAAGGGGCTGGTGAATTGGTGCCCCAAGTGCGCCACCGTGCTGGCCAACGAGCAGGTGGCGGGCGGGGTGTGCTGGCGCCACGAGGACACCCCGGTCGAGCAGCGCGAGCTCAACCAGTGGTACCTGCGCACCACCGCCTACGCCGACGAGCTGCTGCGCGACCTCGACCGGCTTCCGGGCTGGCCGGAGCGGGTGCGCACCATGCAGCGCAACTGGATCGGCCGCAGCGAAGGCGCCGAGCTGGAGTTTGCCCTGCCCGCCCATGGCGACCGCGCCCTGCGCGTCTTCACCACCCGCATCGACACCGTCTACGGCGCCAGCGCCCTGCTGCTGGCCCCCGAGCATCCCTTGCTGCCCGAGTTGGTGGACGCCGCCGCGCTGGAGCAGGCGCGCCGCCTGCGCGACCGCCAGGCCCATTTGGCCCCCGGGCAGGAGCCGGAGAAAGAGGGTTTCTTCACCGGCCACTACGCCATCAACCCCTTCAGCCGGGAGAAGCTGCCCATCTGGGTGGCCAATTTCGTGCTGCTGGGCTATGGCACCGGCGCGGTGATGGCGGTGCCCGCCCACGACCAGCGCGACTTCGAGTTCTGCACCAAGTACGAGCTGCCCATCCGCCCGGTGGTCGAGCCCGCCGAGGGATTCCCCCCCCGGCTGGCCGCCGCGCTCGAGGGCGACGGCACGCTGGTCGGCTCCGGCGCCTTCACCGGCATGCCGAATCGCTCCGCCCTCGTGGCCATGGCCACCTTCGCCCAGGCGCAGGGCTTCGGGAAGGGAACGGTCACCTACCGCTTGCAGGACTGGGGCATCTCCCGCCAGCGCTTTTGGGGCACCCCCATCCCCATCCTCTACTGCCCCGCCTGTGGTACTGTGCCGGTGCCCGACGAGCAGTTGCCGGTGCTGCTGCCCGACGACGTGCAGCTCACCGGCCAGGGCGAATCGCCCCTGGCCGCCGATCCCAGCTTCCGCCGCGTCCACTGCCCCCGCTGCGGCGCCGAGGCCCGGCGCGAAGCCGACACCATGGACACCTTCGTGGACTCGTCCTGGTACTTCTACCGCTACGCCAGCCCGCACGAGTCCACCCGCCCGTTCGATCCCGCCGCCATTCGCCGCTGGCTGCCGGTGGAGCAGTACATCGGCGGCATCGAGCACGCCATCCTGCACCTGATCTACACCCGCTTCTTCACCAAGGCGATGCGCGACCTCGGGCTGTGCGAGCTGGACGAGCCGGTGACGCGGCTGTTCACCCAGGGCATGATCACCCGCCACGGCGCCAAGATGTCGAAATCCAAGGGCAACGTGGTGGACCCGGAGGAGCTGATCCAGGCCTACGGCGCCGATGCCACCCGCATGTACGTGCTCTTCGCCGCCCCACCGGAGAAGGACTTCGACTGGCAGGAGAACGGGGTGGAGGGCATCCACCGCTTCCTCGCGCGGGTGTGGCGCCTGGCCCTGGCCGCGGCGGCGGCCGCCGCCGGCGAGGGCGCCGGCGACGCCGCGCTGCGCCGCAAGGCCCACCAGACCCTGCGCCGCATCGGCGGCGACTTCGAGGGCCGCTGGCATTTCAACACCTCCATCGCCGCGTTGATGGAGCTGGTCAACGAGTTCTATGCCCGCGAGGGCCAGCTCTCCGCCGCCGCCCGCGCCGAGTGCCTGCGCCTGCTGCTGCTGATGCTGGCCCCGTTCGCCCCCTTCCTGGCGCAGGAGCTGTGGCAGCGGCTGGGACATGCCGGCGCCATCGCGGTGGTCCGCTGGCCGGAGTTCAACCCCGAGCTGGCGCGCGAGCCGCAGGTCGAAATTGTGGTGCAGATCAACGGCAAGGTGCGCGCCCGCCTGGCGGCGCCGCCCGACAGCGACCAGGCGCTGGTGGAGGGCCTGGCCCGCGCCGACGCCAAGCTGCAGCCCCTGCTGCAGGGCCAAGCCCCCAAGTCCGTGGTCTTCGTTCCCGGACGCCTGATCAACTTCGTACTGTAATGCCTTCCCCCTCCCAGCCCCCCTTCGCCTCCCATCCGGGCGCCCATCCGGCGGTCGTGGTGCTCGACTTTGGCGCGCAGTACTCGCAGCTCATCGCGCGCCGCATCCGCGAGCTGGGCGTGTTCAGCCTGATCCTGCCGCACAGCGCCACCTGGGCGCAGATCGAGGCGCAGAACCCGGTCGGCATCATCCTGTCCGGGGGCCCCGCCTCGGTCTACGCCGCCAACGCTCCCCGCTGCGCCCCCGAGGTGTGGACGGCGGGGCTGCCCCTGCTGGGCATCTGCTACGGCCTGCAGTTGATGGTGGACACCCTGGGGGGCAAGGTGGAAAACGCCGCCCAGCGCGAGTTCGGCCCCGCCGAGGTCAGCGTGGATGCCTCCACCGGCCTGTTTCGCGGCAGCAGCGGCCAGGAAAAGGTCTGGATGTCGCACGGCGATTCCGCCCTGGAGCTGCCCCCCGGCTTCCGCGCCGTCGGCCACAGCCCCACCGCCCTGGCCGCGATCGAAGACCCGCAGCGGCGGATGTGGGCGGTGCAGTTCCACCCCGAGGTCCACCACACCGAGCACGGCCAGGCGCTGTTCGCCAATTTCCTCGAGCTCTGCCATGCCCGCCGCGACTGGACCCCGCAGTCGTTCATCGAGGAGCAGGTGCGCCGCATCCGCGCCCAGGTGGGCGAGCAGGGAAGAGCCATCTGCGGCCTCAGCGGCGGGGTGGACTCGAGCGTGGCCGCCACCCTCGTCCACCGCGCCATCGGCGACCGCCTGATCTGCGTGTTCGTCAACAACGGGCTGCTGCGCCAGGACGAGTTCCAGAAGGTGCAGGCCACCCTGCGCGGCCAGCTCGGGCTCAACCTGGTGGCGGTGGACGCCAGCGCGACCTTCCTCGCCGCCCTGGCCGGGGTCAGCGATCCCGAGCAGAAGCGCAAGATCATCGGCAAGACCTTCATCGAGGTGTTCGAGCCCGAGGCCCGCCGCCTGGCCGCCGACTTCCTGGTGCAGGGCACGCTTTACCCCGACGTGATCGAGTCGGTCTCGGTGCAGGGCCCCTCGGCGGTGATCAAGAGCCACCACAACGTCGGCGGGCTGCCCGCCGACATGCGCCTCAAGCTGATCGAGCCGCTGCGCGAGCTCTTCAAGGACGAGGTGCGGCGCGTGGGCCGGGACCTCGGCGTCAGCGCCGAACTGCTGCAGCGCCAGCCCTTTCCCGGCCCCGGGCTCGCCGTCCGCATCCTGGGCGAGGTCACCCCGGACAAGATCCGGCTGCTGCAGCAGGCCGACGCCATCGCGGTGGAGGAGATCAAGCGCGCCGGCCTCTACACCGCCCTGTGGCAATCGTTTGCGGTGCTGCTGCCGGTGCGCACCGTGGGCGTGATGGGCGACCTGCGCACCTACGGCCTCACCTGCGCCCTGCGCGCGGTGCGCTCGGAGGACGGCATGACCGCCGATTGGGCCCGGCTGCCCTACGAACTGCTGGCCACCATCTCCAACCGCATTGTCAACGAGGTCGCCGGCATCAACCGCGTGGTCTACGACATCAGCTCCAAACCTCCGTCCACCATCGAGTGGGAGTAGGGAAGGGGCGCCAGGCTGCCGCCCCCGCCCCGACTCCTGTATTCTGGCTGGGGGGGGGCGGCCCCAGAGGAATTATCTTCCCCTCCACGAAACGCAGCGCCCATGGCCGACGTCGGAGAAGACATGGAAGCGGTGTTGTCAGGACTAGGCGTGCGCGACGCCAGCGCCGCCGACGCCGCCGGCAAGGATGCGCAGTTCGCGCTCATGCGCCGCTGCCAGGGCCGCGACCCCAGCGCCTTCGAGGAGCTGGTCAAGCGCTTCCAGCCCCGCGTCGCCAGCGTCATCCGCGGCATCCTGCGCAACTCCAACGACTGCGACGACATCGCCCAACAGGTCTTCGCCAAGGTCTACTTCGGCCTCGACCGCTTCAACTACCAGTCCGCCGTAGCCACCTGGATCTACAAGATCGCCGTCAACGAATGCTACGACTACCTGCGCAAGCAAAAAGTGCGCAAGGCCACCATCCTGGCCGACCTGTCGGAGGAGGAGTCGGCGCGGGTGGAGAACCTCGATGTGCTCGCCCATGCCGGCATCGCCGGCCCCGAGCGGCAATTGGAGATGCGCGAGCTGGCCAACAAGCTGCTCGCCCGCCTGGACAGCGAGGATCGCGTCCTGCTGGTGCTCAAGGAGATCGAGGGCTACTCGGTGCGCGAAGTCGCCCAGATTCTCAGCCTCAATGAAAACACCGTCAAGGTGCGCCTCTTCCGCGCCCGCCAGGCCCTGCTGGCGGCGGTGGAGCGCAAGCGAATCTAGGGAACCGGTCACCATGAAGTGCAAACAGTTTGTTGTCGCCTTGGAAGACTACCTCGGCCGCCATCCCGGCGCGCTGGCGGCGGATCTTCCCCACGCGCTCCAGCCCCATGCCAGCGCCTGCCCGCGCTGCCAGCGGCGCTGGTCCACCGCCGCCCGCAGCCGCCTGCTGCTGGGCGGCCTGCGCCCCTCGCCCGAGGCGGTCGAGGCCGGGCTCGACCCCTTCTTCCTCACCCGCCTGCAGGCCCGCATCTACGCCCAGGAACACGCCCCCGCGCTCTTTGGCCTGCGCGGCTGGCAGATCGCCGGACGCGACCTAGTCCTGGCCGCCGTGCTCTTCGCCGGCACCCTGGGCTCGTTTCTCTACAATTTCCATCGCATCGAGACCCCCAACGCCGACGAGGCCATGGTGCTCGATGTCCCCCACCTCAACCCTCAGCATCCCTCCGACGACCACGTCCGGCCCAAGCTCGCCGACGTCATGCTGAACTTGATGAATCCTTAGACGGTTGGGTGAAAGGAAAGGGGTTATGGAATCCGATCGCCGCACCTCGCTGTACGTCGGCCTGATCTTTGTGAGCGGTTTGCTGCTCGGCGGCACGCTCATGAACCTGGCCGAGCACTACTGGCTGCATGCCCACACCGCCAACGAGTACGACATCCGCCAGCACCGGCTCATCGCCGCCAAGATGAGCCAGCGGCTTCACCTCAGCCCGCAGCAGCAGAGCCAAGTGGATGCCATCCTGCAGCAGACAGTGGGCCAATATCAGCAGTTGGAGCAGCGCCTGGCGCCCCAGTTCGACCAGTTGCGGCAGCAGGACCGCGACCACCTGCGCGCCATCCTCAACCCGCAGCAGCGGGTGGAGTTTGACACCATCGTGCGCGAGGTGGACGCGGAATACCCGCTGAACGAGCGCCCGGCGGTGCTGTCGCCGGTGCCGTGCGAGAGCGCCGCCACCGCCGTGGCCCACCCCTGAGACCGGCGGCGGGGCGACAGTCGAGTTGTCATAATAACCATTATCAGACGTTGCCACCGGGTGCGGGCTGGCCCTGCCCTGGGTCTAGGCTGCCAGCTTGCGTCCCTCTGCGGTCGCCTTCACCTCGATCTTGCGTGGCATCGCCTTCTCGCTCAGGGGCGCGCTGATCTCCAGCACCCCGTTGACGAAGTTGGCATCGAGCTTCTCCGGCACCACACCCTCGGGCAGCGTCACGATGCGCTCGAAGGCGCCGTAGGTGATCTCCCGCTGGAAGGTGCGCTCGTCCGAGGGGGTGGTCTCCTGCTTGCGCTCGCCGCTGATGCTGAGCTCGTTGCCGTGCACCTGCACGCTTACCTCGTTGGGCTTGACGCCGGGCAGGGCCAGGCGGAGGTGGTAGCGGTTCTGGTCTATGTAGGCCTCGAGCGGCGGGATCCAGGCCACCGCCGGGTTGATGGTTGCCGCCGACCAGCGGTCCCACATGGGCGGGGTGAGCATGCGGGAGAACATGTCATCGAAAAAATTGCGGCGGATGTCAAACACGTCCGACAGCGACGGGTCGCGCCGGGCAAGCACTCGGGTGGACATGGAAATAAGCCTCCTGAGAGCTTGGAGACCGCCGCCGGGCAAAAGGTGGCTTGTGCCCTGCCCGGAGCTAGTGCACCGCCGGGGCGGGCGTGCGCGCCAACTGCAGCAGGCTGTCGCGCAGCAGGGGCTGCAGGCGGCGCTGGTTGAGCATGGCCTCGATCTCCTCGCCCAGATGCTTTTCCGGCGGACCGGGCAGGGCGATCTCGTCCACCGGCTGGCCGGGGGCGAGCCCGTCCGGCTGCTCTTCCGCCAGCACCTGCACCTGCTGGCCGGCGAAGGTGGCGCGCAGCGGGTCGAGCAGGCCGGCCATCAGCAATTGCACCAGCGCCTGGGCCTGCTGGCGCACGGCCGGCGCCTCCAGTTGCGGCGCCCACTCCACCCCGCTGGCCCACACCACCTGCAGGTAGGTGAACGGCACCACGCCCACGCCGGCCAGGCGGGCGGCGAAGTGCGCCTTGTAGAGCAGCTCGTCGGGCAGGCAGTTGACGCAGTCGAGCTCCACTCCCTCCAGGCGCAGGTCCTCGAGCAGGTGGGTGTGGATGGGGGTGGGCGGCAGCGGGCGGATGGGCGCGCCGGGGGCGCCTTGGGGAAACAGGGTGCGGTGCACCGCGCCGCGCAACTCCAGCGGCCAGGCCAAGTAGGCCAGCGTTCTTCCCTGCTCCTCCACCCACTCCGGCGCCAGCGCGATCTTCTCGAACAGCAGCCGCAGCGGCGGGTTGTTGAGCTTGTTGCGCAGCAGGATGAGGTTGTCCTCGCTGGCGGTCATGGCGCCGATCTGAAACTCGACCTCGCCCTGGGCCTCCTGGGTCGCCACCCAGTGGTTGCGGCAGCGCTCCCCCAGCCCACAGATCGGACATTCCGCCATAGCAGCGCTATTTTAGCGCAAGCAGGGCGATGGCGCCCAGAATCAGCGCCACCCCCAGCCACTGCCGCGGCGCCAGCCGCTCGCGCAGGAACAGCACCGCCAGCACCAGCGTCCAGACGCTGAACAGCCCGCTCAGCGCGGCCACCACCGAGACCGCCAAGTGGCGCGCGCCCTCGGCATAGAAGAGATAGGCGAGGCTGTCGAGCAGTCCGGTGGCCCACAGCCAGGCGGAGCGGAACAGCCCGGGCGGCAGGCGCTGGCCGGCCAGCAGCGGCAGGGCCAGCACCGCCGCGCCCACCAGCCGGAACACCAGCACCGGGGCGGCGCCGGGGCTGGCGCCGGCGCGCTCGGCCAGGGCATAGAAGACGCCGCCGAACACCAGGGCGCTGGCCACCGCCGCCAGCAGCGCCGCCCCCGCGCGCCGATGGCGCTGGCGCCCCGCGTCCGCCCCCAGGCTGGCCAGCAGGGTGCCGGCGATCACCCCGCCCACCGCCGCCAATCCCGCCCCGCCCAGGCGCTCGCCCGCCAGCGCGTAGGCCAGCACCGCCGACACCACCGGATAGGCGGCGGTGATGGGCGACACCAGCACCAGCGGCCCAAACTCCAGGGCGAAATAAAACAGCACCCCGCCCACCGCGTTGCCCACCGCCAGCCCCGCCAGCGGCCCCGCCTGCGCCGCCGGCAGGCGAATCGCGCCGCCGGCCCACATCCCCGCCAGCGCCAGCGCCCCCACCGCGTTCATGCCCCACACCGTGGGCCAGAAGCCAAATTGGGTGGAGGCGCGCTTGGCGCAAAAATCGGCCGAGCCCCACGCCACCGCCGCCGCCAGGCCCCACAGCAGGTACCAGTTCATCCGAGCTAGTGTAGCGGCCCCGCCGCTGCCGCGCTGGCCGCCGCCCGCCGCACTTCCCTTCCGATTGCTACACTGGGGCCGATGCCTGTCCCGCCCCTGCCCGACGCCCCCCCCGCCCTGCCCATTCGCGCGCCCCGCGGCCGCCAACTCCGCACCCGCGGCTGGGCGCAGGAGGCGGCGCTGCGCATGCTGATGAACAACCTCGACCCCGAGGTGGCCGAGCGCCCGCAGGAACTGGTGGTCTACGGCGGCACCGGGCGCGCGGCGCGCAACTGGGCCTGCTACCACGCCCTGGTGGCGGCGCTGGAGAAGCTGGGCGACGAGGAGACCCTGCTGGTGCAGTCGGGCAAGCCGGTGGGGGTGTTCCCCACCCACGCCTACGCCCCGCGCGTGCTCATCGCCAACGCCAACCTGGTGGGGCACTGGTCCAACTGGGATGTGTTCCACGATCTCGAGCGCCGCGGCTTGATGATGTACGGCCAGATGACCGCGGGCAGCTGGATCTACATCGGCTCGCAGGGCATTCTGCAGGGCACCTTCGAAACCTTCGCCGCCGCCGCCCGCCAGCACTTCGGCGGCTCGCTGGCCGGCAAGCTGGTGGTGAGCGGCGGCCTGGGCGGCATGGGCGGCGCCCAGCCGCTGGCCGCCACCCTCAACGGCGGCGTCTTCCTGGGCGTGGAGGTGGACCCGGAACGGATCAAGCGGCGCATCCAGAGCGGCTACTGCGACATCATGGTCAACGACCTGGACGAGGCGCTGCGCATCGTCAAGAACGCGGTGCGCAAGCAGGAGGCCACTTCGGTCGGGCTGGTGGGCAACTGCGCCGAGGTGCTGCCCGAGCTGGCCCGCCGCGGCGTGGTCCCCGACCTGCTCACCGACCAGACCAGCGCCCACGACCCGGTGAACGGGTACATCCCCGCCGGGCTGACCCTCGCCCAGGCGGACGAGCTGCGCCGGCGCGACCCCAACGAGTACCGCGAGCGCGCGCTGGACTCCATCGCCGTCCACGTCGAGGCCATGCTGGCGCTGCAGCAGCTGGGCGCGGTCACCTTCGACTACGGCAACAACATCCGCACCATGGCCTTCCAGCGCGGGGTGCAGCGCGCCTATGACTTTCCCGGCTTCGTGCCGGCCTACATCCGCCCGCTGTTTTGCCAGGGGCGGGGGCCGTTCCGCTGGGCGGCGCTGAGCGGCGAGCCGCGCGACATCTACGCCACCGACGAGCTGGTGCTCAAGCTCTTCCCCGAGGACGAGGTCCTGGGCCGCTGGATCGCGCTGGCGCGCAAGCACGTGCGCTTCCAGGGACTGCCAGCGCGCATCTGCTGGCTGGGCTACGGCGAGCGTGCGCGCTTCGGCCTGGCGCTCAACGAGATGGTGCGCCAGGGCGAGTTGCAGGCGCCGATCGTGATGGGGCGCGACCACCTCGATTGCGGCTCGGTGGCCTCGCCCTTCCGCGAGACCGAGGCCATGGCCGACGGCAGCGACGCGGTGGCGGACTGGCCGCTGCTCAACGCCCTGCTCAACACCGCCAGCGGCGCCAGTTGGGTCTCCATCCACAACGGCGGCGGGGTGGGCATCGGCTACTCCCTGCACGCCGGGCAGGTCACCGTGGCCGATGGTACGGCCGAGATGGCCCGCCGCATCGAGCGGGTGCTCAACAACGATCCGGGCATCGGCGTCGCCCGCCACGCCGACGCCGGCTACGCCGAGGCGCGCGCCTTTGCCGACGCCCACGGCATCGCCATCCCCATGCCGCCCGGCTCCAACCCTCCCCGGCCCTGAGGCCGCGCCGCCATGGCCCTGCTGCTCACCCACGCCGCCCAACTGCTGACCCTGGCCGGACCCGACCGCGCCCGCCGCGGGCCGGAGATGGCCGAGCTGGGCCTAGTGGGCGACGGCGCGGTGTTGATCGAAGGCGGCCGCATCCTGCGCGCCGGGCCCACCGACCAGGTGGCGCGGCACCTGCCTCCGGGCCTGTCGCCGCTGCAGGAGCGCGACTGCCGCGGGCTGCTGGTGGCGCCGGGGCTGTGCGATTCCCACACCCACCTGGTGTTTGCCGCTCCCCGCCTGGACGACTACGAGCGCCGCCTGGCGGGGGCGAGCTACGCCGCCCTGGCCGCCGCCGGGGGCGGCATCGGCGCCAGCGTGGCGCGGCTGCGCGCCGCTCCCGAGGCGGAGCTGGCGGCGCTGGCGGCCGGCTGGCTGCGCGAGGCGCGCCGCCACGGCACCACCACCCTCGAGGTCAAGAGCGGCTACGGCCTCGATCTCGAGGCGGAGCGCAAGAGCCTGCGCGCCGCCGCCCGGGCCGCCGCCGCCGTCGGCGGGGACGTGCCCCGCACCTTCCTCGGCGCCCACGTCGTGCCGGCGGGCGTCGAGCGCGCCGCCTACGTCGCCGCGCTGGTGGAGGCGATGCTGCCCGCCCTCGCCGCCGCGCCCGACTGCGCCCCCGAGTTCGCCGACGCCTTCTGCGATCCCGCCGGCTTCACCCCGGCGGAGTGTCGGCGGGTGTTGGTCGCGGCCCGCCAGCACGGCCTCCAGCTCAAGCTGCACGCGGAGCAGTTTGTCCACTCCGGCGGCCTGGGTTTGGGCATCGAGCTGGGCGCGGTCTCGGTGGACCACCTCGACGCCGCCACCCCCGCCGACGCCCGGCTCCTGGCCCAGGCCGACACCGTGGCCACCCTCATTCCCGGCGCCAACTTCTTCCTCGGCCAGCCCTATGCGCCCGCCCGCATGCTCATCGCCGCCGGCGCCGCGGTCGCCTTGGCCAGCGACTTCAATCCCGGCACCTGCCCCATCCTCAGCCTGCCGCTGGTCATGAGCCTGGCCTGCAGCGGCATGCGCCTCTCCCCCGCCGAGGCCTGGACCGCGGTCACCATCAACGGCGCCGCCGCCCTCGGCCGCGCCGGCGTGTGCGGCTCGCTGCAGCCGGGCAAGCGCGCCGACCTCGCCCTGTTCGCCGCCGACGACTACCGCGCCGTCCCCTACTACGCCGGCCACAACCTGTGCCGCGCCGTGGTGCAAAATGGCATCTGGATAGAAAGCCCATGCGACTGATCGAATGCGTGCCCAACTTCAGCGAGGGCCGCGACGAGGGCGTGGTCAACGCCCTGGTCGAGACCTTGCTGGCCGTGCCCGGCGTCTACCTGCTCGACCGCGAGATGGACGCCGACCACCACCGCTCGGTGGTCACCGTCGCGGGCGCGCCCGAGGCGGTGGCCGAGGCGGCGGTGCGCGTGGTGGGCGAGGCCGCCCGCCGCATTGACCTGCGCACCCACCGCGGCGCCCATCCCCGCATCGGCGCCACCGATGTGGTGCCCTTCGTGCCGCTGCAGGGGGTCACCCTGGCTGAGTGCGTCGCCTTGGCGGAGTGGGCGGCGGGCGAGATCTGGCGCCGCTTTCAGATTCCGGTCTACCTCTACGAGGCGGCCGCCCGCCGCCCCGAGCGCCGCAACCTGGAGGCGGTGCGCCGCGGCCAATTCGAGGGCTTGCGCGAGGAGGTGCGCACCGCACCCGACCGCCTTCCCGATTTCGGCGAGGCGGCGCTGCATCCCTCCGCCGGCGCCACCGTGGTGGGCGCCCGCAAGTTCCTGATCGCCTACAACATCAACCTCGACACCGCCGAGTTGGAGGTGGCCAAGCAGATCGCCAAGGCCATTCGCGCCTCCAGCGGCGGCCTGCCGGCGGTGAAGGCGATGGGGGTGATGCTGTCGCACCCGCCCCGCGCCCAGGTTTCGATGAACCTCACCGACTTCGAGGCCACCTCGCTGGCCACGGTGTGGCGGGCGGTGGCCGCCGCCGCCGCCCAGCGCGGCGTGGGCGTGGTGGAGAGCGAGCTGATCGGCCTGATTCCGCGGGCGGCGCTGGAGGCCGCCGCCGCCGAGATGCTGCAGTTCTCTTCCTTTGACGCCGACCGCGTGGTGGAAAACAAAGTGGCGAGCGTGATGGCGGCGCTGCCCGCGCGCCACGCCGGCTCGCTGCGCCCCTTCCTGGATGCCCTCGCCTCGGAGGCGCCGGCCCCAGGCGGCGGCAGCGCCGCCGCCGCCGCCGGCGCCATGGCCGCCGCCCTGGGCCAGATGGTCGCCCGCTTGGCGCGGCAGAAAGCACAAAAGGCCCAACCCGACCAGCCCCCCCCGCCGCTCTGGACCGAGGCGGGCGAGGAGTTCGCCTCCCTGGGCGCCGACCTCGCCCGCGCCACCGACGAGGACAGCGAGGCCTTCCTCGCCATCCGCGCCGCCTGGCGCCTGCCCAAGGCCTCGGCCGAGCAGCAACAGGCGCGCCAAGCCGCCGTCCACGCCGCCACCCTGCTCGCCGCGGAGGTCCCGCTGGGCGTGGCGGTGCGCTGCCGCCGCATCGAGGAGCGCCTGCGCCAGCTCCAGCCCTTGGCTCCCCCCGCCATGGCCAGCGATCTCTCCACCGCCCTCGCCCTCGCCCAGGCCGGCGCCAGCGGCGCCCGCGACAACGTCGCCATCAACCTCGATTCCCTGCCCCAGGACTCGCCCGAGCGCGGGCGCCTGGCCGCCGCCTTGGCCCAGCTCTAAGCCTGAGCCGCTCCCAAGCCCACCCGGCCGCGGCCGTAATCGGGGAAACGTCTGCCCCAACCCATGCGTCAGAGCGACTATTGATTCCCGGACGCCGCGATGCGCGGAGGGCCGCCGCCGACCCGAGAGTGCCTACCGGCGCGTTTTTGCTTGACTTAGGGGCCGGGCATTTTGGATCATCTGTTAACGGCCCGGTGTTCCGGGCTTCCGCTCGGAGCCCCCTAGTTCTTGCCGTTCAAGCCTGGAAACTACTGAAAACGCTTATGTCTCGATGGAAACTGCCCTGCTCGGACTTGTCTTTCCCCCACACCCTAGCGGCTCTGGCGGCGTTGCTGGTGGCCGCCGGGGCGCAGGTGGCGCCCCCGGCAGCGGCTCCGGCGCGGCGGCCCGCCGCCCCTGCCGCTGTGGTCGCGGCGGCTCGCCTGCAGCCCCGCCTGGCGCAGTTTCCCTTGGCCTTTGAGGCCAATCTGGGCCAAACCAGCGCGCGCGCCCAGTTCCTCGCCCGCAGCGCCGGTTCGGTGGTCTTCCTGACCGCCCACGGCGCGGTGGTGAAGACCACCGCCGGCGCGGTGCGCATGGATTTTGCCGGCGCCACGCCGCTCCGCGGCCAGGGCCGCCAGCGTTCGGCCACCGCGGTGACCTATCTCGCCGGCGCCAGCTCGGCTTGGCGGCATGCCGTGCCGAGTTTTGCCCAAGTTCGCTATGCCGGCCTCTACCCCGGCGTGGATGTGGTCTATTACGGCCGCCGCGGCCGCTTGGAGTACGATCTGCACCTGGCGCCGGGCGCCAATCCCGGCCGCATCCAGTTGGACGTGGCCGGCGCCGCTCCCCGCATTTCGGCCCAGGGCGCGCTGCGCTTGGGCCCCTCCATGTCCCTCCAGGCCCCCCGGGCGTACCAGACCATCGCCGGCCACCGCCGCGCGGTGGCGGTGCGCTACGTGCGCCACGGGCAGCGGGTCGGCTTCCAACTCGGCGCCTACGACCCGGCCCACGCGCTGGTGATTGATCCGGTGCTGGCCTTCTCCACCCTGCTGGGCGGCACCAACTACAACCAAGCCAATGCCGTGGCGGTGGACAGCACCGGCGCCGGCTACATCGCCGGCTACACCCTCTCCGCCGACTTCCCCACCGTCGGGCCGATTCAGGCCAATCTGGCGCCGGGCAGCTTCGGCCCCGCCTTCGACGCCTTCGTCTCCAAGATCTCCGCCGACGGCACGACGCTGGTCTACTCCACCTACTTGGGCGGCAACGGCGACGACGAAGCCACCGGCATCGCCGTGGACGCCGCCAACGACGCCTACGTCACCGGCTTCACCAGCTCCACCAACTTCCCCACGGTGGGCCCGCTGCAAGCCTCCAACGGCGGTGGCTATGACGCCTTCGTGGCCAAGCTCAACCCCGCCGGCAATGCGCTGATTTACTCCAGCTATATTGGGGGCAGCCAGGACGACAAGGCCGCGGCCATTGCGGTGGACGGCTCCGGCGACGCCTACATCGCCGGCGTGACCGCCTCCACCAACTTTCCGGTCTCGGTGGGCGCTCCCCAAGCCGCCTTCGCCGGCGGGCAGGATGCCTTTGTAACGGCGCTCAATCCGGCCGGCAATGCCCTGCTCTACTCCACTTATTTGGGCGGCACCGCGGTGGATCGCGCCAACGGCATCGCGGTGGACCAAACCGGCAACGCCTACGTCTGCGGCGCCACCGCCTCCTCCGACTTTCCCGCCACCACCGGCGCCCTGCAGACCGTCAACGCCGGCGGCTTTGACGCCTTTGTGGCGCGCGTGGACCGCTCCGGGCGCAGCTTCGGCTACGTCACCTACCTCGGCGGCAGCAAGGCCGACGAGTGCAACGGCATCGCGGTGGATGCCGCCGGCAATACCTTCATCACCGGCCAGACCAGCTCCATCAATATCTTCCCCTCCACCTCCAGCGCCTTCCAGCAGAGCTTTGGCGGCGGCAGCAGCGATGCCTTCGTCGCCGAGATCAACAACTCCGGCTCCACGCTGGTCTACGGCACCTACCTGGGGGGCAGCGCCAGCGATGTGGGCAACGGCATCGCCGTGGATGGCGCCGACGGCGCCTATGTCACCGGCTCGACCTCCTCGCCCGACTTCCCCACCACCAGCAACGCCATCCAGATCGCGGCGGGCGGGGTGCAGGACGCCTTCCTGGCCAAGTTCGACTCGGTGGGCCAGAAGCTGCTGTTCTCCAGCTACTTCGGCGGCTTGGCCAATGATTCCGGCAAAGGCATCGGCCTCGACGCCTCCGGCGACCTGTACATCGCCGGGGTGACCTCCTCGCCGAACTTCCCGGTGACCACAGGCGTGGTGCAGGGCACGGTCAATAGCCAGAACGACGCCTTTGTGGCCAAGTTTGTCACCGCGCCGCAGGGCGTGTTCAGCCCCACCGCCCTGGGCTTTCCCGCCCAGGCCTCGACCGTGGCGAGCGCGGCCGAGTCGGTCATCTTCACCAACGGCGGGGAAAAGCCGCTGGTGATCTCCGGCATCACCACCACCGGCCCCTACACCGAGACCGACAACTGCAACGCCAACAGCTCCACCCTGCAGCCGGGGGCCTCCTGCACCGTCAACGTGATCTTCACCCCCACGGCGGCGGGCGCGCAAAATGGCACCCTGGTGGTTGCCGACAACGCCCCCGGCGGCTCGCAGACGCTGCCGCTGTCGGGTACCGGCGGCGACTTCACCCTCACCGTTGCCCCCACAACCGTCACCATCGCCGCCGGCTCCAGCGCCAGCTTCTCGCTCAACGTGACCCCGGCGATCGGCTACACCCAGGTGGTGGCGCTGACCTGCACGGGCGTGCCGCCGCAATCCACATGCACCGCCTCGCCCACCTCGCTCACCATGAATGGCAACAGTGCCTCCACCGCCACCTACACCGTGACCACCACGGTGCGTCCGGCGGCGGTGCCGGCGCTGCCCACCATTCCGCGTGGTCCCTGGACCTGGCTGGCGCTGCTGGCGCTGGGCCTGTCCGCCAGCCTACTGCTCTATGGCACCGCCCGCCGCTTCGGCGCCGGCCGCCGCCGCTTGGGCTGGGTGGGCACGGCGCTGCTGGTGGGCTGGGCCCTGGCCGCCTTCGGCTGCGGCGGCACCACCACCAACCCGGGCACACCCGCCGGAAACTACACCCTAAGCTTTGTGGGCACTGTCGGCTCGACCACCCACAACCAGACCGCCACGCTGACGGTGGACTAATCCACCGTCGGCGCGCGCGCCGGGCCCGGGCGGGATTGCTCTAGAATAGAGGCAGAGTTTCTGTCGGAGGTGCCCGATGTCGGTCCGTCTCGCTTCCCTGCCCGCAGTGTTTTTGTTTGTGCTTTCGGCCTCCGCTGCGCAGTTGAGCGGCGCCGCGCAGGCGGTGATGCCTGCCTCCACCCGCCAAGTGGTGTCGGTGGACTACCACCGGCTGGCCTCCGATCCCGTCGCCCAGCAGCTTGAGGCCCAGGTGCTGCCGCCGGAGATGCAAGGCCTCGGCAACATGCTCGCCCAGGGCGGCGTCAACGCCGCCGCCGACCTCAACCGGCTCACCTTCGCCACCTACCAGGCCAGCAAAGGCATCGGCCTGCTCGGCATCGCCGAGGGCAACCTCGGGGGCCTGCAACTCTCCAAGTTCTTCCACAAGACCCCCAAACAGCCCAGCCCGCCCCAAATTGACGGCGTCGACGTCTATACAGCCAACGGCCTCAGCTTCTTTCTGCCCGACTCCTCCACCATGGTCTTTGGCTCCCAGGATGCGGTGGCCCAGGCGATCCGCACCGAGCAGGGCGCCCCCCAGATCGGCCAAAACGAAGCCCTCACCGATCTCATCGCCGGCACCCAGTCCAGCGACGTCTGGAGCGTGCTCGACGCCCAGGGCTCGCGCGCCATGGTCCGCAGCATGATGGCAGGCGCCACCGGCGGGCTCGATCCCAGCTTGATTGACAAGCACTTCGACGGGGCCCGCTACACCATCGCCTTCAGCACCGAGGTGCAGGTCAATCTGGAGTTGATGACCACCGACGCCCTCAGCGCCGCTGCCGTCTCCACCGGCCTCAACGCCGCCATCGCCCTGCGCCAGCAACAGGAGAAGGACCCCGCCGCCAAGGCCGTGCTCAACCAGATCCAAGTGGATTCGGCTGGCGACCACGCCTTTCTGCAGATCTCCTCGCCCGAAAGCACCCTGGCCAGCCTGATGCACACCGACCTGCTGCAAGGCATCCTGCACTAGGCTGCCTACAAAAGCAGGAAGGGGATCCGGATGTTGCTTGCCATCCGGATCCCCTTCCAGGTTGCGCCACTTCGTCTGACTTTAACGCTGCATGCGCGGTGCCAAAACCAAGCGCTATGAAAACAAGAGGGTTGCCTGCGTATCGTCGGCTCCCACTTTGCCCCTTCCGATGCTTTCTTCATGTTGGCGGTAGATTTTACGCGCTGCCTCCAACAACTCGGCGCTAGGACAAGGGAGTTGGAGGTGGTGGCTGTTTCCGGTCATCGGGTTGGCTAGCATCAACACTGCTTGCTTTGGGCCGGCAGCCTCCACCACGAGCAGCGGGCAGCGGGGATGGCCAGCCAGCCAAGCCCGAGCCCGGCGCAGGCTGGGGGTGGCCCACAGCCCTCCCAGCCCCAGCGGCAGCAAGAGCGAGCGGGCCCACTCCACTGTGGCAGGATTGCGGCTCACCACGCACAGCGCGGCGCTGGTGCCGGAGCGGGCGTGCGGCCATTGCGGTTGCGCCGGGGCTACCAGCCGGCGGCGGTGGCGGCGCGGCGGGCTCGGCGCTGGGGGCGGGAGCGCCCAGCGCCAGACCCGCGCCAAGCCGGCGGCGGTGGAGGCCTCGAGCCGCAGGGCATCCGCATCGTGCCAAGCGCGCAGCCAGATCGTCTCCACTTGGCGCTGACGGGCGGCTTGGGCCTCCAGCTCGTCCAGGCACTCGAGGATCTGCCGCCGCAGGGGTTGGGGGTCGGTCGCCACCTGCGCGCTGGCCTCGCTCACGGGCGTCCATTGCAGCCGCGCCCAGCGTGGCGGCGGGCGCAACTGCCAGTCGCGGCAGGCTGCGCCTACGATCTCCGCCAACAGGCTGTCGGCACCCCCCACCCCGGGTGAGACGCTCGCCCCCAGGCTGACGCCAGCCTAGCCGTCCCCTTCTTTCACAAACTCGCCTCCCATGCGTCGAAAGCGCTCGTAGCGGTCCTGCACCACCCGTTCTGGCCCCAAGCGCTGCAATTCCACCAAATGGCGCTCCAGCACATCGCCCAACAGGAGGGCCGCGGCGGCGGGGTCGGTGTGGGCCCCGCCGGGGGGCTCGGGCACCACCTCGTCAATCAGGCCCAGTTGCAGCATGTCCGCCGCGGTGGGTTTGAGCGCGGCGGCGGCGCGCGCCTTCATGTTGGCGTCGCGCCAGGTGATGGAGGCGCAACCCTCGGGGGTGATGACCGAATAGATGGCATTCTCCAGCATGAGCACCCGGTTGCCCACCGCGATCGCCAGCGCCCCGCCGCTGCCGCCCTCGCCGGTGATGGTGGCCAGGATGGGGACGCGCAGCCGCGCCATCTCCCGCAGGTTGAAGGCAATGGCCTCCGCCTGGCCGCGCTCCTCCGCGTCCAGCCCGGGATGGGCGCCGTTGGTGTCGATGAAGCTCAGGATGGGGCGGCCGAACTTCTCCGCCAACTGCATGAGGCGCAGCGCCTTGCGGTAGCCCTCCGGTTGCGGCATGCCAAAGTTGCGGCGGATTTTTTCCTTGATCTCCCGCCCCTTCTGCTGCCCCACCATCAGCACCTCGCGCCCGCGGAAGCGCGCCATGCCGGCCACAATGGCGCCATCGTCGCCAAAGCGGCGGTCGCCGTGGAGCTCGGCGAAGTCGGCGCACAGCGCCGGCAGCCAATCCAAAAAGTTGGGGCGCTGGGGATGGCGGGCGAGCTGCACCCGCCGCCAGGCCTCCGAGTCGGCCGCAGGCAGCGGCGCCGCCTCCGCCCCGGGCGCGCTCTCCGCCGCCGGTTGTGCTGTCTCCTCGCTCATCCCTCGCCGCCTACCACCCGCACCGAACCCGGTCCGCACAACGCCTCCAGCCCGCGCCGGAAGGCGGCCCCGCCGCCCACCCCGCCCCCCACCTCCAGGATCTGCTCGAACTGCCCGGCCCGCGAGACGGCATGCAAATGTATCTTAGCCGATCCGGAGGAGGTCGCCAGCATCGCCGCCAAATGCTCCACCGTCTCCGCCGTCATGCCGTCCAGCTCCAACCGCAGGCGCAGGCCTTGGGGCAGGCTGACCGGCGCCCCCGCCAAGTCCCGCAGCTCCACCAGTTGCAGCTTGACCTCGGCCTGCTGGGGGTCCTCGTCGTTTTCCTCCGCCCGCACCCGCACCCGCGCCAGCACCGGCTGCGTCAGCCGCAATTGCGGCTCCAGGCGGCGGTAGGCCTCGGCGAAGCACAGCAACTCGCGCCGTCCGGTGCGGTCCTCCAGGCTGGCGGTGGCCCAGGCGTCGCCCTTCTTGTTGCGCTTCACCTGCAACTGCGACAGAATCCCGGCCACCAGGATCTCATCGTGGTTGCGCCCGGCCTTGGCCCCCACCTCCTCCAGCGGGGTGACATGCAAGTCCTGCAGCCGGTCGGCGAAGCGCTCCAGCGGATGGCCGCTGACAAAGTAGCCCAGCACCTCCTTCTCCCCCGCCAGGCGGGTGTCCTCGTCCCAGTCGGGCACGGCCGGCAGGGCCGGCGCCGGCCGCTGCGCCGCGTCCTCGTCGAAGCTCAGAAACAGGCCGTGCTGACCGCTCTGGCGCGCCTTCTCCGCCTTCTGCGCCTGCTCCAGCGCCCGCTCCGCCTGGGTGTGCAGCGCCGCCCGCCGCCCCCAGGCGTCCATCGCCCCGCTCTTGACCAGGCTCTCCACCACGCGCTTGTTCAGCGCCTTGCCCCCCACCCGCTCGCAGAAATCGTAGAGGTCCCGGAACCCGCCCTGCGCCCGCGCCGCCAGGATGGCCTGCACCGCGCTCTCGCCCACATTCTTGATGGCATTCAGCCCAAAACGGATGCGCTCGCCCTGCGGCGTGAACCCGGCCCGGCTGACCTCGATGTCGGGCGCCTCCACCGCCAGCTTCATCTCCCGGCATTCCTTGATGTACTTCACCATGTTGTCGGTGTTGGCGATGCTGGAACTGAGCAGCGCCGCCATGAACTCCACCGGATAGTGGGCCTTGAGGTAGGCGGTCTGGTAGGCCACCCAGGCGTAGGCGGCGGCGTGGCTCTTGTTGAAGCCGTAGCCGGCAAATTGCGCCATCAGCTCGAACACCCGCTCCACCGGCTCGGCCGGCAGGCCGCGCTGGCGCGCCCCGGCGAGGAACTGGGCCCGCTGCCGGTCCATCTCCTCCGGCTGCTTCTTGCCCATCGCCTTGCGCAGGATATCGGCTTGGCCGAGCGAATAGCCCGCCAGCCGGTTGGCCGCCTGCATCACCTGCTCCTGGTAAATGAACACCCCGAAGGTCTCCGCCAGGATGGGTTCCAGCTCCGGCAGCGCGTAGGCGATGGGCTTGCGCCCGTGCTTGCGATCGATGAAATCGTCGATCATGCCCCCCTGGATCGGCCCCGGGCGGTAGACCGCGTTCAGCGCCGTCAAGTCGCTCAGCCGGCTGGGCCGGTAGCGGCGCAGGATGTCGCGCATGCCCGCCGACTCGAACTGGAACACCCCCTGGGTCTGGCCCTTGCAGAACAGCTCGAAGGTGGCCGCGTCCTCCTCCGGCAGCCGCGCCAACTCCAGCTTCACCCCGCGGTTGCGCTCGATCATGGCCACCGCCTCGGCCAGGATGGTCAGCGTGGTCAGGCCGAGGAAGTCCATCTTCAGCAGGCCCAGCTTCTCCAGCCCGTTCATGTCGAACTGGGTGACGATTTCCTCGCGGTTGGTCTTGTAGAGCGGCACCAGCTCGGTCAGCGGGCGGGGGGCGATCACCACGCCGGCGGCATGCATGCCGGCGTGCCGGCACAGCCCCTCCACCTTCTGCGCCACCTCCAGCAGCTCCCCCACCCGGGGATCGCCCTCGGCCAGTTCGCGCAGCGGCGGGGACTGCTCCAGCGCCTCCGCCAGGGTGATGTTCAACTGGTTGGGCACCAGCTTGGCGATGCGGTCCACCTCGCCGTAGGGCAGATCGAGCGCGCGCCCGACGTCCTTGATCGCCGCCTTGGCCGCCATGGTGCCGAAGGTGATGATCTGGGAGACGTTTTCGCGCCCGTACTTGTGGGTCACATAGTCAATGACCTCGCCCCGCCGGTGCATGCAAAAATCGATGTCAATGTCGGGCATGGAGATGCGCTCGGGGTTGAGGAAACGCTCGAACAGCAGTTCGTTCTCCAGCGGATCCAGGTCGGTGATCCCCAGCGCGTACGACACCAGGCTGCCGGCCGCCGAGCCGCGCCCCGGGCCCACCGGGATGCCGCGCTCGCGCGCAAAACGGATGAAGTCCCAGACGATGAGGAAATAGCCGGAGTAGCGCATTCCCCGGATCACGCCGATCTCCTGGTCGAGCCGCGCCTGGTAGGCCGCGCGGCCGTAGCGCGCCTTGCCCAGCCGCCGCCTGGTCTCGATCCAGTCCTCCCGCCCGGCCATGCCGGCCCGCGCCACCTGCTCGAAATAGTCGTCCAGGTTCAGCCCCGCCGGCACCGCGAACTCGGGAAAGGGATTCTCCACCTTGCTGAGGTGGAAGTCGCAGCGCTCGGCGATGGCGGCGGTGCGGCGCACCGCCTCTTCCACGCCGGAGAACACCCGCAGCATCTCCGCCCCCGTCTTCAGGAAGAACTGGTCGCTGCCGAAGCGCATTCGCTGCGCGTCCCCCACCCGCTTGCCGGTCTGGATGCACAGCAGCACGTCGTGCATGCGCGCGTCGCCGGCGGTGAGGTAATGGCAATCGTTGGTGGCTACCAGCCCCAGCCCGCTCTGGCGCGACAGCTCCAGCAGCCCGTCTTTGATGCGGTGTTCCTGCTCCAGCCCCTGGTCCTGGATCTCCAGGTAGAAGCGCTCCGCCCCGAACAGTTCGGCGTACTCGCCCGCCGCCCGCCGCGCCCCCGACGGGTTTTCCCGCAGCAACTCCTCCTGCACCTCGCCCTTGAGGCAGGCCGACAGCCCCACCAGCCCCTGGCTGTGTTCGGCCAGGAAGGCCTTGCTCACCCGCGGCTTGTAGTAGAAGCCATGCAGGCTGGCCTCGGAGACGATCTTGACCAGGTTGCGGTAGCCGGTCTCGTTCTCGCACAGCACGATCAGGTGGTTGTAGCTGTCTCCCTCCGGCGGGCTGCGATGGTCGGCGTTCTTGCAGATGTAGAGCTCGCACCCCAGGATGGGCTTGATCCCCGCCGCCCGGGCGGCGGCGTGGAAGCTCCAGGCGCCAAACAGGTTGCCGTGGTCGGTCAGCGCCACCGCCCCCATGCCCTGCTGCTTGGCCAAGCCGACCAGCTTGTCTACCGCGCAGGCGCCGTCCAGGAGCGAATAGTCGGAGTGGACATGGAGGTGGACGAAGGGATCCATGAGCGCGGCGGGAACAACCGAGCTTGATTATAGCCGGACGCGGCGCGCGCGCCGCCCCCGGCGGGGAACGCCGCGTCCGCTACCGCGCCGATTTTTTCTTCTTCGCCGCCGGCGCCGGCTTGTGGCGGGCCGCACCCGCCGGGGCATGTTTGGCGGCGGCGGGCGCGGGCTTGGCAGGAGCGGCGGCCTTGCCCGAGCGCGGGCCGGCAGCCTTGTCCACCGCCTTCTCCGGCGCTGGGGCCGGCGGGGGTGCGGCCGCCGGGGACGCTCCCCGGGCGGCCTTGCCCGCCCGGCCAAGCGGCGGCGCCGCCGGGGCGGCTGGCGCCGGCCGCGTCGCCGCCACGGCCGCGCGCAGGCCTTCCGCCAGTTCGGCCTCGGTCAAGCCCTCGCCGTTCAACAATCGCCGATACCAGGGGCGCAGCAGCTCCTCCGCCTCCAGCGAATGGGGCGCCAGTCCGAGCCCGCGCAGCACCCCCAACGGCAGCCGCTGCCGCAGTTGCAGCGCCTGGGCTTGAAACTCCTTTAATTTCTTCCCGGCGCGGGCGTTGCTGGGCTCCAGGCTGGCGTAGACTACGCCCTCCGGCAGCGCCTTCTCGATCGCCTCTTGCGCCCGCCGCAGCCAGGGGGCGGCCCCGCCGCTGGGCAGCGCCAGCAAGCGCTTTTCCAGTGCCTCCGCCTCCCCCACCACCTTTTTCCACTCCGTGCCCAGATGGCGGCTGGGCACCAGCTTGGCCAAGCGCGACTGGTCGGCCGGCGCCAGCCCGCCCAGCAGCAGCGCCATCGCCACCAGCCCCACGTCCACCGTCAGCCCCAACTGCTCCCAAGACTCCACCGTCGCCGTCAGTCGGCTCAACCCGCCCAGGTTCATCTTGTTGGTGCGAATCCCCTTGCCGAAGGCGGCCTCCAGCCACTGTTCCTTCTCCAGCGCGCGCAGCACCGCCGCCGGGTCGGGGTCATAGGCGATCGCCTCCAGTTCCTGGCCGCGGGCCACCGGCGTTGCCTGCGCCACGTAGTTCCCTTCCCGCGCCGACTGCATCCGCGCCTGGGTGCGCTCCTCCAGCGCAAACTGCAGCCGGGTGGCCAGCCGCACCGCCCGCAGCAGCACGATGGGCTCCTCCAGGAAGACGTAGGGATGGTTCATTCGGATCAGGCGCGCCTCGATATCGGCCGCGCCGTTGGTGGGGTCCAGCGGCAGGCCGCGCGAGCCGGGATTCAGCGACAGCCCGATGGAGTTGAGCGTCAGCCCGCGCCCGCGCAGATCCTCGACGATGGTGCCCGCCCCCGCCCCCGCCGCCGCCAGCCGCATGCGGCAGCCCCGCAGGCCGAAATTCAGGCTGTGCTGCTCGGCCTGCGCGCTCAGCCGCTCCGCCCCCTCCGCCTGCAACTTCGCCGCCAGCCCCACCGGGTCGCCCTCGGTGGTACAGTTCAAAAACCGCACCGGCTGGCCCGCCAGCAGGTCGCGCATCGGTCCGCCGGTCAGGTAGACGTTGAGGCCCGCGCCGCGGCACACCCGCTGCAGGATCTGCAGCGCCAACTGCTGGTCCTGGCTCAACCGGGTCTCGAGTAGGAAGTTGTAGTCCGCCATGATTGTCCTGTCAGCTCCGCTGCGGTGCCGCCTCAGGCGCGCGGATGGTGGGCGCGATAGACCTCCTGCAGCCGTCCGGTGACCACGTGGGTGTAGATCTGGGTGGTTTGGATGTCGGCATGGCCCAGCATGGCCTGCAGGCTGCGCAGATCGGCGCCACCCTCGAGCAGGTGGGTGGCAAAGCTGTGGCGCAGCAGATGGGGATACAGTCCCCGCCCCAGCCCGCTGGCCAAACCATACTGCCGCAACCGCTTCCACACCGCTTGGCGGGTCATCGGCCCACCCCGCCGACTGGGAAACAGGTAGGGGCTGGGCGGCGCCGCCGCCAGGTAGTGCCGCAGCGCTGCCTGCGCCACCCGGTGCAGCGGTACCAGCCGTTGCTTGTCCCCCTTGCCGGTGCAGCGCACGATCCCGGCCGCCAAGTCCACATCGTTGCAGCGCAGGGTGATCAACTCGCTCACCCGCAGACCGCAGGCGTAGAGCAACTGCAACAACGCCTGGTCCCGCCGCCGCAGCGCCCGTCCGGCCGGGCTGCGCCCTTGGCCCGGCTGCGCCGCCGCCAACACCCGCTGCACCTCTCCGGGGGAGAGATGCTGGGGGATGGGCCGCCCCCAAGCCGGTGCCCGCACCTCCGCCGTCGGGTCCACCCCCAAGCGCCGCTCCAACACCAGGTAACGAAATAGGTTCCGCACCGCCACCAACTGCCGCGCTACGCTCCGCGCGCTCAAACCGCGGTCGTACAGCCACAACAAATATTCCTGGATCTGCCCCCGATCGCAGTCCCCCAATCCCAACTGCCGCTTCCGGCACCACGCCGCAAATTGCCCCAAATCCCGCCCGTAGGCGGCTAAACTATTGGGGGCAAGCCCTTTTTCCACCGCCGCGCAATGCAGGAAGGCCTGGATTTCGCTCAATGTGGGATCGGATCGCATGGTGCCCACCACCGCGCTCCAAGTGACTGAACCGGAATGACTTAAGATAGAGATCGCGGCGCTGCAAAACGAATCATACTAAAGTTGGGCTGGCCGCGCCAGCCGTATTCGATGACCAAACCCCTGTGAATCCCACCACCCACAAAAAGGTCGTGGTTCGTCACCGCCCCCTGGGCTTGCTGCCGGGCTTCCTCGATCCCCTGCAACTGGAGTCTTCCGCTCGCTGGGAGCTCATCACCCCGGAAGGCCAAGCTTTGGTGCTTTCACCCGAGCAGGTGCTGACCGTCTACTTTGTCTCCGACCTCGAGCAGCTTGAGGAACTGCGCCTGCCGGCCGCCTCCGGCCGTGGCGGCGCCAAGCTGGCCGGCCTCTGGGTGCGGGTGCGCTGCCTGGATCGGCACAGTCTGGAGGGCATCCTCGCCTCCGACCTGCTGCAACTGCAGGCGGGCGTCTGGCTGACGCCGTTGTGGCCCGGCAGCCCTTGGCACCGGGCCTTCCTGCCCCGCCCCGGGGTAGAGCAGGTCACGGCCCTCGAGGTGGTGCGTCCTCCCCGCCGCCGCCGCAGCCCCGCCACCCAGCAAATCGGTCTTTTTGGCGAGAACTTGTCCGCCTCGCGCCCCACACCCGCCCGGGAGGCCTCATAATGCCTTCTGTGATCCGTTTGGGCGAACTCGCCGAAGCCCTCGGCTGCCGCCTCGAGGGCGAGCCCGACTTGCCCATTCACAGCCTCGCCTCGCTGGCCGAGGCCGGTCCCAACGACCTTTCTTTCGTTACCGATGCGCGCTTCGCCCCGCAGGCGGCCGCCACCCGCGCGGCGGCGCTGCTGGTCGGGCTCGAATTCCCCGCCGTGGGGCGCCAGCCCCGGCTGCATTGGCTGCGCACCGCCCGCCCCGATCTGGCCATGGCCCAGGCGGTGGCGCTCTTGCGGCCGCCCTGGCGCCCTGCGCCCGGCATCCACCCCACCGCCAGCATCCACCCCACCGCCGTGCTGGGCCGGGACTGTCATGTCGGCGCCTTTGTGGCCATCGGCGAGGGCTGCCGCCTGGGCGCCGGCGCCGTACTCCATCCCCACGCCGTGCTCTACCCCAATGTCATCGCCGGCGAGCGCCTGCTCGCCCATGCCCATGTCGTCATCCGCGAAGGCACCCGGCTCGGCGATGACGTCATCCTGCAGCCTGGCGTGGTGCTGGGCGGCGATGGCTTCGGCTTCATCCGCCGCAGCGAGGGCGGCTACGCCAAAATCCCCCAAGTGGGTACGGTGGCTGTCGGCGATGGGGTCGAGATCCAGGCCAACAGTTGTGTGGACCGCGCCAGCCTCGACGTCACCCGCATCGGCCACGGCGTCAAGGTGGACAACCTGGTGCAGATTGCCCACAACTGCCAACTGGGGGACGGCGTCCTGCTCTGTTCCCAAGTCGGCTTGGCGGGCAGCACCCGCATCGAGGCCGGAGCGGTGCTGGCCGGGCAAGTCGGCGTCGCCGGCCACTGCACCATCGGTGCGGGGGCGGTGATCACCGCCCAAAGCGGCACCCACGGCGACCTGGAGGCGGGCAAGATGTACAGCGGTTCGCCCGCCTTCGACCACGCCCAATGGCTGCGCGCCACCGCCGCCTTCCAGCGCCTGCCCGAAATGCAGCGCGAACTGCGCCAGTTGCGCGCCAGCAAGCCGGAGCATCCCTAATCCGCCCCCTCCCTATGCGCGTGTTGATCTACAGCGACGTCCACGCCAATTGGCAGGCGCTGGAGGCTATGGCCGCCGCCGTCGAAGGGCGCTGCGAGGTCAGCCTCTGCCTAGGCGACGTGGTGGGCTACGGCGCCAACCCCAACCAGGCCTCCGACTGGGTGCGCGCCCACTCCCCGGTGGTGATCCGCGGCAACCACGACCGCGCCTGCGCCTTGCTCGATGGCATCCAATGGTTCAATCCGGTGGCGGCCACCGCCGCCCGCTGGACCCACGCCAACCTCACCCCCGAGAACGCCGCCTGGCTGCAGGCCCTGTCCGCCGGTCCCCTGCCCTTCCACGATTTCAGCCTGGTGCACGGCTCCCCCCTGGACGAGGACGAGTACCTGATCGAGCCGGCGCAGGCCGCCGGCGCCTTCGCCGCCACCACCGCCGCCCTGCACTGGTTCGGCCACACCCACCTGCAAGGCGGATTCACCCTGGCCGACGATCAGGTCTCCGCCTGGACCACCGTCCCCCCGGACGCCGCCCTCTCCGCCCGCCATGAATCCGTCGCCCTGCCGCTCCGCCCCGATGCCCGCTACCTGCTCAACCCCGGCTCGGTGGGCCAGCCCCGCGATGGCGATTGGCGCGCTGCCTTTGCCATCCTCGACGAGCAGGCCGGCCAGGTCGAGTTCCACCGCGTGCCCTACGACGTGGCCACCGCGCAGGCGCGGATCCTCGAGGCGGGCCTGCCGCCGCGGCTGGCCGAGCGCCTAGCCAAGGGCAAATAGGCTGCCGGGCGCCCGCGCGGGCGGAACGAACGCCACCGGAAGGGCAGCGGGGCGGATGGGCCCCCGCTGCCCGCCCGGGCGGCCTAGGGCGCGGGCGGCGAAGCCGGGTGCGCGCGGGCGGAACGAACGCCACCGGAAGGGCAGCGGGGCGGATGGGCCCCCGCTGCCCGCCCGGGCGGCCTAGGGCGCGGGCGGCGAAGCCGGGTGCCCGCGCTTTAATTAACGAAAACTCCCGACCAATTGAAACGGCGCCCAGAAAAAGGGGTGGGCGTAGCGGCGGCGAAACTCCAGCGTCGCCAGCCGCAGCGCCTGGGCGGTGGTCCGCGCCGGCGTCCAGTGCTGGTAGAAGCACTGCATGAACTCGGCGGTGGTGCGGTCGTCCACATCCCACAGGCTGGCGATCACCGCCCGCGCGCCGGCGTAGAGGAAGGCGCGGGTAAGGCCGATGAGCTCGTCGCCCCCGGCGAGGTCGCCCAGCGCCGTGCCGCAGCCGCTCAACACCACCAAGTCGGCCGACAGCCGCAGGTTGTAGATGTCGATCACGTTGAGCCGGCCGTCGGCCAGCTCCAGCGCCGAGAAGTAGGGATTGTCGGCGCGGAACACCCCGTGGGCGGCGATGTGCAGCAGCCGCACCGACTCGGCGGCGTGCCGCACCGCCGCCAAGGTGGAGGCCGAGCCCTCCAACACCAGCGCCTGCGGCCAGCAACGCCCCACCGCCCGGATCTCGTCGCCCGCCGCCGCCGGCTCGGCCGCCACCAGCAGCGCGCCCCGGTGCGGGCTGGGCGGACGTTGGCTGCACAGGGTGAACACCGCCGCGCTGGGCGCCAGCGAGATGCCATGGTCCTCGATCAGGGGCCGCACCGGCTCCCCCGCTCCCGGGTGCAGCGCGGCGAAGGGAAGGGCGTGCAGCACCCCGTGCGGCACGATCACCACGTGCTCCTCGCGCAGCAGCCCCGCCAACGGCGCCACCAGCTCGCGCCACAACAGTCCCAGGTGCGACTCCGCCGCCTGCTGGAACGCCTGCGCGTGGCGGCGGAAGTGCTCGCTCTCCATCGCCCGCTTGCCCACCTGGAAGCGCAGCAGCCGCAGCGCCGCCTCCACCCCCGAGCGCTCGCACTCCAGGCGCACGATCCGCACCTCGCGCTGGTCGGCCACCGCCGCCACGTAGCCCTGGCCGCAGTGGAAATACTCCACCAGCGTTGCTCCCTGCAAGTGCGGCCGCAGCCGCTCCAGCGTCGCCCCCGACTCCTGCTCCAGGATGCGGTAGTCGTCGTTGGGCAACTGCCGGATGGCGCGCAGCAACTGGTGTTCGCGCTGCTGGATGGCGCCCAGCACCGACTCCACCCCGCCCCCCACCCCGCTGCCGGGCTGGCCCGGCTCCAATTGGCGGTAATACCAGTTCAGCTCCTCGCGCAGCCGGCTGATCTCGTGCACCACGCGGCTGCCCTCGCCCAGCCGCGGCTGGATCGCCCCGAACCCGCCCGCCATCACCAGCGCCAGCGAGCGCGACTTGGCCCGCTCCATGTGCCGCCACACCGCCTCAGCCTCCGGCGCCGGCTCGCCCTCCAGCAGCAGCTCGAGATAGTGTTCGTAGAGCTGGCTCTTGTCGCGCATGAAGGAGATGCGCAACTCGTCGAAGTTGATGTTGCCCCGCGTCGCCTCCGCCTGCGCCATCGCCTCTTCATAGGCCGCCAGCGCCTCGGCGCGCTCGCCCGCGCGCTCGGCCAACTGCCCGCGCAGCATCTGCACCTGCCCCTGCAGCCAGGGCGCCTGCAGCCCCGCCAGCGCCGCCGCCGCCCGCTCCGCCGCCGCCCGCGCCCCGACCAGGTCCAGCGCTGCCGCCCGCGCCCGCGCCAACATGATCCCGGCGTAGATGGCCTTGGTCCGCGCCTGCCGCTGCTCGAAAAACTCCCGCGCCCGCTCGCTCAACTGCATCGCCTCGAAGCACCGCCCCAGCTTCAGCAGCACCACCCCGCGGTAGAGGTTGGCCATGTAAACCCAAAACTCGTTCCCCGCCGCTCCGAACGCCTCCTCGGCCCGCCCCAACAGCTCCAGCGCGGCGCTGTCCCGCCCCAGAAACTGCTCCGCCACCGCCATGTTGGTCAGGGCCTTGCCCTGCTCGTAGGGCATCGCCAGCGCCTGGAACTGTCCCAGCGCCGAGTGCGCCAACTGCAGCGCGTCCTCGTGCAGGTTCAACTCGATGCACACGTCCGCCTGGTCCAGGTCGCACAGCGCCCGGTGCAGCTTGTCGGAATACCGCGCCGCCGTCTCCCGCGCCCGGTCCAGCGCCCGGATGGCCTTGACGTACTGCCCGCGCAGGAAATACAGGTAGCCGATGTTGTAGTCCGCCTGCGCCGCCAGCCCCGGCAGGTCGTGCGCCAGCGAGTAGTCGCGCGCCGCCTGGTAGGTCGCCTCCGCCTCCTCGAAGCGCGCCAGGTTGATCAACACCACCGCCCGCGTCACCCGGATCGCCGCCCAGGCCTCGTGGTCCTCGCTCCCCTCGCGCGACTCCTCCAACCCCGCCTGCGCCCGCTCCAGCGCCGCCAGCGCGTCCACAAACCGGTCCTCGCGAAACCACACGCTCGCCAGGTTGATGTCCAGCCGCGCCAGCCGGTGCTGCGCCCCGCAGCGCTCGAAGCACGCCCGCGCCTCCGCCGCCGCCGCCATGCTCCCGTCGTTGTCTCCCAGCATCGCCAGCGGGTGCAACAGCGAGCTCAGCGTCCGTCCCCGCTCCAGATCGTCGTCGCCAAACCTCTCCAGCGCCCGCCGATAGTGCTCCACCGCCAGCGTGTAGTCGCCGCACAGGAACGCGATGTTGCCCCACGCCCGCCACGCCAGCGCCTCGTAGGCCGCCACCCCGCTGGCCTTGGCCAGCCCCAGCAGCGTCTCCGCCCACCGCGCCATCGGCGCCGGATCAATGCGCGCCTCTTGCGCCAAGGCCTCCGACAAATTGGCAAAAAATTCCCGGTCCGGCGGTCCATGGCGCTGCACGTAGGCCCTATAGTCGGCCTCGTGGGTCAAAAGGCGCAGCGCAGCCGGTGCAGGGGCGGGCATGGCAACCTGCCCAGCATAGCAGACACCCAGAATCCCTCTTGGGGCGTGGTGGAAGACGATTCCACGCATGCGCGGCCACGCCTTTCCCTCTGCTCCTAGCTTCCTGGCAGCGCTTGCCGCAGCTTGCGCAGGCAGCGCCGCCGCAGGAAGCCGGCCGAGCCGCCGGACATCTTCGGGTGGCGGCCGATCTCCTGCGGGTCGGGCGGCGCCCGCTGGCAAAACAGCCCCTCCAGTTGGCGTCGGCAGCGGGGTGGGAGGCGCTCCCAGGCGCGGCGCATATCCTGCTGGCGTTCGGCCTGCCGCAGCGACGCATCGTCCAGGGGAGTGGTCGGGCTCCCCTTCCCTGCCGTTGGCGCCTCGAACTCGGTCAGTTGGACCCAGCGTTGGTGGGTCTGCGTCTGCGCCTGACAGTGGCGGCGCGCGGCGGCCGCCAGCCACGCGCCCAGGGGCCGGTCGGTCGGGAGTTGGGCGAGCGCGGCCCACAACTCGGCATAGACCGCGTGGAAGACCTCGCCGGCGTCGTCGGGTTCGAGCCCGTGCCGGCGCGCCAAGGCATACACCAGGTGCTGATAGCGCCGCACCAGCGCTGCCCAGGCGGCTTGGTCTCCGCCCTCGGCGGCCGCCGCCAGTTCGGCGTCGTCCACCCACGCGAGGTCGCGGCGAGTGTCCGGAGCTGGCATCTCAGCGCCCGCTCGCCCCGGGGGCCCAATGCAGCTCGTCGGCGTTCCACAGCAAGTGGGGCGGCAGCAGCGCCGGGGCCACCCCTTCCAGGCCAGGCTTGGCGCCCACCAAGATGTCCGGCGCCACCAGCGGCACCAGCGGGAGCTGTTCGTGTTCCACCTGCTGGATGCGGCGGTAGAGCCGCAGCCGCTCCGCCGGGTTGGTGGTGGTCAACTGCTGGCGGAACCAGCGGTCCAGGTCCTTTTCCCAGGGCGCGGGCGCCTGTGGGTTGGGGTTCCAGAAGTGCCAGGGGCCGTGGAGCGGCCATTCGTTGCTCTCGGTGTTGGGGTCGGCGTCGGGCGCCTGGATGCCGACCAGCGCCGCCTCGAAATCATGGCGGTTGATCAGGCGCTGCAGATAGGAGGCGAAATCGAGCGGCACCACCTCCACCGCCATGCCGATGCGGCGCAGATCCTCCTGCAGAAACACCGCAATCTGCATGCGCTCGGCGTTGGAGGAGGGTACGATGAGCGAAAACGCCACCGCCCGCCCGCCGGGGTCGTAGAGTCGCCCTTGGCGGTATTGGTAGCCGGCGGCGCGCAAGGTGGCGAGCGCCTCGGCGTCGTCCACCCGCTGGGCCGGGGCCGGATCGGCCCAAATCCCGGCGCTGGGGCTGGTGAGCGAGGCCAGCGGCGCCGCCAGCCCATAGTAGACGTTGCGCGCCAGGTTGGCGCGGTCCACCGCCTCCGACACCGCCTGGCGAAAGGCGGTCTGGCGAAACCAGGCCCGCGCCGGCGCGCTGGTTCCCGCCGGCGTGGGCGCTTGGTTGAACACCAGCACCTCCGAGTTCAAGCCGGGGCCGGCGTCCAGCAGCCGGCAGCAGCGGTTGCCGCGCAGGCGGTCGAAGTCGGCGCTGTTCAACGACTCCAGTCCGTCCACTTGCCCGCGCAGGAACAGCTCCAGCCGCAGGCTGGGATCGGAGACCACGCTCAGGTGGACGGCATCGAGAAACGGCAGCCGCTTCCCGCCGGCATCGGTGCGCCAGTAGTACGGGTTGCGCTCCAAAGTCACCTCGCGCCCGGGCTCGAAGCCAGCCAGGCGAAACGCGCCCAGCCCCGCCATCTCCTCCGGATTGGTCCCCGCCGACCAGGCGTGCGCCAGCGTCCCGGCGCGGTAGGCGTGGAGCAGAAGGTGGCGGGGCAGCATCCACACGCTGTCGAACAGCCGGTTGCCCACCGCGATCGGCCCGGGCAGATCCAGCTCCACCTCGTCGGGGGCCAGCACCTTGCAGCGGATCGGCGCCCCCTGGATGGTGAGCAGGGCGCGTTCGGGAGCATCCAGTTTGGGGTCGGTGTAGACCTGGAAGCTGAAGGCGACATCGGCGGCGGTGAAGGGCGCGCCGTCGCTGAACTTCACCCCATGGCGGAGATGCACCAGCCACACCCGTTGGCTGCGGTGCTCCACCGCGGTGGCCAAGGCGGGCTCGACCTGCAGGGTGTGCGGGTTGATGTGCATCAGGTCGGCCATGGTCAGGCTGGCCAGCAGTTGCGAGGTGCTGTCCATGGCGAACACCGGGTTCAGGGTCTGCGGATCGGCGCCCACCGGCACGGTGATCGAACCGCCGTGGGCGCCGCTCACCGGGCGTGGCTGGGCTTGCCCCAGACCGAACGCCACCAGCGCCAGGGCCACGCCCGCTCCCCGGGCCCAGGCGCGCGCCAGTGGTAGTATGGCCCCCAGATGCCTTCTCGCCTGCGCCTCCGGCTCGCCGCCGCCGCCACCGCCCTGCTCGCCTGCCTGCTGTTGAGCTTTGCCCTGGGGCAATGGGCGCCGGGCGATGCCTTCACCGCGCTGGAACTCGACCCCGCGGTGCCGCCCGCCACCCTCGCCCATCTGCGCGCCGTGTACCTGCCGCAGCGCCCGCTGCTCGCCCGCTTCGCGGCTTGGCTGGCGGCGGCGGTGCGCGGCGACTGGGGGTATTCGCTGCAGTTTCATCGTCCGGTTGTCAGCTTGCTGCGCGAGCGTGCACCCGCCAGCCTGGAACTTATCCTACTCGGATTGGGGCTGGCGTGGTGCGCCGGACTGTTGTTGGCCTTGATCCCAGCCTGGATGGGCGAGCTGGCGCGCTGGCGCCTGCGGCGGGGGCTCGAGCTGGCCTTCCATGGCGCCGCCTCGCTGCTCACCGCCCTGCCGCTGGGGGTGCTGGCGGTGGGGGCGCTGGTGCTGGCCCCGGCCTCCTGGCTGCCCGGCCTGGGCGCCTCCTCCCCCTGGTTGCCCGCCACCGTGCTGGCGCTCGCCTTCCTGCCCACGGTCTACTTCCAGGCCGCGCATGCGCTCGCCCATGTCGCGGCGCGCGGTTTCATGACCCAAGGCCGCGCCGCCGGCCTCTCCCCGCTCCGCCTGCTCTGCCTCCACGCCCTGCCCAACACCGCCGACGTGCTGGTGCCGGTGGCCTCGCTGACCCTGTCGCAAGCGCTGGTGGAGCTGGTGGTGCTGGAACCGCTGCTGGGCTGGCCCGGCTTGGGACAGCTCTCCATCCAGGCGGCGCAGTCGCGCGACATGCCGGTGCTAGCGGCGCTGGTGCTGATCTCCGCCGTGGTGGTCATCGTCGGCAACGCGGTGTCGGAGGCGGTGCAGCTCGCCCTGAACCCGCGCCTGCGCGCCGCCGCTCCCCGCCGGGCCGCGGCCGCGCCCGGTCCCGGCGCATGAGCCGCCTGCGCCGGGTCGCGCTGCTGCTCTGGCTGCTGCTGGCGGTGGCCGGCCCCCTGCTGGCCCCGCTCTCCTTCCGCGCCCAGGACCGCGCCGCCACGCTCGCCCCGCCCACCTGGTCGCAGCCCGCCGCCGCTGGCGAGCGCCATTGGCTGGGCACCGACAGCTTCGGCCGCGATGTGTTTTCGCGCCTGCTGCTCGCCAGCGGCCTGTCTTCGCTGCTGGCGCTGGCCATGGCCGTCCCGGCGCTGGCGCTGGCCACTGGCGTTGGCCTGGGCGCCGCCCTTTCGCCCACGGCCAACGCGCTCGGCCGCGCCGCCGGCGAGATCTGCCGCAGCCTGCCCTGGATGTTTGCCCTGGTGGCGGTGCGCGCCGCCATGCCGCTCGACGCCGGCCCGCTCGCCATGGCGCTCGCCCTGGTGGTGCTGTTCGCCGCCGCCGCCTGGCCGGTGGCCGCCTGGTCGCTCTACGGCGCCGCCCGCAACCTCGTGCAGCAGGACTTTGTTCAGGCCGCGGTGGGCTTGGGCGCCACCCGCGGCCAGATCCTGGTGCGCCACCTCTGGCCCAACCTCCGCGGCCTCGTCGCCACCTATTTTGCCCTGCTGCTGGCGGCCGCCATCGGTGCCGAGGTCAGCCTCGAGTTGGTCGGCCTTGGCCTCCCCCAGCCTTGGCCCACTTGGGGCAACATGCTCGGTCCGCTGCGCGACTTCACCGTCGCCACCCGCTGCTGGTGGCTCTACGCGCCGCTGCTGGTGGTGGTGCCCATCCTGTTGGGCCTGAGCTTGGCCGCGCCCGACCGCGCCCCCGCGCCCTGGTAGGCGGCTGGCTTCGGCTTGCTACAATTCCAGGATCAAGCGGAGAACCTCCATGCGACCTCGCCTTGCCGCCGCGCTGTTCTGCCTTCTGTGCGCCTCGTGCGCCGCCTGGGCCCAGGCCGGCCAGCCCGACGCCGCCTACTTGCGCGCGCTTGTGGTCCGCCCCCTGCCCACCCTCCACTACACCGTGGATCTCACCCACCCCAACGACCACTTGGCCAACGTCGCCCTGGTGGCCCCCGCCCCCACCCCCACCACCCGCATCCAACTGCCCGCCTTCTACCCCGGCCGCTACTCCATCTTCAATTTCGCCGTCAATGTGCAGCAGCCCGCCGCCTTCTGCCAGCCCGGCGCCCAGCCCGCGCGCGGCGACCGCCCCCTGCCCTTCGTCCGCGTGGATCCCAACACCTGGGAGGTGCGCAACGGCGCCTGCCGCCAAATCCGCTGGCAGTACCGCGTCTACGGCAACAAGCCGCTCGACGGCACCTTCTTCCAAGTGGACGCCACCCACGCCAACCTCAATGGCGGCCCCGTCTATATGGTTCTGCCCGGCGACAAGCCCAACCCGGTGACGCTCGACATCCTCGCCCCGCCCGGCTGGAAGGTGCTCAATGAGCTGGGCCAGCTCAACCAGACCCACCTCTGGTTCCCCAACTACGACATCTTCATTGACGCCACCACCGAGGCCGCCCCCAACTTCACCCTCGACCAGTTCCACGCCGACGGCAAGCTCTACCGCGTCCTCATCCACGACTTCGCCACCCCCGGCAGCAACCAAGCCAACCGTGCCGCCCTGCTCGCCGGCCTGGAGAAGATCGTCCGCGCCGAAAACGCCCTCATCGCGCCTGACGAACTCGACACCTACACCTTCTTCTTCCACTTCGATCCCGGCAGCGGCGACGGCATGGAGCACCTGTTCGGCACGCAGATCATCATTCCCGCCGGGCTGGGCACGGCGCGCGGCCTGCGCGGCGCCCTCGCCGACGCCGCGCACGAGTTCTTCCACCAGTGGAACGTCAAGCGCATCCGCCCGCTGGCGCTGGGTCCCTGGAACTACGAGGGCCAGAACCCCACCCCCTCGCTGTGGGTGGCCGAGGGCTTCACCCAGTACTACGGTGACATCACCCTGGAGCGCACCGGCCTGGTCGGCGCCGACCGCTACCTCAGCAATCTCGGGCGCAGCTTGGGGGCCTCGCTCACCGCCCCCGCCTACCGCCTGATGAGCGCCGAGGAGTCTTCCCTCACCGCCTGGTTCCACGACGCCACCCCGCTGCGCCAGCAGACCAACCAAGGCATCACCACCATCTCCTACTACACCCGCGGCGAGCAGCTCGCCGCCACGCTCGACCTCGACCTGCGCGCCCGCACCGGCGGGCGCAAGTCGCTGAATGACGTGATGCGTTGGCTGTGGGACCACACCTACCACGCCCCGCGCGCCACCTATTACCTCCCCGGCCGCGGCTACACCGACGACGACGTGCACCACGCGGTGGAGGCGGTGGCCGGCGGCGCCTCCTACGCCCCGTTCTTCCGCGATTATGTCGCCGGCACCCAACCCATCCCCTACAACCACTATTTGGCCCCGGTCGGCCTGGAGCTGCAGTGCGCCGTCGCTGCGGGGGTGGAGAGCTATTCCGGCCTTTATCTCGGCGGCCACGTGGTGCGCGGGGTCGCTCCCGGCAGCCCGGCCGAGGCCGCCGGCTTCGGCAACGACGATGTTTTGGTTTCGATCAACGGCGCGCCGGTTGCGGCGGCCGGGGCGGGCGGCATCGCCGCCTCGCCGGTGGACCGGCTGCCGCCGGGGCAGGCGGCGCAGGTCGGGGTGAGCCAGCACGGCGCCTCCTTCATGCTCACCCTCACCCCGCAGGCCCCGCACGCCACCGCCTGCCGGCTGGTGGATCGGCCCGGGGCCACCGCCGCCGAGCGCGCCCTGCGCGCCGCCTGGCTGGGCCCGCAGTAGGCCTTATCCCAGCCGCGCCAGCGCGGCCAGGATCGCGGTCTCGCAGCGCAGGATGCGCGGCCCCAGCGAGGTCGCCGCGAACCCGGCCGCCTGGGCCGCCGCCCATTCTTCGGGGGCGAAGCCGCCTTCGGGCCCGCTCAGCAGCGTCAGCGGACTGGTGGCGCCGATCGGGACCGGTGCCCCTCCCGGCTCTTCCGAGAGCAGGAGCTTGGCCCCCGCCGGCGGCGCCGCCAGGAACTCCGCCAGGGTCTGGACGGGAACGATCTCGGGCCCATCGGCGCGGCGCGACTGCTGCGCCGCCTCCAGCGCGAGGCGTTGCCAGCGCTCCTGCCGCTTGGCCGCGGCCGCCACCAGGCGTGGGTCGGTGCGGCGCGTGGCCAGCAGATGCAAGCGGCTCAGCCCCAATTCCGTCGCCTTCTCCAGCATCCACTCGAAGCGGTCGAATTTGAACAGCGCCGCCGCCAGCGCCAGCGGCGGCGTGGGCGCGGGCGCGGGCAGCGTGGCCAGCAGGCGAAAACCCACCGCGCGCGGGCTCACCCGCTCCACCCGCCCCAGGTACACCTGGCCGGCGTGGGCCAGCTCGTACTCCTGCCCCACCGCGACCCGCAGCACGCGCGCCAGGTGCGCCGCGCCCGCGCCCTCGATCTCCGCCTCGCCGGCGGCCACCCGGGTGGCAAAAAAGCGGCGCCGCGCCATGCCCCTATCCAAACAGGTCGCGGACCTTTTCGAACAGCCCGGCGTCGTGGGGGGCGTTCTGGTTGGGCATCAGCCGGTCGAGCTCCTGCAACAACTGCCTCTGCTCGCGGTTCAATTTCTTCGGCACCTCGATCTGCACGTACACGTGCAGGTCGCCGCGCCCGCGCGCGTTCACCCGCGGCGCCCCCTTGCCCTTGAGCGGCGCCAGCTCCTCGCCGCTGGCGGTGCCCGCCGGCACCGTCGCCAGTTCGTCGCCCCAGGGCGTCGGCACCCGGATCTCGCAGCCCAGCGCCGCCTGCGGAAACGAGATGGGGATGGCGCAGTACAGCTCGGTCCCCTTGCGCTGGAAAAAGGCGTGGGCGCGCACGTGGATGAGCACGTAGAGGTCGCCGGCGGGCCCGCCATTGCCGCCCGCCTCGCCCTCCCCGCTCAGCCGCAACTGCATGCCCTCCTCCACCCCCGCCGGCACGGCGATGGTGCGCTTGATCTCGCGCGTCACCCGCCCTTGCCCGCGGCACAGCGGGCAGGGATCGCGGATCACCACCCCCGCCCCGCCGCAGCTCCCGCAGGTGCGCGCCACGCTGAAAAAGCCCTGCTGGAAGCGCACTTGGCCCCGCCCCCCGCACGCCCCGCACGGCGGCGGCGCCACCCCTCCCCGGGTGCGCTTGCCGTGGCAGGAGTCGCACACCGCCAACCGCTGGAACTTGATCTCCGGCTCGAAGCCGTGCAGCGCCTGCTCGAAGGAGATCTCCAGGTCGTAGCGCAGGTCGTTGCCGCGCTGCGCCCCCTTGCGCCCCCGCCGCTGGCCCGCGCCGAACAGGTCGCCGAACCCGAAGAAGTCGCCAAAGATGTCGGAGAAGTCGGCGAACGCCGACGGATCGAAGCCCCCGCCGTTGCCGCCCACCCCGGCATGGCCAAAGCGGTCGTACTGCGACCGCTTCTGCGGGTCGGCCAGCACGCTGTAGGCCTCCGACGCCTCCTTGAAGGCCTCCTCCGCCTCCGGGTTGTCGCGGTTGCGGTCGGGATGGTGCTGCATCGCCAAGCGCCGGTAGGCGCTCTTGATCTCCGCCTCCCCCGCCTCGCGGGCCACTCCCAGCACGGTATAGTAATCGCGTTTTTCAGGCATCGAGGACTATTGTTTCCCGCGCGCGACTTTGACCATGGCCGGCCGCACCAGCCGATCCTTCAGCTTGTAGCCCCGCTGCAGCTCCTCCACCACGGTCCCTTCCGGCACGGCTTCCGTCTCCACCATCTCGATGGCCTCGTGTTGGTGCGGATCGAAGCGCTGGTCCAGCGCCGCAATCGCCTCCAGGCCCGCCTTGCGCGCCGCCTCCTCCAATTGCCGGTGCAGCAGCTCCAGGCCCTTGCGCAGGTCGCCGGCGTGGGCGTGGCCGTGCCGCGCCGCCCGCTCGAACCCGTCCAGCACCGTCAGGAAGGGCCGCACCGCCTCGGTGGTGGCGTGCGCCCGCGCCTCCAGCAGCTCGCGCTGCATGCGCTTGCGGTAATTGTCGGCCTCCGCCAGCGTCCGCAACAAGCGGTCCTGCAGCGCGTCGCGCTCCTCCACCACCCGCCGCAACTCCTCCGCGCCCGCCGCCGCCGCCGTCTCCGGCGCCAGCTCCTGCGCCGCATCCACCGGCGGCAATTCCGGTTCCTGGCTGCTCATGCCCCGTTCCCTCCCAGCACCTGGTCGAACAAGTCCCGCACCAGCGCCACCGCCCCCAGCGCCCGTTGGTATTCCATCCGCGTCGAACCCAGGATCCCCAGCGCCCCCTGGCGGTACTCGGTGGTGATCAGGGAAAATTCCGGCATTTGCTCCTCTTCCAGTCCCACCCGCACCCGCAGCCGTCCACGCCCCACACGCGTGCCGGTCGCCCACTCCAGCAGGTCCTCATCGCCCGCGCCGATGTTCATCAACAGATGCAGCCACTGCTCCTTTTGGTTCAGGCGCGCCAGCATCTGGCCCAGCTTCTCCCCATCCAGCCCCACCAGCAGGTGGCTGGCGCCCTGGAAGTAAACCTCGCCGTCGTTCTGCATCGCCAGCAGGCCGCAGTGCGACAGCACCAGCACCCGCTTGAGCAGGTGGTCGTAAGCGGCACGCTCCTCCTCGATGCGGTGCTGCAGTTCGCGCCGAATGCGCGCCAGGGTGGCACCGGCAAAATTGTGGTTGAAGAAGCGCGCCGCGGCGTCCAGCTCGGCCTGCGTATACGCCTCCGGCACGCGGCTCACGCGCTCGCGCACCTGCCCGTCGGTGGCCACCAGGATGGCCAAGACGCGCTGTTCGGTGAGGCGGAAAAAGCGCAGATGGCGCAGCCCGCTGTCCTTCCAGGGCTGCACCGCCACCATGCCCAACTGATGGCTCGTCTCGGAGAGGAACTCGGAGGCGCGCTGCCACAGGGTGGCCTCGTCGCTGGCCTCGCGCAGCGCCCGCTCCAGCCGTTGCCGCTCTTCGCCGCCCGGGTTGGGCGGGGCCGGCTGCATCTGGTGCAGCCACCAGCGAATGGCCTTGTGGGTGGGCACCCGGCCCGCCGAGGTGTGCGGATGCATCAAATAGCCACTCTGCTCCAGTTCGGCCAGCACGTGGCGAATCGTGGCCGGGCTGGGGCTGTCGGTCCGCCTCTCCGCCAGCGCGCGCGAGCCCACCGGCGCCCCCGAGGCCAGGTAGGCCTCCATCACCCCTTCCAGGATGACACGCTCGCGGGCGTTCAGCTCGCTTCCGGCTCCGGGGATGGCATCGTCTCGCACCTGTAAATTATAACAATTCGGTCAAAGCCCGATGCGGCCGGTTCTGGGCGCTGGCCACCGCCGCGCAGGTCAACTCGCCGCGATGGGTGTTGACTCCCGCGAGCAAGCCGGCGTCGTTGCCCACGGCCGCTGCCAGGCCCAAATCGGCCAATTGGCGCACGTAGGCAAAGGTGGCGTTGGTGAGCGCCAGGGTCGAGGTGCGCGGCACCGCCGCCGGCATGTTGGTCACGCAGTAATGCACCACGTCATGGACCACGTAGGAGGGATGGGTGTGGGTGGTGGGGTGGGCGGTCTCGATGCAGCCGCCCTGGTCAATGGCCACGTCCACGATCACCGCCCCGCGCTTCATCTGGGTCACCATCGCCGAGCTCACCAGCTTGGGCGCGCTCGCGCCCGGGATCAGCACCGCCCCCACCACGAGATCGGCTTCGCGCACCGCCTCGGCGATGGTGGTGGGGTTGGCCGCCAGGCTCAGCACCCGCCCGCCAAACAGGTCGTCGAGCTGGCGCAGGCGGGTGGCGCTGCGGTCGGCCACGGTCACCACCGCCCCCATGCCCACCGCGATCTTGGCGGCGTTGGTGCCCACGATGCCGCCGCCCAGCACCAGCACCCGCGCCGGCGGCACCCCCGGCACCCCGCCCAGCAGCAGGCCACGGCCGCCGTAGCGGCGCTCCATATACTGCGCTCCCACCTGCACGGCCAGCCGCCCCGCCACCTCGCTCATCGGCTCCAGCAGCGGCAAGCCTCCCTGCGGCCCCACCACCGTCTCGTAGGCGATGGCGGTGACCTCGCGCTGCAGCAGCTCATCGGTCAGCTCCGGCAGCGGCGCCAGGTGCAGATAGGTGAACAGCATCAGCCCCGGCCGAAAAAAGCGGTACTCCGGCTCGATCGGCTCCTTCACCTTGCACACCATCTCCGCCCGCCCCCACAGTTCCTTGGCGGTGGTGATGATCTCGCCCCCCTGGCGGCGGTACTCCTCGTCGTCGAAAAACGACGCGTGCCCCGCCCCCGTCTCCACCAGCACGGTGTGGCCCAGGCTGGTCAGTTCTCCCACTCCGGCCGGCACCAGGCCGACGCGCGTCTCGTGATCCTTCAATTCCCGCGGTACACCTATAATCATGGTTTGTCCCAAATCAGCCGGTTGCTGCCCGCTCCGCCTGCTCCTCAGTCGATCTGCGCCCGCTGCAGCCGCCCGCTGAAGTCCACATACAGCGTCTTCCACTCGCTGTAGACGTCCAGCGTCGCCAGCCCGCTCTCGCGGTGGCCGTTGCCGGTGCTGCGCATGCCGCCGAAGGGGAGGTGCACCTCGGCTCCGATGGTGGGCGCGTTGATGTAGACGATGCCCGTCTCCAAGTCGCGCAGGGCGCGGAAGGCGGCGTTGACGTTGGCGGTGTAGAGCGCCGAGGAGAGTCCATAGGCGACGCCGTTGGCGATGGCAATGGCCTCCTCCAGCCCCCCGCAGCGCATCACCGACAGCACCGGCCCGAAGATCTCCTCCTGGGCAATGCGCATCTCCGGCGAAACCTCGGCAAAGATGGTGGGCGCGTAGAAATACCCCTGCGCGCACGCCCCCTGCCGCACCCGCTCGCCCCCCAGCACCAGGCGCGCCCCCTGCTGCCGGCCCAGCGCCACGTACTCCTCAATGCGCTGGAGCTGCTTGGCGTTCACGATCGGGCCCACCTGATTGGCCTGGTCCAGCCCCGGACCCACCCGCAGCGCGCGCGTCCGCTCCACCAATGCCTCGAGGAAGCGGTCGTAGACGCCTTCCTGCACCACGATCCGGCTGGTAGCCGTGCAGCGCTGGCCGCTGGTGCCAAATGCCCCCCACAGGCAGCCGTCCACCGCCAGATCCAGTTCGGCGTCGTCGAGCACCAGGATGGCGTTTTTGCCGCCCATCTCCAGGTTGCAGTGCTTGAAGCTGGCCGCGGCCCGCTGCCCCACCTCGCGGCCCACCGCGGTCGAGCCGGTGAAGGAGACAATGCGGGTGCGCTCGTCGCCCACCAGCGCCGCCCCCACCTCCGCCCCCCGCCCCATCACCACGTTTACCACCCCCGGCGGCAGCCCGGCGTCGTACAGCGTCTGCACAAAGTTAAGCGCCGACAGGGGCGTATCCTCCGCCGGCTTGAGCACGGCGGTGTTGCCGCACAGCAGGCAGGGCGCCAGCTTCCAGCTCGGGATCGCCATGGGAAAGTTCCAGGGCGTCACCAGCGCGGCCACCCCCAGCGGCACGCGTGTGGTCATGCATACCTTGTTGGCCAGCTCGGAGGGCGTGGTCTGCCCGTACAGCCGCCGCCCCTCGCCCGCCATGAAGTACAGCATGTCAATGGCTTCTTGGACGTCGCCGCGGGCCTCCACCAGCACCTTGCCCATCTCCCGCGTCATGGTGGCGGCGTAGGCCTCCTTCCGCTGCACCAGCAGCTCGGCGGCCCGGTAGAGGATCTCCGCCCGCCGCGGGGCCGGGGTTGCCCGCCAGGCGGGATAGGCGGCCGCCGCCGAGTCCACGGCGGCGGCCGCATCCTCGGCGTTGGAGGCCGGAAACTGCGCCACCAATTCGCGGGTGTCGGCCGGGTTGTGGCGCTCCAGATAGGCGCCCGAGCGCGGCGCCGTCCAGGCTCCGCCGATCAGGTTTTGCAGGGGTGCAGGCATGGCCATGCAGACACTAGTGTACGACAGGATGTCCCCACCCCCCGGATGGGCCCCCGCGCCAGATCCGCCCGCGGCCGCGCCCGCCTAGCCCCCGAGCGGTGTGGCCGCCGGGCCCAGCCCGAGCGCGATCAGGGCGCGGGCGTCGGGCACAAAGCGCGTTTGCCAGCGGTGCTCGGCCTGGAACTTCTTCATGGCGGCGGCGGTGGCCGCGTCCCAACGCCCGCTGGCGTGATGCAAATAGCCGGCCGCGACCAGCGCCTGCTGGATTTGGGCGGCGCGCGCCGGGGCGATGCCGAGCGGCCGCCGCCGGACGGCACGCCGCCGCGGCGGCCGCCGCTGGGCCGCTCTCCGCGCCGCCGGCTGCTTGCCGGCGCGGCGCGTGGCGGCGTGCTGGAGCAGGTGGTGGGCGGCGCGGTGGGGAGGCGGAGCGGCGTGCTGCGGCCCCAGCCACAGCACGCCCAGCAGCAGCAGCCCGCTCACCGCCCCGGCCCCGCGGCCGCCGGCAGCGGCGGCAGCGTGCCGCCCACCAGCCAGCGGCTGACGGTGCCGTCGCCGTTGGGCCGGCGCAGCACCATGGCCAGGTCTTGCCCGCTCTGCACCGCCGCCGCCATGCGGTTGACGTCGGCGAGGGAGTGGATGGGCTGATGGTTGATCTCCACCACCACGTCGTCGCTGCGTATGCCAATGGTGTCGGCGAACGAATCCGGCGCCACCGCCTTGACCTTGGCCCCGGTGCCCTGGTCGGAGGCCTGCAGGCTCAGGCCCCAATCCGGCGCCGGCGGGGGCAGCGGCGGCGGCGCGGGCGTGCCCGCCGCCGGGTCGGGATAGAGCCGGCTGCGGTCCGCCACCTCCACCTCCACCTGCCGCGCCTCCCCGTTGCGCACATACCCCACCTGCAGCCTCTCGCCGATGGGCAGGACCACCACCGCGTTCATGAGCGCGTCGCCATTGGCGATGGGAACCCCGTTCAGGCTGGTGATGACGTCGCCCGGCCGCAACCCCGCACGCGCTGCCGGTCCGTTGGCCGCCACCTCCGACAGCGGCACTCCCGGGCCGAGGTGGTAGACGCGCCGCACCGCCGGATCAATCGCGCTCTCGAAGTAGACCCCGATCGAGCCCCGGGTCACATGCCCTTGGCGCATCAGTTGCGGATAGATCTGCGCCACCAGGCGGCTGGGCAGGGCGAAGCCCACGCCCTGGTAGCCGTCGGTGTAGGTGTAAATGGAGGTATTGATGCCCACCACCTCGCCCGCCAGGTCAATCAGCGGGCCGCCGCTGTTGCCCGGGTTGATGGGGGCATCGGTTTGAATGAAGCTCTCAAACTGCTGGCTGGGGTCCATCGCCCGGTGCAGGGCGCTGACGATGCCGGCGGTGACGGTGTCCTCCAGCCCGAACGGGCTGCCGATCGCCACTACCCAGTCGCCTACCGCCAAGCGGCGGGAGTCGCCCAGCCGCGCCACCGGCAGCGGGTGCGGGGCCTGGATCTTGACCACCGCCAGGTCGGTTTCGTCGTCCATGCCCACCAGGCGGGCAAAGTAGGTGTGGTGGTCGCCGGGCACGGCCACCCGGATGCGCTGGGCGTGGTTGACGACGTGGCGGTTGGTGACGATATAGCCGCGCGCATCCACGATCAGCCCCGAGCCCAGGCTGTGCTGCAGGCGCGGGCGTGCCGGCAAGACCAGCCCGGGCGGGAGGCGGAATCCGGGCCGGGCCCGCCGCGGGCTCTCCACCTCGATCTTGACCACCGCCGGCGCCACGGCCCGCTCGGCTGCGGCGATGCTGCCCGGCATCGGCGCGCCGCCGTCCCGGCCTCCACTTCGCCCCAGCACCCAGCCGCCCAGCAGACCGCCGCTTAGCCCCAGCGCCAATACCACCGCCAGCGCCGAACGCCCCCGGCCTGCCTCCGGGCCCGCCGCCGCCGCACCCCCAATCGGCGCTGGCTCGGCGGACGGCTGCACGACCTGCTCGTCCATGGCGGTGCTTCCCTACTCCACCAGGCTCTCGACAAAGGCCCGCAGCTTGCGGCTGCGCGAGGGGTGGCGCAGCTTGCGCAGCGCCTTGGCCTCGATCTGGCGGATGCGCTCGCGCGTCACAGCGAACGACTGCCCCACCTCTTCCAGGGTGTGCTCGCTGCCGTCGTCCAGCCCGAAGCGCATCTTGATCACCTTCTCTTCCCGCGGGGTCAGCGTCTTCAGCACCTGCGCCGTCTGCTCCTTCAGGTTGACGTTGATCACCGCGTCGGCGGGCGAGATCACGCCGCGGTCCTCGATGAAGTCGCCCAGATGCGAGTCTTCCTCTTCCCCGATCGGGGTCTCCAGCGAGATCGGCTCCTGGGCGATCTTCAGCACCTTGCGCACCTTCACCACCGGGATGTCCATGCGCTTGGCGATCTCCTCGCTGGTGGGCTCCCGTCCCAGCTCCTGCACCAGTTGGCGCGAGGTGCGGATGAGCTTGTTGATGGTCTCGATCATGTGCACCGGGATGCGGATGGTGCGCGCCTGGTCGGCGATGGCGCGGGTGATGGCCTGGCGGATCCACCAGGTGGCGTAGGTGGAGAACTTGTAGCCGCGGCGGTACTCGAACTTGTCCACCGCCTTCATCAGCCCGATGTTGCCCTCCTGAATCAGGTCCAGGAACTGCAGCCCGCGGTTGGTGTATTTCTTGGCGATGGAGACCACCAGGCGGAGGTTGGCCTCGATCAGCTCGCGCTTGGCCTGTTCGGCCTCGTGGTCGCCCACCACGATGGTGGCGCGGCTGCGCTTCAGGTCGGCGCCGTTGGCGCCGGCTTGCGCCTCCAACTGGTTGACCTGCTCCCGCACCTGGCGCTGCTCGCGGCGCAGTTCCTTGATCGCCTCCGCCCCGCGCGTCGCCTCCAGCTTGCGCTCCAGGCGGGCATATTGCGACTCCAGCGGGCGCAACTGCTCCACCACGCGGAAGAGCTTGTCGATCAGCCGCTTGCGCGCGTTCACGGTGAAGCCCATGCCGCGGATCAGGCGGGAAAGCTCCACCTGGGCACGCGCCAACTGGTAGTGGGCGCGCCGCTGCTCCACGCCCTTGCGGGGCAGCTCGCCCAGCTTCTCCTCCCACTGCTGCGCGCGCTTGAACAGCCCCGCCATCGCCTCCATCTGCCCCAGCACCTCGCGGGTGCGCTTCTGCAGCACCTCCTCGGAGATCTCGTCCTCTTCCACGTCCACCGTGACGATCTCCTTGATGCCCTTGGCGCCGCGGCGCAGATCCTCGCCCTGCCCCAAGATCTCCTTGATCACGATGGGCGAGCGCGACAGCGCCTTCAGCACCCGCAACTGCCCGCGCTCGATGCGCTTGGCGATCTCCACCTCGCCCTCGCGCGTCAACAGCGGCACCGTGCCCATCTCGCGCAGGTACATCCGCACCGGATCGTTGGTCTTCTCCAGCGCCCCCGGCGTCAGGTCGAGCTCCAGCTCCTCTTCCTCGCCCCCCAGGCGCTCGCCCTCGCCCTCGCGCGCCTCTTCGATCGGCTCCACCCCGGGGCGCCGGCCAAAGCTGGTCAGCAGCTCGTCCAAATCGTCGGTGGAGTGCAGGTCTCCCGGCAACATCTCCCCGGACTCCTCCTCGGGACGGAACGCCTGCTTCTTGCCGACGTGCACCAGCTTGCTGATCTCGTCGAATTTATCCTCGATGGCCAAGGTCACTCCTTTTGCGGGCGCGAACAACCAGAACTGCCTATTTTATCGCAGCGCCTGGGAGAAAGGAAAGCACAACCGGTCCGCAAAGCCCCGTCCCGCCACGACCTACGGCTGGCACCTCGCCCCACCTGCCCCTTTTGGCTAGATGAAACCCAGCCCTTGGCGGTTTCTTTTTCCTGCTGCCGCCCCGGCCCGGTGCGCCCGCCGGCAGTTCCAACCCGGGCTTGGCCCCCAGCCGGCGGCTTGGGAATCGGCGCCTACCCGCCCGTCGCCGCGGCGCCCCCGCCCGGCTCGCCCTCCGGCTGCCGCAGGCGGGCATCCCAGGCCGCCTTCTCCCGCAACAATCCCTCCAACTCCACCCGGTCGCCGCGGGCCGCTGCCTGCTGAATCCGCCCCTGCAACTCGCGCGTCTGCTTGCCGGCACGGCGTTCGCGCAGCGCCGCCAACGCCCCTGCCAGCACCGGCTCGCTTAACTCGGCCTCTCCCTGGGGCGACAGCAGCGCCTGCGCCAGCCAAAGCCGGTCCGCGGCCTCCCAGCCCTCCGTCATCTCCTCCCAGGTGGCCAGCCCCTCCCCGGCCGCCCGCAACGCCCCCGCCACCCCTTCCGACGGCAGCCCTTGCAACAACTCCTCCTGCTGCAACATCCCGCCCAGGCTGGCCCGCCGCTCCGGCCACTCCGCCAAGGCGCGCAAGATGACGCGCTCGGCATATAGCATCTCCGACGCCGCCCCGGGCGACGCCGCCGGCATCTGCGCCCGCCGCTCGCGCGCCGCCCGCGCCAATTGCTGGCTCAGCAGCCCGGCCTCGATGCCCAACTCCACTGCCAGGTTCTCGGCCAAGTTTTGCCGCAGGATGGGGTCGTGCACCCGGCTCAGGTAGGGCAGCAAGTGGTTGAGCGCCGCCACCTTGCCCTCGCCCCGGCGCAGGTCGTACTGGCGGCGGGCGCGCTCGGCCAAGTAGTCGAAGAACGATCGGCTCCCCTTCAGCGCCTCGCCGTAGGCGGCCGCCCCCCGCCGCCGTACGTAGAGGTCGGGATCGAGGCCGCCCTCCAGCACCACCACCCGCATGGCGAAGCCCTCCTCCAGCAGCAGCCCGATGGAGCGCTCCGCCGCCGCCGCCCCGGCGGCATCCGGATCGAAGTTGATCACCGCCTTCTTGCTCAGCCGCGCCACCGGGGCGATCTGCGCCGCCGTGAGCGCCGTGCCGCAGCTTGCCACCACGTTCTCGAAGCCCGCCTCAAACACCCGGATGCAGTCGAAATATCCCTCCACCAGGATCACGTAGCCAAGCTGGCGGATCGCCTCGCGCGCCCGGTCGAGGTTGTACAGCACCCGGCCCTTGGTGTAGAGCGGGCTCTCGGGCGAGTTCAGGTACTTGGGCGTCTTGCCGGTGGGGTCCAGCGCCAGCGCCCGCCCGCCAAAGGCGATCACCCGCCCGCGCTCGTCGGCGATGGGAAACATCAGCCGCTGGCGGAAGCGGTCGTAGAGGTCGGTCCAGGCCGGCGCCTCCGGGGCGCGCTCGCCGCCGCTCTCGCGCCGCAGTTGGCACAGCCCGGCGCGCAACGCCTGGTCGGGCGTGTAGCCCTCGGCCTGCAGGTGCAGCGCCAGTCCGCGGCCCCCCTCGGGGGCGTAGCCGAGCTGGAAGCGCGCCGCCGCCGGCTCCAGCTCGCGCTCGGCCAAATAGGCCCGCGCCGCCGCGCCCTCGGGCGCCGCCAGCCGCCGCTCGAAATATATCTGCGCCGAGGCGTGGATGCGCAGCAGTTCTTGGCGCTGCGGGTCGCCCTCGCCCGCCCCCTGGCGCGGCACCGTCACCCCCAGCCGCTCGGCCACCTGCTCCACCGCCTCCGGAAAGGTCAGGTGGCGCAGTTGCATGAAGAACTGGAAGATGTCGCCATGCGCATGGCAGCCAAAGCAGTAATAGAACTGCCGCGCGCGGTGCACGTGGAACGACGGAGTCTTTTCACTGTGGAACGGACACAGGCCCACATAGCCGCTGCCGCCGGGCTTGAGCGCCACGAACTCGCCGATCAGGCGCCCGATGTCGGCCTTGGCCTTGAGCTGGTTGGTGAACTCCGACATCGCAGCACCAGCATAAAGGAAAATCGCGGCCATTCGCCGCCACTGCTATCATGAGGACACGACGTAGCCCCCACGATGGCCCTCATCCGACTACTGGCGGACCCGGAGGACGACACCCTCCCGCCGCCGCCGCCCCATCTGCGCGGCGCCGACTTTCCCATTGACGACCTGCTGCTGGAGTTGCACTCCCAGCGCCAGCGCGCCAAGCGCCGCGAGTCCGCCTTCCTCTCGGTGATCGCCCATCTGCTGATCATACTTCTGCTCCTGTTCAGCCCCAAGCTCTTCGGGCCGATCAAGATTCCGCGCGCCGCCCCGCAGCCCCAGCTGGAACCCAAACAACTCACCTATCTGGAGATGCCGCGCGACCTCATCACCAAAAAGAAGCCGGTGCAGCCCAAGGCGCTGTCCAACCGCGACCGTCACTTTGACCACCCCACCCCGCTGAAGGATTCCCTCAGCGTGCCGGCGCCCCGCCCCGCCCCCAAGCCGCAGCCGGCCACGCCCCCGCCCGGGCCAGTGGCGCCCGCGCCCCGCCCGGCCGCGCCTCCCGCCGCCGCGCCCCAGCCCGCCCCGCCCGCGCCCAAGCCACAGCCCAAGGCCGCCGACAACCAGCTCAAGCTGGAGAACATCCCCAAGCCCGCCACCCGCCCCAACCTGCACCTCAACATGGGCGTGGCCGAGCAACTGCAGCGGGCCATCGAGCAGGCGGCGCACGACCGCGCCACCGGCTCTCCCGGCGTGATGGAAACCGCTCCCCTGCCCAGCCCGCCCAGCGGCAGCGGCAGCTCGGCCCCCGGCCAGACCGGCGCCGGCGTCCAGATCCTCACCGACACCCAGGGCGTCAACTTCGATCCCTATCTCCGCCGCGTGATCGATATCGTGCGCCAGAACTGGTATGCGGTGATGCCGGAGACCGTTTACCTCGGCACCCAAGGCAAGGTGGTGGTGGTGTTCAACATCAACAGCAACGGCAGCGTGCCCGGCATCCATCCGCTGCGCTTGTCCGGCACCGCCTCGCTGGATCAGGCGGCGGAGGCCTCCATCAGCGCCTCCAACCCGTTTCCGCCGCTGCCCAGCCAGTTCCACGGCCCCTTCATCACGCTGGAGTTTTCCTTCTACTACAACCTCACCCCGCGGAACTGATGCCTTCGCCCGGTCCGGCCTGGGCCGACTGCAGCGGATGCCGGCTCTGCCGCCGGTGCCCACTCATCTCCCCGGTCCAGCGCAGGAAGCGCAGCAGGCTTCCGCGTTCGCGCCAGCAAAAGGCGACGAACGCGCCCGCCCCGACCTGCTCGGCGGGCAGGCCGCTAAAAGTCTCGATCCGCCAGGCCAGGTAGGGGCTCTTCCACGGCCGCCAGCGGTGGCCGCGCGTCGCCAACCAAAGGAAGCGCAGCGCCGCAATCATCCCCCCATTCTCGCTCGAAACCCGGCCCGTTGTCCGAGTCTCCCGCCCGGCTGCCGCCGCCTTCGCCCGCTGCCCTGTCCGCAGCGCCCTGTCCCCTTGTACAATGGCCTCGCCGCATGCTCCCGCGCCCTCCCCTCTTCCTGCTGCCCGTCGTCGCCTTCCTGCTGGGCTCGATTCCGTTCGGCTACCTTGTCTACCGCCTGCGCACCGGCGGCGACATCCGCCAGATCGGCAGCGGCAACATCGGCGCCACCAACGTGCTGCGCGCCTCCGGCAAAACGCTCGGCATCCTCACGCTGCTGCTGGACGCCGCCAAGGGCTGGCTGGCGGTGTGGCTGGCGCTGCGCTGGGCTCCCGGCGCGAGCGGGCTGCTGGCCGCGGTGCTGCTGCTGGCCATCCTGGGACACCTCTACAGCCCCTGGCTGCGCTTCCGCGGCGGCAAGGGGGTGGCCACCGCCCTGGGCGCCTTCCTGGCACTGGCCCCCTGGCCGTTGTTGGGCGCGCTGGCGGTCTTCGCCTTGGTGCTGGCGCTTTGGCGCTACGTCTCGCTGGCGTCCATCGCCGCCTGCCTCGCCCTGCCGCTGCTGCTGTTTGTGCCCGGGCCGCCGGCGCTGGCGCCGGGAGTGAAGCTGGCGGCGGTGGCCACCGCCGCCCTCATCATCCTGCGCCACCGCCCCAACCTGGCCCGCCTGCGCGCCGGCACGGAGCACAAGCTGGGGGCCCGGACATGACCCGCTCGGTGGGGGTGATCGGCGCGGGAAGCTGGGGCACGGCGTTGGCGATCGTGCTGGCGCAGCACGGCTACCAGGCCGGACTCTGGGTCTATGAGCCGGAACTCGCCCAGGCCATGGCCAGCGAGCGCGAAAACCGTGTCTATCTGCCCGGCTTTGCCCTGCCCGCGGCCGTCCACCCCACCGCCTCGCTGGCGGAGGCCCTGGCCCCCCTGCTGCTGATCGCGGTGCCGTCGCACGCCCTGCGCGCCACCCTCGCCCGCCTGCTCCCGCTGCTGCCGCCGGCGGTCGAGATCGTGCTGGCCACCAAGGGACTGGAAGAAGACACGCTGCTGCGCGTCTCCGAGGTTGCCGAAGAGGTCTTGGGCGCCGGCATCCGCTCCCGCCTCGCCACCCTGAGCGGGCCCACTTTTGCCCGCGAGGTCGCCGCCGGCGATCCCACCGCCGTGGTGATCGCCGCCCGCGACCCAGCCTTGGCCACCTCCCTGCAGCAGCGCTTGGCCTCGCCCACGCTCCGCCTCTATACCAGCTCCGACGTGGTCGGAGTGGAGTTGGCCGCCTCGCTCAAAAACGTAATCGCCATCGCCGCCGGCATCTGCCAGGGCCTGGGCCTGGGCTCCAACACCCGCGCCGCCCTCATCGCCCGCGGCTTGGCGGAGATGAGCCGGCTGGCCATCGCCGCCGGCGGCCAAGCCGAGACCCTCGCCGGCTTGGCCGGCCTGGGCGATTTGGTGCTCACCTGCACCGGCGAGCTAAGCCGCAACCGCTCGCTGGGCATCGCCCTGGGCCAGGGCCGCTCCCTGGCCGAGGCGCAAGCCGCCACCCCCATGGTGGCCGAGGGGGTGCGCACCACCGCCGCCGCGGCCCGCCTGGCCGAGCGCCGCGGGGTAGAGATGCCCATCCTGCGCCAAATGCACCGCGTGCTGTTCGAGGGCCAGCCCCCCCGCCACGCCGTCGCCGAGCTGATGCAGCGCTCGCTCAAGCCGGAGTAGGCCGCCGGGCGGGCCGGCTGCTACAAGCCCCCGCCCATCTTGCCCTTCGGCATCCCGTGGTGCTGCGCCGTCGGCGGCAGCATGCCGTTGAGCCGCAAATAGGCGGCCTGCTGGCTGTAGTGGTCGGCCCAATCGTCGGCCAGACCCAGCAGCGCCGCTGCCTGCGTGACTTTGTGCCCGCCGTACCAGTTCACCGGGCTCCCCAGTTTGGAGTCGTCCACGCTCGCCAGCGCCTGGCTGCAATAGGCGAACGAGGCCTGCAGCAGCGCCACCAAGTCCGCCTTGGGCGAGCTTGGCGTCAGCCGGGTGCGCGGCGCCGCCGCCGCCCCGCTGATCCACTGGCAGGTCATGGTGTTCGAGGTGGCCACGTGCAGGATCAACTGCCCGAAGCTCATGGACTCCGGCGTCGGCTTGAAGCCGTACTTGTCGGCCGGCATCTCCTGCGCCGAGGCCACCATGTTGCGGGTGGCGCCCCGCAGCGAGTTCTTGACCGCGGTCGTGACCGGATTGGCGGCTTGCGCCGCCGCCGTCCAGGGAGCCAAGGCGAGCGCCAACGCGCACGCCGCGATGCAATGCGATGCTTTCATGAAATCACTCCTCCTAGCCAAGTCAGGCCAAACACTTGTTTTATCGTAGCCCAAACTTGGCAAAATAGCGCTCGGCGAAGGCGAGGTCGCGCTCGATCTGCGCCCGCAGCGCCGCGGGCGCCTCGAAGCGCCGCTCCGCCCGCCAGCGCCGCAGAAAAGCGATCTCCATCTCGTCGCCGGGCTGGGCCTCCAGCCCCGCCGGCGGCGGATGCAGCACGTGCGTCTCCACCGTCAGCGGCCCCCCCGGCCCAAACGTCGGCCGCATCCCCACGTTGGTGAGCGCCGCCCGCCACTCCCCGCCCAGGCGCAGGCAGGTGCAGTACACACCGGCCGCCGGCAGCAGCTCCTGGTAGGGCGACAGGTTCAGCGTGGGCACGGTGAGCTGCCGCCCCACCCCCCGCCCCGCCGCCACCGGCCCGCGCACCGCAAAGGCGCGCCCCAGCAGCGCCCGCGCCCGCTCCACCGCTCCCGCCGCCACCAGCTCGCGGATGCGCGAGCTCGACACCACCTCGCCCCGCGCCTCCACCCGGGCTTGCACCCGCACGGCAAAGCCGAACTCCCGCCCCAGTTCCGCCAGCGTCGCCACGGTGCCCAGATGGCGGTGGCCAAAGCGGAAGTTCTCGCCTTCGTGCACCGCCCGCGCGCGCAGCCCGCGCACCAGCACCCGCTCGGCGAACTCGCGCGCCGACCACAGCGACAGCTCGCGCGAAAACGGCAGCAGCAGCAGCGCCTCGATGCCGGTGGTGGCCAGCTGGCGGATGCGCTCGGCCCCCGGGGTGATCAGCGGCGGCGCCGCCGCCGGCTGCAGGATGCGGCTGGGATGGGGCTCGAAGCTCACCGCGGCCGCCAGCGCCCCCTCCTGCTCCGCCTCCCGCCGCACCGCCGCCAGCAGTTGGCGGTGGGCCCGGTGCACCCCGTCGAAGTTGCCCACCGTGGCCACCGTGGCCCGGCCCGCTGCCCATGCCGGCCACGCCTCCAGGCTGCGCACCACCTCCATGCTAGAGTTCGACCTCCAGCCGCAGCCCGTCGTAGGCCAGGCGCACCCCCGCCGGCAGCGACCGCTCGGTGGCGGCGTGGCCCAACTCGTGGGCGATATGGGTGAAATAGGCCCGCCGCGGCCGCAGCTCCTCCACCAGCCGCAGCGAGTTGGCCAGGTGGGAGTGGGTGGGGTGGGGCCGCACCCGCAGCGCGTCCAGGATGAGCAGGTCCAGCCCCCGCAGCCGTTCCAGGCTGGCCGCGGGAATCTCGCTGAAGTCGGTCACGTAGGCGTTGGCGCCGAAGCGGAAGCCCAGCACCTCCTGCTCGCCGTGCCGCACCGGCAGCGGCTCGAACACCACCCCGAACAGATCCACCGGCGCCGCGATCGCGTGCGCCGCGATGCGGGGAATGGCGCTCACCGTGTAGGTGGCGTCGAATACATATTGGTACACCCGCCGCAGGTCGGCGAGGGTGGCGGCGCTGGCATAGACCGGCAGCGGATCCGGCCGGCCAAAGTTGAACGGCCGGATGTCATCCAGCCCCATGATGTGGTCGGCGTGGCTGTGGGTATACAGCACCGCGTCCAGGCCGGGCAGGCCCGCCCGCAGCGCCTGGGTGCGGAAGTCCGGGGTGGTGTCCACCACCACCTGGTGGCCGCCGTAGCTGAGCCAGATGCTGGGGCGCAGGCGCTGGTCGTGGGGATCGTCGGAGTGGCAGACGGCGCAGCCGCAGCCCAGGGTGGGCACGCCGGTGGAGGTGCCCGAGCCCAGGATGGTGACCTGCCCCCGCATCGCCGCCGCGCTCAGCGCCGCGGCGGTGGCGGCGGCGCCACCCGCGCGCTGGCCCGCATCACCTCGACGTAGGCCAGGCGCAGTTCGTACAGCGCCTGCTCCAGCAGCCGCGACTCCTGCGCCTCCAGGTTGCCGTGCGTCTTTTGCTGCAAGACTCCCAGCAGGTCAATCGTCTCCCGCGCCCCCTCCAGGTCCACCTGCCCGGGCTGGCCCGGCTGCAGTTCCGCCCCCAACTGCATCATGCAGGTGGCATACAGGTCCTGCAGCAGGCCCAGCAAGGTGATCTCGCGCGCCGCCAGGCGCTGTTGCCGGGGCGGCGGCGGGGCGGCCGCGGGCGCCGGCGGGGGCGCCGCCGGGGGCGCGGGCGCCGCCGCTGCGGTCCGCTCCTCGAACGCCCTCGCCTCCACCCCCGGGCGCCGCTCGCCGCTCTCGGTGAAATGCCGCCGGTCGCTTACCTTCAGCACGGGTTCCGGATGGGATTCTTGCTCGCTCATAGCCTGCCGTCAGTGTCAGTATAGCGAACCCGCCGTTTCGGAGACCGTGCAATCGTGGGGCGCCAACCCACTTGCCAAGGCGATCCATTATAATTTCGACGAGCCCGCGACGGATGTCCCGCCAGCACCATCCCATGTTCAGGAAGGACTTCCAGCGACTTGCGCGGTTGCGCGCCAGGGAAGCCCGAATCCTGTTGCGGAATGGCTGCATCGAGGGCGCTTACTATTTTGCCGGGCTCTCCATCGAATGTGCTTTGAAGGCCCGAATTGCGAAAGCCACGTGCCGCTATGGATTTTATGACAAACAATACGCCCAAAAGGTTTTCACCCATAATCTGGAAGAACTGCTAAAACTAGCCGATCTCGATAGGCTTCTCCAGGCCGACGCGAAGGCTCAGCCAAGTTTGGCGGGCAAGTGGAACGTGTTGAAGTCTTGGAACGTGGAGAGCCGGTACCAGCTGGGCGGGCTGCAGGGGCGCGCCATGGTTGAGGCGGTAGGGAATGCGGGCGGATTGGGGCTTATGACATGGATAGCTCAGCGCTGGTGAACGAAGCCGACCGCGAGATCGGCGCCAAGGTGCTCGGGGCAATGAGCCGGAGCAAAATCCCGGTGACCTTCGCGGATTGGCATTTCGTTCCCCAAATCGAAGAGTGGCAGTTTTTGATCGCGACCCCGTGGTATGACAGCAAAGGTCCGCTCACGACCTACCGCGCGTTCGTGGAGGCATTGAAGGGGTCTGGGATCGACAAAGACACTCCGACGCGGCGGATGACGCTTCGCAGCCCGAAGGATCCCTTGGTCGAGGCTCTCCGCGAGAACCTGCCCAGGGAAGGTTTTCTCCATGTTTTGAGGAATGGCGACGGCTTGCGCGTGATCTATGCGCCGATCGTGGGAGCGGGAGGGCCGGTGCCTGCGCGCCACTTCCGCGGGATCAACGAATTGAAGGCTTTCCTGCTGGATGAGGTCCAAGTGCGCCCGCGTGCGGCCGAAGATGCGATGGATGAGGCCAAGGCTTCAGGCTCAGCGTCGATCTTCCCCGTGATCTTGACGAAACGCAGAACGAAGGCCTTGGGTTTGGGCTAGTCCAGCTCCAGCCGAAAGCGGTCGCCTGCCGAAATCATCCGCTGGTGCAGGCGCCGGATATAGCTGTCGGTCATGCCGGCCAGGTAATCGCAGATCACCCGCGCCGCCGGCGCCCGCTCGGCCTGGGCCCGGTAGGCCGGCGGCAGCGCCTCCGGGTGCGCCAGCAAATGCTCGAACACGGCGGTCACCATCGCCTCCGCCTGCCGGTTCTCGTCTAGCAGTTGGGGATGGTGGTACAAGTTTTGGTAGAGGAAGGCCTTGAGCGCCTGCCGCTCCGCCTCCACCGCGGGCGAAAATCCGGCCAGCCGCTGCGGATGCCGCCGCACCGCCTCCACCGACTCGAACCCCGCCATTTTCTCCCCCACCTGTTCGATCAGGTCGGTCACCAGCGCGTCCAGCAGCCGCTTCAGCGTCTCGTTGAAGCGCAGCTTGGGGCGCAGCCCTCCGAAGCTGGCGTCCACCTCCGCCGCCAGGCGGGCGAACAGGGGCACCTGCTCCTCCATCGCCGCCATGCCCAAGAGGTGGGCCTCGAAGCCGTCGTCCAGGTCGGCGGCGCCGTAGCCGATCTCGTCGGTGAGGTCGATCAACTGCGCCTCCAGCGGCGGCCGCAGTTCGAGCAGATACTCGGCCAACTCCGGATGCTGCCCGGCAACGTAGTCGTGGGAGTGCTTCACCAGCCCCTCCCGCACCTCAAACGTCAGGTTCAGCCCGGGAAAAGCGGCGTAGCGCACCTCGAACTCCTCCACGATGCGCAGCGCCTGCAGGTTGTGGTCGAAGCGCTCGCCTTGGCGGCGCATGGCCTGGTCGAGGGCGTGTTCGCCGGCGTGGCCAAAGGGCGGGTGGCCGAGGTCGTGGGCCAGCGCCAGCGTCTCCACCAACTCGCTGTTCAGCCCCAGCGCCTGGGCCACGGTGCGCGAGATCTGCGCCACCTCCAGGCTGTGCGTCAAGCGGTTGCGGAAATGGTCGGAGTAGCGCCGGGTGAAGACCTGGGTCTTGTTCTCCAGCCGCCGGAAGGCGCGGGCGTGGATGATGCGGTCGCGGTCGCGCTGGAACTCGCCCCGGTAGGGGTGGGGCGCCTCCGGGTAGCGCCGTCCCCGCGAGTCCCGCTCCCGCAAGGCGCAGGCCGCCATGCTCGTCTCCACCACCGTCTGGCTCCGGGTCATTGCCAATGTTCGATTATAGACACCCGCCCGCCACCCGGCTCGGTGGGCTGCCTCCGCCTTTGCTTGCCTGCCGGGATTGCGCTATCATGGGGAAGGATTGAGCGGGGCGCAAGCGGACAGTGGGCGCGAGCCCACTTTTTTGTTGGCGCCAACTGGGGTCGTGGGCGAAGCAAATAAAAACCGATGACGGCACAGGCACAACTCGAAACCCCCGCTTGGCGGACCCTGGTGGAACAGGTGGTCGCAGCCGCCGGCTTGGAGCTGGTGCAAGCGGAGCTGCGGGGCGAAGGGGGGGGGCGGCTGTTGCGGGTTATGATCGACCAGCCGGCCGGGGTGGGCCTGGGGGATTGCGAGCGCGTCAGCCGCGCCTTGAGCGCGGCCCTCGACCAGGCCGAGGCCGAGGCCCCGGCCCAGGTGCTGGCCGGCGCCTACACCCTCGAGGTGTCGTCGCCCGGGCTGAACCGGCCCTTGGTCAAACCCTCTGATTTTGAACGCTTTGCCGGCCAGCGGGCGCAGATCCGCGTCCGCGCCCCCGGCCAGGCCGCCCGTTCCTGGACCGGCCTGTTGTTGGGCGCCGGCCCCGAGGGCGTGCGCTTGCATGCCCAGCAGGGCGATCAAGGCGAAGACGTGGTGCTGGGTTGGAACCAGATCGAGCGCGCCCAGTTGGCGCCGCAGTGGCCGCAACCCCGCCGGCCCGGGAAAAAGCTGTAGAAAGTAGCAGGCAAGGTTATGGCGAGCGCATTGTATCAACAGGTCGAGCAACTCAGCCGCGACAAGGGCATTGACCCCGCCGTGGTCGTCAGCGCGGTCGAGGACGCCTATTTGGCGGCCACCCGCAAGCATCTGAAGACCCAGGAGGAGTTGGAGTCGCGCCTGAACAAGGACACCGGCGAGATCTCGGTCTACGCCGTCAAAAAGGTGGTGGAGGAGGTCGCCGCTCCCGCCACCGAGATCTCGCTGGCCGAGGCGCGCGAGCTGGACGCCGCCGCCGAGGTGGGCGGCGAGGTCCGCATCAAGAAGTCCACCGAGGGCCTGGGCCGCATCGCCGCCCAGATGGCCAAGCAGATCATCTTCCAGAAGGTGCGCGAGGCCGAGCGCGACACCGTCTACAACGAGTACATCAGCCGCGTGGGCGAGGTGGTCAACGTCACCGTCAAGCGCACCGAGGGCCCCGACGTGGTGGTGGAGCTCGGCCACACCGAGGGCCGCCTCGGCCGCCGCGACCAGTCGCGGCTGGAGTCGTTCGCCAACGGCGAGCGCATCCGCGTCGTCATCCGCGGGGTGGAAAAAGCCGCCAAGGGACCCCAAGTGGCCGTCTCCCGCGCCGATCCGGCGCTGGTGCAGAAGCTCTTCGAGGCCGAGGTGCCGGAGATCTACGACGGCACCGTGGTGATCAAAGGCGTCGCCCGCGAGGCCGGGGAGCGCACCAAGATCGCCGTCTTCTCCCGCGACAAGGACGTGGACTGCGTCGGCGCCTGCGTCGGCATGAAGGGCATGCGGGTGCAAAGCATCATCCGCGAGCTGCGCGGGGAAAAGATCGACATCATCGAGTTCAACGACGACCCGGTGCAGTTCGCCGCCAACGCCCTCAGCCCGGCCAAGATCAGCCGGGTGAGCATTTTGGACGCCGAGGCGCATCACTTGGAAGTGGTGGTGGACGACACCCAGCTCTCGCTGGCCATCGGCAAGAAGGGACAGAACGTCCGCTTGGCCGCCAAGCTGCTGGGCTGGAAGATCGACATCAAGAGCGAAGAAGAGAAGCGGCGCGAGGTGGAGGAGCAGATGTCGGCGCTGGTGGGCGAGGGCGAGGCGGCCGAGACCCCGCTGTCGCAGTTGCAGGGGCTGAGCGAGCGCATCGTGGCGGCGCTGGCCCAGGCCGGCATCGGCAGCGTCGAGCAGTTGGGCAGCCAGACCCCGGAGCAGTTGCAGCAGATTCCGGGCATCGGCCCCAAGGCGGTGGAGAAAATCTTTGTCGCCGTCAACCAGTTCTTTGGCGCTATGGTGGATGCCAGCGCCACGGCGGCGGGCGAGTCCCCCGCCGCCCCGGCGCTGACGGAGACGCCGGAGAACGAACTCGACCGCACCGGGCAGGAATGGGAGGCGGAGCAGCAGCGCGGGGTGTTGGACGCCCCCCTGGCCGACGCCGCCGAACTCCCCGCCCGCGACGGCCTGGAGCCCGCGGCCGATTCGGCCGCGGCCGGGGCCGAAGCCAGCCGCGCCGAGGAGGCGGGCGCCGCCGAGGCCGGGCTGGAGCAAGCCAGCCAGGCCGAGAGCGGGCAGCCGCATCCGCCCGGCGAGCCGCCGGAGAAGAGTCTCTAAGCCGCGGGGCTTAGCGCAGCAGTAGATTCGAGCACAGACGAATGGGAAAAATCCGCATCAATATTCTCGCCCGCGAGTTGGAGGTCAAGTCAAAGGTCATCCTTGACGCGCTGACCGCCGTCGGTTTCACCGAGCACATCACCCACTCCAGCGCGGTGGAGGAGGACTTCGCCGAGAAGGTGCGCCGCCACCTCCGGGGCGAGGCCCCCGAAGCCCTCGCCACCCCCGCCGCCGCCCCGCCGCCGGAGCCGCCCCCCGTGGCCGCCCCCGCCCCGGTGGCGGCCCCTGCGCCCGCGCCCGTGGTCGAGGCTGCGCCCGCGCCGGCGCCGGCGCGGGCTTCCGGTTTGCGCAAGGCCGCCCCCGCCGCGCCCAGCGCCCCGGCCGCCCCCAAGCTCCCGGTCGCCCCCGAGCGGCCCACCTATCGCGCCCCGGTGCATGCGCCCGCGGCTCCGCCGCCGCCCCCGCCGCCGGCTGCGGTGCTGGCTCCCCCTCCGCCGGCCCCGGTCCCGGCTCCGCCCGAGCCCCGCCTCGCAGCCCCGGTGCGCCCGGCGCCGCCGCCGCACGCCCCCGCCGCTGCCTACGTGCCCCGCCCGGCGCAGCCGGTGCAGCCCTTCCGCCCCTTTGTTCCCGGCGGTGCCGCCGCCGCCCCGCCGAGCGCGCCCGCGCCCTCTCCCACCGTCCGCCGACCCCAGCTCAATATCTCCCCCGCTGCGGGTGCCCCCGCCCCGGGCGCTGCCACCCCGGGCGCTCCCGTCGGCCGCCGCCTGATCGTGCCCGTGGCGCCCCAGCGGCCCACCTACATCGCCCCCGAGCGCCCGCTGCACCCCACCCCCGGCCAGCCCCTCGCCGGCCCCGCCCCCGGCCGTCCCATCTACCAGCGTCCGCCCGCCGCCGGCGCCCGTGCCGGCCTCGCCCGCCCCACCGGCGTGGTGCCCGAGGGCCGCCGCCCCATGCACCCCACCCGTCCGGGCGGCGGTCGCGACCTCCCCCCCCGCGGCGCCCACTACGGCCGCCGCGAGCCCCGCTCCAAGGAAGGCGCGCAAAAGTTTTCGCCCGCCGCCCGCGCTGTGCCCGCCGGCCCCATGGCCACCGCCACCTCCATCACCATCAGCGAGGGCCTCACCGTCAAGGAACTCTCCGAGCGCCTCGGCCTGCGCGCCAAGGACGTCATCCGCAAGCTCCTCGACCGCGGCCTGATGGTCACCGTCAACCAGTCGCTCGACACCGAGATCGCCACCCAGATCGCCCGCGACTTCGGCGCCGAGGCCAAGACCATCTCCTTCGAGCAGGAGGCCCTGGGCGAAATCCAGCCCGCCGAGGCCGCCGCCCCCGCCGAGGGCGAGCTCGCCCCGCCCAAGGAATCCGCCAATCTCCGCCCCCGCGCCCCGGTGGTCACCATCATGGGCCACGTGGACCACGGCAAGACTTCGCTGCTCGATGCCATCCGCCTCACCAGCGTCGCCAGCGGCGAGGCCGGCGGCATCACCCAGCACATCGGCGCCTACAAAATCCAGATCACCGACCGCGACTCGCCCGCCTTCGGCCGCCAAGTGGTCTTCATCGACACCCCCGGCCACGCCGCCTTCACCCGCATGCGCGCCCGCGGCGCCAAGGTCACCGACATCGTGGTGCTGGTGGTCGCCGCCGACGACGGCGTCATGCCCCAAACCCTGGAGGCGATCGACCACGCCAAGGCCGCCGGCGTGCCCATCGTGGTGGCCATCAACAAGGTGGACAAGCCCGACGCCCAGCCCGACCGGGTGAAGAAACAGTTGGGCGACCGCGGCCTGCTGGCCGAGGATTGGGGCGGTTCCACCGTCATGGTCAACGTCAGCGCCAAGGCCAAGACCAATCTCAATCTGCTGCTGGAGATGATCCTGCTGGTCAGCGACCTGCAAGACCTCAAGGCCGACCCCGACCGCCCCGCCCAGGGCGTAGTGCTGGAGGCCCAGCTCGACCGCGGCCGCGGCCCGGTGGCCCGCCTGCTGGTGCAAAGCGGCACGCTCCGCCCCAGCGACACCCTGATCCTGGGCTCGGTCATGGGCCGCGTGCGCGCCATGTTCGACGACCGCGGCCAGCCGCTGGAGTCGGCTGGCCCCTCCACCCCGGTGGAGGTGCTCGGCCTCGACGGCATGCCCGACGCCGGCGACAGTTGGCTGGTGGTCAACGACCGCTACAAGGCCAAGCAAATCGTGCTCTTCCGCGAGGAAAAGGTGCGCGACGCCACCCTCGCCCGCTCCGCCCGCCTCAACCTCGAGGCCCTCAGCCAGCAGCTCGCCCGCGGCGATGTCAAGGAACTGAACCTCATCATCAAGGCCGACGTGCAGGGCTCCGAGGAGGTGCTGGTGGACACCCTCTCCAAGCTCTCCACCGACAAGGTCAAGCTGCGCATCATTCACTCCGGCGTCGGCGCCATCACCGAGACCGACGTGCTGCTCGCCTCCGCCTCCCACGCCGTCATCATCGGCTTCAATGTCCGCCCCGAGCGCAAGGCCACCGACCTGGCCGAGCAGGAAAAGGTGGACATTCGCTCCCACTCCATCATCTACGAGCTCACCGACGAGATTCAGAAGGCCATGCACGGCCTGCTCGAACCCACGTTCAAGGAGACCGTGCTGGGCCGCGCCGAGGTGCAGAAAACCTTCCGCATCCCCAAGGCGGGCACCATCGCCGGCTGCCTGGTCAAGGAGGGCAAGCTCTTGCGCGACGCCCAAGTGCGGGTGCTGCGCGACGGCGCCGTGGTCTACACCAGCAAGCTCAGTTCCCTGCGCCGCTTCAAGGAGGACGCCAGCGAGGTCCGCACCGGCATGGAGTGCGGCGCCAGCGTCGCCAACTTCAGCGACATCAAGCAGGGCGATGTGATCGAGGCCTTTTCCGTCGAAAAAGTCGCCCCCCTGATGTAGGGACCGCCATGCCTGTCGGAGTGCTGCAACTCGAGATATTTTTGCCCGAGTCCGCCTCGCTCAAGGACCGTCGCCAGGCGGTGCGCAGCGTCAAGGACCGCCTCCGCCAGCGCTTCAACGTCTCCGTCGCGGAACTCGACCCCGAGCGCGACCTGTGGCAGCGCGCCACGCTCGGCATCGCCGCCATCGCCGCCGACGCCGGCTACCTGCAGGGGCTGCTCGCCCAGGCCGGCGAGGCCGCCGTGCATTGGCTTCCCGGCCAGGAGGTGCAGGTCGGCGCGGTCGAAATCGTCGCCTGAGGACCGGCCCATGCCCCATCGCCCCGAACGCCTGGCGGAAAGCATCCGCGACGAACTCACCGAGATGATCGAGGGCGAGCTCGCCGATCCCCGCATCGGCCTCGCCGCCATCTCCGAGATCTCGCTCGATCCCCACCTCCGCGTCGCCCACATCTTCGTCGCCGTCGCCGGCGACGAGGCCGAGCAGCGCCGCAGCCTCGCCGGCCTGCTCGCCGCCCGCGGCTTCCTGCGCTCCGAGCTCGGCAGCCGCCTGCAGTTGCGCCACGTCCCCGAACTGCGGTTCGAGCTCGACCGCTCCGAGCAGCACACCGCCCGCCTGGAGCAACTTCTCAACCGCGCCCGCAAGCGCGCCGCCGCCCACCCCTTCCCCCAGGAGAACTAAGCCCCCATGCCCGACGTCACCATCACCATCCGCCGCAACGGCTCCCTCAAGGTCGAGGGCCCCATCCGTCTGATTGATTCGGCCGGCCAGGAAATGACCCTGCCCGCCGACAAGCCCGTCATCTCCCTCTGCCGCTGCGGCCACTCCCAGAACAAGCCCTTCTGCGACGGCAGCCACAAAGCCGCCCAGTTTGATGGCGCCGAGGCCCATATCCGGGCCGCCGAGGCGGCGGCGGCTAGTGGCACTAACCCCTAGCCTGTAGTGCCGGGAAAGTGGCGTTTTCAATTTTAATAAAAATAAACAAAAGATTTTCTGTTTTCAGAACCGAATCGCGATAAGCTTGGTTCATCCACACACTTGACCGTGCCTCCGCAAGGAGGCCACGACCACTGGCCGGAAGATTGGAAACAGTCTTCCGGCGATTTTTTTGTGCTGACGGTAGAATCGTACGATGACTTCGACCCCGCGCCTGCCCGCCTCCTTCCTGGCCCCGTTGCGCGAGGTGGACCCGGAGGTGGCCGAAGCCATCCGCCTGGAGGAGCAGCGCCAGCACGACCATCTGGAGTTGATCGCCTCGGAGAACTTCGTCAGCGAGGCGGTGCTGGAGGCGGCGGGCTCGGTGCTCACCAACAAGTACGCCGAGGGGTACCCGGGCAAGCGCTACTACGGCGGCTGCGAGAACGCTGACCAGGTGGAGGAGCTGGCGCGCCAGCGCGCGCGCTCTCTCTTCGGCGCCGAATACGCCAACGTGCAGCCGCATTCGGGCTCGCAGGCCAACCAAGAGGCCTACGCCGCGGTGCTGCAGCCGGGCGACACGCTGATGGGGCTGAACCTGGCCCACGGCGGCCATCTCACCCACGGCCATCCGCTCAGCTTCTCCGGCAAGACCTACAAGATCGTGCCCTACGGCGTCAGCCGCGGGAGCGAAACCATTGACTACGACGAGCTGGCGCAGCAGGCGCGCGAGGCGCGCCCCAAGCTGATCATCGGCGGCGGCAGCGCCTACCCCCGGCTGCTCGACTTCGCCCGCATGCGCGCCATTGCCGACGAGGTGGGGGCGCTCTACCTGGTGGACATGGCCCACTTCGCCGGCCTGGTGGCCGGGGGCGTGCATCCCAGCCCCGTGCCCCACGCCCACATCGTCACCAGCACCACCCACAAGACGCTGCGCGGCCCCCGCGGCGGGCTCATCCTGGCGCAAGCGGCGCACGGCCCCGCCCTGGACAAGTCGGTCTTCCCCGGCTCCCAGGGCGGCCCGCTGGTGCACATCGTGGCGGCCAAGGCGGTCTGTTTCCACGAGGCCCTGCAGCCCGAGTTCCGCGCCTACGCCGCGCGCGTGGTGGCCAACGCCCGCGTGCTGGCGGCGCAGTTGCAGCAGGAGGGCTTCCGCATCGTCTCCGGCGGCACCGACACCCACCTCATGCTGGTGGACGTGGCCAGCCAGGGGGTGCGCGGCCGCGACGCCGAAAACGCCTTGCACGCCGCCAACATCACCGTCAACAAGAACGCCATCCCCTTCGATCCCAACCCGCCGCTCAATCCCAGTGGCATCCGCCTGGGCACCCCCGCGCTCACCACCCGCGGCATGGGCGAGGCCGAGATGCGCCAGATTGCGCAGTGGATCGCCGCCGTCCTGCGCCACCACCAGGACGCCGCCGCCCTGGCTACCATCCAGCGCCAGGTGCTTGAGCTCGCCCACGCCTTCCCCCTCTACCCCACCCGCGCCCGCTGATTCCTCCAACATTCGGCAACCGGAGGCCAACTCTATCCATCCAATGGGCTAGAGGTGGCAATCATGCGTATTGCCGTTGCTTTGGTCGCATTGGCCCTGGCAGCCGCCGCGCTCCCGCAGGCCCCCCGCAGTGCCCAGGACAGCGAGATCGCCGCCAAGCTGCATCAACAGTTTTCCCCCAAGGCCGATTTTTCCCGAGTCAAGATTCAGGTCGAGGACCGCATTGTCACCCTCACCGGCGACGTCCCCAGCATGCGCGCCAAGCTCAACGCCGTGCACCAGGCCCGCCAGGTGGAGGGCGTGCACGGCTACATTGACAATCTCACCGTGGCCGGGCCCACCGTGCCCGATGACCAGCTCCAGCGCCAGCTCGCCGATCGCCTGACCTACGACCGCATGTTCGAGGGGCAAACCTTCAACGCCCTCACCCTGGGCGTGCACAACGGCGTGGTCACCGTGGGCGGCGCGGTGCGCGACTACCCCGACCGCGATTCCGCCCTGGATATCATCGCCGACACCAAGGGCGTGAAGGGCATGGTGGACAAGATCCAGGTCGAACCGCTCTCCCCCATGGACGACGAGATTCGGCTGGAGGCGGCCCGCCGCATCTACGGCAACCCCGCCTTCACCCGCTACGCCAACGATCCCGCCCACCCCATCCGCATTGTGGTGCGCAACGGCCACGTCACCCTGGTGGGGGTGGTGGATTCGCAGGTGGACAAGGCGCTGGCCGGCAACCAGGTGCGCAGCATCCCGGGCGTCTTCAGCCTCAAGAACGACTTGGTCGTGGCTCGTTAGAGCCATTCCAGCCTGGGTCGAGCCCTCCCGGGCGGGGCGCTCAGCCCCGCCCGGCCGCCCCCACCCGCAGCAGGAAGTCCGCCACCGCGCCAATGCCGCCGTAGTAGCTCGACAGCGCAAACTTCTCGTTGGGGCTGTGCAGCCCGTCGTCGGGCAGGCCAAAGCCCAGCATGACCGACGGCGCCCGCAACTCCGAGTTGAACAGCGTCACGATGGGTATGGAGCCGCCGGAGCGCACAAACACCGGATCGGCGCCAAATACCCGCCGCAGCGCCTCCACCCCGGCGCGCACGTAGCGGCTCGAGGTCTCGATCTTCACCGGGTCGGCCAGGTTGTGGAACTTCACCTGGCTCTGGAATCCCTGGGGCGTCAGCGCCCGCACCGCCTCGCGGAAGGCCCGCTGGATCTCCTCCGGCCGCTGCTGGGGCACCAGCCGCATGCTGATCTTGGCCGCCGCCCGCGCCGGAATCACCGTCTTCGAGCCCGGCCCGATGAAGCCCCCGGGCATGCCGTGCACGTCCAGCGTCGGCCGTGCCCAAGTCCGCTCCAGCACCGAGTACTCGGCTTCGCCAGTCAGCGCCGGGGCCCGTACCTCGTCCCGCCGATAGGCCTCCTCGTCGAAGGGCAGCCGCTTCCACATCGCCAGCTCTTCCGAACTGGGCGCCTCCACCCGGTCGTAGAATCCCGGAATCAGGATGCGGCCCTCGGCCGACTTCAGTCCCACGATCACCCGCGCCAGCGCCTCGAAGGGGTTGGGCGCCGCCCCGCCGTACAGGCCGGAGTGCAGGTCGCGCTCGGCTCCCTGCATCTCCACCTCGGCGTAGACCATGCCGCGCAGCCCGACGTCCAGCGAGGGCAGCCCGGGCGCGAACATCGCCGTATCGCTCACCACGGCGCAATCGCACGCCAGCTTCTGCGGCTGCTCCCGCACGAAGGCCTCCACCGCCTCCCCGCCTACCTCCTCCTCGCCTTCGATCAGGAATTTGACATTCACCGGCAGCCGCCCCTGCACCTTCTGCAGCGCCTCCATCGCCTTGATGTGGGTATACAGTTGCCCCTTGTCGTCGGCCGCCCCGCGGGCGTAGAGGTTGCCCCCGCGCACGGTGGGCTCGAACGGCGGCGAGATCCATTCCGCCAACGGATCGGGCGGCTGCACATCGTAGTGCCCATAGAACAGCACGGTGGGCGCTCCCGGCGCATGCAGCCAGTCGGCGTAGAGCACCGGCACGCCCTCCGGGTGCGAGGCCGGCAGCACGCGCTCGATGTGCTCAAAGCCCAACTCCCGCAGACGCTCCGCCAAGAACTCCCGCGCCCGCTCCATATCCGGCCGGTGCGCCGGCAGCGTGCTGACGCTGGGGATGCGCAACAACGCTTGCAGCTCGGCCAACATCCGATCCGCATGATCGCGGATATAGGCTTCCACGGCTGGGTAGGGGTCGTTCATGGGGGCGTGGGGGGCGGCGGGTTCTTGGCATGAGTATAGGGGGAAAACGGCGATGGCGCAAAGGGCTGCGCCCCAGCGCATCCTGGCGCTGACCTATCCGCTTACGCCGGTGGGCGAAGGTGCCTGCGGCGGCGCCGAGCAAGTGGCTTGGCACCTGCTCCGCCGCCTCGGCCAGCGCCCCCAGCTCGCCGCCACCTGGATTGGCGCGGACGGCAGCGCTTCCCTCTCCGGCGTTGCCCGCATCGCCTGGTCCGGACTGGGCGTCCCCGCTCCCTCTTCCCGCTCCTGCTGGACGCCCACCGCCCTCGCTGCCCTGTTGCGCCGCTGCCGCCAAGCCGTGCGCGCATTCCTGGCCGATCATGCTGTGGACCTCATCCACGACCAGGGCGCCTGGTTCTTTCCCGCGCCGCCGTCCGGGCCCCCGCTTCTGTTCACACTCCACCTCGCCCGCCGCCTCTATCCGCCTGCCCTGTTCGCCTCCGGCCCGCTGCGGCCCCATTTCCAACTGGTCAGCCGCTTCCAGCAGCGCGAGTATCCCGACCTGCCCGGCCTCCCGGTGGTTGCCAACGGCATTGACCTGCAGCGCTTCCCTGCCCGCCTCACCCCGGCCCCGGTCGGCGCGCCGTTGCTCTTCCTGGGCCGCATCTGCCCGGAAAAGGCCCCCCATTTGGCCATCGCGCTGGCCCGCCGCGCCCGCCGCCGCTTGTGGATCGTCGGCGCCGTATCGCCGTTTCCCGACCACCGGCGCTACTTCGCCGAGCGTATCGCCCCCGCGTTGCACTCCGGGATTCGCTGGTTCCCGCCGCCCAGCCCCGCAGGCAAGCGGCGGCTGCTGCGGGCGGCGGCGGCGGTGGTGATTCCCTCCCAGATCGAGGAGACCAGCTCGCTGGTGGCGATGGAGGCCGCCGCCTCGGGCGTGCCGGTGTTGGCGCTGCGCCGCGGCGCGCTGCCGGAGATCATCGCCCAGGGCGAGACCGGCTGGCTGGCCGACGATCCCGAGGCCTTGGGCGCTGCCGTGCCGCGCCTCGCCGAGCTCTCCCCGGCCGCCTGCCGCGCCCGCGCCGAGCGCTACTTTGACGCCGACCGCATGGCCGCCGACTACCTCGCCCTCTACCGCCGCCTGGCCTCGCCCGCTCCCGCCGCCTCGGCGGCCTAAAATGATTAGGCCATGGTTGAACCCTCCGCGCCCTCGCGCACCCTCCGGATTGTGCTGGTGGGTCCGCGCAATCCCCTCAACATCGGCGCCGCCGCCCGCGCCATGGCCAACTTCGGCCTCGACGACCTGGTGTTGGTCCATCCCTACGCCAAGGCTTGGCTGGAGGTTCGCTCGGCCCGCGCCGGCGCCGCCCTGCTGCGCTCCGCCCGCATCGCTGTTTCCCTGCCCGAGGCCGTCGCCGGCTGCGACTGGGTGGTGGGCACCACGGCCGGCACCGCCCGCACTCCGGAGCTGCCGCTGGAGGACTGGTCCCTCCTGGCAGCCGCGCTCCCTGCCACCCGGGTGGCGCTGCTGTTCGGTTCGGAGAAGACCGGCCTTTCGGTGGAAGACATCAGCCACTGCCACCGCTTGGCCCGCATCGCCACCGTCCCCGGCGCCCCCTCGATGAACTTGGGCCAGGCGGTGGCCGTGTGCGCCTATGAGTGGACCCGCGGCGCCCCCGCCGCCCCGCTCCCGGCCGAGGCCTCCATCGCCGCTCCCGAGCGCGAGCGCCTGCTGCAAACCTGGTACCCGATCCTGGAGCAGATCGGCGCCGTCCTGCCCGCCCACCGCGCCAGCCAAACCCGCGCCCTGCGCGAAATGCTGGTGCGCTGGCGCCTGCTGCCCCAGGACGAGACCCGCCTGCTCGGCCTGGCTCGCCAAGTGCGCCACGCCCTCGCCCGCCGTCCCTCCGGCGGCAATGTGCCATGAGCCCCGGCGGCGAACTAACCGCCGACGCCCGTCCGCGTCCAAGCCTTCGGATGATGCAGGTGGCGGAAGACCTCAACGCCGCGCCGACGGCGCCCGCGCTGGCTGTGGACCAGGCCGAGGAGTTCCGCCAATGGGTGCAGGCCTACAGCCCACGCCTCTTTCGCTTGGCCTACCGCATGACCGGACGAACCCAAGACGCCGAAGACTTGGTGCAAGAGACCTTCCTCCGCGCCTACCGCCACCGCGGCGGCTACCAGGCCCGCTCCCACCCCGGCACTTGGCTCTACCGCATCTGCATCAATGCCGCGCTCGACCACTTGCGCCAGCGCCGTCCGGGCGAGCGCTCGCTCGATGATCCCGATCCCGCCTGGGCGGCCGCGCCGGTGGCCAGCCCCGCCGCCGGTCCCGAGCGCCTCGCCCTCAGTGGCGAGCTCGCCCGCCAGCTCCAAGCCGCCCTGGCGGCGCTGACCCCGGCGGAGCGCGCCGCCTTCGCGATGCGCCATGGCGAGCACCTCTCCATCGCCGAGATCGGCGCCGCGCTCGGGCTGCGCGACGCCGCCGCCAAAAACACCATCTTCCGCGGGGTGCGCAAGCTGCGCCGCGCCCTGGCGCCGCTGCGCGGGGGGGCGCGATGAGGCATCTCAGCGAAGACCAATTGGCCGCGCTGGCGCTCGACCTGGCTCCGCCCCGCCTGCAGCGCCACCTCCCCGCCTGCGCCCCCTGCCGCGCCCGCCTGGCCGAGTTCCAGCAGGTGCTGGCGCTCGCCGCCGCCGCCCCCATGCCCGAGCCTCCGGCTGACCTCGGCGATCAAGTCTGGCGGCGCCTGCAAGCCTCGCTCGGCTCCCCCGTCCGCCCCGCGCTCCGCCTTCTGCCGCGCGCCTGGGCGATTGCCGTCAGCCTGGCGCTGGTGGCCGGCCTGGCCTGGCGCCTCCATGCCCGCCGGTCGCCCCGGCCCCCGGCGCCCGCCGCAACCGCCCAGGCTGCCGCCGCGCCCTCGCCCCTGTTGCTGGCCGCAGTCGCCCAACATCTCGATCGCTCCCAGGTCTTTCTGGTCGCTCTGGACCACGCCGCCTCCGACCCGGGCGCCACCGCCGCCGTGGATGTCGCTCCCGAGCAGCGCTGGGCTCGCGCCCTGCTCGCCTCCAACCGCCTCTACCAGCAGAACGCCCGCTTCACCGGCGATGTCGCCATGGCCCACCTGCTTGCCTCGCTCGAGCCGGTGCTGCTGGAGATCGCCCACTGTCCCCGCCGCGTCCCGCCGACTGCCTGGCGGCACCTGCAGGCCAGCATTGCCTCCAGCGGCATCCTGTTCAAGCTCCGCGTTGCGGATCAGTCCCTTCAGTCCCAACTCCACCCCCAGCAGAGCAACGGCACGCTATGAAGCTCCCACTTCCCTTCTCCCCATTCGCCCTCCTGGCGCTGTCGGCAGGCCTGGCCGCGCAAGCCTCCCCGGCCGCGCCCGCGGCCCAAGCCGCTGCGGTGCAAGCCAAGGCCGCCGAGGTGCAGGCCAAGGCCGCGGCCGCCCAGAAATACCAGCAGGGCCTCGACTTCATCAATGACGCCCAGTGGAACAAGGCCTTGGCCGCCATGGACGATGCCCAGCAGCGCCTGGGCTACCAGGCCGACGCCGCCCTATACTGGCAGGCCTACGCCGAATCCAAGCTGGGCCGCGCCAACGCCGCCCTCAAGGCGCTGGCCGATATGAAGCGCTCCTTCCCCAACAGCGCCTGGCAGAACGATGCCGAGGCCCTGGCGCTGGAGCTGCGCCAAGCCGCCGGCCAGCCCGTCTCGCCCGCCACCCAGCCCAACGACGATCTCAAGCTGTTGGCCATCAACGGCCTGATGCAGTCCGACCCTGCCCAGGCGCTGCCGCTGCTGGAGAAGCTGGTCCAGGGCACCGCCTCGCCTGCCGTCAAAAAGCGCGCCTTGTTTGTCCTGGCGCAAAACCACTCTCCCGGCGCCATCAACGCCCTGGTGCAGGTAGCGCAGTCCCACGCCGATCCCGGCCTGGGCGAGGAGGCAGTGCGCTACCTGGGTATGATGGGCGGCGAACGCGGCCGCGCCGCCCTGGCTCGAATCTACGCCGGGCCCGCCAGCCTGCCCGCCAAGCAAGACATCCTGCGCGCCTACATGATCGGCGGCGACCGCGCCCGCCTGCTTGCCGCCGCCCAGGGCGAGGCCAATCCCCAACTGCAGCAGGAGGCCATCCGCGACCTGGCCCTGGCCGGCGGCAAGGCCGAACTGTGGCAGCTCTACCAAGCCAACCCGCCGCTCGCCGCCAAGCGCGAGATCATCCGCGCCCTCGGCCTCACCGGCGACCTCGAGCACCTCATCCCGCTGGCCCAATCCGAAACGAACCCCGCCCTGCGCGCCGACGCCATCCGCAGCCTCGGCCTCAGCGGATCGGCCAAGGCGCAGGACGCCCTGCTCGCCCTCTACACCGGCGCCCACGATCGCGCCGCCAGCGAGGCCATCATCCAGGCCCTGTTCCTCCACAACAGCGCCGCTGCTCTGGTGGGACTGGCGCGCAAGGAGACCGATCCCCAACTGAAGCGCAGACTGGTCACTTGCCTCTCGCTGATGCACTCCAAGGCCGCCACCCAATACCTCATGGAACTGCTGAACAAATAGGTGCCAAGCCCATGCGCCCACTTCTCATCCTTGCATTCGGCTCTGCCTTGGCCGCGGCCCAGGCCCCGCCCTTCCGCCACGCCCGAGTTTCCGCCCACAGCGCTCCGGCCGACTTGGCGGCGGCCCTACGCGCCGCCGCCGCCTCACCCACGCCGCGGTGGTGGGGCTACGCCGTCCCGGCGCTGCCGGCCCGCGTTGGCGACTGCGGCGTCGCCTATCTCGAGGGCGGCCGCAACGCCCGCACCTCCGCGTCCTCGCAACCGTCCCGCTCCGTCGCCGTGCTCTTCCGGCTACAGCACGGCCAAGTGCAGAAAACTGCGCATCTTCTCCCAGGGTTGCCAACTGGATGCCGGCGGCCTGCCGGTCGAGTGGCTGAACGCCGTCAGCGCCGCCCAAAGCGTCGCGCTCCTGGCCGGCCTGATCGGCTCCGAACCCGCACTGGCCAGCAGCGCCACCGCGGCGATCGCCCTCACCGCCGGCAGCGCTGCCGAGCGGGCGCTCGAGTCCCTCGCCGCCGCTCCCGCTCCCGAAGTCGTGCGCGAGCGCGCCGTGTTTTGGCTGGGCAGCCAGCGCGGCCACCCCGGCTTCCTCGCCCTGCAGCGCCTGGACCGAGCCTCGGCCTCCGTGCCCCTGCGCAAGCGCATCGCCTTTGCCCTGGCGCAGAGCCACGACCCGGCGGCCTTGAGCGAGCTCATCCGCATGGCCAAACTCGATGCCCGCCCCAGCGTCCGGAGCCAGGCCCTGTTCTGGCTCTTGCAAAAGGCGGGGCGGCAAGCCGAGGCGGCGATCACCGACGCGGTGCGCAACGATCCCGACACCGCCGTCAAGCGGCGCGCCGTCTTCGGCCTCAGCCAATTGCCCCATGCCCAGGGAGTGCCCCTGCTCATCCAGGTAGCCCAGACCAACCCCAATCCGGCGGTGCGCCGGCAGGCGATGTTCTGGCTGGGGCAGTCGCAAGACCCCCGCGCCATTGCTTTCTTCCAGAAGATCCTGGCCAAGCCCTAGGGCAAGAACAAACTGGGCGCAGCGCGACTAGCGGGCGGTGGCGGCCGCCATGGCCGCCTCGGTGGGCGCGGTCAGTTCGAGGTCCTGCACTTCCAACTCGTGCGAGCTGGTCATGGTGGCCTTCACCGTAACCCAAAGGTGGTCGGGCTTGCTGCTGGCCTTCACCGCAGCCAGCGCCGAGCGGTTGCCCTTGGCGTCGAAGGGCAGGAAGTGGCCGTTGGCGTCCACCAGGCCATAGCCCTTGCCGGCGCAGCGCAGCAGGCAACTGCGCGGGTGGTCGGCAATTTTGTTCTGAAAGGTTGCGAAGCAGTGCTGGTCAATGAGCCAGCCCGAGGTGGTGGTGGCGCTGGCGCGCCAGCGCGCCACCCCCGCCGCCAGCATCACCAGCACCACCGCCGCCGCCCAGGCGGTCGCCCGCCAACTGCCCGATACCGCCGCAAACCCCAGCAGGCTGCGCTTGGGCTTCGCTAGCGGCCTAACCGGGGTAGCCGCCGGCCGCAGCTCCGCCGGCACCAGGGGCTCGCCCAGCCCCTGCTCCAGGGCCTGGCGCAGGCGCAGGCTGGCTCCCTCGGGCATGGCCCAGTGGCGCTCGTCGCCCAGCATGGCTTGCATCTGCCGCATCGTCGCCAGCACCACCGGGCAGCGCGCGCAGGCGCGCAGATGCTCCTGCGCGGCCTCGGCCTGTTGCGGCTCCAGTTCCCCGTCCACGTAGTCCGAGATCCACGCCAGGAACTGCTGGCAACTGATGCTCATACGCTTGTTCCCCGCCGGCCCAAGGCGCCCGCCAGCCGCTCCCGCAATTGCAGCCGGGCGCGCAGCAGCCGCGTTTTCACGTTGGCCACGCTCATGCCCAAAATGTCCGCCGTCTCCTGGGTGGAGAGCATCTGGATATCCCGCAGCGCCACCACCTCGCGGTAACCCGGCGGCAACCCACTCAGCGCATGGTGCAGCAAGCTCTCCATCTCCTCCCGGCCCAGTTGCTGTTCCGGGTTCTCGCGCCACTCCGCCACGTCCCGCGGCAGCAGGCCTTCTTCGGTCTCCCGCGGCTCGTCCAGCGATTCCCACAGCCCGCCGTGGCTCTTGCGCAGCTTCATGCGCGCGGTATTCAGCGCGATCTGCGTCAGCCAGGTCTGAAACTTGGCCTCGCCGCGAAACTGCGCCAAGTGCTCGTACGCCCGCAAAAACGTCTCCTGCACCACCTCTTCGGCATCGGCCGGGTTGCGGGTGATCGCCATCGCCGATCGGTACAGCGCGCGTTCGTAGCGGCTCACCAGGGCGTAAAACGCGTCCCGTTCGCCAGCGCAGGCCCGCTGCACCAAACCCTGGTCCTCATCCACGACGGCGACGGGTTCGGCCATGCACCATCCTAATACGATGTCCCATATTCGGGCGGGTTACATTTCCGGCGCGGGCAAGATGCGGCCACGGCATTCCCCCCACCCCAGCCGCCCCACCCCCGCCCGTTCGCACCAGCCCCGCAACGTTACCTCGTCGTCATCTTCCAAGTAGCCGCGATGCTCGCCGCTGGGCAGCACCAAGGGCCCCTTGCCCCCCTGGGTGAGTTCCAGCAGACAGCCGCGCGCCTCCGGCCCGGGACCGGAGAGCGTCCCCGTGCCCAGCACATCGCCCGGCCGCAGGTTGCAGCCGTTGCTGGCGTGGTGGGTGAGCATTTGGCCCAGGGTCCAGTACAGGTCGCGCAGGTTGCTGCGGCTCAGCCGCACCGCTTCCAGCTCCTGCTCGCGCATGGCGCGCGAGCTCAGCCACGCCTCCACCGTCATGTCCAGCCCCCCGGCGGCCCGATCCGCGGGGGCGTCGAGGTAGGCGAGCGGCGCTGGGGCGCCGGCTTCGCGCTCCGGCCGCGGCAGGCGGAACGGCGCCAGCGCCTCCAGCGTCACCACCCAGGGCGACAGCGAGGTGGCGAAGTTCTTGCCCAAAAATGGCCCCAGCGGCTGGTACTCCCAGCGTTGCAGGTCGCGCGCCGACCAGTCATTCAGCAGACACAGGCCAAAAATATGCCCTTCGGCCGCGCCCAGCGGGATGGGCTCGCCCAGGCGATTGCCCTGCCCCACCACCACGCCCACCTCGACCTCATAGTCCAGTTGGAGGCTGGGGCCAAAGGTCGGGGGTGCGCCCGTGCTGCCCGGGCTCGGACGCTGGCCATTCGGCCGCCGCACCGCCGCCGGGCTCGCCACCAGCGACGAGCTGCGCCCGTGGTAGCCCACCGGCACGTAGTCGTAGTTCGGCAGCAGGGGATGGTCGGGCCGAAACTGCGCCCCCACGTTGCGGGCATGGTGGCGGGAGGCGTAGAAGTCGGTGTAGTCGCCCACCGCCATCGGCAGCCGCAGCTCGGCGCCGGCCTGGGGCCGCAGCGCGCCGGCGGTGGCCTCGCGCCCCGCCTCCCCGCTCAGCAGGCCGGTCAGGTGCCGCCGCAGCCGGCTGGCCGCTTCCGGCCCCAGCTCCAGCAGCGGATTCAGCAAGGGCGCGCCGCAGGCCTGGCGCACCGCCTCCGGCAGCGGGTCCAAACCTCCCCGTTCCCGCAGCGCCCGCAGGTCGAGGATCTCCTCCCCGATCGCCACGCCCAAGTGCACCTCGCCCCCGGCCGCCGCCAAGGCGCCGTAAGGCAGGTTGTGCAAGGGAAAATCGGTCTCCGCGCTGCGGGCCGAGGCGATCCAGCAGCTCATGCGCAGCAGTGTTGGTCGAAGGCGGCGCTCAGCGCCTCGGCGATCTGGGGCGCGTTGCGCCCCTCGATCTGGTGCCGTTCCAGCATGTACACCAGCTTGCCGTCCTTGAGCAGCCCCACCGCCGGAGACGAGGGCCGCACCCCGGTGAAGTAGCCGCGCGCCCGCTCCGTCGCCTCCACGTCGGCGCCGGCAAACACCGTAATGGCGTGGTCCGGCCGCTTCTCCCGCTGCAGCGCCAGCGCCACCCCCGGCCGCGCCTTGCCCGCCGCGCAGCCGCACACCGAGTTCACCACCACCAGCGTCGTCCCCGGCCGGGCCACGGCCGCGTCCACGGCTTCGGGCGTGCGCGCCTCCTCCACTCCCAGCCGCGCCAGTTCCTGGCGCATCTCCGCGATCATGAATTCCGGGTACATATGCCTCCTTCTCCTAATGCCGGTTGAGCAAAAACAGCAGCCATCCGCCGGCGACGGTGCCGCCGACAAACCAAGCGAACGCCAGCAGCCCGTAGCGCAGCTGCTCCTTCGCCTCCTCGCGCAGGGTGATGCCAAACACGATGGAGGAGAACAGCGAGAACAGCAGGACCGCGCTCAGGTGGGAAATGCTCATGCAGGCCTATTTCTTCCTGCCCAGAAATACATCGCGGGCGTCGGAAGCGGCGAGCAGGTTCAGCAGCCCGGCGGCGATGAGAAACTTGGTGCCGTAGTCCCCCATCACGCTGTAGGGGTTGCCCGCGCCCGCGCCCAGCAGCCGCGTCAGGAAATACAGGGTCCCGGCGCAGATATCCCCCACCCAGCCCAAGATGTCGAGCACGTCGCCGGTATTGAAGGCGTAGATTTGGCCCCGCAGCGCCAGCCCCAGCCCGAACATCCCCACCACCGAGGCGAACACCAGCGCTCCCCGCACCCATTTGCGCTTCACAAAATAGCCCAGGCCGGGCAACAGCCAGCCCAGCGCCACCACCCACCACCCCGCCATCCCCTGGGAGGGGGCGCGGGTCGCGGGGCGGCTGGGCGGAGCGGGCGTGGCGCGCTTGGTCACAGTTTCGCTCGGCATGGCACACAACGGAGGGGAAACCCACAGCGTTCCCGCTGGTTTCATATTCTCACGATTTCCTGCTGGCGGGGACCGGTCACCTCCGCCCCGCCCTCGCCCACGTACAGGTTGACCTCGGTGCGCACCCCGTAGGGCTTGCCCTGCGGGCAGTAGATGCCGGGCTCGATGGTGAAGCCGCTGCCCACCAGGATCTCGCGCTCGTCGTGGGTCTCGAAGTCGTCCAGGTTGGCGCCGGTGGCATGCACCTCCCGCCCCAGCGAGTGCCCGGTGCGATGCACGAAATATTCGCCCAGCCCGGCGGCGGCGATCACCCCGCGCACCGCCCGGTCCACCTCGTAGCCGCGCAGCTTCTGCCCCGCCGCCAGCCGTTCGGCGACGCAGGCGATGCCGGCGTCGCGCGCCGCCCGGGCCACCGCGAACGCCTGGGCATACTCCTCCGGCACGGCGCCCTCGCCCGGGCGGGCGCAGTAGCCCATCCAGGTCACGTCGTAGTAGGCGCTCTCGGCCCCGGGCGCCTTCGCCCACACATCCAGCAGCAGCAGGTCGCCGGGCGCGATCGGCGCCGAGCCCTGCTCCGGCGGCTGGTAGTGCGGGTCGCCGGCGTGGGCGTTCACCGCCACGATCGGTGGCTCCTCCACCTCCAGCCCCCCGGCCTGCATCTGCTCCACCAGCCAGCGCTGCAGCCGGTATTCGTCCAGCCGGCGGCCGCCCTCCAGTTCCTGCCGCACCCACGCGAAGGCCCCGGCGATGGCGGCGTCCACGCCGCGCCCGGCGAGGCGGTGGTTGGCCAGCATGGCCGCGGTCCAGGTGGCGTCAAAGCGCGAGATCAAGTCGCCCGAGCTCAGCACCAGGCAGCCCAGTTGCCGCATGGTCTCCACCGTGCCCGCGTCGGCGAGGGAGATCGCCGGCAGCGCGCAGCCGGGGGAGTATTGCATGGCCAGCCGCGGCGCCGCGCCCAGCTCCGCCACCAGTCCCCGCAGCCCCGCCTCCAACTCCCCCCAGCGGGCATACACCCGCCGCTCCCCCGGCAGCGGGTCCAGCGCGCCCGCCTCGATGCGGTGGACGAGCTTGCGCGGCGCGCCCTCGGCCGGAATCAGGTAATACCAGCGCCGCGTCGCCATCTGCGCCGGCAGCCCCAGGACGCGGTAGGCGATGGGATCGCGGTGGTGGTGGTCGTAGAACAGCCAGCCGTCGAGATGGCGGGCCCGCAATTCGGCTTGGATGGCGCTCAGGTGCATGGCTGCAGACAGCATACCGAATTCACCGGCGCGAACCGAACAGGGCCTGTCCCAGCCGCACCAGCGTCGCCCCCTCCTCGATCGCCACCTCGAAGTCGTGCGACATCCCCATCGAGAGCTCCCAGCCCGCGCTCGCCGCCCCCGCCGCCTGCCGCACCCGCTCGCCCAGCTCCGCCAGCGCGGCAAAGTGCCGCCGGCTCGCCTCCGCCGCCGCCGCCGCCGGCGGAATGCCCATCACCCCGCCCAGCGCCAGCCCCGGCAGCGCCGCCACCGCCCGCGCCACCTCCTCCGCCGCCGCCGGCGCCACCCCGTGTTTCTGCGGCTCCTCGCCGATGTTGATCTCCAGCATCACCGCCGCCGGGCGCGGAGCCAGCCGGCTCAGCCGCTGCGCCAGCGCCAGCGAGTCCAGCGTCTCGATCAGGTCGAATCCCGCCAGCGCCCGCGCCGCCTTGTTGCCCTGCAGCGGGCCCAGCAGGTGCCACTCCGCCTCCAGGTCCGCCAGCGCCTCCCGTTTCGCCTCCCGCTCCTGCACCCGGTTCTCGCCAAACAGGCGCAGGCCCAGCCGATGCGCCTCCCGAATGCGCTCCGGCGCCACCGTCTTGGTCGCCGCCAGCAGCCGCACCGCGCTTTCGCTCCGCCCCCGCCGCGCGCACGCCGCCGCCATCGCCGCCCGCACCCGCTCCAGCTGATCGGCTAAACTCATCTCAGCCCGCATGGTAACACCCGCGTTCATCTCCTTTGAGGGCCTGGATGGCTGCGGCAAGACCACCCAGGCCGAGTTGCTCGCCGCCCACCTCCGCCAAGCCGGCGAGCGCGTGCTGCTCACCCGCGAGCCCGGCGGCACCCCGCTGGGCGAGCGCATCCGCGCCCTGGTGCTGGGCGAGGGGGAGCGGCCCGCCCCCGAGGCCGAGCTCGCCCTCATGTGCGCCTCCCGCGCCCAGAGCGTGCGCGAGCTCATCCGCCCCGCCCTGGCCGGCGGCGCCTGGGTGCTGTGCGACCGCTTCCATGACGCCACCGAGGCCTACCAGGGCGGCGGCCGCGGCATGGATGGCGACGTCATTCGCGCCCTGCACCGCCTGCTCTGCGGCGACCTGCAGCCCGCGCTCACCCTCATCCTCGAGCTCGAGCCCCGGGCCAGCCTCGCCCGCGCCCGCCGCCTCCCCACCGCCGGCCGCTTCGAGCGCGAGAGCGACGCCTTTTTCGAGCGCGTCGCCGCCGCCTACCACCGCATCGCCCAGCGCGAGCCCCAGCGCTGCCTCCTGCTGCCCGCCTCCGGCACCCCCGCCGAGGTGGCCCAGCGCGTGCGCGACGCCCTCGCCCTCCGCCTCGGCCTGGGCGCGCCGGAGAGAGCCTAACCCCCATGTGGAGCGACTTCATCGGCAACGCCGCCGTGGTCGAGCAGCTCCGCCGCCTGGTGGCCACCCACCGTGCCCAGCGCACCCTGGTGCTGGCCGGCCCGGTGGGCAGCGGGAAAACCACCTTGGCCTATATGCTGGGCTTGGCGCTCAACTGCCTCGCCCCGCCCGCCCCCGGCGAGTTCTGCGGCGCCTGCGCCAGTTGCGCCCAGGCGGCGCCGCTGGCCGAGCTGCCCGCCTTGCTCGAAGCCGCCATCGAGCACCGCGCCGACGTGGTCAAGGGCAATGTGCGCGAGGCCGCCCCGCTCGCCCTCGCCCTGCATCCCGCCCTCTGGTGGTATCCCCCCGACGGCGATGCCCTGACCATGTCCCAGGCCCGCGCGCTCATCCACCAGAGCCAACTCCGGCCCGATCGCGGCCGCACCTGGACCCTCATCGTCCCCGACCTCGACCAAGCCCGCTGGGCCACCCAGGCCTCGCTGCTCAAAACCTTGGAAGAGCCCCCGCCCGGGGTCGCCATCGTCGCCCTCGCCCGCAACCCGCTGGCCCTGCTCCCCACCGTGCGCTCCCGCGCCCTGGTGCTCGCCCTTGCCGCCGTTCCCGCCCCCGAACTCGCCGCCGCCCTCGCCGCCCGCGGCCTCGCCCCCGCCGCCGCCGACCTCGCTGCCCGCCTGGCCCAGGGTGCCCCCGGACGCGCCCTGGGCCTCGACCTCGCCGCCTACCAGCTCGCCCGCCGCGAGGCCCTCGAGCTGCTGCGCGCCGCCCTGGCCGCCGCCAGCCCCGGCCCTTATGCCGCTTCAGTGTTTCGCCTGAGTGAGTCCACCCGGGCCAACAAAGAAAAGCTTGAATCGCTTTCCGAAATTCTCTATAGTGTCCTGCAAGATATTGTTTATCTCCAGTCGGGCTTTCCCGAGGCGGTCCGCAACGTGGATTCCCTTCCCGAACTCAACCAGCTCGCGCAGCGGGTCAGGCCCGACAGCCTGCCTGGCTTGGTAGAAGCGTTGGATCGGGTGCAGTCCGCCGCGCGCCGCAATGCATTTCGTCCTTTGGCGCTGGCCGGTTGGGCGCTGGGCTTGGCCGCCGAAGATGTCGCGATGCGCTAGTCCCTGCTGGAGCTTGGAGCCCCGCTTATGGCCTCGCCCTTGAATGACACCGTCCCCCGCCGCACCCCCGATCCCGAGCTCTCCCCCAACCGCAAGCTCATCCGCCCCTCCCTGGCTGAGGTCCGCGACCAGTTGGCGCGCAATCTGCCCGCCGCCGGCGCCGTCCCCGCCGCCAGCGCGCCGCTGCCCCCGCGCCTGCCCAAAAAGCCCGTCCCCCCCGACCAGACCAACGCCGAAAGCTTCTACTTCCTCAAGCAGATGCAGGCCAAGACCGAGATGGTGCTGGTGCTGCGCGACGGCGAACAGATTCGCGGTGTGATTGAATGGTACGACCGCCATTGCCTCAAGGTCCACCGCGCCGGCGAGCCCAACCTGCTCATCTACAAGGCCACCATCAAGTACATGTACAAGGCCGAGGACGAGAAGCGCGACGGGATCTTGGCGCACGACTAGCCCGCCGGCGCCCGGCCCCGCCCGCCCTATAATGGGTCGAGCGGATGTCCAGCCTGGCGCCCCATCCCGTGTCCAGCCCTCCACTACCCCATCCCCCCCGCCCGCTGCGGCGGGGCGTGGCGCTGCTGCCCTCGCTCTTCACCGTGGCCAACCTCGGCATGGGCTGGTTCGCCATCCAGCAGTCGGTGCTGGCGCTGCAGGCGGCCGCCCCCGCCGGGCTGCTCGACGCCGCCGCCAAGGCCATCGGCTGGGCCATCCTGCTCGACGGCCTTGACGGCCGCATCGCCCGCATGGCCAACGCCTCCAGCGCCTTCGGCCGCGAGTTCGACTCGCTGGCCGACGTGATCAGCTTCGGCGCCGCCCCCGCCCTGCTCGCCTACGTCTGGGGCCTGCGCTTCCTCCGCCTCGACCACCGCTGGGCCCAGGGCCTCAACGGCGCCGCCCAGATCATCATCTTCCTCTTCGTGGTGGCGGGCGCCGCCCGCCTGGCCCGCTTCAACATCGCCAGCCTCGACTCCCGCCCCTCCAACCCCGGCAAGCCCGGCAAGCGCTACTTTGTCGGCATGCCCATCCCCGCCGCCGCCGGCGCCATCGCCGCCGTGGTCCACTTCTTCGCCTCCCCCACCTTCTTCTTCGCCACCGTCAACACCTCCGCCTCCCTCGCCTTCCTCTGGTTGGCGCTGGTGCTGGCGCTGGCCTGGCTCATGGTCAGCACTTGGCGCTTCTACAGCTTCAAGGAGATTGACCTCGGCCGCCGCCACCCCTACGTCTTCATGGTGGCGCTGGCGGCGCTGATGGCCGGACTCTGGTACTTGTCCGAGGTGGTGCTGCTGGGCGTGGTGGTGCTCTATGTCGGCTCCGCCCTGGTCTGGCGCCTGCTCTACCACATTCACCGCCGCCGCCAGCGGCTGCCGCTCTAGCCTATGCCCCCCTTCCGCATCGCCATCGTCGGCGCCAGCAGCCTGCGCGGCAAGGAACTCGCCACCGCGCTGCGCGAGCGCCGCTTCCCCGCCCTGCCGCCGCGCCTGTTGCAGCCGCCCGCCGCCCCGGGCGCCGCCGCGCGCGACCAGCGCGCCCTGATCGCCTTTGACGAAGAGGCCGCCGTCGCCGAGGAGCTCAGCCGCGAGGCGCTCGAGGACCTCGACGCCCTCTTCCTCGCCGGCTCCCCCGCCGATGCCTTGGCCGCCTGGAAGCTGGCCGAGCCGCTCCGGCTGCTGGTGGTGGATCTCACCAGCGGGCTGGAGGCGGTGCCCGGCGCCGCCCTCGCCGGCCTGGAGCCCTCCCCGGCCGACACCCGCCTCGCCGTGGTGGCCCACCCCGCCGCCCAGGCCCTCGCCCTGCTGCTGGACCGGCTCGCCCGCGCGGGCCGGGTCGAACTCGCCGCCGCCACCGTGTTCGAGCCCGCCAGCGAGCGCGACCTCGACGGCCTGCGCGAGCTGGAGCAGCAAGCCGTGCGTCTGCTGGCGGTGCAGCCGCTGCCGCAGCGCGTCTACGACGCCCAAGTCGCCTTCAACCTGCGCGCCGCCCTCGGCCCCGCCGCCGCCCCCAGCTTGGCCGCGCTGCGCGCGCGCATCGCCCGCCAGCTCGGCCGGCTGCGCGCCGACGACGACGCTTGGCCCCTGCCCGCGCTCGAGTTGCTGCAGGCTCCCCTCTTCCACGCCACCGTCATCTCCCTCTTCGTCCGCTTTGCCGCCCCTCTGCCCTCGGCCGCCCTCCCGGCCGCGCTGCAGAGCCCGTGGCTGGCCAACAGCGCCGACTTCCCCGACGTCATCGCCGCCGCCGGCGAGGACGCCATCCAGCTCGGGCCCCTACGCCCCGACCCCGCCGTCGCCGGCGGCTTCTGGCTCTTCGCCACCCTCGACAACCTCCGCCGCTGCGCCTTCAGCGCGGTGGACGCCGCCCAAACCCTGTTGGCGGGACGCTCGGCATGAAGCCCCTCGCCGCCCTGGCGCTCCTCCTCTGCGCCTCCCTCACCGCCTGCGGCTACCACCTCGCCGGCCACGGCGGCGCCCTGCCCGCCTCCACCCGCGTCGTCGCCGTCCTCCCCTTCGCCAACCACACCCGCCAGCCCCAGCTCTCCCAGGCCATCAGCGCCGCCGTCGCCCAGGAGTTCCTGCTTCGCACCCACTACCGGGTCCAGGCCCGTGCCGCTGGCAGCGACGTCGCCGTCCACGGCGACCTGCTCGACGTCGAGATCACCCCGGTCACCTTCGACGCCACCAGCGGCCGCGCCACCACCGTCGAGGTCGTCATCCACCTGCAAGCCTGGGTCACCGCCGAGCCCAGCGGCCGCGAACTCTTCCGCAACAACGACCTCGTCTTCCACGACCAATACCAGATCAGCACCGAGCAGCAGAGCTTCTTCGAGGAGGACTCCACCGCTTTCCGCCGCCTCAGCCAAGCCGCCGCCCAAACCCTGGTGGCCGACATCCTGGAGGCGTTTTGAAGCTCTCCGACCTCCGCCCGGTTTACACCCTGGTCGGCGACGAGCTCTACTTCCGCGACCAGTTCCGCCGCTCGCTGCTCGCCCTGCTCGATCCCGCCGGGCTGGAGTACGGCCTTTTCGACGAGGATCTCGCCACCACGCCGCTCGACGACGTGCTCGACCGCGCCCGCACCCCCTCGCTGATGGCGCCGCTGCAGATCTTCTTCCTGCGCAACGCCAAGGACCTCTTCGGCCGCGGCGGCGGCGGCGCCGAGCCGGCCAAGAAGACCGCCGGGAAGAAAAAGCACGGCGACTTCCCCGCCAACCTGGAGCGCTTTGCCCGCGCCACCTCCGCCTCGCCCCCCCCGGCGGTGCTGGTCTTCTACGCCGACCACGTCCACCTGCCCGCCGACCGCCAGCGGCTCTCGCTCGAGGACAAGGGGCGGCTGCAGCGCCTGGAGGCCACCCTCGGCGCCACCGGCGAGCTGGTGCTGTGCGCCCAGCCCGGCGAGGCCCAGGCGACGGCGCTGGCGCAGCAGATGGCCCGCGAGCTGGGTGCGGAGTTGCCCGCCGCCGGCGCCCGCCTGCTGGTGGAGATGCTCGACGCCAACCTCGCCCTCCTGCAGCGCGAGGTGGAAAAGCTCTGCCTGCACGCCCCCGCCGGCCAGCCCCTCCGCCAGGAGGCCATCCACGAGCTGGTGACCGCTTCCCGCCTCGGCTCCGCCTACGACCTCGCCACCCACCTCGCCCGCCGCGAGCGCGCCCCCAGCCTGGCCGGCCTCCACCGGCTTTGGGCCGAGGAGGGCGACGCCGGCGCCATCGGCCTCGTCTTCCAGCTTAGCCGCGCCTTCTCCATGGCCCTCATCCTGCGCCAGCAGCAGGTGCGCGACCGCTCCAGCCTCTACCAGGCTCTGCCCGAGGGCCTCCGCCCCCCCGGCTTCGCCGCCGACGCCATCCTCGCCATCAGCCGCCACATGTCCGCCCCCCGCCTCCGCCGCGCCGTGCTGCTGCTGCAGGCCGCCGACGTCGAGCTCCGCTCCAGCCCGCCCTCGGCCGAGCTCCTATTCGAGCGCATGGTGTTCACCCTCACCGCCGACCCCGCCTGACTACGGCTGCGGCACCATCTCCAGGCGGTGCGCCCGGTGCCGCGCCACCGCCGCAGGGGTGAACCACAGCGGCAGCCCCTCCCCCCGCAGGTAGGCCCCGAACTCGTCCCGGTAGTGCCGGTTGAACAGGTTGCCCGATTCCCCCGCCACCAGCGTCAGCGTGGAGCGGTCCCAATCCCCCAGGTCCGCCACAAAGCGCATGCTCGGCCCCAGGTCGTGCTTGTTGCCCAGCTCGGTGTTGCGCGCCTGCTTCACCGTGAGCGGGCTGCCGTTGATCTCCACCGGCCCCAGGTCGGCGAAATCGCGCAGCACCGGCAGCCGCGAAAACACCGGGTGCAGGATGCGCAGCGTCTCGTACCGCCCCCAGCGCAGTTGCGCCGGCCGCAGCGCGGTCCGCATCGCCACGCTGGTCAGGCTGTCGAGCAGCAGCCCGTCCCAGCCCCCGCCGCTGCCCTGGTACTGCGCCGGCAGCCACTGCGGCGGATGCGCCGCCAGCAGCCACTGCTCGAACACCGGCGCCTCGTCCCAGCGGTACTGCCGCGCCATGGCGTCGCTGGTCTTGGCCGCCACCACGCGCCGCAAAAACTCCGTCCGCGTCTGGTAGGCCAGCGTCGGCCCCGCGCTGGTGTGTCCCATGAAGCCGCGAAACCCGCGCAGCAGCGCCAGCGCCCGCTCGGTGGTGGCGCTCAGCCGCGCCCCCGCCGTCGCCTCCGCCCGCCCGGCGGCGAGCACCGCCTGGGCGAAATCGCGGTCCTGTTCGGAGACATCGTCCTGCTGCACCCGCCCCATGGCGCTGGCGTTCCAGTGCTGCAGCTCGCCCAGGCGCTGGTAGATCCGCCGCGTGCGGTTGGGCGCGTCCCAATCGGTCGAGATCACGTGCGGCGCGCTGGCGTGGCTGATGCGGCCGTTGGCCGTCGCCAACATCCCGCTCGCCGGGTCCACCGCCTGCGGCAGTTGCGCAAACGGCACCCAGCCGTGCCAGTCGTAGGTCGCCGTCGCCCCCGGCACCGGCACCGATCCGTCAAAGCGGTCCGGCGCCGCCGGGTTGGGCGCCCGCAGCGGCACCCAGCCCGCGCACTGGTAGGCGATGTGCCCGGCGGTGTCGGCGTAGACGAAGTTCTGCGCCGGCCCGGCAAACTGCTCCAGCGCCGCCTCGAACTGCCCCCAGTTCTGCGCCTCGTCCACCGCCAGAAAAACATGCGCTGCCTGCAGCGCCCCCGGCGCGTACAGCGTCCACGCCAGCGCCAGCGGCCCGCCGGCGTCGTGCGCCACGATGGGACCGTGCCGCGTCACCGCGATGTCCATCGCCACCGGCGCCCCGCCCCGCACCCGGATCACCTCGTGCCAGTGCCCCAGCCGCTGCCAGCCCTGCGGTGTCATCACTTGCCCCTGGCGGTTCAGCTCCTCCCGATACAGGTCCTGCACGTCGGCGCGGGTGTTGGTCACGCCCCAGGCGATGTGCTGGTTGTGCCCGATCACCACCCCCGGCACCCCGGTGATCGCCACCCCGGCCGCATCCAGCCCCGGGGCGGTGAGCTGCACCGCCCACCACAACCCCGGAATTTGGAACCGCAGGTGCGGGTCGTTGGCCAGGATGGGCTGGCCGTCAAAGCTGCGCGCTCCCGACAGCACCCAGTCGTTGCTGCCGCCCCGCATCCGGTCGCTGTCCAGCCCGCCCCGCAGGGCGGCGGCGAGCGTGGCCGGATACACCGGCAGGCCGGCCCTTCCCGCTCCTCGTTCCCGCCCGGGGCCGCGTCCCCGTCCGTATCCAAATCCCAGCCCCGGTGCCGCCGGCGGCGGCGGCGCGCCCGGCACCACGTCCCAGGGCGAGCGCTCCGGAAACAGTTGCTGCTCCAGCTCCGGCCCCAGCGCCGCCGCAAACGTCTCCCGCCGCAGCTTGTCCTTGTAGCCCGACGCCAGCACCTGGTACATGTAGGCCGCCAGCGCCAGGCTATCGCGCGGTTGCCACGGCGCCGGCCGGTAGCGCAACAGCCAAAACTCCAGCGGCAGCTCCCGCCCCCGCCGGGCGATGTAGTCGTTCACCCCGGTGGCAAACGCGTTCAGCAGCGCCGCTTCTTGCGGCTGCAGCCGCCCCGCCTCCGCCGCCGCCGTCCGCCCCAGACCCAAAATGCGGTTGGCCCGGTCGGTTGCCAGCGCCGCCCGCCCGAACACCTCCGCCAGCCGCCCCTCCCCCAGCCGCCGCATCAGATCCATCTCCCACAGCCGATCCTGCGCCATGGCGAAGCCCTGCGCCAAATACAGGTCGTGGATGTTCCCCGCCGTAATATGCGGGATGCCCCGGCTGTCCCGCACGATCTGCACCGGCGCCTGCAATCCCGCCAGCGCCACCCGCCCGTCCAGGTCGGCCTGCGGCGAGCGCACGTACCAGTACACCAGCCCGCACGCCGCCGCCGCCAGCAGCAGCAGCCCCAACAAGACATCGAGCCCCCGCCGCAGGCGGCGCAGCCGTGCCGGAGGGGAGGCCATTTGCGCCGCTTCGCCCATCCCCTGATTCTAGCGGAGTGGCCCGACCCCGGGCGCTCCCATCGCTCCCCCGCCGCCCGCTGCATTTGCTTCGCGATTCCCATCAACTGCGATATGCTTCCTGCAAAAGGAGAGCTTCCCCATGTCCATGACATTGGGTTGTCCGCGCTGCAATTCCCAGGACATCCGCCGGGTCAGGCGGACCTGGTGGGACCACCTCTTGCGCCGTCGCCGCGTCTACCGTTGCGACGGCTGCCAGCATCGCTTCGCCCCCGCCGGCGACTAGCCCGCCTCCCGGCTGCCCCGCTCCCGGCCGCGGCGGCGGACCCGGCCCCTCCCCCGCCGCAATGGTGTAAGCTGGCTGGGCCGCCTCCGGCCGCCGCATGGGCTTCACCCCCCTCGATACCGCTATCGTCGTCGCCTACCTGGCCGGCACCCTCGCCATCGGCCTCGCCGCCAAGCGCTTCCTCTCCGACATCAGCGATTTTCTGGTGGCCGGCCGCAGCCTCGGCCTCTTCCTCGGCGTCGCCACCCTGGCCGCCACCGAGACCGGCACCGTCACCTTCATGTACTACGCCCAACTGGGCTTCCAAACCGGCTTCTCCGCCTTCATTACCGGCCTGATCTCCGGCCTGGTGATGTTGCTGGTCGGCTACACCGGCTTCATCATCCAGCGCTTCCGCCGCCTCGAGCTCATGACCGTGCCCGAGTACTTCGAGCGCAAGTACAGCCGCGGCCTGCGCGTCCTCACCGGCGTCCTGGTGGCCACCGGCGGCATCCTCAACATGGGCATGTTCCTCCGGGTCGAGGGCAGCTTCCTGGTCATCCTCACCGGCATCCCCTTCCAATACCTCAAGCTGGCGATGACCGGCATCCTCCTGATCGAGCTGCTCTACACCGTCGTCGGCGGCATGCTCTCCATCGTCATCACCGACTTTGTCCAGTACGTCGCCCTCAGCCTCGGCACGATCATCGTCACCATCTACTGTGTGGCCGAGGTGGGCTGGGGCAAGATGGTGCACGCCGTCGCCACCCAGATGGGCCCGCCCGGCTTCAACCCCCTCACCAACCCCACCTACGGCGCCGGCTACATCGTCTGGCAGGTCATCCTCTGGACCGCCGTCAACACCTGCTGGCAGACCACCGCCATGCGCACCATGTCCATGAAGAGCCCCGAACTCAGCAAGAAAGTCTTCGGGTGGACCGGGCTCATCTTCCTCGGCCGCGGCATGTTGCCCATGCTCTGGGGCATCGCCGCCCTGGCGGCGCTGGGGCCGCATTTCGACTCCATGAACGCCATGCCCACCCTGCTCGCCCACCTGCTCGGCCCCGGCGTCAAGGGCCTGGTGGTGGCGGGCATGCTCGCCGCCACCATGTCGGTGAACAGCTCCTACCTGCTGGGCTGGAGTTCGATCATCTCCCAGGACATCATCGGCCCGCTGCGCCGCAAGCCGCTGAGTTCGCGGGCGCAGATCCGCCTCAACCGCGTCGCCAACGTCTTCGTCAGCGCCTTCATCCTCTGGTGGAGCTTGTGGTACACCCTCTCCGGGCCGCTCTACCTCTACCTCAATTTGACCGCCACCATCTTCCTCTCCGGCACCTTCGCCGCCGTCATCGCCGGGCTCTACTGGAAGCGCGCCAACCTCGCCGGCGGCTACGCCGCCATGATCGCCGGCGCCGCCGGCACGGTCGGCTACTTCTTCCTCCACCTCCCGGCCACCTACTCCGGCTTCGCCGCCTTCGGCCTAGCCGCGGTGGCCATGGTCGCCGGCACCTGGCTCGGCGAACGCCTCCAGCCCCGGCGCGAGGCTGCCCATGGTTGACACCTTCTGGCTCGATTTCTGGACCGCGGCGCTGATCCTCTCCGGCGCCGTCTTCGCCGGCATCACCCTGGTCGTCGCCGTGCGCGGCGGCGCCGAGCTGCTGCGCATGTTCCGCCGCCCCCGATAGCCCGCGCCTATTTCAGGTAGGCGCGCAGCGCGCTCACCAGGTCGTCGGCCGCCCGCGTCTGGTCGTCGCTGGCGCGCCGCCCGGCGGGCAGGATGTGGTAGCGGATGTGCCCCTCGATCACCTCCGCCATCAGCGCGTCCATCGCTCCGCGGCAGGCGGCGATGTTGTGCAGCACCTCGGAGCAGTCCAGCTCGCGCTTCAGCGCCTTCTCGATCGCTCCCACCTGCCCGCTGATGCGCCGCACCCGGTTCAGCAGCCGCTTGCGCTCCTCGATGGTATGTGCCATGCGGTCTAGTCTCCCACAACGGCGGCGCCGCGGCCCGGCGGCGCCCCCACGATACCCATGGGGGTATATGATGGCCACTGGCTCCCCGTGTCCACTCCCAACCCCAACTCCGCCCCCTTTCGGTCCCGCCGCAGCCTCTGGCTGCTGGCCCTGGCCGCCACCCTCCCCGCCCAAGCCCCGCGGCTCCGCCTCGGTCCGACCACCCTCTCCGGCCAGATGAACCTGGTCTGGCAGGGCTACCCCGCGTTTCCCGCCGCCTACAGCGGCCCGCTCAGCCTCCCCGCCGCCGGCGAGTTTCGCAACACCCGCGTCTTCACCCTCATGTCGGCGACGCGGGTCTCCTCCGCCTGGCGCATCCACCTCGACCTCGAGGCCGCCAACGGCCGTCCCCTGGGCGGCGCCACCGGCTTGGCCGGCATCGCCAATCTCGACGTCACCCGCAACCTGGTGGATTCGCTGCTGCCCTCCATCTACCTCGCCCGGCTTTACGCCGAGCGCCACCGCGGCGGCGCCACCCTCCGCATCGGCCGCCTCGATCTCGCCGACTACTTCGACCAAAACGCGGTCCTGGGCGACGACCACCGCCAATTTTTAAACTGGTCCACCAACGTGCAACCCGCCTGGGACTACGCCGCCGACACGCGCGGCTACACCGACGCGGTCGAGTTCTCCTCCGGCGCCTGGCGCCTTGCCTATGCGCTCATGCCCCGCACCCCCAACGGCATGCGGCTGGACTGGAACTCGTCTTCGCTGATGGCCCAGCGCCAGTTCGCCTGGCCAGGAGCCACCGTGCGCCTGTTCGCCTACGCCAACCACGCCCGCCTGGGCCAGTACGACCAGGCCGCAACCAGCGTGGATGCCCACCACCGCTGGCTCTGGAAGCAGGGCGCGGGACTAAGCCTCGATTGCCGCCTCGCCCCGCGCCTCCGGCTCGGGGCCCGCCTGGGGACCAACAACGACGCGGTCGAGGACTACGCCAACACCGAAGCGGAGAACTCCGCCTCCGTCGGCCTGGCGGCGCGGGCGGGCGCCAACCGCTGGGGCGCCGCCCTCGCCAGCAACGGCCTGTCCGCCGCCCATGCGGCCTACTTGGCCCGCGGAGGCCTCGGCTTCCTGCTCGGCGACGGCGCCCTGCGCTATGGCCGCGAGACCATCGCCGAGTTCTACTGGACCCGGCCGCTGGGCGCCTTTGCCTCCTGGGGCCCCGACCTGCAGTGGATCCGCAACCCCGGCTACAACCGCGACCGCGGCCCGGTGCTGGTCCTGGGCTGGCGAGTCCACGCCGATCTCTAATGGTTGGCGCGGGCCCCAGCGCGCCTATGGCGCTCGTCCCGCTTGTGAGCCGCCCCGCGAGCGGCGTGCCCCCATGCGAAAATAAAAGGGCATGATTCAAACCCTGTTTGGCGAGCCGCCGAAGCCCTCGCTCTTCGAGCGCCTCAGCGAGAAAGTCGCCGGAGCCGTAGAGAAAACGCGCGACCAGTTGGTCGCCCAGGTCGAGGACCTGTTCCAGGGCAACCCCACCGTCCGCCCCGAGCTCCTGCGCCAGCTCGAGGCCACCCTAGTCTCCGCCGACCTGGGAGCCCGCACCGCCGCCGACATCGTCGCCCGCGTCCGCCAGCAACTCGAGCAGCAACGCGGCCGCGATGCCAACACCTCGGCCGAGGCCGTCCGCGCCGCCATCAAGGCCGAGCTGGTCGCCATCTTCGACCGCACCGCCCGCCCGCCGCGCGAAACCACCGACGGCGCCCCCTTCGTCATCCTGCTGGTGGGCGTCAACGGCGCCGGCAAGACCACCTCCATCGGCAAGCTGGCGCAGCGCTACAAGAGCGAGGGCTTCAGTTCCCTGATCTGCGCCGGCGACACCTTCCGCGCCGCCGCCACCGAGCAGGTCGCGGTTTGGGCCGAGCGCGCCGGCGTCGAGCTGGTGCAGCAGAAGCCCGGCGCCGACCCCTCCGCCGTGCTCTTCGACGCCCTCGCCGCGGCCAAGTCCCGCCACGTCAACTATGTCCTGGTGGACACCGCCGGCCGCCTCCACACCAAGACCAACCTGATGCAGGAGCTGGCCAAGATGCGCCGCACCGCCGAACGCCAAGTCCCCGGCGCGCCCCACGAGACCCTGCTGGTGCTGGACGCCACCACCGGCCAGAACGGCCTGCAGCAGGCCCGCCAGTTCACCCAGGCCGCCGCCCTCACCGGCCTCATCGTCACCAAGCTCGACGGCACCGCCCGCGGCGGCATCGTGGTCGCCATCGCCCGCGAGCTCGGCCTCCCCGTCCGCTACCTCGGTGTGGGCGAGCGCGCCGAGGACCTCATCCCCTTCGAGCCCGGCCAATTTGTGGACGCCCTGCTGGGCGCCTCCAGCGGCGCCGCTTGAGCCGCCCTGCGCCCAGCGGGCCCGAGGCAGGGGCCGGCTCGATTCCTATTGGCGCAGGATCAACAGCCGCAGTTCGGTCATCTCCTCGATCGCCGCCCGCAGCCCCTCCCGCCCGAAGCCCGACTCCTTGACACCGCCGTAGGGCATGGGGTCCATGCGCCAGTTCGAGGCCTCGTTGATCAGCACCGCCCCCACCTCGAGTTGGCGAAACGCCTCCAGCGCAAACTCCAAGTTGCGGGTGAACACCGCCGCCTGCAGCCCGTAGCGGCTGGCATTGGCCTCGCGCAGCGCCTCGGCCCCGCTGTCATAGGGGGCGAGCAGCAGCACCGGCGCGAAGGCCTCTTCCTTGGAGATTGCCGCCTGCGCCGGCACCTGCTCCAGGATGGTGGGCCAGACAAAGCCGCCATTGCGCTTCATGCCGCAGGCCACCTGCGCCCCCGCCGCGACCGCCTCCTCCATCCAGCCAAAGGCGCGGTTGGCGGCCTCATCGGTGATCATCGGCCCCACATCGGTGGTCTCGTCGCGGGGATCGCCCAGCCGCAGCGCTCCGGCCTGGGCCACCAGCCGCTCCCGCAGCTCGGCATAAATGGCGCGGTGGGCGTACACCCGCTGCACCGAGATGCAGCTCTGCCCGGCATAGCCGAACGCTCCCGCGGCCAGCCGCGCCGCCGCCAGCTCCAGGTCGGCGTCCTGGTGCACGATGTTGGCGGCGTTGCCGCCCAGCTCCAGCACCACCCGCTTCCGTCCCGCCCGCGCCTTGAGCTGCCAGCCCACGGCGGCGCTGCCGGTGAACGACAGCATCGCCACCCGCCCATCGCCCAGCAACTGCTCCACCGGCTCGGCGCCTCCGGCCAGCACGTTCACCGCTCCCGGCGGCAGTTCCAGCCCCAGCGCCAACTCCCCCAGCCGCAGCGCCGTCAACGGCGCCCGCGGCGAAGCCTTGATGATGATGGAGTTGCCGCTGGCCAGCGCCGGCGCCAGCTTGTGCAGCACCAGGTTGAGGGGGAAGTTGAAGGGGGTGACGCCGGCGATGGCGCCGATGGGAAAGCGCCGCGCCACCGACCAGCGCCCCTCGCCCTGGGCGCTGAAGTCCAGCGGCGCCGCCTCGCCCACCATGCGCAGCGCCTCCTCGGCGGCGGTGCGCAGCGTCAGCAGCCCGCGCTGCACCTCGGCGCGGGCGTCGCGCAGGGGCTTGGCCGCCTCGGCGGCGATCAGGCCCGCCAGCTCGTCCTGGTGGATCCGCACCGCGTTTTCGAGCTCGCGCAGCGCCTCGCTCCGCTTCCAGGCCGGCAGCGCCGCCATCGCCTCCCGCGCCCCCGCCGCCGCCTCCACCGCCCGCTCCACCTCCAGCCCGCTGGCCGCCCCGCACTGTCCCACCACATCCCCGCTGAACGGGGACCGCACCATCGCCAGATGCTCGGGAACCACCTGTTCCCCGCCCATCACAAACGGATAGAGCCGCGCCATGCCTTCATTATCGCAGCCTGCGCCGGCGCCCGGCGGCCCGCCTACCAGTGCAGGCGGATACCGATCTCCAGTTCCCGCGGCGCCAGCGCGTTGCCGGTGATCACGCCAAAGTCGGCCGGGTTGCCGATGTCGTTGGCCGCCCCGGCCCCCAGGTAATTGAAGCTGCCGCCGGCGGTGGGCGAAAAGTGGTTGAAGACGTTGCTCGCCTGCGCGCTCAGCTCCGCCCCCACGCGCTCGGTGAAGGCCATCTCCTTGGTCAGCGCAAAGCTCACGTTCCACACCGGCAGCCCGCGGATCACCCCCGAGGTGCCGGTCGTGTCCAGCCCCAGCACCATGGGCCGGAACTCCTTGTAGATCGCCGCCGCGTTGGCGCCGAAGATGTTCATGCCGGTGCCGCCGTTGGCCGGATCGCTGTTGACCCCGATGCCGGCCGCCTCGCCCGCCGCGTTCTGCTGCACCACGCCCCGCACCACGCTGCTGCCGCCGGTGTAGCCGGTCACCTTCACCGCCGTCTCGTTGGTGCTGCCGGCGGTGCAATCGGTGGCGCCAAACGAGGCGCAGTCGGTGTTGCCGCCGCTATTGGTGATGTCCACCGCCGTCGTCCCGCCCCCGTTCCAGGTCAGGATCGGCGCGAACGACCAGCCGTTGGCCAGATGCCCCAGCCAGCCCCGCTGCGTCTTCTGCCCCGGCTCATAGACAAAATACAGGTTGTAGTTGAGCGGGGTGTCGTTGTATTGCGGCCCGTACATGGCGTGCATGTTCCACGGGTCCACCACGGTGTACTCGCTGGTGGCCTGCACCACCTGGCCGGTGCCGAACGAGCGGCTCCAGGTGAAGTTCGACAGCGCCGTCAGCCCGTGCCAGTTGCGCATGTTGAGGCTCCAGAACAGCGAGTTGTAGTTGCCCCAGCCGTTGCTCAGGTTGGCGTAGATGGCCTGCATTTGGCTGGGCGGCGCGCTGGGGAAGGTCCGCCCCAGCGCCCATGACGGGCTGCTGTTGAGGTTGCTCCACATGCTGTAGACGTCGTTGCCTGTGGTGCTGATGTCGGCATTGCCGGTGGGCCCCTCGTTGGCCTGCACCGCCGCCGTGCAGGTGGCGAAGCCGGTGCAATAGGCCGAGCCGGGCCCGCCCAGCGCGGTCTCGAAAAACGACTGCGGCGTCGCCTGCTGCCCGTTGGCGATGGCCAAATACAGGTTGGCAAACGCCTGCTGGAACTGCTGCCCGCCCGCTGTCATCATGTAGGGCACCGCGTCCAGGTTGATCGCCTGGTACTCGTTGCGGATGATGCGCCCGGTGTAGCCGATCTCGGTGGAGAAGCTCTGGCTCACCTGCCGCTGGATGGTCAGGTCGAACTCGTCCGAGCGGTTGGGCTTGAAGTTGGGGTCGAGCACCTCGCCCGCCCCCGCCGCCGGGTTGACCACCCCGTTCTGGGTGACACCGGGAAAATAGGGTTGCGGCAGGGTGGGGGTGGCCGCCGGCAACGGCGCCACCAGCCCATCGGTGCCAATGCGAAACGCGGTGGTCGGGTCCGCCCCGCCCACCCCGTTGCAGGCCGGCAGCCCGCTGGCCGGGCTGGTCGCCCCCACGCAGGCGATGGCCTGCCCCAAGCCCGTCCCCAGCAGCGGCACCAGCACCAGGTCCACCCCGTTGAGCCGCCCGTAGATGCGCGCCCAGCCGCCGCGGATCACCGTCTTGTTGTCGCCCAGCAGCGATCCCAGCCAACCGCCCATGTGCCCCGGGTTCCAGGCCAGCGACAGGCGCGGGCTAAAACCGCCATAGAAGGGATGGTAGGGGTACTTCAGCCCGCTGCCCACGTTCTGCACCGTGGCGAAGCCCAGCACCGGGTTGTAGACCTGCCCGCCCAGCGCCATCCGCTGGGTGGTGGCGAGATAGTCGGTGGTCGAGATCGGCGCGCCGGCGCTGTCCACCAGCATCACTTGCTTGCCCGCCTCCTCCACCGGCGGCATCTCCACCGTGTAGCCCGCCCCGTAGGCCACCGTCAGGCTCGGCCGCAGGTGCCAGGCATCGCTGAAATAGGCGTTGTAGAGCGGCACCGTGCTCTTGTCGAACATGGGCGTGCCCAGCGGCTGCAGCGCCAGCTGCGGCCCGCTGCGGGTGTACAGCGTCTGCGGCTGCGACACGATCCCCAGCACCTCGTTGTAGTAGGTCTTGTACGTTCCCGCCGGCCCGCTGAACCCGGTGGGCACGTAGCTGTTGGTCACCCCCTGCCCGCTGCCGATCTGGTAGACGTTGGCCGCCATGATGCCGCCGCCGTTGTCGTTGCGCTGGTGGTAATCCCACTGGTGGGTATAGATTCCGCCGAATTGGAAGATGTGGTTGCCGCGCAGCAGCGTCATGTCGTCCCGGACGGTGTGCCCGATCCCGTCCCAGAATCGCGTGCGCACGCTCTGGGTGTTGACGTTGTACGGGATGAGAGCGTTCGAGCTCTCCCCCCCGATCTCCAGCGCCCCGCCCAGGCCGGCAAACCCGGTCAGGTTCTGCGGCACCACCGTGGTGCCCAGCCACTCCCAGTAGTTGCGCAAGTAGGAGTAGTGGAGGTCGTTGGTGAAGTCGGCGCTCAGGCTCGAGGTCAGCCCCGCCGTCCACATCGCCGGCAACTGCGGCCGCTGCGTGGTCGCCACCGCCTGCCCAAAGGTGTCGCCCGGCAGCGCCCCGCCGATGTCCACTTGGTTGGTGGTGGTGGGGTTGTAGCTATAGAAGTGGTAGCTGGCGGTGAAGTGGTTCCTGCTGCCAAAGTCGTGGTCCATCCGCGCCACGAAGAAGTTCGACTGCAGCGGCGTCGCCACCTGGGTCTGGTAGCCCAGGGTGTTGTGCAGGTCGCCGGCGTGCAGGTCGTTGGCTACCGGCAGGTACTGCGTCCACATCTGCGCCACCACCGGGTTCAGCCCCAGCCCGCGCGGATCGCACGCGCCCGTGCCCCCGCCCGGCTGCGCGCAGGTCGCCGGCGCATAGGTGGTCCCGCCCACCGTCACCGAGGTGGGATTGAGGTTGTAGGGCGTCCAGCCCGCCCCGCCGGTGTTGTTGGCCTGCACCACGCCCGCGCGCAGCAGCGCGCTCGGCACCAGCTTGGTGATGGTCGCGGTCAGCGGATAGCGCCGCCCCTCGAAGTTGCCAAACAAATAGGTCTTTCCGCCCAGCCAGTTGGGGATGATCTCGCCTCCCAGCGACGCCCCAAAGCGGTTCTGGTGGCTCTTCGGCCGCGGCGCCCCGTTCTGGTTGTTGACCCAGCTATTGGCGCTCAGGTAGGAGCCCAAGTAGTAGTCGTAGGCGGAGCCATGCAGCGCGTCCGTCCCGCGCTTGGTCACCATCGCCACCGACGAGCCCGCCGAGCCATTGAAGCTCGCCGTCTGGTTCACCACCCCCACGCTGAACTGCTCGATGCTGTCCGCCGGCGTCGGAATCACCCCCGACGGGTTGCCCCCCGCCCCCGAGCCGATGCTGCCCGACGAGGGCGTGTAGATGTTGTGCGCCCCATCCATCTCGTCGCTGTTGCTGCCCCCATCCAGGGTGTAGCTGTTCTGGTCCATCACCGCCCCGGCAATACCCCCGTCGGGCGCGGTGTTGGGCTGCAGCATGGTCAGCGCGTTGGCATCCCGCCCCAGGTTGGGCAGCTTGACGATCGCGTCCCCGCTCACGGTCGAGCCCACGGTGGCGTTCATCGTCTGCAGCTCCGCCCCCGTCGCCGTCACCTCCACCGTCTGCGTCGCCGTGCCCACCTGCATCGGCACGTTCAGCGTCAGGCTCTTGGCCACCGCCACCAGTTGGTCCTTGACCACCGCCTCCTTGAACCCCTCCTTCTTCACGTCCAGCGTGTAGGTTCCCGGCTGCACGTTGCTGAAGGCGTAGCGCCCGATGTTGTTCGACACCGTCGCCTGCGACCCGTTGGTCGCGGTGTTCGTCAGCACGATCGCCGCTCCCACCACCGCCGCGCCCTGCGCGTCGGTCACCTGCCCGGTGACCGTGCCCACATTCGTTGCTTGGCCTAGGGCCAGTACCGCCGCCAGCCCCGCCCACATCCCGCCCATCACCACACGCTCGACCCAAAGACCCACTGCCATAAATCCTCCTCGTGCCCATGCCTTCAGGCATGTGGCCGGTTAGACCTGGAGCTTGCAATACAGGCCTCTATGCCAGCTTCTGTGGTTTGGTTGCCCCGCCAGGTGGCGGGGCCTATTGGCCCAGGGCGGCCTGCCAGTGCAGGACCACCGTGATCGGCGAATCGCTGCCCCCGCCCACCGTGCGGCTGATCAGGAACTCGCCTCCGCCCGGAAACAGCGAATACACCGCATCGTTGTCCTCGTTCAACGTGGTGGACAGGGAAAACAGCTTCTGCGGCACGCCAAATTGCGGCGTCGCTCCCAGCCTCACCGGCATCTCCATCAAGTTCTCCCCGGACACGAAATAAAGCTCGCGCCCGTCCGCGCCCCACGCCGGCCATTTGCCCCCCTGGGTGGTGGCCTGCCACTTGTTGGCGCTCGCCGGAAACGTGGTGACGTAGATCTCGCTGTTGCTCACTGTGCCCTGGTAGGCCACCCAGCGCCCGTCGGGCGAGAAGGCGGCGTTGCGCTCGTCCGCGCTCGTCTGCATCTCCACCGTGGCCTTGCCGTTGGGCGTGGCCGGCATGGTCCACAGGTCGTTGTTGGTTCCGGGCGCCATGTCGGTGTACAGAAAGGTGCGGCCATCCGGCGACACGTCGGTGGGCGATTCGACGTGGGTGCTGCGCCGCAGCAACTCCGCCGGCTGCGAACCATCCGCGCGCTGCCGCAACATCTCCACGTGGTTGGGCGTCCGCGCCGCGTAGTAGATCCACTTGCCGTCGTGCGACCAGATCGGCCACTCGTTGGCGCGCAGATCAAACGTCAGCCGGCTCATGGCCCCGGTTTGGGCGTCCATGATCCAGATGCCGTTGACCCCGGGGCGCGCCACATCCGGAATCGTCGCCACAATCTTCTTCCCGTCCGGGGAGAGCTGCGCATCAATGAACCCGCCCGTCGCCCCGATCGTGCGCACCGTTTTTCCATTCCGGTCCACCACGGTGAGCTGCGACAGCGGCGAGGCCTCGCCTTGCCGATACACCAGCAGGCCCGCGGCCGTCACCGCAAAGGGGGCGTAGCCGGTCGCGCCCACCAGGCCCACCGGATTGACATTGTCGGCCACCCGCACCGGCGCGCCGCTCAATTTCCGGCTGGCCGCGTCGAACCCCTGCGCCATCAACGCCCCGTTGCTTGCATAGAAGAGGTAGCCCGCCGCGTAGGCGGCGCTCGAGCCCGACGGCATCGCCATCAACCCCTGCGTTTGGGTCGAATCCAGCGCCCCCACCTCCAACTCCGCCACCATGCCGGCGCGCTCGTCGAGAAACAGAAAATGGCGCCCGTCGGGCAGAAAGCTGGGCCAGCGCTGGCTGAAGTTCGAGCTGTCCGCCGCCAAGGCGGTGGCCGGCGCCGGTGCGCCCCCCTGGGCCGAGACCTTCATCAGCGTGCCGGTGATGTTGGGCGCATAGACAATCTCGCCGTTGGCGCTCCAACTGGCGCCGCGGCTGTTGCCCGCGCTGCTGTCCACCAGGCTGTGCACCGACCCGGTGCCCAGATCCACCCGCTTCAGCTTGCCATCGGCAAAGAACCCCAGGCTGGCGCCGTCGGGCGACCAAAAGGGAAACTCGGCGTCGTCGGTTCCCTCCACCACCCGCGCCGTGGTGCTGTCCAGCGTCCGCACCCAAATCTGTTGCGGCTGGTTTCCCTGGCTGGCGACAAACGCCAGCCGGCTGCCGTCGGGCGACACCGCCAGCCCATCGCCAAACACGCCCTGCGCCGGCGGCATTACGGTGAATCGGTAGACCCGCGCTGCCGGCGGCTGGGGCCGCAGCCACAGCCCCGCCAGCAACCCCGCTCCTCCCAGCGCCGCCGCCGCCACCGCCCACAGCCAGCTTCGCCGCCGTGCCGGCGGCAGCGCCGGGGGCGGTGGCGTCGCCGTCGGCGCGCCCGCCTGCACCTCCTCCAGCACGATGCGGGCATCCCCCATCGCCTGCAGCCGCTGCCGCGGCGCCTTCGCCAGGCAGCGGCGCAGCAGCGCCCGCAGGCTCGCCGGCGTCGCCGCCGGCAGCGCCGTCCAGTCCGGGTCTTCCTTCAGGCTGGCCGCCAGCAGCTCGGCGATGGAGTTGCCCGCAAACGCCGCCCGCCCCGCCAGCATCTCGTACAGCACGCAGCCAAAGGCCCAGATGTCCGCCCGCCGATCCACCGGCTTGCCCTTGGCCTGCTCCGGCGCCATATAGGCGGCCGTCCCCAGGATCATCCCCGCCTGCGTGGCCAGGTGGCTCAGCGTGGGCGAGTTGCTCGGATCCTCCACCGCCTCGCCCGCCACCGCCTTGGCCAGGCCAAAATCCAACAGCTTCACCGCCCCCTCGGGCGTCACCTTGATGTTGGCGGGCTTCAGGTCGCGGTGGACGATGCCGCGCTCGTGCGCGTACTCCAGCCCCTCGGCGATCTGCCGCCCCAGGTCCACCGCCTCTTCCAGCGGCAGCGGGCCCCGCCCCACCAGCTCCGCCAGCGTCGGACCCGGCACCAGCTCCATCACCAGCGCCCGCGTCGCCCCGGCCGCCTCGAAGCCAAAGATAGACGCCAGGTGGGGATGGCTGAGCGAGGCCAGCAGGCGCGCTTCCCGCTCCAGCCGCCCCATGCGCTCGCCGCTCTGCGCCAGCGCCTCCGGCAGCACCTTCACCGCCACGTCGCGGCCGAGGCGGCGGTCGTGGGCGCGGTACACCTCGCCCATGCCCCCCACCCCCAACAGCCCCACCACCTCGTAGGCTCCTATATGTGTGCCCGGCGCCAGTGCCATCGCCTTTCCTCAGCCCTGCGCCGCGCAGGCCGCGGTGCCGATCGAGTGGAGGTGGCAAATCGCCACCGCCAGCGCGTCCGAGGCGTCCAGCGAGTTGGGGTCTTCCTCCAGCGCCAGCAGCACCCGCACCATGTGCAGCACCTGCTGCTTGTCCGCCCGTCCGTAGCCGGTGAGCGCGCTCTTGATCGCCAGCGGAGTGTACTCGGCCACCGGCAGCCCCTGCGCCGCCGCCGCCTGCATCGCCACCCCGCGCACGTGGCTCAGCTTCAGCGCCGAGCGCACGTTCTGCGCGTAGAAGACATCCTCGATCGCCACCCAATCGGGCCGGTGCGCCAGCATCAGCTCGGTCAGCCGGCCATGGATGATGTGCAGCCGCTCGGCAAAACTCGCCGCCCCGCTGCCGCGCAGCCGCACCGTGCCCGACTCCAGCGCCCGGTGGCGCCGCCCATCGCTCGCCACCACGCCGTAGCCGGTCGCCTCGCTGCCGCAGTCAATCCCCAGCACCCGCATGGGGCAAGCATAGCAGCTTGGGTTGCACTCGCCTCCGCCGTTCCCGCGCCGGGGTTCCGCCCCGCTCCCGTCTATGGTGGGCGCGGGCCCCAGCGCGCCTGCGGCGCGCGTCCCGCTTGTGCTCGCGCCGACTCGGGGCCCCATGGCCCCAAGTCGGCGCTGCGCTTCGCTGGGGCCGCGAGCTGCTAGCCGATCTGCCGGAGCAGCGCCGCCAGCAGCGCCGTGCGCGGCGCCAGCGCCGCCAGCTCGATCTGCTCCTGCGGCGTGTGCGCGCCCGCGCCCACCATGCCCAGCCCGTCGAGCGTGGGCACGCCCAGCGCGGCGGTGAAGTTGCCGTCCGAGCCGCCGCCGGTGCGCGTCGTCGCCAGGGCGAAACCCAACTCGCCCGCCAGCGCCTGCGCCCGCGCCGCCAGCGCCCGGCTCGCCTGGGTCGGCTCCATCGGCGGACGGTTGATGCCGCCGCGGACCTCCAACTGCACCCGCGGGTGGGCGCTCGCCAGCGCGCGCAGCCGCCCGTCCACCGCGCCCAGCTCGGCCGCCGTCCAGGCCCGCACCTCGAGCTCGGCCCCTGCCTCGGCCGCCACCACGTTCACCCGGCTCCCGCCGGAGATCAGCCCGGGGTTGATGGTCAGCCCCCGCGCCGGGTCGCTCCAGCCCGCCACCTCCGCCACCCGCGCCGCCAACTCCACAATCGCGCTCGCCCCCTGCTCGAAGTCCACCCCGGCGTGCGCCGCCACCCCGTGCGCCGCCATGGAGTAGAGCGCAATGCCCTTCCGCCCCAACTTCAGCTTGCCGTCGGCGTCGGCCGCCGGCTCCAGCACCAGCACCGCCTCCGCCTGCCGCGCCCGGCTCTCGGTCAGGGGGCGCGAGCGCCGGCTGCCGGTCTCCTCGTCGTAGACCAGCAGCAGGCTGGGCAGCCGCGTCCCCGGCGCCTCTGCCCGCAACGCCCGCAGCGCATAGAGCGCCTGCACCACCCCGCCCTTCATGTCGAAGACGCCAGGGCCGTAGGCGCGCCCGCCCTCCTGGCGGAACGGCATCGCCGCCAGCGTGCCCGCCGGATACACCGTGTCCAAGTGCCCCAGCAGCAGCACCGGCGCGCCCTCGGCGCAGCTCAGCTCCAGTGCGTCGGTATGCCACACCGCCCGGTAGCCCAGCCGTTCGAATTCCGGCGCCACCACCTCCGCCAGTGCCCGCACCCGCTCCGGCTCCAGGCTGGGCGTCTCCATCCCGACCCACGCTTGCAGCCGTTCCAGCATTTCGGGCAGGCGCGGTCGCAGCCAGGCGAGCAGGGTGAGCGGAGACACGAAGGCCATTGTAGCGGGACGGTGCCTTATAATTACAGGGGTTTCCCCATGAGCGACCAGACCGGAACTCAAATGGCCCCGCAGCGCTTCACCTTGCCGATGGGGGTAGTCGAGATCCAGCGGCTCTTGCCCCACCGCTTCCCTTTCCTCCTGCTCGACCGCATCGTCGAGTTCGAGCCGCAGAAGCGCATCGTCGCCCTCAAGAACGTCACCGCCAACGAGCCCTTCTTCCAGGGCCACTTTCCCGGCTTCCCCATCATGCCGGGCGTGCTGGTGCTGGAAGCGCTGGCCCAGGCGGGGGCGTTGATGATCCTGTTTGAAGACCCGGATCCCGGCCAGCGCCTGATCTACTTCACCGGCGTGGACGGCTGCAAGTTCCGTTCGCCCGTGGTGCCCGGCGACCAGTTGCGCCTGGAGGTGGACGTGCTCCGCTTCCGCTCCACCGCCGGCCGCATGTTCGGCCGCGCCTTGGTGGACGGCAAGCTCGCCGCCGAGGCCACCCTGAGCTGCGCCGTGGTCAACCGCAAGCCCGAGGCCAGCCCCCAGCCATGATCTCGCCCCTGGCCACCGTGGACGCCGGCGCCCGCGTCCCCGCCTCCTGCTTCATCGGCCCCGGCTGTGTCCTCGGCCCCGAGGTCGAGCTGGGCGAGGACTGCCGCCTCGACGCCCACGTCGTCGTCCAGGGTCCCACCAGGATCGGCGCCCGCAACCACTTCTTCCCCTTCAACAGCGTCGGCTTCGGTCCCCAGGACATCTCCTACCGCGGCGAGCCCACCCGCCTGGAAATCGGCGACGACAACATCGTGCGCGAGTTCTGCACCCTCCACCGCGGCACGGTCAAGGGCGGCGGCCTCACCCGCATCGGCAGCCACAACCTGCTCATGGCCTACTGCCACGTCGCCCACGACTGCCAGGTCGGCTCCCACATCATCATGGCCAACTGCTCCACCCTGGGCGGCCATGTGGTGGTCGGCGACCATGCCACCCTGGGGGCCTTCTCCCCCGTCCACCAGTTCGTTCATATCGGCCCCTACGCCTATCTGGGCGGCGGCACCATCACCACCCAGGACGTCATGCCCTTCGCCATCACCAGCGCCGAGCGCGACAACCACGCCTTCGGCCCCAACAAGATCGGCCTCAAGCGCAAGGGCTTCAGCCGCGAGCGCATCGCCGCGCTGGAACAGGCCTTCCGCCTGCTGCTGCACTCCGGCCTCAATACCTCCCAGGCGGTCGAGCGCATCCAGGCCGAGGCCCTCACCGAAGACACCCAACTCCTGCTCGACTTCATCGCCCAGAGCGCGCGCGGAGTGATTAAGTAGGCGCCATGGCGGGCTCGGCGGCAACCCCCAAATACGGCCTCATCGCCGGCAACGGACGCTTCCCCTTCCTGCTGCTGGAGGCGGCGAAAAGCCGCGGCCTGGAGATCGTGGTCGCCGCCATCAAGGAAGAGACCGATCCGGCGATTGAGTCCATGGGGGTCGCGGTCGAGTGGCTCAGCCTGGGGCAGTTGGGCAAACTCATCAAGGTCTTCCAGGCCGCCGGGGTGCGGCGGGCGGTGATGGCCGGCCAGGTCAAGCACAAGCAGATCTTTTCCCACCTCCGCCCGGATTGGAAGATGGCCGCCCTGCTCGCCTCCCTCGCCACCCGCAACACCGACTCCCTGCTGGGGGCGGTGGCGCAGGTGCTCGCCGACGAGGGCATCGAGCTGGAAAGCTCCACCCAGTTCCTCCAACCCCTGCTCGCCGCCGCCGGCCCCATGACCCGGCGCGCGCCCGACGAGCGCGAGCGCCGCGAGCTCGACTACGGCTTCCAGGTCGCCCGCCACCTCGCCGCCATGGATATCGGACAGGCGGTCGCCATCGCCGACTGCGCCTGCGTCGCCGCCGAGGCCATGGAGGGCACCGACGCCATGATCGCCCGCGCCGCCTCCCTCGCCGGCGGCCGCCCCTTGACCATCGTCAAGGTGGCCAAGCCCAAGCAGGATCTGCGCTTTGACGTGCCCGTCATCGGCCCCGGCACCATCGCCGCCATGCGCCTCGCCGGCGCCACCCTGCTCGGCGTCGAGAGCGGCCTTACCCTGCTGCTCGAGCGCGAGACCTGCCTCGCCGCCGCCGACGCCGCCGGCATCGCGGTCGTCGGCCAGCCGCGGGGAGGCGATTGATGCCCGAGCCGCTAAAAATCGGCGTGGTCGGCTGCGGCGTCTTCGGCCGCCATCATGCGCGCGTGCTCGCCCAGGCGCCCGGCGCGCAATTGGTCGGCGTGTTCGACACCGACCCCGAGCGCGCCCAAGCCTTGGCGCAGGAGTTCCGAACCCGCGCCTTTGCCTCGCTCGACGAGCTGGAGCGCACCGCCGCCGCCGCCGTGGTCGCCGCCCCCACCGTGGCCCACGCCGAGGTCGCCATCCGCCTGCTCGACGCCGGCCTGGACGTCCTGGTCGAAAAGCCCATCGCCCCCAGCCTGGCCGAGGCCGACCGCATGACCGCCGCCGCCGCCGCCCGCGGCCGCATCCTCATGGTCGGCCACCTGGAGCGCTTCAACCCCGCCGTCCGCCTCATCCGGGCCCGCCTCACCCGCCCGCTCTTCTTCGAGGTCCACCGCCTCAGCCTGTTCACCCCGCGCAGCCTCGACGTGGACGTCCTGCTCGACCTCATGATCCACGACCTCGACATCGTGCTCAGCTTCGTCAACTCCCCGCTCGCCGACCTGCAAGCGGTCGGCCTGGCCGTGCTCAGCGCCCGCACCGATATCGCCAACGTGCGCCTGAGCTTTGCCAACGGCTGCGTCGCCAACCTCACCGCCAGCCGCGTCAGCACCGAAAAGGTCCGCAAGCTGCGGTTCTTCCAGCCGGGCGAGTACATCTCGCTCGACTACGCCCGCCGCGATGCGCGCGTCTTTGCCGTGGCCCAAAATCCCTACGTTCCCCCGGTCATCGAGCACCAGCACCTGGTGGGCGACGACCGCGAGCCGTTGGCCGCGGAGTTGGATGCGTTTCTGGAGGCGGTGCGCACCCGCGCCCAGCCCGAAGTGGACGGCCCCGCCGCCCGGGCCGCGCTGGCCGCCGCCCTGCGCGCCGCCCAAGCCATCGCCCACCACCACCAGCAGTTGGCGCTCGATCCCGGCCCGCCGAAGGCCTAGGCTGGCTGCGCGGCCACGCCGCAGCCCCGCACCAGCGCCGCCACCCGCGCCGCGTCCAGCCGCGTGGCGTCGTATTCGATGGCGATCAGCTTGGCCGCCTCGTCCAGCTTCAGCGCCCGGATGCCATAGACATCGGGCAAACGCGCCAAGGCGCGAATCTGCTGGTCGTCGAGGCCGCCGGCATAGCGGTAGGAGATGTCCATCGCCGTCATGGTTCACCATTTTACCCCACCCCGCCCAGCGCTGCGCTATGCTAGCGGGCGATGTCGCGCCGCTTGCCGCCGGCCCTGCTCGCCGCCGCTGCCCTGGGCGCTGCCTGGGCCCAGGCTCCCCGCCTCGGCCCCGACCAACTGAAGCTCAGCGCCCACCCCTTCCGCCCCGCCCTCGTCTTCCGCGCCCGCGTCAACGAGGTCCAAGTCGGGGTGGTGGTGCGCAACGCGCAAGGCAAAGCCGTGGCCGGCCTCTCCCGCCGCGATTTCCAGTTGTTCGACAATGGCCGCCCCCAGCCCATCTCCGCCTTCGCCGTCGAGACCCGCCCCGCCTCCCCGCCCCGCGCCGCCGCGGCGGCGCTTGCCCGCCCCCGCTCCCTCGCCTTCCTCTTCGACGACCTCAACACCGAGTTCAACCAGCAGGGCGACCTCGCCCAGGCTCGCGCCGCCGTCGCCGCCTTCCTGCAGGGCGCCGGCCGCAGCCTGCCCACGGGCGAGCAGGTCGCCATCTTCACCACCTCCGGCCTCACCGAACAGGGCTTCACCTCCGACCGCGCCCCGCTGCTCGCCGCCCTGGGGAAAATCGCCCCCCAATCGCACGCCGCCCCCATCGGCTGTCCGCTCATCACTCCCTATCAGGCCTACGCCATCGTCAAGCACCTCGACCCCGACGCCCAGGCGCTCGCCCTCGCCCAGGCCTTGCACCAAGGCTGCCTCTGCTTCGGCCTCGACCCCAGCCGCTGCGCCCCCGAACTGCGCGCCAAGGCCGAGAGCGTGCTGGGCCAGAGCCAAACCCAATCCCTCGAGGCGTTCGACGCCCTCCAGGCCGCCCTGCGGGCGCTTGCCCAACGCCACGGCGACCGCCTCCTCCTGCTCACCTCCTCCGGCTTCCCCAGCCAAGACCTCCAGCTCCAGATCGGCCAGGCGGTGGACCGCGCCCTGCGGGCCGGCATCGTGGTCAACGCCCTCGACGCCCAGGGCCTGGTCGCCCGCGCCGGCTCCATCTCGCCCGACGATCCCTCCGTGGACGCCCCCAACCTCAACAGTTGGCGCGACTCCACCGCCGGCGTCGCCCGCGACACCCTCACCGCCGCCATGGCCCAGATCGCCAACGGCACCGGCGGCCATCTGTTCGAGAACAGCAACGACCTCCGCCTCGCCGTGCGCCGATTCGCCCAGGCGCCTGCGGTCTCCTATTTGCTCTCGTTTTCCCCCAAGGGAGTCGTCCCTGACGGCAGCCTGCATCGCCTCGCGGTCCAGGTCACCGCCCCCGGACATTTCCAAATCCAGGCGCGCCGCGGCTACCTCGCCCCGCCCAAGCCCGGCAGCCAAGTGGACCTGCAGCAGCGCCTTAACCAGGAGGCCCTGGCCAGCGACCAGCGCCACCAGATCCCGGTCCACTTCGGCCTCCAGGAATTTCCCGACGCCGGCGGCCAGCGCCGCCTGCATGTGGTGGTCACCGTGGACCCCAGGCATCTGCCTTTCCTCAAGGCCGAACAGCGCAACCTCGAGCAGCTCAGCTTCGTCGCCGTGCTCGCCAACGACCGGGGCGCCTACGTCGTGGGCGAGCAGGGCGAGATGGACCTGCGCCTCACCGACGCCTCCCGCCAGGCGCTGGAGCGCCGCGGCGCCGCCCTCAGCGCCGGCCTCTCGCTGCTCGCCGCCCCCGGCCACTACCACCTGCGCGTCGTTGTCGAAGAATCGGTCCAGGGCGAGATGTCGGCGGCCAGCACCGCCTTCACCCTGCACTAAGCGGCCGTAGCCGCACCGGCGGGCTCGCCGGCCTTAGCGGCCGACGCCTGCTCAGAGTATGCTAAGCGTATGGAGCGTGTTGAGAACGAGGCGGCAAACGAGATCCGACGGCTGATCCACGAGTTGCTGCCCAAGATGTCGCTCGAGGAGGTGGCAGTTCGGCCAGGAACCAATGCCGACGGCGAACCCAGCCTCTTCGTGAGGGTCGTATTCCAACGTACGCCGGAGCGTTCCGATTTTCGTGCAATGCGCATCGTGCTGAGCCGCTTCCGGGACTGGCTGAGCGCCGAAAAGGCAGACGAACGATTTCCTTATTTCGAGGTCTCGACCACGGCAGAAGAGCGCCATGCCTCTGAGGCATCGGAGCGTGCTTGACCCTGACCCATTGATTGCGCTTGCCCGGCGGGAGTTGGCCCCCGGTAGCATGGGGGCGCCGACCTGCGGCGCGCGGTATCCACTGCCTACTACGCCTTGTTCCACGCTTTGAACGGCGAGATCGCCGAGACTTACTCCCGCGGAAACCAGAACGTGAACGCCTTGATCTATCGGGCGATCGAGCATGGCAGCGCCCGGAAGCGGAGCGACACCCTCGGCAGGAGGCTCCCCCGGCGTGAGGCCGATTTTTTCGGAAGAACCGAGTTTTCGCCGCCGCTCCAAGCTTTCGCGAACACGTTCGTGGAACTCCAGGAGTTGCGCCACAGTTGCGACTACGACCCCAGGTTCCGGCTCAACAAGGTGCGCGCGCAGGGCGCGGTGGATGATGCGGAAGACGCAATCGCGAGCCTACGCGACGCCAACGCTGGCGAAACATTCGAATTCCTGGCGTACGTTCTCTTTGGATTGCGGTCGTAGGCCGCCTGGTGGAGCCTGGTTAGCCGCGGCCGGGCGCCCCGCCCGCCAGCTCGCCAAAGTCGGCCAGGCGGGAGAGGCGGGCCACCGTCCAGGCCAGCAGCGACAGCCGGTTGGCGCGGATGTCGGCATTCTCGTCGTTCACCCGCACCTCGTTGAAAAACCGCTGCAGCGGAGCCGCCAACTGGCTGATCGCCGCCAGCTCGTCGGCGTAGGGGGCATCGCTCGGCAGCGCCGCCACCGCTTGGTGCAGCGCCTGCTCGGCCGGCGCGGCCAGCAGCGCCTCGTCCACCCGCGCCGCCGTCCAGCCTTCCTTGCGCACGATGTTGCCCGCCCGCTTGATCACCGCCGCCACCGCCGCCGTCTCGGGCGCCGAGGCCAGCGCCGCGCAGCGCCGCAGCCCCTCCAGCGGCTGGTCGGCGTCCACCGCCAGCACCGCCGCCACCACGTCGTAGGCGAAGCCGGCCACCTCGCGCAGGTAAAACGACAGCCGCTCCCGCAAGAACCCCGCCAACTCCGCCCGCGTCGTTGCGGGCAGCTCGCGGTGATAGCCCTGCAGCGCCTGCTCGCAGGCCGCCGCCAGCGACAGCGGCAGTTCCCGCTCGATCAGCGTGCGCACCACCCCGTTGGCCTGCCGCCGCAGTCCAAACGGGTCGGCCGAGCCGGTCGGCGCCTCCCCGATGGCAAACATCCCGGCGATGGTGTCCAGCTTGTCCGCCAGCGACACCGCCGCCCCCTCCAGGCTGCGCGGCGGGGCCTCCCAGGCGTACTGGTCGGCGATCGCCTCCGCCACCGCCGCCGTCTGGCCCGAAGCCAGCGCATAGTGCCCGCCCATGATCCCCTGCAGCTCGGGAAACTCCTTCACCATGTCGGTGGTCAGGTCGCACTTCGCCATCTCGGCGGCGTTGGCCGCCGTGGCCACGTCGGCCTCGAGCCCGGCTTGCTTCCACAATTCCGCCAGCCAAGTGGCCAGAGCCCGCATGCGCCGGCTCTTGTCGCGGTAGCTGCCCAGTTTGGCCTGGAAGGTTACCTGTTCCAGCATGGGCAGCCGCTCCCCCAGGCTGCTCCGGCGGTCGGCGTCGAAGAAGAACTGGGCATCGCTGAAGCGCGCCCGCAGCACCCGCTCGTTGCCGTGCCGAATATACCCCTTGGGGTCGCCCTGCTGGTTGATCACCGCCACAAAATGCGGCGCCAGACGCCCCCTCTCGTCCTCCACCGCAAAGTACTTCTGGTGGTCGCGCATCACCGTCACCAGCACCTCCGGTGGCAGCGAGTCCAGGTAGGCCGGGCTGTAGCTTCCCAAGATGGCATCGGGATACTCGGTCAGGTTGACCAGCGTGTCTTCCAGCCCGGCGTCCACCCGCAGCCGCAATCCCGCCGGCAGCAGCTTGCTGGCCGCGGTGGCGATGGCCGCACGCCGCTCGGCGGGATCGGTGATGACAAAATTCTCCCGCCAGCGCGCCGGAAACTCCTCCGCCGCCTTCACCGCAAAGCTCCCCGCGCCCAGGCTGCGGTGTCCCCAAGAGGTGGTGCCCGCCTCCAACTCCCCCAGCCGAAACCCGATGCAGGTCTCGCCCCACAGCCCCACCAGCCAGCGCAGCGGCCGGATGAAGCGCAACTCCCCCTCCCAGCGCATCGAGCGCGGCAACTCCAGGTCGCCGAACGCCTCCGGAATGATGGCCGCCAGCAGCGCCTCCGCCTTCCCCCCGCCCACCTTGCGCCGCAGCGCCACGTACTCGCCCTTGGGCGTGGTCACGGTAAACAGATCCTCAGCCGCGACGTTGTTTTTGGCCGCAAAGCCCTTGCCCTGGGGGCTGGGTTTGCCGTCGGCGCCAAAAGCCACCCGCCGGGGCGGCCCCAGCACCTGCTCCTCGCTGGTCGGCTGCACCTCCAGCACCCCGGCCTGCAGGCAGAGCAGCCGCCGCGGCGTGAAGTGCACCGTCGGCGTCCCCGCCTCGGCCGTCAGCAGTTGCGCCGTGTTCAAGCGTTGGTTGAGGGATTGGGCAAACTGCCGCGCCAGCCCCTCCACCACCCGCGCCGGCATCTCCTCCGTGCCCAGCTCCACCAAAAGCGCTTTAGGCATGCACCGCCTCGGGGTACTGCTGCGCCATCCAATCGCTGGCGATGCCCACCGCCAGCGAGCGCACCCGCTGGATCATCTCCACCCGCTGGGTCACCGAGATCGCTCCCCGGGCGTCGAGCAGGTTGAACAGGTGCGAGCACCGCAGGCAAAGCTCGTAGGCCGCCAGCAGCGGAAACCGCCGCCGCGCCGCCGCCGGCAATTCGCGAAACTGGTTGAGCAGCCCCCGGCACTCGTCCTCATGACCCTGGAACGCCGTCCAGAGCCGCGCCACGTCCGCCTTCTCGAAGTTGTAGATGGAGGCATGGAGCTCGTCCAAAAAGCGCACGTCCCGGTAGCTGAACTGCTCGTTCCAGCGCATGTCGTAGATGGACTCCACGTCCTGCAGGAACGCCCCGATCCGCTCCAGCCCGTAGGTCAGCTCCACCGGGATGGGGTCGAGGTCCAGCCCCCCACACTGTTGAAAATAAGTGAATTGCGTGATCTCCAGCCCGTCCAGCATCACCTGCCAGCCCAAGCCCCACGCCCCCAGCGTGGGCGCCTCCCAGTTGTCCTCTTCGAACTTGATGTCGTGCGCCCGCAGATCAATGCCGATCGCCTCCAGGCTCCTCAAATACAGATCCTGCACATCGTTAGGTGATGGTTTAAGAATCACCTGCAATTGCAGGTGTTTATACAGCCGATTTGGGTTCTCGCCATAGCGGCCGTCCGCCGGCCGCCGACTGGGCTGGGGATACGCCACCCGATACGGCTCCGGACCCAGCACCCGCAAGAAACTCTCTGGTGCCATGGTCCCCGCTCCCACCTCCAGGTCAAACGGAAGCTGCAGCACGCAACCCTGGTTTGCCCAATATTCCTGTAGCTTTAGCAGGAGATCCTGGAAGTTCAGCATCTAGGTTTCCAAGTCCGCCAGGATCGGCCAGGCCTGCAGGCCTGACTCCAGGTGGTCTTCCAGCGCAGCCTTCAGTGCCTGCCGCAACTCCCGCCCGCCCCGCCCTTGCGCCCGCACATCCGCCGCCAGCGCCGCCGCCGGCTGCTGCGACAGCGCCTGCGCCAGCCCCAGCGCCTCTGGGCCCAGATCGTTGGCTGTGAAATTGGGCAAATAGCCTCCCAAGCGCACCATCCAGTACAAGTAGTAGGTGAGCGGCAGCCACACCGCTTCCGGCCCCTCCCGCCGCAACAGCGGCAGAACCGCCAAAAACAGCCGGTACACCGGGTCGCTGACCTCATGGTCGGGCAGTACCCGGTCCGCCACCTCGACCATCAACGATACCGCCACTGAATGTACCAGATCCGCGCCGCTGCTCGCCACCATGGAGCTGAGCAGCTCGCAGTGGTCCAGGTTGCTCAGGTCCTTTCCCTCGCGCTCGAAGTACTGAATCCGCACCTGCGACAACGGCTCCAGGCTCGAGCCAAACCTCGACTTGGGTCGGCTCGCCGCCCGCGCCACCCCGCGCCGCTTGCCGTACTCGCGGGTGAAGAAGCTGACGATCTTGTCCGACTCCTTCAGCGGGTAGGTCCGCAGGATGAAGGCTTCGGCGGTGCGTAGGGGCATAGACGGTCCGTGAAGGTCATCGGCAAGGCCTAGCCTTTGCCATCAACGACTTGCGCGCAGCCTGAACGTCTGATAACGATCCGTATCCACATTCCTCCGCATCGCCTGTGCACATTCAGGCGACATAATCCCTGGCCCCACCGAGCGCAGCCCTGCCCTTCCCCGTCCCGTGCTGCGGAGTCTCCTCTCGCCTAGCTTTGCGAGTCAATCATCTCGATCGCCAGCAGCACCGTCCGCCCCACCACCTTCAGGCTGTGCGCGGAGACCTTGTCCATGGTGTCCTGGTCGGTATGGTGGTACTCGCCCATGGAGTCGTACTGTGGCCCCATCGGTCCGAACTCCGCGTCCACGACATCCACCACGGGGATGCCCACGTTGGCAAACGACTGCTGGTCGTCTATGATCTCGGTCGAATACTTGAAGAAGTACTGCTGGTAGTGCAGCTTTCTGGCCGCCGCCGCAATGAAGTCCTGGAGCCAGCCGGTCGAGCTGGACTCCTTGTCCACGTTCAGGTTCTTGTCCCCGATCATGTCCAGCAGGAAGAAGCCCTTGATGCGGGGCACCATGCCCTCGGCCAGCAGTTTTTGCGCCAGATGCCGGCTGCCCACCAAGCCGTCGTCGCCGGTGAAGCTGTTGACCGCCTCCTCGAAGTCGGTCCACACCAGCCAGATCTGCATCTTGGTCTTGTGGCCCTTGAGCGCATCGGCAAACGACAGCAGGATGGCGGTGGAGGAGCCGCCATCGTTGGCGCCCACAAACCCCTTCTTGAACAGCGTGTCATAGTGCCCGGCCAGGATGAAGATGGGCTGGTGCGGGTCGCTGGAAACGTTGAACTTGCCGATCAGATTGTGGACCGGGACCTTGCCACGGGGCGAGTTGGCCATGAAATCGTCGGTCTCGAACTTGCCCCCGTCGCGCAGCACCACCCGTTTGACCAGGTCCTGAGTCTTCTGGTGGCCCACCGAGCCCGGCATGCGTGGGCCAAAACCCACCACCTCGGCCGTGTAGGCGTAGCACTGGGCGGCGTTGAAGGCGTCATGCAGGCTGGTTGCCGGGGTGGCAGCCAAGCCCAAAACCAAGGCCAGCGCAAGGAGGGCGGGCTTCACAGGACCAGTGTAGCAATAAGCCTCTCGGCGTGGTAAAAGTCGGCACTCAATCCAGGGGCAGGTAGAGCCGGGCCTCCGCCCCGCTGCCCGCCCGCAGCGTGGCCAGGGTGAGGCGGCCGCGATGGGCCTCGGCGATCTGGCGCGAGAGCACCAGCCCGATGCCCGATCCGCCCGGTTTGGTGGTGAAGAAGGGTACGAACAGGTTGGCGGTGGCGGTCAGCCCGGGACCGTTGTCGGCGATCCAGATTTCCAGCCAGGTGTGGCGCGCCTCCCAGCCGATCTGCACCCGCGCTTCCCCGCCCCGGGCCAGCAGGGCCGCGTCCACCGCATTGCGCAGCAGATTGATGAGCACCTGCCCGATCTGGTCGGGATCGGCGCGGACCACCAAGTCCGGCCCCGGCCGCAGCTCCACCCCCAGGCGCTGTTCCAGCCTCACCGCCGCCTGCACCAGCCGCCGCACCTCGACCGCGCGCAGGTCGGGCTGGGGCAGCCGCGCCAGCCGGGTATAGGCCCCCATAAAGCGGTTCAGCGCCCCCGCCCGGTCCGAGATCACGTTCAATCCCCGCTCCATGTCTTCGCGCCAGTCCGGCGCCGGCTCCGGCCGCAGCAAACCCGCCAGCGACTCGGCCAGCGACATCACCGGGGCCAGCGAATTGTTGATCTCGTGGCCCAGCACCCGGATCAGCCGGTACCAAGCCGTTCTCTCTTCCTGGCGCAGCGCCTGGCTGAGGTCGCTGACCATCAGCAGGCTGTGCGGGCGCCCGTCCTGGCGGAACTGGGTGTGGCGGATCTCCCACCGCCCCGGGCCGCCGGGGAAGGTGGCCTCTTCCAAACGGTTGGAGTCGCCCGCCAGCATCGGCGCCAGCCCCAGTTCCTCCGCCGCCTGTCCCAGCAGGCGCTCGGGGCTGGAGGCCAGCAAGTGCGCCCCGGCGGGGTTGACCAGCCGCAGCCGCTGCTCGTCGTCGAAGGCGAAGACCGCGATGTCAATCGCTTCCACCACCTTGTCCAGCAGCGCCCCCGCCTCCAGCCCAGTTACCCGCCGCTGGCGCAGCGACTCCGACAAGTCGTTGATCTCCGCCGCCAGCGCCCCAAAGGCGTCCTCATGCCCCCCGCCCCGCGCCCGCACCGAATAGTCGCCGCCCCGGACCGCCGCCAGCATGTTGGCGAAGGTGCCGAGGGAAAACAGCGTGCGCTGGCGCGCGTTGTAGGTCAGGCCCCACCAGCACAGCACCAGCCCCCCCGTCAGCAGCCACTGCAGCTCGTGCGAGCCGGAGCGGCTGAACAGGCTCTGGTTGCGGGGCAGCCAGAGCAGCAGCAGCGCCACCGCCAGCCCCGGCAGCCCCGCCGCCAGCGTCAGCAGCAGCAGCGTGGTCTGCGGCCGCAGCCGCCCGCCCGGGTCGGCGCTCGCCGCCGCCTCGCTGGCCCGCCCGGCTGGCGGTTCAGAGGCCATAGCGCTCGATGCGCCGGTAGAGCGCGGCCCGGCTCAGGCCCAGCGCCTTGGCCGCCTGGTGGATGTTCCCCCCCGCCCGCTCCAGCGCCGTCCGCACCAGGATGCGCTCGGCCTCGTCCAGCGGCAGCGCCTCCAGGCGGGGCAGCGCCGCCGCCGCGGGCCGCAGCCCCAGGTCGCTGGCCTGGATATGGTCGGAGCTGGCCAGCAGCACCGCCCGCTCCACCGCGTGTTCCAGCTCGCGCACATTGCCGGGCCAGGCGTGCTCCTGCAGCGCCAGCGCCGCCGCAGGCTCGAAGCCCACCACCCCCTTCTGGTAGCGCCCGGCGTGCTGCCGCAGGAAATGGCCGGCCAGCGCCAGGATGTCCTCCCGCCGCTGCCGCAGCGGCGGCACGTGGATCTCGATGGTGTTCAGGCGGAACAGCAGATCCTGGCGGAAGCGCCCCTCCGCCACCTGCTGGTGCAGGTCGGCGTTGGTGGCGGCGATCAGGCGCACGTCCACCCGCCGCGTCTTGGACGAGCCCACCCGCTCCATCTCTCCCGACTGCACCGTGCGCAGCAGCTTGGCCTGCTGCGCCAGCCCCAGGTTGCCGATCTCGTCCAGAAACAGCGTGCCCCCGTCGGCCAGCTCGAACCGCCCCACCCGGTCCGCCTTGGCGTCGGTGAAGGCGCCGCGCACGTGCCCGAACAGCTCGCTCTCGAAGATGCCCTCCGGCAGCCCCCCCAAGTTCACCGTCACCAGCGAGCGCTGCGCCCGCCGCGACAGCGCATGGATGGTCTTGGCCACCAGCTCTTTGCCGGTGCCGTTTTCGCCGGTGATGAGCAGGTTGGCGTCCGAGGGCGCCACTTGCGTGATCAGTTGCAGCAGCGGCCGCATCGCCGCCGAATCGGCGATCAGTTCCGGCCGCCCCTCCGCCCGCAGCAGCCGCGTCTCCGCCTCCAGCCGCTGCTCCTGCCGCAGCGCCCGCCGCAGCTCGACCTGGTTGCGCACGATCGCCAGCAGGCGCTCGTTGTCCCAGGGCTTCTCCACAAAATCCCGCGCCCCCTGCCGCATCGCCTCCACCGCGATCTCCACCGTCCCCCACGCCGTCAGGATCACCACCGGCAGGGTCGAGTCCAGCGCCCCGATGCGCGGCAGCAGTTCCAGCCCCTCCGCCCCCGAGGTGGTGTCGCGGGTGAAGTTCAGGTCCAGCAGCGCCAGGTCGAACTCCTGCGCCTGCAGCGCCTGCAGCACCGCCGCCGGCGACTCCACCGACTCGGTGCGGAAGCCCTGCCCCTTGAGCAGCAGCCGCAGCGCCTCGCGGATGTCCGGGGCGTCGTCGGCGATCAGGATCTTGGGCGTGGAGGACATCCGGCGTTCCCGCCGCCGCGGCCGGCGGCTAGCTGCTGCGCGGCGGCGCGCCCGCCGCCACCGGCTGGGTTCCGTCCTGCACCATCCAGCCGTCCGCCAACTGGATGATCCGGTCCCCGTAGGTTGCGTTCTGCTCCGAGTGCGTCACCTGCACCACCGTGGTCCCCTGCCCGTTCAGCCGCTTGAACAGCTCCATGATCTCCCGCCCCTGGGCCGAGTGCAGGTTGCCGGTGGGCTCGTCCGCCAGGATCAGCTTGGGGTTGGCGATCACCGCCCGCGCGATCGCCACCAACTGCTGCTGCCCGCCCGAGAGCTGGTTGGGGTAGAGGTCCTTCTTGCCCACGATCTGGAAGCGGTCGAGCGCGTCCGCCACCAGGCTGGCCCGGTCCTTGGCCCGGATGTCGCGGTAGGAGAGCGGCACGTCCAGGTTCTCGTACACCGTCAGATTGTCGAGCAGGTGGTAGCTCTGGAACACGAACCCCATGTACTGCTTGTTCAGCTCCACCCGCTTCTTGATGGACAGGCTGTGCACCGGCGTGTCCAGGAACCAGTACTCGCCTCCCCACAGGCTGTCCAGCATGCCCAGGATGGACAGCAGCGTGGACTTGCCCGACCCCGACGGGCCCATGATGGTCAAAAACTCCCCTTCCCGGATGTCCAGGTTGATCTGGCGCAGGGCGTAGGTCTTGCCCACCCCCGCCGGGTAGGTCTTCTCGATCTTGCGCAGTTGGATCACAGAGCTAAGAGTACCTCACTCTAGTGCAGCCGCCCCACGCTCTGCGGGCTCAGCGGCTTGCCCAGCGAGATGTGGTACTCGTCCAGCAGCGTGCCGCTGTCCTTGGCCAGGGCGATGGCGGCGGTGGCGTAGGCCTGCTGCGCCCCCACCTCCGACTGCTGCGCCCCCAGCAGCGCCACCTGGGCGGTGATCACGTCGGTCACCGTGCCCTTGCCCAGCGTGTACTTGGTCTGGGCGTCCTGCAGCGCGCTCTGCAGCGCCGCCGCCTGTTGCCGCGCCGCCTGCAGCTTGGCCGCCTGCCCCTCCAGGTCGATGCGGTCCTCGTTCACCTGCTCCGTCACCGTGTTCTGGTCCTTCTGCAGGTCCACCCGCGATTGCGCCGCCTGGATCTCGGCGGTGGCCTCGTCGGCGCGGTTGATCCGGTTCCACACCGGGATGCTCAACTGGAAGCCCACCCCGTAGTCGGGCGCCGAGTAGCCGAAGATCTTGCCCAGCGACGGCCCGAACCCGCCCGGCAGCGGCGCCAGCAGGTCGTTGGGCGGGCAGGGGAAGGCGTTCACGCTGCAGTTCACCCCCAGGCCGGAGACCCCGCTCGAGGTGTAGGAGGCGAACACCGCCAGCGTCGGCAGCAGCGCGTTCTTGCGGATCTTCACCGTCAGGTCGTCGTTGTTCACGTTGATCCGGTCTTCCGCCAACTGCGGGCTGAAGCTGACCGCGCGGTTCACCAACTGCTCCACCGGCGGCAGGTTGGCCGCGGTCGGGTTGGGCAGCCGGTCGCTGGGCACGATGCGCGTGTTGATCACGTTCAGCGTCCACTGCTTCGCCAGGAACGATTTCAGCTTCGAGGCCGCCTTGCGGAAGTCGGTCTGCGCCTGCACCAGCGCCTGCTGCGACGCCCCCAGCGCGCTCTGCGCCGTCACCTGGTCGGCCGCCGGCGACTTGCCCTGCGCGATCAGGTCCTTGGTGTTGTCCAGCGTCTGCTGGGCGTGCATGGCCGAGGCCTGCGCGATCTCCACGCCGCGCTGCGCCGCCGCCAGCGCCCAGTACTGCGTCGCCGCCTGGGCCACGATGTTGGTCACCTGCAGCTTGTAGAAGGCGTCGGCGTACTTCAGGCTGTTCTGCCCCATCACCATCCCGGCCCGGTTCACCGAGCGGCTGCCGCCGTTGAGCAACTGCTGCTGCACCCCGATGCTGACGTCGCTCGAGATCTGCGGGTTGAGAAAGAGCTGGTTGGAGTTCTGGTACTGGCGGAAGCTGGCGAAGCTGATGGAGTAGCCGGTGCCGGTGGTGAAGCCTTGCCCGAACGAGGCCGCGCCAAACGTCTGGTTGAGGATCTGCTCCGCCGTGCCGAACAGGATCGGGTTGGCCAGCGGCGTGCGCGAGTGCTCGTCGGCGAAGGTGAAGTTGAAGCTGGGGTCGTAGCCGCCGTTGCCCCCGTGCACCCCCGAGCCGCCCCCGCCCACCGAGCCCGCGCTGGTGCCGTTGTTGCTGCTCCCCCCGCCCCCGGAGGCCCCGATGGCGCCGCTGAACAGCGCCGTCGAGATGCTCTCCCCCGCCACCCCGCGCGCCGTCCCGCCCGCCTCGGTGCGCCAGAAGTCGGGCCGCGCCAGCAACTGCTGGTAGCTGGCGTCGGCGATGTCCAGGTCCGCCGCCAGCGCCATGCGCAGCACCTGCTGCAGCGACAGGTAGAGCGTCCCGCTGGCCGCCCCCCGCTCCAGCGCCGCCGGATTGCGCAGGTCGGGGTAGGCCACCCCCGCCGGGGCATAGCGCTGCCACGGGTTCCACCAGTTCCCCCGGTTGGTCAGGTCCAGCCGCTTGGGCACCGCCGTGTTGCTGGCGAAGATGGTGGTGCTGGGCGCCGCCTGCGCCGGCTTGGCCGCCTGCTGCGCCGCCGCCGGCAGCAGCAGCGCCAGCGCGGCCAGCGCAACCCGAAGTTCAAGAAGTTGGACAAGTCGATTTTGGGTCATGGCATTCCAAAGTGACTGCTTACTGACCATGCGCACGCCGGGGGCCATCCTAAGCCCCTGATTCCGTGCGGCTTGCGCGCCGGCGCCCCCTCCCGTCCGTCCGCTTGCGCGACGCCCGTGTCCGATATCGGACACCCCCGCCCCGCCCAAAAACAAGTCGAGCCAGCCGGCGCGGGCGGGCAGCGGGGAAACTGGCGCCCTTCGCCGGACTGGCTCGCTGATAGCTACCGCCCCGCAGGGCGATAGCTAACCCGTGGAATCTAGTGCTGGCTCACCACCGCCGATTGCTCCTGCGCCTGGCTCTCGTCCACAATCTGGCCGTCGAACAGGTGCACGGTGCGGTCGGCGTAGCGCGCGAAGCGCGGATCGTGCGTCACCATGCAGATCGTCGCCCCGCCCTCGTGCAGCTCGTGCAGCAGGTCCATCACCGCGTCGCCGTTCTTCGAGTCCAAGTTGCCGGTGGGCTCGTCCGCCAGCAGGATGCTGGGCTTGCCCACCAGCGCCCGCGCCACCGCCACCCGCTGCTGCTGCCCGCCGGAGAGCTGGCTGGGCAGGTGCCGCGACCGGTGCGCCATCCCCACCCGCTCCAGCGCCCACTGGCAGCGCTGCTTGCGCTCGGCCGAGGGCATCCCGCGGTAGGTCAGCGGCAGCTCCACGTTCTCGTACACCGACAGGTCCCCGATCAGGTTGAAGCTCTGGAAGATGAAGCCGATCTCGCGGTTGCGGATGCGGCTGCGCTCCCCCAGGTTCAGGTTCGCCACCGCCTGGTTGTTGAGCGTGTACTCCCCCGAGGTGGCGGTGTCCAGCAGCCCCAGGATGGACAGCAGCGTGGACTTGCCGCAGCCCGAGGGCCCGCCGATGGCGACAAACTCCCCCGCCAGGATCTGCAGGTGAATGCCGGCCAACGCGTGGGTTTCCACCTCGTCGGTATAGAAGACCTTGGTGACTTCCTTGAGCGTGATCACTGCGGGCTGTTCCGTCGCCATTTCCCCTCCTGGTGTGTCTTCCCTTCGGGCTCTTGCTGCCTGCCTATACCGCGCCGCCCCTGCCTGGTTACCGGGGCTCAGTGCACTCCCGCCACCGCCGGACTGAAGCGGATCTGGTTGAAGGCGTCCTGGGCGGAGGTATCCGACAACACCACCCAATCGCCCACGTTGAGGCCGCGCAGCACCTGCACCGTATTCACCGAGGCCTTCCCCAAGGCCACCTTGACCTGGGTCCCGGTCCGTCCATCGGGCGAGATCTTGAACATGCTTACCGTCTGGTCGGGCTGCCCGAACGCCGGCCGCCCGACATAGACTACGTCGCGCAGCGTCTCAATGTTCACGGTTCCGTCCACGCTCAGGTCGGGGCGCGCCCCCGCCGGCAGCGGGCCGTCCAAAGCCACGTCCACGCTCACCGTGCCGTTCTGCGAGTTCGGATCAATGCGGGTTACGTGCCCGGGCACGATGCCGTTGTGGGTGTCAATGCTGGCCGGCTGCCCGATGGCCACGTCGCGCACGTCGGTCTCGGCGATCTTGATCTGCGCCTTCAGCTTCTGCGGCTGCACCACCTTCGCCACCGCCGTGCCCGCCGTCACCCACTGCCCCACCTGCAGCTCCGCCCCGCCTCCCATGTCCAGGTCTTCCAGCAGCCCGGGAATGCCGGCCCGCACCGTCAAGGCGTCCACCTGGGACTGCGCCAATTGCACCCCCGCCTTCATCTGGTCCACCTTGGCCTGCTGGCTCGCCTCCTGCGCCGCGTCCGAGTTGGCCATGCTCTGCAATTGCTGCTGCCCCATCGCCACCTGCTGCTCCAGCGCCTTGGCCTTGTCGGCATCCGACTGGGCATCTAGACGGGGAACCAGCCCTTTGGTGAGCAGCGCCGCGTCGCTTTGGGCCAATTCCTGCGCCTGCGCCGCCTGCGACACCAAGTTGGCCTGCACCGACTGCTGCGCCAGCAGGGCGGTGTGCAGCGTGGCCTTGAGGTTGGTCAGGTCCGCTTCGGCCCCTTTGAGTTGCGCCTCGGCGTCGCTCAGCGCCTTCTCCACCGTCGGGTTGGCCAGGTCCACCAACACCGTCTCCGGCTTCACCGGCGTGCCCGGCAGGACGGGAATCGCCACCACGCGCCCCTCGGTGACCGCCGGGATGGTGCGCACCTCCACCGGCACCAGCGTGCCCAGGCCCCGCACTTGCCGCAGCATGGTGCCGCGCTGCACCTGCCCGGGCCACACCGAGCCCCCGTCCACCGTGGGCGGCGCCGGCTTCAGCCGCGAAACCGCCACCGAAACCACCACCAGCACCAGCACCGCCACCACGCCCAGGGTGATCCGGCGCATCCGGCGCTGCTTCAGGAACTTGGGATCGCGTGCCTTATCCATACTGCTATGCTACGATGCACGTCCGGGGCCAGTTCCTTGCCGGCGCAAGTCTAACAATATCAAGCCTTTGCCCGGCAGCCGGCGGTGGGCCCCGGGGCGCGCCTGTTCGCTTTCGCGTCCCGCCTGTCCGAATCCGGACACGCGCGTTCTACGCCCCCGCCGCCTTGGCCTGCACCAGCTCCACCTCCAGGCTGATCTTCACCTTGTCTCCCACCGCCACCCCGCCGGTCTCCATGACTTGGTTCCACACCAGCCCAAACTCCTTGCGGCTGATCTCCCCCGCCGCCTCGAAGCCCCGCCGCAGGTTTCCCCACGGGTCCTTCGCCTCCGGCACCGGGGGCTCGACCGCCAGCGTCACCGGCCGCGTCACCCCGTGGATGGTCAGCTCGCCGGCCATGGCAAATCCGTCCCCGCTGGGGACGATCTGGGTGGAGCGGTAGCGAATCACCGGGTATTTCTCCGCCTCCAAAAAGTCGGCGCTGCGCAGGTGGTTGTCCCGCATGGGCTCGCGCGTGTCCAGGCTGGCCACGTCAATCTCCACCTCCACCTGCGACCGGGTGAAGTCGGCATCGTCCAGCGCGACCGTGCCGCTGGTCTTGGCAAACACTCCCTTCACGTTGCTCACCATCATGTGGCGCACGGCGAACTGCACGTTCGTGTGGACCGGATCAATGTTCCAAATCGTAGGCATGGCTCTAAGGTCTCCCCGCTTCCATCTTAGCGCTTGCCGCCGCCGCCCGCCGCGCCAGCGACCGGTAGAAGGGCGCGTCCGGCCCGCTGCCCTGGGTGTAGAGCGCCGCCTTCTCCGCCGCCGTCATGTCGGGGTAGGGCAGCGCGTCGTAGAGCGGCTGCGCCGCCACGACCGGCCGGTCGCCGCCCGCCACCGTCGCCGCGAAGATGCGGATCTTGGGATCGTTGGGCAGCCGCAGCGTGCGCGCCCCCGGCGGCAGGTTGATCTCGTAGGCGAACAGGTAGGAGTAGCTGTAGGCGTCGTTGCTGCCGTCCGCCAGGTGGTGGTGGGAGGCAAACCAGGCCAGCGGCGCCCGCTTGATGTAGCCCGGGTTGAGCCCGGCATAGAGCTGGTAGGTGTAGGGACGGTTGAACCGCCCCCGCGCCCCCGGCCGCGGCGGCACCGTGTGCGTGGTCCAGTTGCGATAGTCCCACTGCCCGATGTAGCCGGTCCAGTTCTCGATCTGCAGCGGCACGCGCTTCGCCCCCACGGTGAAGTCTCCGGCCTGGTCGCCCTCGGCCGCAGCCAGCAGGTACAGCCGGGTGAAATGGCCGGCCGGCAGCGCAAGGGTTTGTCCCTGCGCCGCCACCGCGTTGGGGCCGCTCGGGTCGGCCATCTGGAATGTCACGCCGTCGTAATGGATCTGCCGCGGCAGCATCTCCGCCGGGTAGTTGCCGCCCTTCCCGTCGAAGCCCGCCGTCGAGGGGGTGTGGTCGGGCGTGGCGGTGGCCAGGTTGAAGTCCAGCACCACCGCCTTCGCCGCCGCCGCCGCCGGCGGCGCCAGCCGCGCCAGCCGCACCGCCAGCGTCCGCGGCTGGTAGGGCGTGAACGACGCCACCACCTCGCCGTTCACGATCCGGGCCGGATCGGTGGCCCGGATCGGCTGCTCCTGCCCGTTGAGCTCGCGCACCGCCAGCGCCCGGCTGGCGAAGCCGATGTGCACGTTTTGCTCCGCCTGCCCGTTCAGCTCCACCATCCGCACCACCACCTCGTTGCCCTGCTCCGCCTTCTTCATCGCCAGCACCCGGATGCGCGGGTTGTCCAGGTGCAGCAGCGACAACTGCCGCCCCCGCGCCCCGGCATGCCGGGGCGCGGTGAAGGCCACCAGCGGCGCGTCCAGCCGGTAGGCCTGCCACTCGGTGTTTTCCTGCCGCCAGTCGCCCACGTGCCCGGCCAGCCCGAACAGCATCTCGTGGTGGCCCCAGTCCTGGGTTGCCTGGTCGCTGTAGTTGCGGTTGTGCAGCCCCGGGGTGTAGAGCAGCGTCAGCCGCAGGGTGTGGTTGTTGGGCTTGTCGCTGGCGTTCTTGACGTCGGTCAGCAGCGTCGCCCCATAGGCCTCGCTGGAATCGGTCAGGTCCACCCACTGGTGCGAGGCCACCTCGAACTGGCGCGGGTTGTCGTTGGGCCGCTGGATGGTGCCGATGTCCCAGCTATAGGTCGCCACCGGATCGGAGGCGGTCAGCGGAAAATCCGCCATCAGCGCCGAGCCCGGCGTCTTCCAGTCCACCTTCGCCCCGAACTCCACCCGGTTGCCGGCGCTGCCGGAGGCCAGCCGCACCGTCTGCACGAAGTGCGAGCCCTGGGCATCGCGGGTGATCTGCAGCGCCACCCGCGCCGGCCCGTCCTCGAGAATCTGGATCTGCGCCGGCCCGGCCACATAGGCCCGCGGCGGCGCCTTTTGATCGTCCCAGTCCATGTTCCAGGCCGGCCACACCGTCGGCGCCTCCGACTGGAACGACAGCCGCATCGGCCCTGCCAGCAGTTCCTTGCCCGCCAGCTTGTCGTAGATGCTGGCCACGTCGCCGTCGTGGTTGAGCGTCACCCGATAGCGGGCGTTTTCCAGCGAGCGCGGCGTGACTTTGAGTTCGGAGGCGGCGGGCGCCTTGGCCGCCGCCACGCCGTAGACGGCGTAGCCGGTGGCCGGCACCTGCGCCAAAAACACCACCCGCCCGTCGGCGTCGAGTTGCGCCGGAACCGCCCGCCCGTCCGGCCCGGTCACCCGCACCGCCGCCGGCCGCCCGCCGGGGAAGGCCACCCGCGCCGCCACCGGGTCCTGCCGGGCGATGTTGAGCGAGTTGTAGACCACCAGCGGAACTCCCGCCGTCCGCGTGTCCAGGTGCTGCGCGATGGTGTCGGTGGCGCTGCGCAGCACCGAAGCGAACTGGTTGGCGGCGATGGTGTCGTCGTTCCAGGAGTAGGTGTAGGCGCTGGCCTCGGCCGTGCCCGCCATCAGGTCGTGGAACTGCCCCCCCAGCAGCAGCCGCCAGGCGTGCGTCAGCCGCGCCTGCGGATAGGCCGCCCCCAACAGGCTGGCCCCCACCGAGGCCTGCTCCGCCGCCTGCGCCAGGATCTCGTTCTTGCGGTTCCAGCGCTTGTGCTCCGCCTCCGACGTCAGCGAGCCCGCCGAGTGGTTGATCAGCTCCAGGTCGCCGGTGTAGCGCGGCAGGCGCGACAGGTCGTCGTGCATCATGTCCAGGAACATGGTGTCGGTGTCCGCCCACTGCACATGGATCGGCCCCTCGCCCACCCGCACCGGCGGCAAGGGCGGCAGCGGCGGCGGTGGGGGCTGGCCCCGCAGGCGCCGCACCCGCGGCCGCGGCAGCGACACCATCCCCTTGTCCATCGTCGCCTCCATGATCTTCACCGACTCCTCGTCGGGCGCGCCGCCGATGTCGCCGGTGCCCACATAGTGGTAGTCGGTGTAGATGCCGCTCGCCTGCCCGTCCACCGTCACCGGATCCAGCCCGTGGGCGTAGGGCACCAGGTACTCCAGCCCGTTCTTGCTGAGATCGGTGGTGTCGCCGCCGCTATAGCTGCCCGGGTTGACCGCCCCGATAATGCTGTGCCCGTCCGGCCCCGTCCAGATCCCCACGTTGAACGGAATCCCCTCCGGCGTTTTCTCCGGCGAGTCCGGCCCGCCCACCCGCGCCGCCGGCTGCCAGCCCGCGTTCAGCTTCTGGGTGGAGAAGCCCAGCAATCCGGCGTGGCTGAGGATGCTGGGCAGGCTGGCGGGAAACCCGAAGCAGTCGGGCAGCATGTAGTCCACCGCCGTGGTGCCAAACTGCTGCTGGAAAAACTCGTTGCCGTACAGCACCTGCCGGATGATGCTCTCCGCGTTGGGCGAGTTGACGTCGTTCTCCTCCATCGAGGCCCCGCCCGGAAACCACCGCCCCGCGGCGATGTACTTCTTGAGCTGGGCGTAGCGCCGCGGGTAGTACTCCTGGAACATCTCGTAGCGGTTCGCCCCGGTGAAGTTGAAGATGTAGTGCGGGTACTTCTGGATGAGGGCGAAGTTCTTGTCCAGCGTGGCCTTGAGGTATTCATTGATGACCTGGGGATAGTCCCAGCGCCACTCCGTGTCCAGGTGGGCATAGCCCACCACAAACAGCGTCGGCGTCTTGGTCAGGTCGGGCGCATCGGCCGGCGCCGGCTTGCTCACCTGCGCCAGCACGATCGGGTCCCGATCGGCGGCCGGCTTCGGCGCCTGCCCCCAAGCCATCGCGGCGGCGGCCAGCGAGATGCATCCCAGCAACAGTGGTTGGCGCATGAAACTCCCCGTCGGACAAGATCAGCAGACAGAATACAGGAATCCTCCGGCTTTGGCGCGCGCCACTACAGGTGCCAGCCCCCGTCCAGCGTCAGCACCGTGCCGGTGACGAAGCCGTTGCCCGCCAGCAAATACAGGATGGCCTCGGCCGCCTCCGCCGGCGTCCCCAACCGTCCCATGGGCGTGCGCCGGATGATCTCTTGGCGCAGAGGCTCGAACCCCGGCCCCCGCGAATCCAACTGTTCGGTCGCGATCAGCCCCGGCAGCAGCGCGTTTACCCGCACCCGCGGGGCCAGCCGCCGCGCCAGGTACTGCGTCAGGCTGGGAATGCCGCCCTTGCTGACCACAAAGTAGGCGGAGCTGCCGTCCCCGCGCTGGGTGCTGCCGCTGCCCACGTTCACCACCGCCTCCAGCGTCGCTCCCTCGCCCGCCGCCGCCAGCGCCAACTGCAGCGGCGCGCGCAGGTTGACCGCGATCGCCCGGTCGAAGCGCTCCGGGTCGAAATCCTGCTCGGCGTCGGCCCGCTGGAACGAGGCTCCCGCCACCGCCCCGATGGGGTTGGGCGGCGTATAGGCGGCGTTGTTCACCAGATAGTCGAGCCGCCCCCACCGCTCCCGCACCCGGGCCACCAGTTCTTCGGCTGCCTCCGGCCGCGCCAAATCGGCGGCAAACTCGCCCCCGCGATGCCGATGCGCCGCCACCGTGGCTCCGGCGGCCTCCAGCGCCGCCACCGTCGCCGCCCCGATCCCGGCCGCCGCCCCCGTTACCAGCGCCACCTTGCCGTTCAGGTCCATGGCCTTGATTGTAAGGGCAGTGCGCTACCATTAGGAGCGATGAACAAAGTCCTCGCCAGCGCCGCCGCGGCGGTGGCCGACATCCCCGACGGCGCCACCCTGATGATCGGTGGCTTCGGCCTCTGCGGCAACCCCGAGAACCTCATCCAGGCGCTGCACCAGCGCGGCGTCCGCGACCTGACCATCATCAGCAACAACGCCGGCACCGACGCCGAGGGCATCGGCATCCTGCTCGCCGCCGGCCAGATCAAAAAAATGATCGCCACCTACGTCGGCGAAAACTCCATCTTCGAGGCGCAGGCCCGCTCCGGCCAACTCCAAACCGAGCTCATTCCCCAGGGCACCTTCGCCGAGCGCATCCGCGCCGCCGGCGCCGGCATCCCCGCCTTCTTCACCCCTGCCGGGGTCGGCACCCTGGTCGCCGACGGCAAGGAAACCCGCGACTTCGACGGCCGCACCTACCTGATGGAGCGCTGGCTTAAGGCCGACTTTGCCTTGGTCAAGGCCCACCGCGGCGACCGCTGGGGCAATCTCACCTATCGCAAGACCGCCCGCAACTTCAACCCCGTGATGGCCACCGCCGCCCGCGTCACCATCGCCGAGGTGGAGGAGCTGGTCGAACCCGGCGGCCTCGACCCCGAAGCCATCGTCACCCCCGCCGTCTACGTCCACCGCCTTATCCTCGGCGCGGGCTACAAGAAGCCGATCGAGCGCCGCACCCTGCGCCCCGCCTAAAAACGCCCATGTCCGACCAAGACAAGCGCTACCGCATTGCCCGCCGCATCGCCCTCGAACTCCGCGACGGCTTCTTCGTCAACCTCGGCATCGGCCTCCCCACCCTGGTCGCCAACCTCGTCCCCGCCGGCATCGAGGTGGTGCTGCAGTCGGAAAACGGCATGCTCGGGGTCGGCCCCTATCCCCTCGCCGGCCAGGAGGACCCCGACCTCATCAACGCCGGCAAGGAGACCGTCACCGAGATCCCCGGCACCTCCTACTTCTCCAGCGCCGAGTCGTTCGCCATGATCCGCGGCGGCCACATTGACATGGCGGTGATGGGCGCCATGGAGGTCGCCGAAAACGGCGACCTGGCCAACTGGATCATCCCCGGCAAAATGATCAAGGGCATGGGCGGCGGCATGGACCTGGTCGCCGCCGCCCGCAAGCTCTACATCGCCATGGAGCACACCACCCGCGACGGCCAGCCCAAAATCCTCAAGCGCTGCCGCTTGCCCCTCACCGGCGCCGGCGTCGTGGACTTCATCGTCACCGAGATGGGCCTGATGCGCGTCGCCCCCGAGGGCCTGGTGCTGGAGGAGCTCGCCGCCCCCTTCACCGTCGCCGACGTCCAGGCCGCCACCGAGGCCACCCTGCTCGTCTCCCCCCAGCTCCAGCCCATGCCGGGCGCCTAGCCATCCTAGTGCAGCACCCGCACCTGCAGGTGGGTGCCGCCGTCCAGGTCGAAGTTGCCCCCCACGCTGCTGATCACACCGCCCAGGTCGGCGCCGGTGCCGTCGGCCGTCTCCATCACGGCGTACTCGATCGGGGCGCCGTCGCTGGACTTGTCCAGGTTGGGGTAGGCGGCGTCGTCGTTGGTCGGGCTCATCGCCATCGGGATGCCGCTGCCGCCCATCTCCGGCGGGATGGACATCTTCTCGTTCCAGTTCGTGCTGTCCTGCCTCACCTTCACGATGGCGCCGCGCAGGTGCAGCAGCACCGTTCCCTGCTTCGTGGTGGCCTCGTCGAACAGCACCCCCAACTGGGCGTGGGTCTTGCCCTTGGCCGGGGTGGCCAGCGTAACCTGCCCCACCAGCAGGCTGTCTTTCGGCACCAACACCGTCTGGTGGTCCTTAATCGGTTGCATCACCTTGGCCACCACCGCGTCGCCCACCTTGGCTTTCTTAGTGTCGAGCTTTTTCTGCAATTCGATCTTGATGATCGTGCCGGGCTTCAGCGCCGCCCCCGCCGGCGCCTGGGCCCCCGCCCCAGTTACTCCCACAAACAGCATAGCCAGCAGCAGTTGTGACTCTCGGGACATGACCAATGACCTCCTTGCGTATTAATAGTCCCGCCCGGCCCGCCTGTCAAGCGTCGGCCCCGTCCCCCCCCTACGGCTCCCAGCCCGGCGCCGTGTACATCGTCTTGCCCCCCACCACCGTCATCTCCACCCGGGTCCCCAGGAGCTCCGCCGCCGGAATCGCCCGCAGGTCCTGCGACAGCACCACAAAGTCGGCCAGCTTGCCCGGCGTGAGCGACCCTTTGTTGTCTTCGGCGAACTCCGAGATGGCCGCGCCCATGGTGTAGGCGTAGAGCGCCTGCTCCATCGTCACCGCTTCCTTTTCCGGCGGATAGTGGATCGTGCCGTCGGCGCTCGTCCGCGTCACCGCCGAGTAGATGCCCAGCATCGGGTTCACCGGCTCCACCGGATCGTCGGTCCCGAACGCCAGCACCACGCCCTCCTGCAAGAACGTCTGCCACAGATACGAGTCCCGCGCCCGCTCCCGCCCCAGCCGCGCCTCCGCCCAGCGGTCGTCGTCCAGCAGGTGGCTGGGCTGCACCGAGCCGATCACCCCCAACTGCTTCACCCGCGCGATGTCGCGCGGCGCGATCACCTGCAGGTGCTCGATGCGGGGGCGCGGCCCGCTCACCGCCGGATGCCGCACCAGCGCCGCTTGCGGGTTGTGCGGGTCGGGCACGGCGCTCGCCACCGCCTGGAAGGCGTTCAGCGCCATCTCCACCGCCCGGTCGCCGATGGCATGGAAGCCCAGTTGGAACCCGGCCCGCGCCCGCTCGATCGCCATCCGGTTCAGCACCGCCTGTTGGTATTGCGGGATGCCGCGGTTGTGCGGATCGTCGCTGTAGGGCTCCAGCATCGCCGCCGTGCGCGAACCCAGGCTGCCATCCATGAACGCCTTCAGCATCCCGGTGTGCAGCCAGGGGTCCTTCAGGTCGTGGTGCGCCCGCTGCGCCTGCAGCGTCGCCAGCGGCTCCAGGAAGGTCAGCCACTCCACCACGCGAAAGCGCAGCGCCCCCTCCTTCTCCATCTGCTCGTAGGTCAGAAACGTGTTCCAGTCCGAATAGTCCTGCACCGAGGTCACCCCGTGCGCCAGCGCATCCTGCATCGAAAGCGTCAGCGCCCGCCGCCGCTGCGCCATCGTCATCGGCGGGATCTGCCGCCGCACCAACTCCTGCGCCCCCTCCAACAGCAGGCCGTTGGGCTCGCCCGCGGCATCTTTCCCGATCTCGCCCCCGCTCGGCGTGGGCGTGTTCCGCCCCACCCCCGCCGCGCCCAGCGCCAGCGAGTTGGCCACCGCCGCGTGCCCGTCCAGCCGGCTCAAGAACGCCGGATGGTCGCCGGTGTAGGGATCCAGGTCCTGTCGCGTCGGAAATTGCTGTCCCGGCCACAAGGTGTGGTCCCAACGCGAGCCGATGATCCATTCCCCCGGCGGCAGCGTCTTGGCATAGGCGGCAATGCGCTGTTGCAACTCCTGCAGCGAGCGGGTGTTGCTCAAGTCCAAGTCCAGCATGCCGGTGCCCGCCGCCAGCTGGTGGGTGTGCGCGTCCTCAAACCCGGGCAACACGAACCGCCCCTTCAGGTCCACCCGTTGGGTCTGCGGCCCCGCCAGCGCGCTGATCGCGGCGTCCGTGCCCACTGCCACCAGCCTCTCCCCCCGCAGCGCCAGCGCCTGGGCCGTGGGCTGCTCGGCATCCATGGTCATGATCTTGCCGTGCAAATAGACCGCGTCCGGCGCCTGCGCCCCCGCCGCCGCCGTGCCCACCAGGCCAGCAATTGCCACTACGGTGGGCAAGGCCAGCCGCGACGCGCCCTCGAACAGAGAGTGAAATTCCACCATGGAATGAGCCTAAGAGGATTTGCCACCGTGTCAAGCGCTGCGGCCTCCCGAATCGGCACCGGAGGCGGCTGCAAAACGGCCAGGCCGAGGGCGGCCAGCCGGGCGTGCGCGGCAATCTATGCCGACCAGCAGTCCGTCCGGGAAGGCCCAGAAACTCGCGTGCTATGAACTTTTTCCCAGCCGGCAGTTAAGCCCGCGCGGAAAACGCTGGCGTTGCGCGACGGCCCCCAACGTGCATCGCTGCCAGCGAACCCCCCGGGACGCGGACGCCGACCCCATGCCCACGCCGCCGCCCCAGTTGTTTGCCCTGATCGAGGTCTCGGCCCGCGCCCGCCGCCGCCGCCGCTGGGCGCTGGGCGCCAGCACCTTGGCCCAAGTGGGGCTGGCCACCGGCATCGCCTACGCCGTGGGCGCCACCGCCTGGACCCCGCCGGCGCCGCCCCCGCCCCTGACGGTGACGCTGTTGGCCCCGCCCCCGCCCCGCCTTCCACCCCGGCTGCCGCCCCTGCCCAAGCTGGTTCCGCCCCGGCTGCGGTTGCACCGCTTGGCACCCCTCCCGCCGCCACCTCCCCGCCCCCCGCGCCCACGCCCGGCAGTGAAGCGGCTGCTGCCGCCCCCGCCACCGGTGCCCAACCGTGCGCCCCTGCCCGCCCTGCCCCAACCCAAGGCCCCGCCCGCGCCCCCGCGCCCGGTGCGGCTCAACACCTTTGCCGCCAGCGCTGCGGTGGCGCCGCGCCCCCTGCCGCGCCCGCTCCAGGCGGCCGGCTTCGGCGACCCCAACGCCCGCCTAGCCGCCCGCGCCCCGCGCGGCAACGTCAGCGCCGCCGGCTTCAATCTGCCCTCGGGTTCCCCCGCCGCCGCCCGCGCCGGAGCCGTTGCCAGCGCCGGCTTCGGCAGCGCCGCCGCGCTCGGCGCCTCCCGCCGGGGCGGCGACGCGGTGGCCAGCGCCGGCTTTGGCGCCGCCTCCTCCACTAGGCCCGGCGCCGCCGGCGGCCGGATCCAAGCCTCTGGCTTTGGCCCCGCGGCCCTGGCCGCCCCGCCGCCCGTTCCCCGCCCCGCCGCCGTCCTCTCTCCGGTCGAGATCCTGGCCAAACCCGATCCCGCCTACACTCCCGAGGCCCGCCGCCTCCACATCCAGGGCGAGGTGGTCTTGCGCGTGCTGTTCCAGGCCGACGGCCGCCTGCGCGTCCTCGCCGTGGTCCAGGGCCTCGGCTACGGCCTCGACCAAACCGCCGTCGCCGCCGCCCAGCGCATCCGTTTCCGCCCCGCCCGCCGCAACGGCGCCCCGGTCGAGACCGGCGCGCTCATCCATGTCTGGTTCCAACTCGCCAACCCATGAGGGCCCCCACCATGTCCATCTCCCCGCGCACCCCCGCCTTGGCTCTGCTCGCCCTGCTGCTGCCCTCCGCCGCCGCCGGCCAAGCCTCCGCCTCCCCCCAGGCCGCGCAGAACCAAGTGGTCAACCGCATCATTGCCCGCGAGCGCGCCGTGGACCGCCAGATCACCGCCTTCCATCCCCGCGTCGAGACCTATATCCAGCAGCTCGGCCCCGACCGCGACCGCGGCGCCACGCCCGTCCACGACGCCTACTTCCTCGGCATTCTCGACCTGCGCGGCGGCGTCCAAGACCCGCTCTTCACCGAAGCCAGCCTCGGCCACCTCGCCCATGAGTTCTTCCCCGCCGGCTTTGCCGGCATGATCATGCCCGACCGCACCCGCTTCGACCAGCGCCACTACCGCTTCTCCTTCCAGGGGCGCGCGTTCCTGGGGGCGGTGCGTTGCCTCATGTTCGACGTGGCCCCCCTCCCCGGCACCGCCAAGGGCAGCTTCGTCGGCCGCATCTGGGTCGAGGATCAGAGCGACACCATCGTCCGCTTCGACGGCACCTACGTGCCCAACCCCAAGCACAAATACGTCCACTTCGACAGTTGGCGCATGAACCTCGGTCCCCACCTCTGGCTCCCGGTCGCCGTCTACAGCCAGGAGAACGACCAGCGCACCGGCTGGTTCAGCCACATCGCCTTCAAGGCCGAAACCCGCTTCTGGGGCTACCAGCTCAGCGCCGGCCGGGCGCAGTCCTCGCTCACCGACATGCAGGTGGAATCCGACGGCCAGGTCAGCGACCAAAGCGCCACCGCCCACGACCGCACCCCCCTCGGCCAGCAGCGCGCCTGGGAGCTCAAGGCCGAGGACGATGTCCTCGCCCGCATGCAACGGGCCGGCCTGCTCGCCCCTCCCGGCCCGGTGGACAAGGTCCTCGCCACCGTGGTCAACAACCTGGAGGTCACCAACAACCTCAGCTTCGATCCCGAGGTGCGCTGCCGCGTCCTGCTCACCTCTCCGCTCGAGTCCTTCACCGTCGGCCACACCATCGTGCTCAGCCGCGGCCTGATCGATGTCCTCCCCGACGAGGCCAGCCTGGCCATGATCCTCGCCCACGAGCTCGGCCACATCGCCCTCGACCACAGCATCAACACCGACTACGCCTTCGACGACCGCATGATGTTCCCCGACGCCCAGAGCTTCGCCCGCCTGCGCCTCAGCCGCACCCCCGCCGAGGAGGCCGCCGCCGACCAGAAGGGCCTCGCCTTCCTCGCCCACTCCCCCTACAAATCCCAGATGGCCTCGGCCGGCCTCTTCCTCGAAGCCCTCCAACACGCCGCCCGCGGCGTGCCCAACCTCATCAGCCCCCACCTCGGCAACCCCCTGGTGCTCCAGGGCCGCCTCGCCCGCATGCAGGCGCTGGTCGCCTCCGCTCCCCAACTCCAAGTCCGCAACCTCAAGCAGATCGCCGCCCTGCCCCTCGGCGCCCGCATCGTGCTCGATCCCTGGAGCGACGCCCTCAGCCTGCTGCAGGCCCCCGCCGAGGCCCTGCTCTCGCCCCGCGACAAGCTCACCTTCGAGATCACCCCCTACCTGCCCTACCTCGAACGCGAGCCCGGCGCCGCCGAGGTTCTGGCCGGCAAAAACCGGCCCTGACCCCGCCCGTCCCCGCGCGACCCGCGGCTGCTAGAGCGACTGGTCCGCCGCCAAGATCATCAGCTTCGCCACCAGCACATGGTCGGGCTGCTCCAGCGCGAAGCGCACCGCCCGCGCCACATCCTCCGCCGCCAGCGCCTGCCGAATGCCAAACTGCTCGCGCGGATGCACCGCCAGCCCCTCGTGCAGTTCGGTCATCACCAGCCCGGGCTCGATCGCGGTCACCTTGATGCGCGTCCCCGCCAGCTCCAGCCGCAGCGCCTCGCCCAGCGCCTCGATGGCGTGCTTGCTGCCGCTGTAGGCGCCCGCCGTCAGCCGCACCTTGCTGCCCAGCACGCTCGAGGTGTTCACCAAGTGCCCGTGCCCCTGCGCTCGGAACTGGCGCGCCGCCAGATAGGCCATGCGGAAGGTCGCCGTCACGTTCACCTCCAGCATGTGCGCCATCGCCTCGAGGTCAATCCCCTCGATCGTCCCCACCACCAGCTCGCCGGCATTGTTCACCACAATGTCGCAGCCCCCCCAGCGCTCCTGCGCCAGGGCGAACAGCCGCGGCCCCATTTCGGGGTCGGCGATGTCGCCCGCCAGCGTCGCCGCCTGCGGCAGCTCGCCGGCCAGCGCCTCCAGCCGCTCCCGCCGCCGCGCGCTCAGCACCAGCCGCACCCCGGCCTCGGCCAAGTTGCGGGCCACGGCGGCGCCGATGCCGCTCGATGCGCCGGTGATGATCGCCACTTTTCCGGATAGCGCAGCCATACGCTACGATCATCCCATGAAGCGCCCCTACCCCTTCAACCATTTGGCCGCCGTGCGCCATCTCCGACAAGCCGACCCGCGCATGGCCGTTTTGATCGCCCAGGTGGGGCGCTTCCAACTCCCGCTCGAGCGCCCCCAGCATCCCTTCCACGCCCTGCTCCACGCCATCGTCTACCAGCAGTTGCACGCCTCCGCCGCTTCGGCGATTCTGGCACGGATCAAAACCCAATTGGGCGCCGGCGACTTCCCTTCCCCCGCCCAGATCCTGGCCGCCGAAGAATCCGCGCTGCGCTCGACCGGGCTGTCGCGGCAAAAAATGGCCGCCGTCCGCGACCTCGCCGACAAGGTCGCCGCCGGCGTGGTCCCGGCCTGGGAACAGGTCGAGCTGCTCGCCGACGAGGAGATCATCGCCCGCTTCACCCAGGTGCGCGGCGTCGGGGTCTGGACCGTGCAGATGCTGCTGATGTTCCGCCTCGGCCGTCCCGACGTGCTGCCCGCGCTCGACTACGGCGTCCGCAACGGCTACCGCATCGCCTACCGCAAGCGCCGCCTGCCCACCTCCAAGGAATTGGCCCAGGTGGGCGAGCGCTGGCGCCCCTACCGCAGCGTCGCCAGTTGGTATCTGTGGCGCGCCGTGGACCTGCAGCGCCAGGCCAAGGCGACGCCGCCCCGGGTCAAGCCGGCGCGCTGAGCCGCAGGCCGGGAATGTCGGCAAAGTCCGCCGGGCTCAACGTCCACAACGCGGCATTTTGGCGGAGTGCACAGGCAGCGATCCCAAAACCCATCGCGCGGGCGCGGGCGCGCGGCAGGGTGCGATAAAGCGCGGCGCTGAGTTGCGCCTCTTCCCAGCCGAACGGGAGCGCGGCAGCGGCGGGAAACAGCCGCTCACTCCGCCGGATGCAGCCGTCCGCCGTGGCGCCGCGCGGATGGCCTGGCGCAGGATCTCGCTCTTCGGCTTGCCCAGGCGCCCGCAGTCCGTTGCAGCCGCGCGATGGTGGCCTCGTCCAGGTTAAAGGTGACCTTCACTGCCATACTATGGCCACACTGCCATGCCGGGCGATTCCCAGCCGCGCTGGCTCCTAGGCCAAGCTGTGCATGATCTCGTCCAGCACCGCCCGCGGCGGCCGCAGCCTCGCCTCCGGCAGGCTCGCCAGCGGCTCCTCCACCAGCCCCAGTTGGCTGACGAAGTCGGGCTTGTGCGTGTTCAGGTAGAACACCCCGGTCAGCACCTCGCCCGAGCGATGCGACTCGGTCAGCACCCGCAGCGCCTGCTGCGCGTCGGTCGGATCGAAATCATGATCGAGCTTGCGCAGCCGCAGGTGCGAGCCGTCGTGCAGGGCCACGTCCAGCGTGCTGCCGGGGTCGTAGTCCACGGCGATGTCCTCGAACGAGGGCACAAAGCTCAGCTCCTGCAGCGCCTCCTCGTGGTCCATCACGTACTTGTAGCTCTTGGTCGAGCCCTCGTGGTCGTTGAAGGTGACGCAGGGCGAGATCACGTCGAGCATCACCGTGCCGCGGTGCGCCAGCGCCGCCTTCAGCATGGCGCTGAGCTGCTTTTTGTCGCCCGAGAACGAGCGCCCCACAAACGTCGCCCCGCTCAGCACCGCCAGCGCGCAGGTGTCGAGCGCGGGCAGGTCGTTGACCACCCCTCCCTTCTGCTTGGCGCCCAGGTCGGCGGTGGCGGAGAACTGCCCCTTGGTCAGTCCGTAGACCCCGTTGTCTTCAATGATGTAGATCAGCGGCAGGTTGCGGCGCATCAGGTGGATGAACTGCCCCAGGCCGATCGAGGCGGTGTCGCCGTCGCCGCTCACGCCCAGCGCCTGCAGCGAGCGGTTGGCCAGCACCGCGCCGGTGGCCACGCTCGGCATGCGCCCGTGCACCGAGTTGAAGCCGAACGAGCGCCCCACAAAATAGGCCGGGCTCTTGCTCGAGCAGCCGATGCCGGATAGCTTGACGAAGCGGTGCGGGTGCACCCCCATCTCGTAGCAGGCGTCAATGATGCGCTCGCTGATGGCGTTGTGGCCGCAGCCGGCGCACAGCGTCGTCTTCGAGCCGCGGTAGTCGGTTTGCGGCAACCCGATGCGGTTGAGCTTGGGGGCGGGCGGGGGCGTGAGGGTGGTGGCCATGGGTGTGTGTGCTCCGGCCGCCTAGCGGCCCCGGGCGGCCTCCTGGCGGAGGATTTCGCTGCTCAGGCTGCGGGCGTCCACCGGCAGGCCGCTGTAGTGTTTGACCGAGCGCAGGCGCAGGCCCAGCTCCGCTCCCAGGTCGGCGAGCAGCAGGCCCAGCATCTGGCCGTCGCGGTTCTGGTCCACCACATAGACGCGCTCGAAGCGGCGGACAAAATCGGCCACCCCGGCGGCGAAGGGAAACGCCCGCACCCGCAGATAGGCGGCTTCCAGCCCCGCCTCTTCGCGCAGTTGGTCGAGCGCCTCTTCCACCGCCGGATGCGAGCTGCCGTAGGCCAGCACCGCGACCGCGCCGCCGGCCTCGCGCTCCAGCACCGGCGCCGGCACGTGCGCGCGCGCCCCCTCCCACTTCCGCCGCAGCCGGTCCATGTTGGCCTGGTAGTCGCTGGCCTTCTCGCTGTACTGCGCCTTTTCGTTGTGGCCGCTGCCGCGGGTGAAAAACGCCGCCTGGGGATGGTCGGTGCCCGGCAAGGTGCGGTAGCCGATGCCGTCCCCGTCCAGGTCGCGGTAGCGCGCCCAGTCCCCTTGCAGCCGCTGCAGGTCCTCCACCGTCAGCACCTTGCCCCGGTTCATCGGCTGCTCGGGGTAGGCGAACGGCTCGGCCATCCAGTGGTTCATGCCCAGGTCGAGGTCGCTCAGCACGAACACCGGCGTCTGGTACTGCTCCGCCAGGTCGAACGCCGCCACCCCCATCGAGTAGCACTCCTCCACGCTGCCCGGCAGCAGCACCAGATGGCGGGTGTCGCCGTGGCCCAGCGTGGCCACAAAGCTCAGGTCGCCCTGGGCCGTCCGCGTCGGCAGCCCGGTGGAGGGGCCCACCCGCTGGATGTCAAAGATCACCGCCGGGATCTCGGCGTAGTAGCCCAGCCCCACAAACTCGCTCATCAGGCTGATGCCCGGCCCCGAGGTCGAGGTCATCGCCCGCGCCCCCATCCAGCCCGCCCCCAGCACCATGCCCACCGCCGCCAGCTCGTCCTCGGCCTGCACCGCCGCGAAGGTCGCCGTCCCCTCGGGCGTGCGCCGATACTTCTTCAGGTAGTCGATCAGGTACTCGCACAGCGAACTCGAGGGCGTGATCGGATACCACGCCACCACCGACACCCCGGCGAACAGGCACCCCAGCGCGCCCGCCGCATTCCCCTCGATCACGATCTTGCCCTGCGTCGCCTGCATGCGCTGCAACTGGCAGCGGTCCGGCTGGGGGAAGTTCGCCTCCGCATAGTCGTGGCCGGCGCGCACCGCCGCCCAGTTCAGGTCCGCCGCCTTTTGCTTCTTTTTGAACTGCTGCCGCAGCGCCCGCTCCACCTCCGCCATCTCCATCCCCATCAGGTGCGCCACCGCCCCCACATAAATCATGTTGCGCACCAGCTTGCGCAGCTTCGCCTCCGGGCACACCGGCGCCACCAGCTTGTCGAACGGGACCGCGTAGAAGGTCAGGTCGCTGCGCTGCTTCCCCAGCCCCAGCGGCTCGTCGTACAGCACCGAGGCGCCCGGCTCCAGCGCCGCCACGTCCTCCCGCGCCGTCTCCGCGTTCATCGCCACCAGGAAGTCGATCTCCTTTTTCCGCGCCACGTAACCCCGCCGGCTGGCCCGGATGGTGTACCAGGTGGGCAGGCCGGCGATGTTCGACGGAAACAGGTTCTTGCCCGAAATGGGGATGCCCATCTGGAACAAGGTGCGCAGCAGCACCAAATTCGACGACTGGCTGCCGCTGCCGTTGACGGTGGCGACCTGCAGGCTGAAATCGTTCAGCAGCGTGGCCGAGGCAGTGGATTCGGCGGCGAGAGTGGCCATGGATAAAAGTCGCTCTGCATCCAGTATACGAAAGACAGGGGCCCATCGGGGCGGGCGCGCGGCCGCTGCGCCCGGTTCTATAGAAGGATGGCCACCCCCCACCTCCCGCCAGCGGCAACAAACCCCCCGCCCAGCCAAGTACATCCATGGTGGTTGTGCTGGCAGCCCTGATGCTATGGAACGAGCCCAACAACCTCTCCCACTGGAACTTTGCCCTCGATCCGGAATGGCGCGGCTTCGCCGCCATGACCTGCGCGGCGGCCGCCCGGGTGCGGGCGGTGCGGCCGGAGCTGCCCTTGGTGTTGGGCGGCATTTCCCCCATTGATGTCGGCTTCATCCGCCTTTTGGCCAGCTACGGGGTGTTGGCGGCGGTGGACCGGGTGGCGGTGCATGGCTTTCCCCTGGATTGGAACCACTGGCCCCTCGCCGATTGGCCGCGCAAAATCGCCGAAATCGAGCAGGTCGCCAACCTCCCGGTCTGGGTCAGCGAGGCCGGCGCCTCCTCCTTCGGCGCCGACGAAATCCAGCTTTTCGGCTTGCGCGCCACCGCCCGCCTGCTGCGCGGCCGGGTCGAGCGCCTCTACTGGTACAGCCTGCTCGACCTCCCGCCCCAGTGGGAGGCCACCACCCGCCACCGCGAGAGCGAGGGCTCGGCCTACTACCGCCATTACTATATGGGCCTGATCCGCGCCGACGGCACCCCCAAGCCCGCCTGCGCGGAGTTCCCCCGCGAGCTCGGCATTTGCCAGTGGTTTCATTTCGAAGACCCGCGGCTGGAGGCGGCGGTGGACTGGCTGCAACGCCTGGGCGTCCAGCACGTCCGCACCGGCTTGAGCTGGGCTGACTGGTACCGCCCCGGCGCCGAGGCATGGTTCGACCGCCAAATGCAGGCGCTGCGCCCGTTCCAGGTCACCCTGACGCTGTGCTACACCCCCACCGCGCTGGGGGTGGAGCCCCACTACGCCTCCCCGCCGCGCCCCGAGGGCCAGGCCGAGTTCGCCCGCTTCGCCGCTTGGGCCGCCCAGCGCTACGCCCCCGTCGCCCCCGCCCTGGGCTCGCTGCGCGCGCTGGAGCCGGTGCGGTGAGCCCCCCCGCCGCCAGCCCGGTTGTGCTCATCACCGGCGGCGCCGGCTTCCTCGGCTCCCATCTCGCCGACCGCCTGCTTGGGGCCGGCTACCGCGTCCGCCTGCTCGACTGCCTCGACCCCCAGGTCCATCCCAACGGCGCCCCCGCCTATCTCGCCCCGGAGGCCGAGTTGCAGGTGGGCAGCGTGCTCGATCCCGCCGCCCTCGACCGCGCCCTCGCCGGGGTGGGCGCCGTGGTCCATTTTGCCGCCGTCGTCGGCGTCGGCCAATCCCACTACCAAATCGCCCGCTACAACCAGGTCAACCTGCAAGGCACGGCGGTGCTGCTGGAGGCGCTGTTGCGCCGCCAGCGCCGCCCCGGCTGCGGCGTCGAGCGCCTGCTGCTTGCCGGCTCCATGTCCATCTACGGCGAGGGCCGCTACCGCTGTCCCGCCTGTGGCCCGACCGAAGCGGCCGGCCAGCGCAGCCTCGAGCAACTCCGCCGCCAGGATTGGGAACTGCGCTGTTCCGGCTGCCTCGCCCCGCTCCAGCCCCGCCCCACCGAGGAGGCCAAGCCCCCGCGCCTGAACTCCATGTACGCCCTCACCAAATCCGTCCAGGAAGAGATGTGCCGCCTCTTCGGCCGCACCTACGGGCTGCCCACCGTGGTGCTGCGCTTCTTCAACACCTACGGCCCCCGCCAGGCCTTGGCCAATCCCTACACCGGGGTGGCCGCGGTCTTCGCCTCCGCCCTGCTCGCCGGCCGCGCGCCCCAGGTGTTCGAGGACGGCCAGCAACAGCGCGACCTGGTCAGCGTCCACGACGTCGCCGCCGCCTGTCAATTGGCCCTCGCCCAACCCGGCGCCGCCAACGGCGTCTTCAACATCGCCAGCGGCCAAGCCCTCACCGTCGCCGAGTTCGCCCGCCAGCTCGCCCGCGCCCTCGGGGTTGCGCTCGCGCCCGCCATCACCGGCCAGTTCCGCCTGGGCGACGCCCGCCACTGCCTCGCCGACATCGCCGCCGCCCGCGCTCGCCTCGGCTACCAGCCCCAGGTGGATCTCGCCACCGGCATGCGCGAGCTGGCGGCTTGGCTGCGCCAGCACCACGCCGTCCCCCAACTCCGCCACGCCCGCGCCGCCACCCAAGAACACGCCACCGCCGAACTGCGCGCCTTCGGCCTCACTGGCTAAGCCCGCCCCATGCCTGACCGCGGTTCCCCCCGCCCGCTTCGCATCCTCATCACCAGCGACGCCGCTGGCGGCGTCGGCACCCACGCCGCCACCCTGGCGCGCGCCCTGCGCCAGCGCGGCCACGCCGTCCAGCTTGTGATTTTCGGCGCCCACCCCTCCCCGACCCCCGACCTCGAGGCCGCGATCGCCCCCTTCCGCCTGGAATGGATGGGCGGCGACGCCCCCGACGCCCTCGCCGCCGAAACCGCCCAAGCCCAAGCCGCCGTCGCCGCGCTCGCACGCCGCTGGCGCGCCGACCTCGTCCACAGCAACCAGTTCGCCTTCGCCGCTTGCGGCCCCCCCACCCTGCTCGCCGTGCACAGCGATGTCTTCTCCTGGTGGCGCCAGGTGCGCGGCCACCCACCCCCCCACGACACCTACCACACCTGGTATCGCGACTTGGTCCAGCGCGCGCTGGCGCGCGCCCAGGCCGTCGTCGCCCCCTCCCGGGCGGTGCTCCACGACCTGCGCCGCAGCTTCGGCTACCAGGGCGGGAGCGTGCTCGCCCACGGCTCTCCTCCCGGCCCGGTGGCCGCCGCCAGACAGCCCTGCGCCGTCTCTCTCGGCCGGGTTTGGGACGAAGGCAAACAATTCCAGTTGCTCTGCCGCTCCGATCTCGCCCTCCCCGTCCTGGTCGCCGGCGACGATCGCCACCCCCAGCGCGGCCGCTCCCCCCTGCCCGCCTCGCCCCGCCTGCGCTGCTTGGGCAACCTCGCCCCCGCCCAAGCCGCCCGCCTGCTCGCCCAAGCCACCGTCTACATCGCCCCCAGCCGCTACGAACCCTTTGGCCTGGCGCCGCTGGAGGCCGCCCACGCCGGCTGCGCTTTGCTGCTCAACGACATTCCCAGCTTCCGCGAGATCTGGGGGCCCGCCGCCCACTATTTCGCCCGCAACGACGGCGATGCCCTCGCCCGGGCCCTGCATACCCTCGCCTCCCATCCCGCCTATGCGCGCGGGCTGGCCGCCGCCGCTGGGCGCCGCGCCCGCCAACTCTACTCCGTCGAACGCATGGCCGCCGCCTACGAGGCGCTCTATGGGCGCCTGCTCGGCCGCTGCCTGCTATAGCCGAGGCCGCCGTGCAGATTCGCTACTTCGCCCATTCCTGGCTCTCCGACTGGAACCACGGCAACGCCCATTTCCTGCGCGGCCTGGCCAGCGCCCTGGTGCGCCGCGGCCACGCCCTCCGCCTCTACGAGCCCATGCCCACCCCGGCCGGCGGATGGTCGCTGGCCCAGCTCCGCCAAGAGCCCAACGGCCGCGCCGCCATCGCCCAGGTGCGCGCCGCCTATCCCGAACTCGACCTGCGCTGCTACGGCCCCGGCGCCCTCGGCCCCGAGCGCGTCCTCCACTGGGACGACGAGTTGCGCGGCGCCGACCTGGTCCTGGTGCACGAATGGAGCGCCCCCGAGCTGCTGCATTGGCTGCTCCTCCAGCGCCGCCGCTTCGGCTTCCGCCTGCTCTGGCACGACACCCACCATCGCGCCGCCAGCCAGCCCCACCTCCTCCAGCGCCTCCCGCTCGCCTCCCTCGATGGCGTCGTTGCCTTTGGCGAAAGCCTGCGCCGCCTCTACGAAGGCTGGGGGGTGCGCCGCAGCTTTACCTTCCATGAAGCCGCCGACACCGAGCGCTTCTTCCCCCTCGCCCCCGCCCCGCAGTCCGCCCTGGTCTGGATAGGCAACTGGGGCGACGGCGAGCGCACCCGCGAACTGCACGAGTTCCTCCTCGGCCCGGTCCGCGCCGCCCGCCTCTCCGCCCGCGCCTACGGCGTACGCTATCCCCCCGCCGCCCGGGCCCAGCTTGCCGCACTCGGCATCGCCTATGCCGGCTACCTGCCCAACCTGCAGGCCCCGCGCGCCTACGCCGCCGCCCAATTCACCCTCCACCTGCCCCGCGCCCCCTACGCCCACGCCTTGCCCGGCATCCCCACCATCCGCATGTTCGAGGCCATGGCCTGCGGCGTGCCCCTGCTCTGTTCCCCCTGGGATGACACCGAGGCCCTTTTCCAATCCGGCGCCGACTACTGGCCCGCGCGCGATGGCCGGGAAATGACCGCGCTGATGATGCAACTTCTCCGCCATGAGGAGCAACGAATCCAGTTGGGGCGCCATGCCGCCGCCACCATTCGGGCGCGCCACACCTGTGCCCATCGGGCGCAACAATTGGAGGCCATCTGCCGCGATCTGGATTGAGGCTCTACGTCTTCGGCTCCAGCCTGACCTCGGCCTACTGGAATGGCGCCGCCACCTACTACCGCGGCCTCTACAAAAATCTCCACGCCCTCGGCTACCACATTACCTTCGCCGAGCCTGACATCTACGACCGTCAGCGCCACCGCGATTGGCCCGCCGATCCCCCTTTTGCCCACTGCCCGGTCTACCGCTCCCGCACCGAGCTTCAACTCCACCTCCGCCGCGCCCGCGACGCCGACCTCATCATCAAGCACAGTGGCGTCGGCGCCGACGATGAGTTTTTGGAAGCCGCGGTGCTCGATGCCGCCGCCGCCGCCCCCGCCGGCGCCCGTCCGCGGGTGGCCTTTTGGGACGTGGACGCCCCCGCCACCTTGGCTGGGCTCGAGGCCCAACCCCAGCACCCCTTGCGCCGCTGCCTGCCCGGCTACGACTTTGTCTTCACCTACGGCGGCGGCCCGCCCGTGGTGGCGCGCTATCGCCGCCTGGGCGCGCGCGCCTGCTTCCCCATCTACAACGGCCTCGACCCCGACACCCATTTTCCCACCGCGCCCGACCCGCGCTTCCAGGCCGACCTCACCTTCCTCGGCCACCGCCTCCCCGACCGCGAATCCCGCGTCCGCCACTTCTTTTTCGCCGCCGCCGCGCTCTGCCCCCAACATCGTTTTCTGCTCGCCGGCGAAGGCTGGTCCGAAGCCGAAGGCGGAGCCCAGGCCGCCCTCCCGCCCAACCTGCGCCGCGCTGGCTTCATCGCCCCGCCTCAGCACAACGCCCTCAACAGCTCCGCCCGCCTGGTGCTCAACCTCAACCGCGACAGCATGGCACAGACCGGGTTTTCTCCCCCCACCCGCATCTTCGAGGCCGCCGGCGCCGGCGCTGCCATCCTCAGCGATGCCTGGCCCGGCATGAACTTGTTCTTCGAGCCCGGACGCGAGATCCTCTTGGCCACCGGACCGCAGCAGGTGGCCGCCCACCTCCAAGGGCTCTCCCCCGAGGCCGCTGCCGCCCTCGGCCGCCGCGCCCGCGAGCGCGCCCTCGCCGAACACAGCTACCACCACCGCGCCCGGCGGGTCCATGCCCTGCTGCTGTGCCCGCCCCGACCCGCACCCGCCCTCCCCGCTGCTGCCGAGGTCCCCGCCCTCTCCGCCTAGCCGCTTATGCTGCTTGCCTTCTTTGGGCTTTCCCTCACCTCCTCCTGGGGCAACGGCCACGCCACCACCTACCGCGGATTGCTCCGCGGCCTGCGCCAACGCGGCCACCACATTGTCTTTTTCGAGCGCGACACCGATTGGTATGCCCGCCACCGCGACCTGCCCGCGCCGCCCCACGCCCGCCTCCACCTCTACCGCGACTGGGACGACATCCGCCCCACCGCCCTCGCCACCGCCCGCGCCGCCGACGCCGTTATCGTCGGCAGCTATTTTCCCGACGGCATCCCCTTGCTCGACGAACTGCTCGGCCACTCCCCCGCCCCGGTCTGCTTCTACGACATGGATACTCCCATCACCCTCGCGCAGCTCCGCCTGCAGCGCTGCGCCTATCTCCGCGCCGACCAGATTCCGGCCCTCGACCTCTACCTCAGCTTCACCGGCGGCCCCATGCTGGCCGAGTTGGAGCGCGTCTGGCGGGCGCGCCAGGTGCGCCCCCTCTACTGCGCCTGCGACGAGACCGCCTACCGCTCCGCCGCCCGTTCCTCCCATCCTCCCGTGGCTCTGAGTTTCATGGGCACCTTCGCCCCCGACCGGCAGGGCAAATTCCAGCGCCTCGTGCTCGCCCCGGCGCGCCGTCTGCCCCGCATGTCGTTCCATGTCGCCGGCTCCATGTTCCCCGAGCCCCACACCTGGCCGGCCAACCTCCGCTACGACCCACACCTCGCCCCGGACCGGCACGCCGCCTTCTACGCCGCCTCCCGCTTCACCCTCAACCTCACCCGCCAGGCCATGGTTGAGGCGGGCTTCTCCCCCTCCGTGCGCTTGTTCGAGGCCGCCGCCGCCGCCACCGCCATCATCTCCGACCCTTGGCCCGGGCTCGCCGACTTCTTCCAGCCCTCGCGCGAGATCCTGGTCGCCGACGACACCGCCCATCTGGTGCAGATCCTGCTGCACACCAGCGAGGCCGCCGCCGCCGCCCTCGGCCGCGCCGCCCAGCAACGCGTCTTGGACCACCACACCAGCGCCCATCGCGCCGCCGCCCTCGAGTCCTACTTGGAGCGGCTGCGCCGCCCCGAGCGCGCGCGCGATGCTGTCTCCTAGCCCGCGCCGCCGACATATCCCGGTCGCATTTTCTTCCGCAAACCGGGACACCGGCCCACCGCCGGCCTGCATCTTTTGCAAACAAGAAACGCGCTCCGCATTGGAGTGCAACTCCTGTAGTGGCGGCTTCCATGTACCTGCGCGCTGTTGCTCTCGTTGTGGCTTGGGTTGGCCTTCTCCTCTTCACTGCCTCCGCCACCCCGGCGCAGTCCGTGCCGGTGATCGGCTCGCCCCCGGGGGGCAGCCTCTCCCGCAATTCCTCCCCGCAAGCGACCCCGGGCGCGCCCCAGAACACCGCCACCCACATGGTGGAGATCAATGGCAGCATCGAGGACAGCAGCGGTCAGCCCCTCTCGGCCACCGTAGTCGAGTTGCACGCCTGGAGCGGCGGCCTGCTCTCCTCTCAAATCACCAACGCCTTGGGACAATTCTCCTTCCACGTGCTCTCTCCCGGCCCCTACCAACTCGACGTGGCCGCCTCCGACGGCCAGCACCAGTTCGATCTCGACAGCGGCAACTTGGGCAACCTCGACCTCCGCCTGCATCGCCCCGGCGCACCGCCCACCGGCGGCGGCGTCACCGCCAACTCCTCCACCGTCTCGCTCAACGATCTGCAGGCCTCCGGCAAGGCCAAGTCCAAATTGGCGGCGGCCCAAAAAGCCCTCGACAAGCTTGACCTCGGCAAGGCCTGGAAGCTGGTCAACGAGGCCATCACCGCCGCCCCCAATTGGGGCCGCGCCTATCTTCTGCGCGGCGTGCTTGACATGGAGAGCCGCAACTACGCCTCCGCCCGCTCCGATCTCGACGTCGCCGTCGCGCGCAATCCCAAGGACTCCATCGCCCTCACCGAGCTGGGCAAGCTCTACTCCACCACCGGCAACCTCCAGCTCTCCGGCCTCTACCTCCACCGCGCCCTCAACATCGCCCCGGTGCTCTGGCCCACCTACCTCGAGCTCTCCGGTCTCGATCTCAAGCAGGGCAACTTCACCGAAGCCCAAGCCATGGCCAACAACGCCATGTACTCCACTCCGCCTGCCCCGCCCGCCGTCCACTTCCTCGCCGCCGAGGCCGCCGACCGCTTGGGCGACTTCAAGACCGCCGAAGCCGAGTACCGCAGCTTCGTCGCCCTCGAGCCGCCCACGCCGCCGATGGCCAAGGCCCTCGCCCTGGCCCGCCACCGCATTGCCGAGATCGCCGCCGCCAACCACTAGCCACCTTCAGTAGTCGCGGCTTTTCGGGTAGCCTATTCGTGTGCTGCCTACCGCAAATGTGATCGGCGTCATCCCCGCCCGCATGGGCGCCACTCGCCTGCCCGGCAAACCTCTGCGTACAATTGCCGGCGTGCCCATGATCCAAAGGGTCTACGAGGGCGTCGCCCGCTGCCAGCGCCTGCGCCACGTCGTGGTGGCCACCGACGGCCCCGAAATCGCCGACTTTTGCCACGCCTCGGGGATTCCCGTGCACATGACCTCGGCCGACCACGCCTCCGGCACCGATCGGGTCTGGCAGGTGGTGGAGGAACTCGGCGCCGACGCCGCCGTCAATATCCAAGGCGACGAACCCATGGTGCGCCACGAGATGATTGCCACCCTGGTCGAGGCGCTTTTTTCCGCCCCCGAGGTCGAGGTGGCCTCGCTCTTCACCCCTGTGTCCGCCGAAGAAGCGCAATTGCCCAGCGCCTGCAAGGTGGTTATGGAAGAGAGCGGCCTGGCCCTCTATTTTTCCCGCGCCCCCATTCCCTTCCCACGCGAAGGTTCGCCGCAGTACCACAAGCACCTGGGCTTCTACGCCTACTCGCGCTCGGCCCTCAACGCCTTCCACGCCTGGCCACCCTCGCCCCTGGAGTTGATCGAGCGCCTCGAGCAGCTCCGCTTCCTCCACCACGGCGTGCGCATCGCCATGGCGGCGACCCAGTTCAACACCATCGGCATTGACACCCCCGAAGACCTCGCCCAAGCCGAAGCCTGGGCCACGTCACTTGCCACATAATCTGTGCGCACGTAATACGTGTACTATAATCCCTGCATGAAGAACATTACCCTAGCCCTGGAGCGACCTTGGCTGCGGGCCGTGCCTACGCCGATCGCCATCAGACCACGCTGAATCAACTGGTGCGGGATCTTCTGGCCCGCGCCGTGGTCCAGGACGCGACCGCTGGCGTCGAGGAGATGTTTCGCCTGATGGATGCCCACCCGGGCAACTCGGGCGGCTGGAAGTGGCGCCGCCAAGACCTTTATGAGGACTAGCGCTAAGGCATTCCTCGACACAAATATTTTTGTCTACGCTCACGACGCCGCCGACCCGCGCAAGCAGCCACGGAGCCGTGAACTGATCCGAGAGCAGGCCGCCTCCGGCCTGGGCGTCGTTTCGACCCAGGTCATGCAGGACTTTTTCTCCGCGGCCACGCGGAAACTGGGAATTGACCCGTTGGCCGCCAAGGAGATTCTTGCTACGTTCTCGGTCTTCGAAATCGTTCAGGTCTCGCCCGACCTGATTCTGGAGGCGATTGATTCCGTGGTCACCCACCGCATCTCCTTCTGGGACAGCCTGCTCGTCGCGGCGGCAGCACGAGCCGGCTGCGCTGTGCTCTACACCGAAGACCTTCAATCAGGCCGAATCTTGCGCGGCATTACGGTGCGGAATCCTCTCACCGCAAACCACACCTAACCGCGCGCCGGCAAGGTGATGGCGATGGCGACGCGAGTAGCCCGGTGCGCCGGCCCGTAGCCAGCCGCACGCCGCCCACCACCGGCACACCACCGTGGGCGCGCGAAACCTCGCGTAGTTGCGAGCCTCCGTCTCCCACGGCGGAGAGCAGGCAACCAAACAGCGCGCTTGGCAATGGGCAGATGGCTAATTGCGCCTGCGAACCGCCAGCACCGCGTTCAGCCCGCCGAAGGCAAACGAGTTGGACAGGGCCGCCCGCAACGGGCGCGGCTTGGCTTGGTTGGGGGTGACGTCCAGATCGCACTCGGGGTCGGGAGTGGTGAAGTTCGCGGTCGGGGGCACCACCTGGTGCTGCAGCGCCAGCAGCGTGGCGGCGAGCTCGATCGCGCCGCTGGCACCCATGGCGTGGCCGTGCATGGATTTGGTCGAGCTGATCGAAAGCCGCTCGGCCTGCTCGCCGAACACCGCCTTGATGGCGGCGATCTCGGTGGCGTCGTTGAGCTTGGTGCCGGTGCCGTGAGCGTTGATGTAATCCACCTCCTCCGGCCCCAGCCCGGCAGTGCTCATGGCTTCGCGCATGGCTTGGGCTGGGCCCTCGAGCGTCGGCTGGGTGATGTGGCCGGCGTCGGCGCTGGCGCCGTAGCCGGCCAGCTCGGCCAGCACCGCCGCCCCGCGGCGCGCCGCTCCCTCCTCCGACTCCAGCACAAACATCGCCGCCCCCTCGGCCAGCACCAGCCCGCCGCGGTCGCGGCTGAAGGGCCGGCACGCCCGGCTGGGGTCGTCGCCGGCGGGCGCCAGCACCCGCATCGCCTCCCACGCCTTGATCACCCCAAACGTCAGCGGCGCATCGCTGCCGCCGGCAATCACCATATCGGAGCTGCCGTCGCGCACCCGCCGCCACGCCTCCCCCAGCGCGTGGGTGGAGGAGGCGCAGGCGGTGGAGATGGTGAAGCTCGGCCCGCGCGCCCCCGTGTCCATGCCGATATGCGAGCTGGCGGCGCTGTACATCGCGCGCGGGATTAGGAACGGATGCACCCGGTGGTTGCCCTCGCCATACATCTGGCGGAAGCCCTGGTCTTGGGTGCCGATGCCGCCCATGCCCGTGCCGGTCAGCACCGCCACCCGCTCGGGGGCATAGGGACTTCCCTCCTGGTCCAGCCGCCGCGGCAGGCCGGCGTGCGCCAGCGCCCCGCGCGCGCACACCACCCCGAACTGGGCAAACCGGTCCAGCAGCTCGATCTCTTTGCCGAAGTGCTGCTCCGGGTAGAAGTCGTTGATCTCGCCCACCGTTCCGGTGCTCAACAGCGGCGAGCGCACCCGCGTCAGCGGCCCCAGCCCGGAGCGCCCGCTGGCCAACTGTTCCCAAAAACGGGTGGGGTCGGAGCCGGTGGCGGAGAGCACCGCAAACCCGGTGATCACTACCCTGTGCATGTCTAGGCGGGAGTCGAGCCGTCCATCACCGCGATGCCCGCGCCCAGTTGCTTCCGCAACGCCTCCACCACCTGGCGCACGCTCTTCATCTCGCGCGCCACCTCGTCGGGAATGGTGAGGTTGTACTTCTCCTCCAGCGCGAAGACAATGTTGACCCCGTCGAGCGAGTCAATCTTCAACTCGTCGAAGGTGGCGTCGGGAGAGATGGATTCCGCAGGCAGGCGCTGCTCGCGGGCGATGACGGCAATCACGTCCTGGGTCAGATCGTCGGGCACACTTCTCTCCGGGGAACCGCGCTCCTCAACGTCCTAATCATACATCAGAGCCGGGGCATAGCACAGGACCGCTTTTCCCTTTTGAAACTGCTAGGCTGGGTCGAATGGAGAACCAGGAGATCGCGCGCCGCCTGCGCCAAACCGCCGACCTGATGGAGGTCGCCGGCGAGGACGGCTTCCGCGTCCGCAGCTACCGCAAGGCCGCCGACACCGTCGAGGCCTGGCCGCAGCCCCTGGCCGGCCTCTGCCACGACCCCAAGCTCTTGCAAGCGCTGCCCGGCATCGGCCGCACCATGAGCGAACACATCCGCGAGCTGGTGGCGACCGGCGAGTTGCGCCTGCTGCAAGAGCTGCTGCAGCGCTTCCAGCCGGGCATGCTCGAGCTGCTGCAGGTTTCCGGCCTGGGCCCCAAGACCATTGCCTTGATTTGGGAAACCTACCACGCCGCGTCCCTCGACGAGGTGGAGGCCCTGGCCCGCGCCGGCAAGCTGCGCCTGCTGCCCCGCTTGGGCGCCAAGGCCGAGGAAAAGATCCTCAAGGCCATCGCCGTGCGCCGCGAGCTGGGCGGCCGCTTCCGCCGCGACCAGGCCGAGGAGGCGCTCGACCGCCTCCTCCCCGCCCTCGCCTCCGCCCCCGGCGTGCTCGAACTGGCCGTCGCCGGCTCCTACCGCCGCGGCAAGGACACCGTCGGCGACCTCGACCTGCTGCTGTGCGGCCAGGACTTCCCCGCGGCCGGCCAGGCCGCGGTCGAGCGCATCCTCCACGCCCCCGGACTCGACCAAGTGCTGGCCCAGGGCGAAAACAAGATCTCGCTGCGCCTGCACGGCGGCCTGCAGGTGGATTTCCGACTCCTGCCGCCGGAGAGTTTGGGCGCTGCCCTGCAATACTTCACCGGTTCGCAGCAACACAACATCAGCCTCCGCGCCCGCGCCCAGCAGGCCGGCCTCAAGCTCAACGAGTACGGCTTGTTCCGCGAGGGCGACGGCGAGCGCGTCGCCGGCGCCACCGAGGCCGAGATCTACACCGCCCTCGGCTTGGCCTGGATCCCGCCCGAGTTGCGCGAGGCCAGCGGCGAGATCGAAGCCGCCGCCGCCGGCGCCCTGCCCCGCCTGATCGAGGCCGCCGACCTGCGCGGCGACCTCCATATGCACACCGTCGCCACCGACGGCCGCGCCACCATCGAAGAGATGGCCGAGGCCGCCGCCGCCCGCGGCTACCAATACATCGCCATCACCGACCACTCCCAGGCCCTCGCCATGGCCAACGGCCTGGATGAGCGCCGCATGCTGGAGCACCTGGCCCGCATCCGCGCCGCCGAGCGCGCCTTCCAACTCCACCATCCCGGCTTTCGCATTCTCGCCGGCGTCGAGGTGGATATCCTCGCCGACGGCCGCCTCGACCTCGCCGACGAGGTCCTGGCCCAACTCGACGTGGTCATCGGCAGCATCCACTCGCGTTTTGACCAGCCCCAGGAGGAGACCACCGCCCGCCTGCTGCGCGCCGTGGCCAACCCCCACCTCGACATCCTGGGCCACCCCAGCGGCCGCCTGCTGCTGCGCCGCGAGCCCTACCGCTTTGACTTCGAGCGCGTGCTCGAGGCCTGCCTCGCCCACGGCGTGGCCCTCGAGATCAACGCCTCCCCCGAACGCCTCGATATCAACGACACCCAGGCCCGCCGCTGCCGCCAACTCGGCCTCCCCGTCGTCGTCAACACCGATGCCCACCACCCCCGCCACTTGGCCAATATCCGCTATGGCCTCGCCACCGCCCGCCGCGGCTGGCTGGAAGCCGGCGACGTCCTCAATACCCTGCCTGTGGAAGCTCTGCTCGCGCGCCTGCAGCGCCGCTAACCTAAAACTTCAACAGCGGCTCGCCATAGCACAGATGCGTCCCCGCCTGCGCCACCATCTCGCCCCCCATCGCGGCCTCGCTCAGCACGATGACCGTGGAACCAAACTCGAACCGCCCCAACTCCTGCCCACGGGCAAATTCCGCCGCCGGCTCGTAGTGGCGTTCGGCGGCGCGGTGCGGCCCCGGACCGGCGTTCCAGGCCGGGTCGTAGTTCACCCGGATTCCCCCCACCAGGCAAGCCCCCACCATCACCAGTGCCACTTGCCCCTCGGCCGTGTCCAAGAAGGTGATCAATCGCTCATTGGCCGTGAACAAGCCCGGAATCTTGGCTACCGCCCGCGGGTTGACCGGCCAGTATTCGCCCGGAACGTACTGCGCCGCCGCCACCCGCCCCGCTGCCGGCGCGTGTACCCGGTGATAGTCGCCCGGCGCCAGGTACAGCGTGGCGTAGCTCCCGCCCCGAAAGCGTTCCGCCGCCGCCGCGTCCGCCAACAGCGCCGCCAGCTCGTAGCTCTGTCCCTTGGCCTGCCAGAGCTGCCCTTCCGCAATGCCGCCGCACGCTCCCAGCCTTCCATCCACCGGCGACACCAGCGTCCGCGGCGCGGCCTCCACCGGCCGCAGCTCGGGCAAAAGCTGGCGGCAGAAGAACTGTTGCAGGCTGGCGAAGCCGCCCTCCGGCACCACCGCTTCCGCCCGGTCAATCCCGTAGTGGCGGGCAAACCACGGGATCAGCGCCCGCGAGGCGGGCGCCCGCGCCGCCCGCCCCGCCGTCCGCGACAGCCACGCCTTGGGTAGGGTGCGCAGCACTGCTCCTCAGCCCTTTCTACTCATAGCGCAGCGTCTCGGCCGGCAGCACCGCCAGCGCCCGCTGGGACGGATACAGCGTCGCCACAAACGCAATCGCCAGCGCCAGCACCGCCACCAGCACTCCGTCCCAGGCGTTGGCGTGGAACGGAATGTAGTCCACCGCATAGACCTGCGCCGAGACCGGGATCCAATGGTAGCGGTTCGCCGCCCACGCCAGCGGGTAGGCCAGCCCCAGGCCCAGCCCCGTTCCCAGCCCTGCTATCCACAGCCCCTGGTAGACAAAGATGCGGCGGATCTGCCGCCGCCTCGCCCCCAGGCTGAGCAGCACCGCGATCTCCTTGCGCTTCTCCATCACCAGCATGGTCAACATGATGAGCACATTCAGCGCCGCCACCAACACCACCAGGCTGATCACCACCAGCGTCCCCAGCCGCTCCAACTGCAGCGCTTGAAAGATGGGCCGGTTCTGCGTGATCCAGGTGGTGGTTGTAAACTCCGGCCCGGCCACCGCCTCCGCCTCCCGCGCCACCTCGTCGGCGGCATAAATATTGTCCAGGTGAAACTCGATGTCGCTGGCCCAATCCCCCTGATTCTGCGGCGCTAACGCCTGCGCCGCCCGCAGGCTGGTGTAGGCCCAGCCGCTGTCGAAATCCAGGTAGCCGGTCTGGAAAATCCCCACCACCCGGAACGACACCCGTTTGCCCCCCATGCCCAGCGGCGTCAGCTCGGCGTTGGGCAGATACAGGTCCACCGACGATCCCACCTCCGCCCCCAGCGTCTCTGCCAAATCTTTGCCCAGGATCAGGTTGGGCGCCTGCGGCTGCTGCTCCAGCGGCGCCAGGCTGCCGCCATAAAGCTTCTGCAGCATATGGCCGATCTGCAACTCCTCTCGCGGCACGATCCCCTTGAGCACCACCTCATGGCTCTTCGATCCCCGGATGAGCAGTCCGACCTGGTAGATCTCCGGCGCCACCGCCACCACGTGCGGCAAATGGCGCAGCCGCTCCATCAGCGCCGGATAGTCGGAGATGGGGGTGGGCGCGCGCTTCAGCAGGTTGAGCTGCGAGGTCGCCCCCACCAGCTCGTTCTGCAGCGCGTCGCGGAAGCCGTTGGTCACCGCCAGCGCCAGGATGAGCGCCCCCACCCCGGCGGCGAAGCCGGTGATGGCGATGGCGGTGACCACCGACAGCACCCCGCGCCCGCGCCGGGGGCGCAGGTAGCGCAGCGCGATGAAGCCCGGAAGTCGCATCAGCCAAAGTGTAGCAAGCCGCCGGGCGCGCCGCTTTCCGTCATACTACAAGGGTGGGAATGGGAGTCCAAATCCCCGGTCCGGCATCCAAACCGGTAGAGAGGGCGTTGCGGGCTCAGGGTTTGGCCCGCCGCTTTCGCTCCGGCCGGGGCGAACTGGTGGTGTTTGACAACCTCGCGCTGGAGTTGGCGCGCGGCGAAATGGTGGCGATTGTGGGCGAGTCCGGCACCGGCAAGAGTAGTCTTTTGCATGTGCTCAGCGGATTGGACAGGCCTTCCGCCGGTGACGTATACTTCGGACAAAGATCGCTGGCGGCCATGGGGGAGGAGCAATTGGCGGAGTTCCGCAATGGCGAGATCGGTTTTGTCTGGCAGCAGTCCTATCTCCTGCCCGAGTTTACCGCCCAGGAAAATGTCATGATGCCGCTGCTCATCCGCGGACAAAGCCAAGCCCAGGCGGCCACCGCCGCCCGCGGCTGGCTGGCCCGGGTCGGCCTGGCCGACCGCGCCGTCCACCGCGCCGGCGAGCTCAGCGGCGGCGAGCAGCAGCGCGTCGCCATGGCGCGCGCCTTGGTGGGCGCGCCCGCCTTCCTCATGGCCGACGAGCCCACCGGCAACCTCGATGAGCGCACCGGCGCCGCCCTGTTTGACCTCCTCCGCCAATTGCACCGCGAACAGGGGCTCACCTCCCTGCTGGTTACCCACAACCTCGCCCAGGCCGCCCGCTGCGACCGCGTCCTGCGCCTCCACCAAGGTCAACTGCATCCCACCGAGTAGGTGATATGTTCGAGCGCTACACCGAAAAAGCCCGCCGCGTGATCTTCTTCGCGCGCTACGAAGCCAGCCAGTGCGGCAGCCCCTACATCGAGTCCGAGCATCTGCTGCTCGGCCTGCTCCGCGAGGACAAGACCCTCACCAACCGCTTCCTCCGCACCCACGCCTCGCTCGAGGCCATCCGCAAGGAAATCGAGGGCCGCACGGTCGTGCGCGAAAAGGGCTCCACCTCGGTCGATCTGCCCCTCAGCCACGAGTGCAAGCGCGTGCTCAACTACGCCGCCGAGGAGGCCGAGCGCCTCAGCCACAAGCACATCGGCACCGAGCACCTCCTCCTCGGCCTGCTCCGCGAAGAGCGCTGCTTCGCCGCCGAGATGCTGCAAAACCGCGGCCTCCGCCTCGCCCAGGTGCGCGAAGACCTCGCCCGCAGCTCCCAGGAGCGCAGTACTAGCCGCCCCAAGGAGTCCTCCCTGCTGGTCGAGTTCAGCCGCGATCTCACCCAGGCCGCCGTCGACGGCCAGCTCGATCCCCTCGTCGGCCGCCAGCACGAGCTCGAGCGCGTCATCCAAATCCTCTGCCGCCGCACCAAGAACAACCCGGTGCTCATCGGCGAGCCCGGTGTCGGCAAGACCGCCATCGTCGAGGGCCTTGCCCAGAAGATCGCCGACAGCGACGTGCCCTCCTTCCTGGCGGAAAAGCGCATCCTTGCCCTCGACCTCTCCCTCATCGTGGCCGGCACCAAGTACCGTGGCCAGTTCGAAGAGCGCCTCAAGACCATCATGAAGGAGCTCATCGAAAACCAGAACATCATCATCTTCATCGACGAGCTCCACACCCTGGTCGGCGCCGGCTCCGCCGAGGGCTCCCTCGACGCCGCCAACATCCTCAAG
>DATKSZ010000062.1:0-13782 GCA_035531375.1 Terriglobales bacterium | reverse complement strand
CAGCGTCATGCCCACCGTCCACTGGTAGTAGGCGGGGAAGTTGGGGCCGGTGCGCTGGAACATGTACTGCGCGTTGAAGTCGGGCCGGAAGTTGAGGTGCGCCAGCTTCACCGCATGGTCGGCGCCGGCGATCCGCGCCTGTTCGCCGCCCAGCGCCGGATCGGCGGCGGGCAGCATGGCCTGGAGCTGGTCGTCGCTGGCCGGCAGGTGGGTTGGCGCCAACGCCGCCGCCGCCACCGGCGGCGAACCGGGGGCGCGGTTGAGCAGCGCGCGCAGCTCCGCCTGGGTCGCGGCCTGCTGCTGTTGCTGGATGGCGAAGTCGCGCAGCAGCTCAGTCTGCGCGAGCTGGGCGGCCAACACGTCGGCTTGGCTGCCCGGGCCGGCGCGGTAGCGCACCTCGGCCCACTGCTCCGCCTCGGCCAGCAGCGAGCGCTGCTGCCGCAGCAGGCCGAGAGTCTGCTGCAGGTAGGCCAACTGCACATAGGCCGCCGCCACCTGCTCCGCCACCTGCCGCCGCGTTGCCTCCAGCGCCGCCCGCTGCGCTTGCGCCTCGCTGGCGGCGATCTGCGCCCGCTGCTGCAATTTGCCCGGGTAGGGAAGGTCCTGCGACACCCCCACCCCCAGGTAGGCGAAGTTGTTGGTGGTATAGCCGGCAAAGGGCGCCGGGCTGCCCACGCTCATCTGCTGCAGCGTCGCCTGCGGATCGGGCAGCGCCCCGGCCGGGGCGACCGCCGCCTCCGCCGCCCGCCAGGCTTGCTCCGCCGCCGCGATGCGCGGATTGTTCCGCTCCGCCTCGGCGATCAACGGCGGCAAGGCGGTCTGCGCCGCCGCCGCCGACACCAGGGCCAACACGAATAGAAAGCGCGTCATCCAGTCCTCCTCCTGTTCCCCGCACCAAGGCCGTGGGAAGGAGGGACTAGATCAACAGGACGGAGATGCGCCGCAGGGCGGGATCGGAGCGCGGGGGTGCGTTGCTGGCGGGCCCGCAGCGGTCAAATGGCGGAGGCGCCAGCCCGGGCGCGGCCGCCCGCGCGGCCGCCGCCAGCGGCGCGGGCGCGGCGGTGGCGGTCAACAGCGCCGCCGGCTTGGGCGCCGCCATCCGCATTTGGCAGCAGTCGCGGCTTTGCGGGCTGGCCACCGGGCAGTTGCGCGCCATATTCCGGCAACACGCCGCCATGTCGCGCATGGTTGGCGCCGCAGTGCCCAGCACCGGCTGGGCACAGCACAGCGGCAGCCACACCGCCAATGCCAACAGCGCCCCCAGGGCCCGGTATGTCCGGCTGCGTCTCACTCTCCCCAGCTTACACCCATTCCCCACGGCAGGCGCAATCGCCCCGCGCCACGGGTGTCCGAGCCGCTGCCCCCGCCCGCGCGGCGCGCAGCGCCGCCCCTCAGACCTGCAGCACATCCCCTTTGCGCGCCACCATGGCGTAGAGCACCGGGTTGATGTACAGCCCCAGGATGATGCGCGAGATCATGCCGGCGACGATGACGATGGCGAAGGGGCGCTGGGTGTCGCTGCCGATGCCGTGCGACAGCGCCGCCGGCAGCAGCCCGATGCAGGCCACCAGCCCGGTGATGAGGATGGGCCGCAACCGCAGCACCGAGGCCTCCACCGTCGCCCCCTCGATCTCCTCGCCCTGCAGCCGCAGCTTGTTGATATAGGAGACCAGAATCACTGCCGTCTCCACCGACACTCCGGTCAACGCCAGCAGCCCCAGCACCGACGAGACGCTGAAGGCGGTGCCGGTGGCCCACAGCGCCAGCAGCGCCCCCTCCGGCACCGACAGGATCACCCCCAGGGCGATGATCACCGGAAACTTGAGGTTGCCGTAGAGCGCGAACAGGATCATGAAGATCAGCAGGATCACCAGCGGCCCCACGATCGAGAGCTGCCGCTTGGCCGCCAGGAACTCGCTGTACTCGCCCCCCCAAGTGATGCGGTAGCCGGTGGGCAGGTGCACGGCGCGGTTCACCGCCGCCTGCCCGTCCTCGACCGCGTGCTGCAGGTCGCGGCCCTCGATGCTGTACTGCACCCCGATGTAGCGCTCGTTGTTCTCGCGGTAGATGAACGAGGGGCTGTCCTGCTCGGTCACGCTCGCCAGCGCGCTCACCGGCACCTGCTGCCCGCCGGGCGTGCCCACCAGCAGCGCCCCGATGCTCTGCGGGCTGGAGCGGAACTGCGGCTCCATGCGCACCACCAGGTCGAAGAGCTTCTCCCCCTGCACCACCTGGGAGACGGCGTCGCCGCCCACCCCTGCCTCCACCACCGCCTCCACATCCGCCACGTTGACCCCGTAGCGCGCCAGCGCCGCGCGGTTGACCGTGACCGCGATGCTGGGCTGGCCCAGCTCCTTGACCACGGTCAGGTCGGTGAAGCCCGGCACCCGCGCCAGCACGTCGCGCACCTGCAGCGCCTGCGCCTGCAGCACGTTCAGGTCGGGCCCGAACACCTTCACCGCCAGCGCGCTCTTCAGTCCGGTCAAGGCCTCGTCCACCGCATCCTCGGCCGGCTGGGTGTAGTTGAAGATGATGCCGGGAAACACCGCCAGCCGCTTCTGCAGGTTGGCGATCAGCTCCTGCTTGGTGTGCTCCGGGCTCTTCTGCCAGGTGGCGTCGTCGTAGGGGCGCAGCCCCACATAGAACTCGCAGTTGAAAAACCCGGTGGAGTCGGTGCCGTCGTCCGGCCGGCCCAGCTCGCTGCCCACGTCGGTGACCTGCGGGTAGGACATCAGCAGTTGGCGGACCTGGGGCGCGATCTTGCTGGCCTCTTCGAACGAGATCGAGTAGGGCATGGTGGCCCGCACCCAGAGCGCCCCCTCGTCCAGGTGGGGCATGAACTCGCCGCCAATGAAGGGGGCGAGCAACAGCGAGGCCGCGAACACCACCACCGTGCCCGCCACCACCACCACGGGATGGCGCAGGCACCAGCGCACCTGGCCGCGGTACCAGCCCTTCATCCACTCCAGCGGCCGGTTGACCGTGGCCTTCACCCCGCGCTTGAACCAGTACGAACACAGCACCGGCACCAGCGTCAAGGTGATGAGCAGCGAGCCGATCAGGGCAAAGCCCATGGTGTCGGCCATGGGGCGGAAGAGCTTGCCGCTGGGCCCGGAGAGCGCGTAGATGGGCAGGTAGGCGGCGATCATCACCGCCACCGAATAGAAGATGGGCCGGTCCACGTCGCGCGAGGCGGCGATGATCACCTCGAACAGGTTGTAGCTCTGGCCGTGGCGCTCCTCCAGCTCGCGGTAGATGTTCTCCATCATCACCACGGTGCCGTCAATGATGATGCCGAAGTCGATGGCGCCGATCGAGAGCAGGTTGGCCGGAATCCCGTAGGCGTGCAGGAAAATGAAGGAGAACAGCAGCGCCAGCGGGATGGTGAGGGCGACAATGATCGCCGCCCGCAAACTCACCAGCAGCAGGATCAGCACCACCAGCACCAGGATGATGCCGCGCAGCAGGTTGCCCTCGACGGTGGCGGTGGTGAGCTGCACCAGCCCGCTGCGGTCGTAGTAGGGATGGATCTTGACGTCGGGCGGCAGCTCCTGGTTGAGCTCCACCGTCTTGGCCTCCACCGCCTTCAACACGGTTTGCGCCTGCGCCCCGGTGAGCATCAAAATGACGCCCTCGACCGCATCGTTGTTGTGGTTGAAGCCGAACTCGCCCAGCCGGGGGGCGTGGCCGATCACCACCTTGCCCACGTCGCGGACGTGCACCGGCGCGCCGTTGACGCTGGCCACCACGATGCTGCCGATGTCCTGGACGTCTTTCACCAGGCCCAGCGCGCGCACGTAGTAGAACTGCCCGCCCTGGGAGTAGAACCCGCCCCCGGTGTTGGCGTTGTTGGCCGCCACCGCCGCCATCACCTGCGGCACGGTGAGGTGGTAGCTGTACAGCTTGGCCGGGTCGAGCAGCACCTGGTACTGCATCGTGGGCCCGCCAAAACCGCTGTCGTCGGCGACGCCGGGGATGGACTTGTAGGCCCGCTCCACCGTCCAGGTCTCGATCGTCTTCAGGTCCTGCGGGCTGCGGTCGGGACTCTCCAGCACATAGCGGTAGATCAGGCCGCTGGGGCTGGACAGCGGCGACAGCGACGGCGTCACCCCCACCGGCAGGGTGGCGTCGGCGAAGCGCTCGAACACCAGCTCGCGCGCAAAGTAGTTGTCGGTGGCGTCCTGGAAGGTCAGGGTCACGTCGCTCAGGCCGTAGAGCGAGATGGAGCGCATGTAGACCAGCCCGGGAGTGCCGTTCATGGCCAGCTCCAGCGGCAGCGTGATCAGCCGCTCCACCTCCTGCGAGCTGTGCCCCGGCCACTGGGTGATGATCTCCACCATCGGCGGCGACAAGTCGGGGTAGGCGTCCACCGGCATGCGCTGGAAGGAGATGGCGCCCGACACCACCAGCAGCACCATCATGATGAGGATCAGAAAGCGCTGGCGCAGGGCGAATTGGACGATGCGGTTGATCATGGCGACAGCCGGCCGCTACTGCTGGAAGGAGCTGGCGAACTGCAGGAAAATGCTGCCGTTGGCGACCACCGCCTCGCCCGGCTGCAGCCCGGCGGTGATCTGGGTGAAGCCGTTTTGCGTGGGGCCCAGGCCCACCGGGCGCTGGGCGAAGTGGTTGCCGCCGTCGGCCTGGACATAGACAAAGGGGTTGTTCTGGTCGTCGCGCAGCACCGCGGCGTTGGGCACCACCACGATGTTGCGCAGGCTGCCCGCCTCCACCGTGGCGGTCACATACATCTGCCGCTTCAGCTCGCCCCCGGGATTGCGGGTGGCGATGCGCGCCTGCAGGGTGCGGGTGTTGGGATCGAGCGAAGGGCTGAGGTACTGGATGCGGCCGCGGAAGGTCTGCGGATAGGCATCCGTCTGGATCGAGACCGGGTCGCCCACGTGCACGTGGGCCAGGTCGCCCTGGTAGACGTTGGCCAGCACCCACACCGTGCTCATGTCGCTGATCACGAAGCACTGGGTCGCCCCCGCCTGCAGCAGTTGCCCGGGCGCGACGTCGCGCTCCACCACCTCGCCGGCGATGGGCGCCTTGAGCGGAATGGTGGCGGTGGGCGTCGGCGGCGCCGCGGCGGTGGGGTTGGGCAGCCCCAGGATGTGCAGCGACTGCTCCGCCGCCTGCAGGTCCGCCCGCGCCTGGGTGCGGGCCGACTCCGCCATCTCCAAATCGGCCTGGGCGATGGCGTGGTGCTGGTAGAGATCCTGGTCGCGGCGGTAGATGCTGTCGGCCAAATGGTAGGCGTCGCTGGCCTTGAGGTAGGTGTTGCGCGCCGCGGCGAAGTCCGGGCTCGACACCTCCAGCAGCGTCTGCCCCTTGGCCACCTGCTCGCCCGGCACCGCCAGCACCCGCGCCGCCGGGCCGCTGACCTGGCTCAGCACCGGCGTGGTGTTGAACTGGTCATAGTCCACGTTGCCGCTCAGCCGCAGCAGCCGCGGCCAAGTGGTCTGGCGCGCCGGCACCACCTGGATCTGCCCCATCTGGTTGGCGGGCACGGTCACCAGCGTGGCCTTGGGGGCGGCGGCGCCGGCATTGCCGGTGGCGGCGGCGCGCGCCGCCTCGCCTTGGTTGCAGGCCGAGAGCATGGCCATCCCCGCCAACAGGGCGGCGGCGGCCAGGCCGAGACGGAGTCGAGCCAAAGGGGTGGGGCTCATGGCAAAGTCCTGGTGCCGACGGCTTCCTTCAACTGCTCCACCGCCAGCATGTAGCCGGCCAGCGCTTGGCGGTAGCCCAACTCGGTGGTGCGGTAGGTGCGCTCGGCATCCAGCAGGTCGAGCAGGCTGCTGGCGCCGCGGGTATAGGAGTATTGGCGGATGTCGAGCGCCCGTTTGGCCTGGTCGCGATACCCGGAGGTGTAGTACTGCACGATCCGGCCCCCTTCGTCCACCGCCTCCAGCGCGGTGGCCACGTCGGTGAGCACTTGTTGGCGGGCGGCGACGGCCAAGTCCTGCGCCTGGGTGGTGGCGGCGGCGGTGCGGGCAATCTCGCCCTGGTTGCGGTCAAACACCGGGATCTCGATGTTGAACGTATAGCCCATGCTGCTCAGCCCCGCCGCGTGCGTGTATTGCGCGCTCGCGGTCAGGTCGCGCTTGCCGTCGGCCTGCGCCAGCTTGTACTGGCTCTGCGCCGCCGTGATCCCCTGCGTGCTCGCCCGCAGGTCGGGCCGGTGCGCCAGCGCCAACGCCTGCAGATCGCTCAGCGTGTCCCGCACCGGCACGTACGCCAACTTCCCCACCACCCCGTAGCGGGCCGGCAGGGCGCTGAAGCCCACCTGCTGCCGCAGCGTGCTCAGCGCCTGCGCCAAGGCCAGGCGATCGCCGGAAACGGTGGTCTGGTACTGCAGCATCTGCAGCTTGATGGTGTCCAGATCGCCCTCGCTCATGGCGCCGGCCTGGTATTGCGCCTGGCTGATGTTGACCGTGCTTTGCCAGCTCGCCAGGTCCTGCCGGGCAAAATCCAGGCTGGATTGCGCCAGCAGCGCCGCCACGAACGCCTGCGCCACCCCGAAGCTCAGCCCCCGGCCGGCGTCGGCCACCAGCGAGCGCGTCACCGCGGTGGCATCCTGCGCCGCCCGCAGCCGCGCCTGCCGCTTGTGCCCGCGCTCGAACAAATAGCTCACCCCGGCGTCATATTCCGCCGCGTTGTTGAGGTAGGCGGAGCTGAAATTGTGGGGGGTAAACACCGGCTGATACAGCGCGTCCCAGGTCAAGATGGGGTTGGGACGCAGGTTGGCGGTGATCTCCTGCGCCTGGCTCTGCGGAATTTGCGCCCGCACCGCCGCCAGCGCCGGCGAGTGGGCCAGCGCCAACCGGATCGCCTGGTCCAGATCAATGCGCACCGCCGGCGCAGGCGCCGGCGCGGCCTTCGCTTGGCCCAGCGCCAGCGCGCCCAGGCCCAGACAAAACAGGGAGATCCCTCCCAGGCTTCGGATTGACATGGTAGACCGGTTCCACCCCAAACAGCGGGTTGTGGTCACAGACGAACGCCCCCGCCAGCCCGTTTCAGTTTGTTTTCAGTTTTGGCCCGCGGCCGGTGCCGGCGTGCCCGCCGTCGCCGTGAATTGCGCCAGTTTGGACTGGATGCGGTCGCGGACCCAATGCGCATCCCACCACTCCATCGGGTTCACCTGCACCCCGTCCAGCAGCATGCTGAAGTGCAGGTGGTCCCCCCCCGCCAGCCCGGTCGAGTCGCTGTGGGCGATCAATTGTCCTTGTGCCACTAGATCGCCCGCCTTCACCGTGAAGTCGTTCAGATGGGCATACAGCGACATCAGCCCGTAGCCGTGGTCAATCAATACGCAGTTGCCGTAAATGCCAAAGTACTTGGCCCAGATGACGCGCCCGGCATTCGCCGCCAGCACCGGCGTGTGCCGCACCACCGCCAGGTCATAGCCCAAATGGGTCTCCTGGTCGATGATTTTCCCGTGGTATTCGTACGAGCGGTGGTCGGCAAACTCCGCCTCCACCGCCGAATTGCTCAGTTGGGTGAACGCCCCCTTCCACAGGAACTGCTGCACGCTCAGCTTGGAGGCGGCGATCAGCGCCGCGGTATTGGCCTGCCGCAGGGTGCGGTTCACCAGCAGGAAGTTCTTCACCGGGTCGTGCTGGTCGCTGATCGAGGGCGTGTTGGCGATGATCGGCATCACCACCCGCTGGATGAAGTTGTCGTCAATGGTCAGCGTGCGCGAGCGGAAGGTCTGGGGAAACAACCGGGCCCCCACCGCCGCGGTCGCCTCGTTGCCCGCGTCGTCGCGCGCCACCAGCTCCGGCTGCGAGTCCGGCGGGGCGTTGTAGGGATAGGCGAACAGGCAAAACATCGTCTTCCCCGCCCCGCCCGGCGCGGCGTTGGGCAGGGGATAGCCAGGGAAGAAGATATGGTCCATCTCCACCCCCGAACTCGCCGCCCCGTTGGAGACGTGGTAGACCACCACCGACGAGCCCCCCTGGGCGATGTACACCTGCGTGCTCATGGCGTACACGCTCGGCGGGATGGAGCGGATGGCCAGCTCGCGCTGGAAGGTGCTTTGCGCCCCGCGCAGGTTGGCCGCGCGCGCCTTCACCACCAGCGTCACCGGCCCGTCCTTCAGTTCGGGGTGCTGGCTGCGCCCCGCCTGCGCCATGAAATGCACCACCTGCGGCGTAGTGCCGGTGGTGAACCAGCGCCGCGCCGCAAAATACTGGTGCGCCAGCGGGATCGTCTTGCCGCCCTGCTCAAAGTAGGCATCGATCGAGGCCACTCCCACCGGCGCCTCCACCGAAAAGCTCACCAGCTTGCGCGCTCCGATGGCCGTCGGCAGGTCCACCGGGGTGATGGTCGGCGCCCCGCCCCGCAGCCAAGCGTAGCTGACTGCGGCCAGCGCCGCCAAGACCACGGCCAATAGAAGCGTGCGAAAACGGTGCGAGGGGGCGGAATCAATGCTGGGCACGGCGCGAAGTCCTTGGCGGGCAGAGTAGAACTGGATTATACCGCGCGCCGCCCCGCCCCCCGCAAAGATCACGCCGTGCGCTAGACAATTTCCCCCGCCCGCCGCAGTGCGCACCCGCCGCCGCCCGCCGCCGCCCCCAGTCGGCCCCGCCTGCCCGCGCGCCCGCCGCCGCCGCCCGGGCGCCGCCCCAGCCCCGGCGATGGTAAAATCTATGGATCGGGCGCGGTAGCCAAGTGGTAAGGCAGAGGTCTGCAAAACCTTTATTCGTGAGTTCGATTCTCACCCGCGCCTCCAGTTTCCCTTCCGCCCGGGCGCGCGCTAGCCGCCCTCGGCCGCCAGCACCCGCCGTCCCTGCAGGCGATAGCCCCCCTCCGCCACCAGGCGGATGGCCGCCGGATAGAGGCGGTGCTCCTCGGCCAAGATGCGCGCCCCCAGCGCCGCGGCGTCGTCGCCGTCGCGCACCGCCACCACCGCCTGCAGCAGGATGGGGCCGCCGTCCAGCGTGTCGTCCACGAAATGCACGGTGCAGCCGGAATACTTGACGCCGTAGTCGATCGCCTGCTGCTGCGCGTCCAGGCCGGGAAAGGCCGGCAGCAGCGAGGGGTGGATGTTGAGGATGCGCTGGGGAAACGCCGCCACGAAATAGCCGCTCAGCAGCCGCATGTAGCCCGCCAGGCACACCAGCTCCACCCCGGCGGCGCGCAGCCGCGCCACCACCGCGCGGTCGTATTCCTCGCGCTCGCGCCCCGCGCTGGGCAGGGCGCAGGTGGGCAGGCCCCGCGCCTGCGCCCACGCCAGCCCCGGCGCCTGCGGCCGGTTGCTCAGCACCAGCGCAATCTCGGCGGGCAGCGCGCCGGCGGCGATGGCGGCGGCGATGGCCTGCAGGTTGGAGCCGCGCCCGGAGATGAGGATGCCCAGCTTCATGGCGGCTAGCGCCGAAACACCACCCGGCGGCGCCCGCGCACGATCTCGCCCAGCCACACCGCATCCTCGCCCGCGCGCCGCAGATGCCGCTCCACTCCCGCCGCCTGCTCCGGCGCCACCACGCAGATCATGCCGATGCCCAGGTTGAAGGTCCGCCGCATGTCCGCGTCCGGCACTTCGCCCAGGCGCTGCAGCAGGGCAAACAAGGGCGGCGGCGTCCACGCTCCCAGCCGCACCTCGGCGCCGCAGCCCGGGGGCAAAATGCGCGGCAGATTGCCCGGAATGCCGCCCCCGGTGATGTGCGCCAGCCCCCGCAGCCGCGGCAGCAGCGGCTGCACCAACCCCAGATAGCTGCGGTGCTCGGCCAGCAGCGCCTCCGCCACGGTGGCGTTCAGCTCCGGCAGCCGCGTCCCCGGCCCGTACCCGGCCTGGTCGAACAGCAGCGTGCGCGCCAAGGCGTAGCCGTTGGTGTGCAGCCCGGCCGAGCGCAGCCCCAGCAGCCGGTCCCCCGGCCGGATCCCCGCCCCGGTCAGCAGCTTCGCCCGCTCCACCAGCCCCACGATGCACCCCGCCAGGTCGTACTCCCCGGCGGCGTAGAAGCCCGGCATCTCCGCCGTCTCCCCCCCGATCAGCACGCAACCGTTCTCCCGGCAGCCCCGGCTCAGCCCCTCCACCAGCCCCGCCACCGTCGCCCCTTCCATCTTGCCCAAGGCGATGTAGTCCAGGAAAAACAGCGGCCGCGCCCCCTGCACCAGAATGTCGTTGACGCAGTGGTTGACCAGGTCCCGCCCCACCGTATGGTGGATGCCGGTCTGGAAGGCCAGCTTGAGCTTCGTCCCCACCCCGTCCATGCTCGACACCAGCACCGGCTGGCGGCAGCCCCGCGGCAACTGGAAGAGCCCGCCAAAGCCGCCGATCTCGGTCAGCACCTGCGGGTTGAAGGTGGCGCGCGCCAAGCGCTTGATCCGCGCCTTGGCGCGGTCGGCGGCGGCGATCGATACCCCGGCGGAGGCGTAGGTGTGGCGGGCCATGCGGAAGCAAACACTATAGCAGGCCCCGCCCGCCCCCGCCCTACTCGAACCGCAGCGCCTCGATCGGATCCAGCGAGGCCGCCTTCTTCGCCGGATAGATGCCGAAGAAGATGCCGATGATGGCGCTGAACAGCCCCGCCCCCACGATCGAAACCCCGGAGATGTCCACCGGCCAGCCTGCCACCTTGGAGATCAGCCACGAGCTCAGCAACCCGAAGACGATCCCCGCCACCCCGCCCACCAGCGCCAGCACCAGCGCCTCCACCAGGAACTGCTTGTGCACGTCCCCCTCGGTCGCCCCCACCGCCATGCGGATGCCGATCTCGCGGGTGCGCTCGGTCACCGACACCAGCATGATGTTCATGATCCCGATCCCCCCCACCAGCAGCGACACGCTCGCGATCGAGCCCAGCAGGATGGTCATCACGCTGCTGGCGGCGTCGGCCACGTCGGCGATCGCGGTCAGGTTGCGCACGTCAAAGTCGTCCGGCTGCCCCGGCCGGATGCGGTGCCGGCTGCGCAGCAGGTTGGTGATCTGCTGCGCCACCAGGTCGGTCGCCTGCTTGGAGGTGGCCGAGACGAAGATCATGTTCACCCAGAACTGGCCGGTGATCTTCTTCTGCAGCGTGGTCACCGGGATGAAGACCGCGTCGTCCTGGTCTTGCCCCATCCCGCTCTGCCCCTTGGGCTGCAGCGTCCCCACCACGGTGAACGGCAGCTTGCCGATGCGGATCTGCTTGCCCACCGGGTCGCCCCCGTCGGGAAACAGGTTGTTCACCACGGTCGCGCCCAGCACCGCCACGTTGTTGGCCTCGTTCACGTCCTGGGTGCTGAAGGGGCCGCCCTGGTCGAACGTCCAGGCGCGGATGGGGAAGTAGCTGGGGTCGGTGCCGGTGATGTTCGTGCCCCAGTTGTTGTCGCCGTAGATCACCTGCTGCGACGAGCCCGTCCCCGCCGCCACCGCCGCCACCCCCGGCACCTCGCGCCCGATGGCCTCCTCGTCGCCCCGCACCAGCGTCTTGGTGGCGCCCCAGCCGACGTGCACCACTCCCGCCTGGCGGCTGCCCGAGAACACGATCAGCAGGTTGCTGCCCATGCTGGCGATGCGCGCCTGCACCTGCTCGTTGGCCCCCTGGCCCACCCCCACCATGGCGATCACCGCCCCGACCCCGATGATGATGCCCAGCATGGTCAGCGCCGAACGCATCTTGTTGCGCGTCAACGCCGTCAGCGCCACCCGCACGATGGAGGCCAAGTCCATAGTCCCCTCCCTGGGCTTGGACGGCCGCGGCCGCGCTGGGGTTTCGTCCGGATGCGCTATTCGAAGCGCAGGGCTTCGATCGGATCAAGCCGTGCTGCTTTTTTGGCGGGATAGAAGCCGAAGAAGATGCCGATGCCGGCCGAAAACACCGCCGCCACCACGATCGAGACCACCGAAACATCCACCGGCCAGTGGGCGATGCTGGAGATCAGCCACGACGTCACCAGCCCGAACAGAATGCCGATGATGCCCCCGATGCTCGCCAGCACCAGCGCCTCGATGATGAACTGCCGCTGCACGTCGCTCTCGGTCGCCCCCACCGCCATGCGGATGCCGATCTCGCGCGTGCGCTCGGTCACCGACACCAGCATGATGTTCATGATCCCGATCCCGCCCACCAGCAGCGAGACGCTGGCGATGCTGGCCAGCAGGATGGTCATGATCGTGGCCGAGGCGTTGGCCACGTCGGCGTAGGCCGCCAGGTTGCGCACGTCGAAGTCGTCTGGCTGCCCCGGGCGGATGCGGTGCCGGCTGCGCAGCAGGTCGGTGATCTGCTGCACCGCCGAGTCCGTGGCCGCGTTGGAGACCGCCGTCACCGCGATGTTCTGCAGCCAGTAGTTCCCGCTCATCTTCTTCAGCAGCGTGGTGAAGGGGATGTAGACGTTGTCGTCCTGGTCCTGCCCCATCCCGCTCTGCCCCTTGGGGATGAGCGTGCCCACCACCTTGAAGGGCAGGTTCTTGATGCGGATCTCCTTGCCCACCGGATCGGTGCCGTCGGGAAAGAGGTTGGTCACCACCGTCGCCCCCAGCACCGCCACGTTGTTGGCGTCGGTCACGTCCTGCTGGGAAAAGGTCGTGCCTTGATCGAACGTCCAAGCCCGGATGGGAAAGTAGCTGGGCTCGGTGCCATTGATGTGGGTGCCCCAGTTATTGTCCCCGTAGATCACCTGGGCGCTGTAGTTGGTGCCGGCGGCGGCGGCGGCCACGGTCGGCACCTGCGCCAGGATGGCCTGCTCGTCGCCGTAGCTCAGCGTCTTGGTCGCCCCCCAGCCCACCCGCACCACCCCGGCCTGGTGGCTGCCCGCCTGCACATACAGCAGATTGCTGCCCATGCTGGCGATGCGCGACTGCACCTGCTCGCTCGCGCCCTGGCCCACGCCCACCATGGCGATCACCGCGCCCACGCCGATGATGATGCCCAGCATGGTGAGCACCGAGCGCATTTTGTTGCGCGTCAGCGCGCGCAACGCCACCCGCACGATTGAGACGAAATCCATGCCTAATTTTATCTCCCCGGCCTACAGAAAACCAGCAAAAACACTGGCCCGCAGGCCCCTCCGCGCCCATGACGGCACCGTCCTTGCCCCCGCCCCGCCCGCCCGCGCGATAATGGCCGCATGGCCCTAGAATTTACCCCCTCGTGCCTGCAGGACTCCCTGGACTTATTCCGCTTCTACAAGAAAATGGGCGAAAAGGCGATGGCGCAGCTCGCCGACCCGGAGCTCTATGCCTCCCTCGATCCGGAGATGAACTCCGTCGCCGTCATCGTCAAGCACCTGGCCGGCAACATGCGCTCCCGCTGGACCGGCTTTCCCGACGTGGACGGGGAGAGCCCCACCCGCAACCGCGACAGCGAGTTCCTCGAGCCCCCCGCCTCGCGCACCGAACTGCTGGCCCTCTGGGACGACGGCTGGCAGCGCCTCTTCGCCGCCCTCGAGCCCCTTACCGACGCCGACCTTGCCCGACCCGTCGCCATCCGCGGCGAGGTCCATTCCATCACCCAGGCCATCCACCGCCAACTCGCCCACTATGCCTACCACGTCGGCCAGATCGTGTTTCTCGCCAAGCACCTCCGCTCCGCCCATTGGCGGAGCCTGAGCATTCCCCGCCGCGGCTCGGCCGACTTCCACCGCCGCGTCGCCCAAGGCGAGGCCAGCCAGCGCTGAGGCCCCCCATGGTGGGCGCGGGCCCCAGCGCGCCTGCGGCGCGCGTCCCGCTTGTGCTCGCGCCTCGCTGGGGCCGCGCCGAATTCGCTTCCCGGGGGCGCAGACGCGCCACTGGCGCGTCTGCCCCTGCGGAATTTCACGGCCTTTCGCGCCGATTTTGCCAGCAGGCAAAATCGGCGC
>DATKSZ010000061.1:0-25328 GCA_035531375.1 Terriglobales bacterium | reverse complement strand
ATGCGGGAGATCCGCCGGCGGACCCGCGTGGTCGGTGCGTTTCCCGACGGCCGCTCGGCCCTGATGCTGGTCGCAGCGCGCCTCCGCCACGTCGCGGCCAGCACATGGGGGAAGCGCCGGTACCTGGATATGAGTCGGCTCAAGGAGGTGGCAGCAGGCGCGGCGTGAAGCCCAAGCTGCGAACACAGACAGCCCCCAAAAAGGTAAACGCAATGGAATCTGACCAGCCTCAGGCTAAACCAAAGTGCGAAAGACTCTGGACACTACCTTGGCCCCCCCCCGCCATCGCCCTCGGCGTGCTCATGCACTTCGCCATCGCCTTCGCCTGGACCGCCGTCTTCTTCCTCCTCAGCCGCCGCCTCCCCTTCCTGCTCGCTCGCCCCCGGCTCGCCGGCCCCCTCTTCGGTGCCGTCGTCTACCTCTTCATGACCTTCGTCGCCGTCCCCCTCTCCCGCGTCCCCCGCCTCACCGCCGCCATCTCCCTCGCCAACCGCATCAACGCCGTCCTCGCCCTCCTGCTCTGCATCGGCCTCCCCATCGCCCTCCTCACCCGCCGCTGGCTCCCCAACTAGTTTCTCGCCCCTCCCACCCGCATCCCCACCGACGCCACATGCCGTTCCCACTCCAGCGTCACCTGGCCGGGGCTGAGCACCCACCGGAGTTGCTCGATCGTCGGCCCCGGCGCGCTCATCTGCATCGGCACCCGCCCCAGGTCGAGCTTGGCGTTATAAGTCAGGCCCCACTGCCCGGTCTGCTTGTTCACGATCAACACCCAGTGGTCCGGGTCTGAAACCAGCACGTACAGCGTGTAGTCGCCCTTGGGCACCCGCAGCCCGCCCAGCCAAAGGTCGGCGTCGGTGTGCAGCGCCGTGGCCGCGTTTGCCCCCGCCCGCCACACCGGGTAGGTGGCGTCGTGCGACACCAGCCCCCCCGGCCCGAAGATCTGCCGCCCCCGCACCGACGGCGCCGAATAGTGGATCGTGATCGCCTTGCCCCCCACCTCCACCCTTGCCACCCGCGGCGGCGAGGCCGCCGGCTTCTGCGCCACCCCTGCCAGCGCCAGCATCGCCCCCGCCGCCACCATCGCAACCAGACGTCGCCTTGCCCGCATGCCCACCTCCCAGGCCTCCAGTCTACCTCTGCCCCACGCGGCGGCGACCGCCGGCGCATGCCTCAACGCCCCCGCCCCTGCTTCCGATCGCTGAAACTTTTTTCTTCCAGACCAGTATCTCCACCCTATGGCTCTCGCACGCGAACTCCGCCGCGGCGGCCGCTTCGCCGCCCTCATGGTGGCCATGCTGGCACTGGGCATCGGCGCCACCACGGCGGTGTTTTCCGTGGTCAACGGCGTGCTGCTGCAGCCGCTCGCCTTCCACGATCCCGGCCAACTGCTGCTGCTGGGCGAGCGCATCCCCCAGATCCCGCTTCCGGCCGGCTTCAACTACGTGGACAACCCCGCCGCCTACAACGCCTGGCGCCGCCAGGCCACGGATTTCAGCGCCCTCGCCGCCCTCGGCCCTAGCTCCTTCACCCTGGCCACCGGCGGCGCGCCTCGCTTGCTCCATGGTGCCCACGTCACCCCCAACTTCTTCGATCTGCTGGGCGTGCGGCCGCAGCTCGGGCGCTTGCTGGCGGCGGGCGACGAGAACGACACCACCCGCCCCCTGGTCATCACCGACCAGCTCTGGCGTTCCGCCTTCAACGCCGACCCCGGCGTGATCGGCCGCCACGTCGGCGTGGCCGGCGCCGCCGCCACCGTGGTGGGGGTGCTGCCGCCCAGCTTCCACCTCCAGGGCAGGGAACTGGGCCCCATGTTGGCGGGCGAGCCCACCGAATTCTTCGACGCCCTCAAATTCCAGGGCGACCAGGGCTGGATCGCCGACGTTTTCAGCGACTTCAACTTTTCGGTGATCGGCCGCCTGCGCCCCGGCGTCACCCGGCCGCAGGCGCTGGCCCAGCTCAACGTCATCCAGGCCAACCTCGCCCGCACCTCGCCCGACAAGCTCTCGCTCTTCGCCGAGCTCACCCCGGTGCGCGACTACGCCGTCGCCGCCGCCCGCCAGGAGCTCTGGCTGGTGCTGGCCGGCGTGCTGGCGGTGCTGCTCATCGTTTGTGTCAACCTGGGCGGGCTGTGGCTCACCCGCCTCGCCGACCGCCGCCGCGATTGGGCCATCCGCGCCGCCCTCGGCGCCACCCCCGGACGCCTCGCCCGCCAAGTCCTGCTCGAGAGCCTGGCCCTGGCCCTGGTCGGCGGCGGGTTGGGCATAGCCGCCGCCGCCGCCGGCTTCCATGCCCTGCTCGCCGCCGCCCCCGCCAACCTGCCCCGCCTCGCCGAGGTCCATCTCGACTGGCGCGTGGCCGCCTTCGGGCTGCTGCTCTCGCTGCTGGCCGGCGTGCTCACCGGCGTGGTGCCGGCGCTGCGCCTCAGCCGCGCCGATCCCCAGGCCAGCCTCAAGGCCGCCGGCGCCGCCACCACCGCCGACCGCTCCAGCCTGCGCTCCCGCCAGTCCCTCATCGCCCTCCAGGCCTCCCTCGCCACCCTCCTGCTCGCCGCCGCCAGCCTGCTCGGCTTCAGCTTCTACCGCTTGCTCTCCCAGCCCACCGGCTTCCTCGCCCGCCACGCCCTCGCCGCCCAAGTCGTGCTCAACGCCTACTCCGACCCGCAGCGCGACCAGATCCTGCGCCAACTGCCCGCCGCCGCCGCCGCCGTCCCCGGCGTCACCCAAGCCGCCTTCACCTCCCATCTCCCCCTCCAGGGCGAGACCTGGATTGACGACGCCGGCGTTCCCGGCAAGCTCTACCCCGCCGCCCAACAGCCCCACGTCAACGTCCGCTTCATCAGCCCCGGCTACTTCGCCTCCATCGGCATCCCCCTGCTCGCCGGCCGCGACCTCGCCCCCAGCGACCGCCCCGCCGGCTGGCCGCCCCTGACCGATGCCGCCGCACGGGCCATGCCCGGCGTGGTGGTCCTCTCCCGCGCCTGCGCCCAACAGCTCTTTCCCGGCGCCTCCCCCCGCCAAGTGGTGGGCCGCCGCATTGCCTTCAACGGCGGCTCGACCCCCACCGTGATCGCCGTCGCCGCCGACGCCCGCGACGGCTCGCTCACCTCCGCCCCCCCCAGCGTCGTTTACCAGCCCTATTGGCAGCAGGTCCCCTACGCCGTCTCGCTGGTGGTGCGCAGCGCCCTCCCCGCCGCCTCCCTCGCCGCCCCGCTGCGCGCCGCCATCTGGCGCCTCGCCCCCGCCGCCCCCATCCCCACCCTGCGCCCGCTCGCCGCCCTCGCCGCCTCCGCGGTCGCGCCCCAGCGCTACCAATTCCTGCTGATCTTCGCCTTCGCCTTGGTGGCCCTCCTGCTCGCCGCCCTCGGCGTCTACGCCCTGGTGGCGCACAGCGTCGCCCGCCGCGCCAAGGAACTCGCCATCCGCGTCACCCTCGGCGCCCGCGCCGCCGACCTCGGTCGTCTGGTGCTGCGCCAGGCCCTCGCCCCCGTGCTCGCCGGCGTGCTGGCCGGCCTCGCCGCCGCCTTCGCCCTCGGACGCCTGCTCGCCGCCCTCCTGTTTCAGGTCAGCCCCGCCAACCCCGCCCTCTTGGCCGCCGCCGCGCTCGCCGTCCTCGCCGCCGCCGTCGCCGCCTGCGCCCTCCCCGCCCTCCGCGCTGGCCGCGCCGACCCCCTCGCCGCCCTCCGCGCCGACTAGCCCGCAGTCTGCCCGCCAGCCTGCCAAAGCGGTGGCACCGCCACTCTTGGCTGTGCGCGCCCCGCGCCGCCCCCGCCCGCGCCGCCGGCCCCGCTACTTCTCCGGCGCCACCACCCTCGTCCAGCTGTGCCCGTCCATGTCCTCCAGCAGCGGCTTCTGCCAGTCGTAGCTGGGGTGCGCCTTCAGGTAGGCCGCCGCGTAAAACGTTGAGCCGCACGGATGCCCGCTCACCGCCTCAAACGACATCTGCGCCGCCAGGTCCGAATCAATCGCCTTCCCCTCCACCGCCCCCGAATCGTGGTACGGCGGCAGCGCCGTCCCGTGCCCGCACAGCGTGCGCGAGTCCGGGTGGATCGCCTTCAGGATCACGTCGTAGTGGTCGCTCTCGAACTTCTCCGCCCGCGCCACGTCAATCCTGCCCTTGTACTGCTTCATCAACTGCAGCCAGCGCGTGTGCCGCGCGTTGGCGCTGCTCGCCTGGTCGTTGGGGTTGAACGTCGTCTCCTCCCGCATCAGCTTGGGGTTGATCGGGAAGTTCGAGCTCACAAAAAAACCGTTCTTGCTGCGTTGCAGCGTCACCACCTTCAGCCCCAGCTCCAGGCTGGCGATCTCGTTGGTCTTGCGGTCGGCCACCAGCCAGTCGTTGGCGTAGCCCCCGTTGTTGCCCTTCTCCATGATGCGGGCGAAGTCGTCAATCGAGGTGGCGTACTGCATCGCCTCCCGCGCCCGCGCGAACTCCGGAATCCCGCCGAAGTCGTAGCCGTGGAAGTCGTCAATGGTGGTCTCGGTGATCATGATCCCCGCCGCGTTCACCCCGAAGTCGTCGGCGCTGTGGATCACCCCCGGCAGCCCGTCCATCATGAAGTGCTCGCCCCGCGCGGGCTCGATGTCATAGATGATGTTCCACCGCGCCCCCTCCATGTAGGGCGACCAGTTGTTGTGCGACATCACGATCTTGCCGTCCTTGGTGTAGCCGCCGGTGGCCACGAAGGCGCTGCAGTGCAGCCCCTGGTCGGGATCGTCCACCGCCGCCGCCTGCCCCGGATGTTCCTTGTTCCACTCCTCCACGTAGTAGCTCCACTCCTCGGTCGCGTTCATCGCCACGATGTCCCACACGTCCAGCTTGCCTCCGTGCGCCTCCACCCCGTCGGCGATGCCCTGCATCTCCTGCTGGTACTCGGCCGGTATCTTCGGCCACATCACCTTCTTGGCGGCGTCGCGGAAAAAGCTCCAGGGACGGTGGGTGTTGTGCGTCTGCTCCAGCCGCACCACCTGTTCGAAGTCCTCGATCCGCGGCGCCAGCAGGTAGCCGTTCTGGTAGCCGATCTGCGCAGGCGTGCCCTGCAGGTGCACCAGGATCCAGTTGTCCTGCGGTGCCTTCACGTAGGCCCCCGCCAGCCGCGGGTCCTGCGCCCCCGCCGCCGGGCCCGCGCCCGCCCCGCTCATCATCGCCGCCAAGATGGCCAACCCCAGCAGTACCAAGCCACGCCGCATAAGAATTTCCTCCGTCGCCGCCACTGTATCGCATTCGCTCCGCTGGCGCCACCGGCTGCGCTATCCTCGTGCCATGAAACTCGCCTCTTGGCTTCTATTGCTGGCGTCGTTGGCGGTGCGCAGCGCCGGCTTGGGGCCACGGGGCCCCCAAGTCGGCGCGAGCAAGCCGCCCCGCGCAGTTGCAGCGGGGCGGCTCACAAGCGGGACGCGCGCCGCACCGGCCCGGCGCGGCTACAGCCGTGGCCGGGCAGGCGCGCTGGGGCCCGCGCCATCCAACGCCCAAACCCAGGTGGTGATGCTGGGCAGCGGCAATCCCAACGCCGATCCCGACCACTCCGGCCCCGCCGAGGCGGTGGTGGTCAACGGCACCGCCTACTTGGTGGACTGCGGCCCCGGCGTCGTCCGCCGCGCCGCCCTGGCCGCCCGCCAGGACGGCATCCCCGCCCTCCGCATCGCCGCCATCACCCATCTCTTTGTCACCCACCTCCACTCCGACCACACCCTCGGCTACCCCGACCTGATCTTCACCCCCTGGGTGCTGGGCCGCAAGGCCCCCCTCCAGGCCTATGGCCCCGTCGGCCTCGCCGCCATGACCCGCGACATCCTCCACGCCTGGTCCAAGGACATCGCCGTCCGCACCCAGGGCCTCGAGCACGCCAACCTCACCGGCTACCATGTCCAGGTCCACGAGATTGCCCCCGGCGCGATCTACCACGACGCCAACGTCACCGTCACCGCCTTCCTGGTCCACCACGGCTCCTGGGATCAGGCCTTCGGCTACCGCTTCCAGACCGCCGACCGCACCATCGTCTTCTCTGGCGACACCTCGCCGGTCGCGGCCGTGGCCCAGGCTTGCAACGGCTGCGACCTGCTCTTCCACGAGGTCTACAACCAGGACGGCCACCTGACCCCGGCCTGGCGCCAATACATGGCCTCCTTCCACACCTCGGCGCGCGAGCTCGGCGCCATCGCCACCGCCGCCCATCCCAAGCTGCTGGTGCTCTACCACCAAATGCCCGAGGGCACTTCCCAGGCCGCCTTGCTCGCCCAAGTCCGCCGCTTCTACCACGGCCCCGTGGTCTCCGCCCGCGACCTCGACATCTTCTGATCGCGGCGACGACCGAGTGGTCTCAGGCGAGACCCGATCGAGGTCCCCGGAAGCAACCGTCCGAGGTGCCCGACAGGTCCCGCTCCGTCGCCGGCAAGCAAATCGCGGGGGTCGCGCCGCTTTGCCTGCTGGCAAAATCGGCGCGAAAGGCTGCGAACCGGGGTCCCCAGAGCCCGCCTCGGGCTCTGGGGTGGTCGTAATTCCGCAGGCGCAGACGCGCCAGTGGCGCGTCTGCGCCCCCGGGAAACGAATTCGGCGGCGGCCCCAGCAGCCCAGCAGCGAAGCCGCGCAGCGCCGACTTGGGGCCACGGCGCCCCCAAGTCGGCGCGAGCGTGCCGCCCCGCGCCGTTACAGCGGGGCGGCTCACAAGCGGGACGCGCGCCGCACCGGCCCGGCGCTGCTACCGCCGGGCCGGGCAGGCGCGCTGGGGCCCGCGCCCACCATGACCGTTTCGAAGCGGGCGGGGGCGCAGCCCCCGATCAAGGGAGGCGCAAGCCTCTTTATTGGATCGCCGCCGCGTACGCCAGCACCAGCCCGTCCGCCCCCACCGCCGCCGCCGCCCGCGCCAGCGGCGCCAGCAGCTCGCGCTCCGTAGCGGTGAGGTCGGCCACCACCGGCAGGTGGGTCAGCCGCTTCAGCCGTGCGATGCCCCCCAAGTCGAGCGTGTCCCGCTCGCCGTTGGCCACCGTCCGGATCCCCCGCTCGCTCAGGATCACCCCCGGGTTGCCCCCCGCCAGGATGACGTCGGCCGCCACCAGCAGCTCGTCCAGGCTGGCCGCCGGGTTGCGCTCCAGCAGCACCGGCTTGCGCTCCTGCCCCAGCGCCCGCAGCAGGTAGGGGTTCTGCATGTTGGCCGCCCCCACCTGGAAGATGTCCACATACGGCCGCACCCGCTCGATCTCGCTCTCCGCCACCACCTCGCCCACCGCCGCCCACCCCCGCCGCTCGCAGTTGGCGCGCAGCGCCCGCCAATCCGAGTCGCTCCGCAATCCCTGCGGCAGCCGCCATCCCCGCGCCCCCGCCACCGCTCCGGCGTCGGCGCTGGCGGCGATGATCGCCATCCCGCCCCCTCCCACCCGCAGCCCCGCCGCCTCCACCACCGTCCCCTGCGGTCGAAACGCCCGCGCCGCCAGCTTGTAGGGCGCGCTGATGCGGTGCGCCTCCGCCACCCCCGGCAACGCCGCGATCGCCCGCGCGTCGAACCCCCGCCTCACCCCCAGGCACGCCAGCACCGTCCGCTCCGCCCCCGTCTCCCGGTGCACGTCAAACCCCAGCCCGATCAACTGCTCGATCACCACCTGGATCTCGCCCTCCTCCGCCGTCGGCTGCATCACCACGATCATGGCTGCTTCTCCCGCTCGCGCAACAACTCGTCTTTTTGGATGGTCCGCATCTCGTCAATGATGCGCTCGAACACCCGCCGCAGCGCCAGCTCGCTCAGCGGCCCCCCCATCGCCCGGTTGGCCTCGCCGATGTTGGCCAGCACCGTGCTCTCGCGGTTGGGCTCGTAGATGGGCAAATCCAGCGACCGCTTCAAATAGCCGATCTCGCGTGCGCACTGGCAGCGCTGGTTCAGCAGCTCCACCAGTTGCCGGTCAATCGTGTCAATGCGCTGCCGCAGCTCAGCGATGTCCATGGCCCAAGCTCCGCAAAAACTCCCCCGCCGCCGCCGCCGCCCCGCCCGGCGCCGCCTGCGCGATCCGCTCCACCAGTGCCGTCCCCACCACCGCCCCGTCGGCGTAGGCCGCCACCGCCTCCACTTGCTCCCGCCGCGAAAGCCCAAATCCCAGCGCGATCGGCAACCTCGTCTGCCGCCGCAGCCTCCCCACCAGCTCCTGCGCCGAGTCGGCCACGGTGGCCCGCGCCCCGGTCACCCCCAGCCGCGACACCGCATAGACAAACCCCGAGCTCGCCTCCCCAATCGCCCGCAGCCGCGCGTCGGGCGAGGTCGGCGCCGCCAGAAACACCGTGTCCAGCCCCGCCCCCCGCGCCGCCGCCCGGTAGGCGCTCGCCTCCTCCGGAATCAGGTCGGTGGCCAGCACCCCGTCGCAGCCCGCCGCCGCCGCCGCCCCCGCAAACCGCTCCAGCCCATACTGCAGCAGCGGGTTGTAGTAGCTGAACAGCAGCAGCCCCACCTCCGACTGTTGCCGGATCCGCCCCGCCGCCTCCAGCACCTCCTCCAGCCGCACCCCCCGCCCCAGCGCCCGCTCGCTCGCCGCCTGGATCACCGGCCCGTCCGCCACCGGATCGCTGAACGGCACCCCCAGCTCCACGATGTCCGCCCCCGCCTCCGCCAGCGCCAGCGCGATCGCCACCGTCGCCTCCAGGCTCGGATCGCCCGCGGTGATATAGGGCACCAGCGCCACCCGCCCCTGCCCCTTGGCGGCGGCGAAGATGGAGGCGAAGCGGCTCATGCCTGCAGGCCCAGCTCGCGCGTCAGGATCTCCATGTCCTTGTCGCCCCGCCCCGAGATGTTGACGATCACGCTCTCCTCCGGCTTCATCTTCGGCACCCGCCGGCACGCCTCCGCCACCGCGTGCGCCGACTCCAGCGCCGGGATGATCCCCTCCAGCCGCGCCAGCCGCTGGCACGCCTCCAGCGCCGCCCCGTCGCTGGCCGCCACATACTCCGCCCGCCCCTGGTCGTGCAGGTGCGCATGCTCCGGCCCCACCGAGGGATAGTCCAGCCCCGCCGAGATCGAGTGCGTCGCTGCGATCTGCCCGGCCGCGTCCTGCAGCACATACGAGAAGGTGCCCTGCAGCACCCCCGGCCGCCCCCCGCCCTCCGCCGCGAAGCGCGCCGCGTGCATTCCCAGCTCGTCCCCCTTGCCCCCCGCCTCCACCCCGATCAGCCGCACCTCGGCATCCTCGAGAAACGCATAGAACAGCCCGATCGCGTTCGACCCGCCGCCCACGCAGGCCAACAGCGCCGCCGGCAGCTTCCCCTCCGCCGCCAGATGCTGCGCCCGCGCCTCCCGCCCAATGCAGGCGTGGAAATCCCGCACCATCCGCGGATACGGCTCCGCCCCCAGCACCGAGCCCAGCAGATAGTGCGTGCGGTCGCAACTCGCCACCCAGTCCCGCATGGCCTCGCTGATGGCGTCCTTGAGCGTCCGGCTGCCGCTGTGCACCGCCCGCACCTCCGCCCCCAGCAGCCGCATGCGCGCCACATTGAGTGCCTGCCGCGCCATGTCCTCCGCCCCCATGTAGACCACGCACTCCAGCCCAAACCGCGCGCACACCGTCGCCGTCGCCACCCCGTGCTGGCCCGCCCCGGTCTCGGCAATGATGCGCTTCTTCCCCATCCGCCGCGCCAGCAGCGCCTGCCCCAGGCAGTTGTTGATCTTGTGCGCCCCGGTGTGCAGCAGGTCCTCGCGCTTCAAATACACCCGCGCCCCGCCCAACTGCTCCGTCAGCCGCTCGGCGTAATACAGCGGCGTCGGCCGCCCGGCGAAGTTCCGCAGCAGCCCCTCCAGCTCCGCCCCAAACCCCGGGTCGCGCTGCGCCGCCGCGTAGGCCGCCGCCAGCTCCTCCAGCGGATGCACCAGCGTCTCCGGCACGTAGCGCCCGCCGTAGGCGCCAAACCGCCCCGCTGTCGTCGTCGGGCTCATGCCTCGTCTCCGCGGAAGGCGCTGTGCGCGGCTTGCACGAAGGCCGCCACCGCTTGCGGGTCCTTCCGCCCCGGGGCCCGCTCCACCCCGCTGGCCACATCCGCCCCCTCCGCCTGGCTGAGCCGGATCGCGCCCGCCACGTTGCGCGCCGTCAGCCCCCCCGCCACCAGCACCCCCGGCCGCTGCGGCAGCGCCCCCACCGCCTCCACCAACCCGCGCGCCGCCTCCCAGTCGAAGCTCTGCCCCGTGCCCCCAGTAACGCCCCCCACCGCCGTGTCCAGCACGAAGCGCTCCACGTGCGGCGCCCACGCCAGCGCCGCCCGCGCCCCCTGCGGCATCCCCACCGCCCGCCACACCGGCAGGTGCTCCGCCAGCCGCCGCCCCTCCTCCACGCTGTAGGCCCCGTGCAGTTGCGCCGCGTGCAGTCCGCAGGCGTTCGCCACCGCCCGAATCTCGTGCGTGGCCATCCCCGCGAACACCCCCACCCGCGCCACCCCCGCCGGCAGCCCCGGCGATATCCCCCGCGCCTGCTCCACGCTCACCCGCCGCGGCGAGGCGGCAAACACAAACCCCACCGCATCCGCTCCCGCCGCGCACGCCTGCAGCCCGTCCTCCAGATTGGTGATGCCGCAGATCTTCACATACGGCAGGTGGCACGCATCCCGCAGCCGCGCCAGCGCCCACCCCGGGTCCGAGGCCTGCATGAACCGCTCCCCGATCAGAAACGCCTGGTAGCCCGCCGCCGAAAACCGCGCCAGGTCCGCCCCGCTCCGCAGCCCGCTCTCGGCCACCCCCAACGCCCGCGCCGGCAGCTTCGCCCCCAATTCCAGCCCCCCTTCCAGCCCCACCGCAAGCGTGTGCAGGTCGCGGTTGTTCACCCCGATCAGGCTCGCCCCCGCCGCCGCCACCCGCTCCATTTCCCCCTCGTCGTGCACCTCGCACAGCGCCGCCAGCCGCGCCCGCTCCGCCACCTCCAGCAGCGACCCCAGCGTGGCCTCGTCCAGCATCGCCGCGATCAGCAGCACCGCGTCCGCCCCCGCCACCGCCGCCTCCCAGATTTGATAGCTGGAAAAAATGAAATCCTTGCGCAAAATCGGCAGCCGCGTCGCCGCCCGCGCCTCCGCCAAGTGCTCCAGCCGCCCCTCGAAGTGGTCCTCCTCCGTCAGCACCGACAGCGCCGCCGCCCCCGCCGCCTCGTACCCCGCCGCGATCGCCCCCACCTCGAACTCCTCCCGCAGCCGCCCCCGCGACGGCGACGCCCGCTTGATCTCGGCGATGACCGCCGGCCGCCGCGCTCCCCGCAGCGCCGCCACGAAGTCCCGCGGCTCCCGCTCCCGCGCCTGCACCCGCAGCTTCCCTATCGATACCCGCGCCTCCGCCGCCGCCACCTGCTCGCGCCGCCGCGCCACGATCTTCTCCAAGATCGTCGGCAGCGCGCGCGCGGGAGGGGGGGCCTTGGCCGGCATGGCGTGAATCCTCTATCCTAGCAGGCCGCCCCGCCCCGCCGTCCCCGGCGACCACCGAGTGGCCCCCTGCTCGCGGCGACGACCGAGTGGTCTCAGGCGAGACCCGATCGAGGTCCCGGGAAGCAACCGTCCGGGGTGCCCGACAGGTCCCGCTCCGTCGCCGGCAAGCAAAGCCCCGCCTCCCGAGCCACCTCGACCGTTTCGAAGCGGCCGAGGGGGCCGCGACCCCCGGGGCCCCCGAGACGCTCGCGTCTCGGGGTGGGAGCAAAGGGAGCGGGCGGCTCGCCGCGCGCTGCCACAGCGCGGCGAGGGGGGCGCAGCCCCCGATCAAGGGAGGCGCAAGCCTCCTCCCGCCCCGCCCCCGGCCGCTCGCGGCGAAAGCCCCGGCCCGCCCGACTTCCGGCGGTGGTAAGCTTTGGTCAAGATGTCCCAGCCGTCGTTGTCCCGCCTCCCCGCCTGCCTCCTCGCGCTGGCCGTTTGTGTTCCGCTGCTGGCCCAGGCTCCGCCCCAGCCCCTCACCCCCCTCTCCCCCCAGGCCCGCGCCTACGCCGAGTTCGAGCTGGGCAAGTGGGCCGAACTACAGGCCGAGAACAAGGGCGGCCCCGCCTACGTCCAGCAGGCCCTGCAGCACTACACCGCCGCCATGGCCGCCGCCCCCCAGTCCGCCTACATCGCCTGCCAGATGGCCGACCTGCTCTCCCGCCTCGGCCGCGCCGCCGATGCCACCACCCTGGCCCAGTCGGTCATCAAAGACCACCCCGCCAGCATCGAGGCCCACCAGACCCTCGGCACCATCTACTTGCGCCAGCTCAGCCAGGCCCGCCAGCCCATCTCCGGCGCCACCATGGCCGCCGCCGTGGCCGAGTACAAAACCCTGATCCAACTCGACCCCACCAACCCCGCCCACCTCGTCATCCTGGGCAAGCTCTACGGCGCCCAGGGCCAGCCCGCCCTCGCCGAACAGCAGTTCCGCGCCGCCCTCGCCCTCGCCCCCACCAACATTGACGCCATCGCCAGCCTGATCCAGTCCCTCGCCGGCCAGAACCAGTTGGCCGAGGCGCAAAAAGAGGTGGACGCTCTTCCCCCGGTGGCCCGCGGTGCCCAAGTCTACGCCACCTTGGGCAATGCCTACTCCAGCCAGCACCTCTACCCCCAGGCCGCCACCGCCTTCCGCCAAGCCGTCGCCGCCCAGCCCGACGATCCCTCCCTGCAAGGCGCCTGGGCGCACGCCCTCATGCAGGGCGGCGATTACCCCGCCGCCCTGGCCGCCTACCAGCGCCTCCAGCAAGCCACCCCCGACGACGGCCAAGCCGCCCTCCGCGTCGCCCAACTGCAATTGCAAATGGGCCAGTTCGCCGCCGCCTCCGCCAGCCTCAGCACCGCCCGCTCCCTGCTCGGCCCCGACAACCTCGAGGTCGGCTACGCCGCCGCCCTGCTCGACGAGAGCCAGGGCCACGACCAGGCCGCCCTCGCCGCCCTCCACTCCCTGGTCGCCCGCAAATCCGCGCCCGCCACCCAGAGCATCTTCCTGGTGCAGTTGTCGCAACTGCAGATGCGCACCGGCGACGACCTCGCCGCCCACGCCACCCTCAACCAGTTGCGCGCCCTCGGCCCCGCCTACCAAGCCCGCGCCCAAGCCCTCGACATCGAGCTCTACAGCGACCAGCGCGACTTCCCCCGCGCCCTCCAGGCCGCCCGCGCCGCCCTTCACGCCCAGCCCGACTCCCGCTCCCTCCGCCTCACCTACGCCAACCTCCTCGCCGCCTCCGGCCAATCCCAGGCCGCCGTCGCCGCCGTCCAGCCCCTGTTGCGCGCCACCCCCGCCGATTGGGACCTCTACCTCGCCCTCGGCCAAATCCAGGAGCAGGCCCAGCAGTTCCCCCAGGCCCTCGCCGCCGCCGCCCGCGCCCGCCAGCTCGCCCCCTCCCCCGCCGACCGCGCCCGCGCCGCCGCCCTCGCCGGCGCCATCCAGGCCAAACAAAAAGATTTTGCCGCCGCCGAGCGCAGCTACCAGCAAGCCCTCGCCCTCGATCCCGGCAGCCCCGCCACCCTCAACGCCTACGGCTACATGCTTGCCCAGCAGGGCATCCGCCTCCCCCAGGCCCTCGGCTTCATCCGCCAAGCCCTCGCCCGCGACGCCAACAACGGCGCCTATCTCGACAGCCTCGGCTGGGTCTACTTCAAGATGAACCGCCTCCCCGAGGCGGTCGCCAACCTCGAGCGCGCCGCCAAGCTCGAAAGCCACGACCCCGCCATCCTCGACCACCTCGCCCAGGCCTACGACCGCGACGGCAAGCTCCAGCAGGCCGCCTCCAGTTGGCAACAAGCCCTCGCCAACCTCAAGCTCAACCCCACCGCCGAAACCGACGCCCAGCGCGCCCTCGAGATCCAGAAAAAACTCGACGCCGTCCGCACCCGCATCGCCCAGTCCGCCCACCCCTAGCGAGCGCCCGCCCCAACCATGGTGTCCGGCACTCTCCGGCCACGGTGGCACAGCCAATCTTGGCTGTGCGAACTTCGCACTACCCCCACCACCCCGACCACGCCCCCATCCTTCGCGGCGACCACCGAGCCGCCTCGGGCGCGGCGAGATCTGGGTCCCCGGAAGCCAGCCCGCCCCTGCGAGACGCGAGCACAAGTGGGACGCGCGCCGCACCGGCCTGGCGCGGCTACAGCCGGGCCGGGCAGGCGCGCTGGGGCCCGCGCCCAGCATTGTGTCCGCCACTTTCCGGCCACGGTGGCACAGCCAATCTTGGCTGTGCGAACCCCGCACTACCCCCACCACCCCGACCACGCCCCCCTACCCCCGCGCCTCCTCCGTGTCCAGCGCCGGCAGCACCAGCTCCGCCTTCGCCAGCGTCTGCTGCAGCAGCGCCATCGCCGCCTCCGCGCTCAGGTTGTGCGCGCTCGCCATCTCCCCCGCCAGCAGCATCGCCGCCCGGTCCAGCATCTTCTTCTCCCGGAACGACAGCGGCTTCGCCTGGTGCAACTGCACCAGGCTCTTCAGCACCTCCGCCACCCGCGCCAGCTCCCCGTGCCGCATCTTGTCGCTGTTTTCCTTGAAGCGCCACTTCCAGTCGCTCGGGCTCGCCATCGCCTCCGCCCGCTGCAGGTAGCCCAGGATCGGCGCCAGCTCCGCCGGCGCCGTCACCGGACGCAGCCCCACGCTGGCGGCGTTGCCCGACGGCACCATCACCTTCAAGTTGCTCGCTTCGATCTTCAGCAGGTAGAATTCCTGGCTGCTCTCGCCCACCTCGCGCCGGCTGATGTGCTCGATCACCCCCACCCCATGGTTCGGGTAAACCACCTTGTCCCCTACCCGATAAATTGTGGTGACGCCCATGAGCACAACCGCGGGACCTTCCACTGCGCGGCGAAATATTTCGCCCGCGGGCGCGCCGACCGCGCCCCGGCTCTCTCCAGTATGCCAAAATGGCGGGGGACACTTCAACTAGGGGGCGTGCATGGCCGTCAATATCCGCGAAAAGCTCGAAAAGGAGATCCAGCAGTTCGAGCACGAGCTCACCATCGAGCTCCCCGCGGAACTCAAGCGCGCCGTTGCCCTCGGCGACCTCAGCGAGAACGCCGAGTACCATATGGCCAAGCAGCGCCAGGAGTTCGTCAACGCCCGCCTCGGCCAACTGCGCAAGCGCCTCGCCGAGCTCGCCCTGGTGGACCTCCGCAACATCCCCGCCGACCGCGCCGCCTACGGCTCCCTCCTCCGCCTCTACGACCTCGACAAGGGCGAGGAAATTGACTACTGGCTGGTCACCAGCGAAGAGGCCGATGTGGCCAAAGGTCGCATCTCCACCGCCTCCCCCATCGGCCGCGGCCTCATGGGCAAAAGGCCCGGCGACGAGGTCCGCATCCAAACCCCCAACGGCGTCAAGGAGTTCGAGGTGCGCACCCTCAAAACCATCTACGACCGCGACGCCGAGGGAGACGTGGAGCTGTGACCTACACCCGCGCCATCGGCGCCGGCTGCAAGTTCGTGCTCGATCGCATCGTGCGCGCCTTGGCCCTTACCAAGATCAACCCCAACGTGTTGACCTTCATCGGCCTGCTCATCAACATCGTCGCCGCCATCCTGTTCGGCTACGGCCAGTTCTTCTACGCCGGCCTGGTCATCATCGGCGCCGGCATCTTCGACATGGTGGACGGCCGCGTCGCCCGCTTCACCAACACCGTCAGCCACTTCGGCGGCTTCTTCGACTCCGTCCTCGACCGCTACTCCGACCTCGCCCTCTACTTCGGCCTCCTGGTCTGGTACTCCCGCATCCACCGCGACTTCTATGTCGTCCTGGTGGCCGTGGTCATGACCGGCTCGGTCATGGTCAGCTACGCCCGCGCCCGCGCCGAAAACACCATCCCCTCCTGCAAGGTCGGCTTCATGGAGCGCCCCGAGCGCATCGTGCTGGTCATCATCGGCGCCCTCTTCGACCGCATGGCCCCCTGCCTCTGGGTCATCGCCGTGCTCAGCAACATCACCGTCGTCCACCGCATCCGCTACACCTACCAGCAAACCCGCGCGATGGACCGCCGCGACGCCAAGCAGCCCGCCATTACCCGCTAGCGGCGCCGCCACCCCCCCCTGCCTCCCCAAGCCTTCTGGCCACGGTGGCACCACCACGCTTGGCTGTGCGCGCGGGCGGACGCCCGCGCCCCCCTCTGGCCACAGTGGCACAGCCACGCTTGGCTGTGCGCGCGGGCGAACGCCCGCGCCCTCTAACGCCCTATGCCTCCGGCAGCGCCCCCAGCGCCGCCTCCACCTGCCGCAGCTCCCGCTCGTACTCCCCCGCCAGCCGCTCGGTCTCCGCCACCACCTCCGCCTTCGCCCGCTGCCGGAAGCCCTCGTTCGCCAGCTTCGCCCGTGCCGTCGCCAGCCGCGCCGCCAGCCCCGCGCGCTCCTTCGCCAGCCGCCCCCGCTCCGCCTCCGCGTCCCCGGCGATCGCCAACTGCAGTTCCATCCCCGCCGCCCGCCCGCGGTGCAGGTGCCCCTCGATCCTCTCCACCGGCGCGGTCGCGCCCGCCCGCGTCAGCGCCCGCACCTGCTCCCACTCCAGCCCCCCATCCTCCCCGCTCCACCGCACCGCGAACCCCGGCGCCGCGTTCGCCTTTGCCGCCAGGCTCCGAATCTCGGTCACCACCGCCTGCAGCCGCGCCATCGCCCGCTCCGCCTCCGCGTCCGCCGCGTCCAGCGCCGCCGCCGGAAACGGAGCCAGCGCGATCGAAGCATGCGGCGCCGCCCCCGCGTACAGCGCCTGCCACAGCTCCTCGGTCACAAACGGCATCACCGGATGCAGCAGCCGCAGCGCCCCCTCGAACCCCGCCGCCAGGTTCGCCGCCGCCACCGCCTTGTCCTCCCGCCGCTTGGTCAGCTCCAGGTACCAGTCGCAAAACTCGTGCCAGAAAAAGTGGTACAGCGTCTCCGCCGCCTCGTGGAAGCGGTACTCGCCCAGGCTCCGGTTCAGCGACGCCGCCACCGCGTTCAGCCGCGAGAAGATCCACCGGTCTACCGCGTTCCCGCCCTCCGCCCGCAGCTCCGCCGGGCTCCCCGCCGGCGCCCCCGCCCCCGCCTGGTTCAATTGCAAAAAGATGAACCGCGCCGCGTTCCAGATCTTGTTGGCGAAGGCGGCGTAGCCCGCCATCCGCTCCTCCGCCAGCGCAATGTCGGTCCCCGGCGCCGCCATCGCCGCCAGCGTGAACCGCACCGCGTCGGTGCCGTACTTCTCCGTCACCACCAGCGGGTCAATCACGTTCCCCTTGGTCTTCGACATCTTCTGCCGGTCCGCGTCCCGCACCAGCGCGTGGATGTACACCTCCCGAAACGGCACCTGCCCGGTGAAGTGCACCCCCAGCAGGATCATCCGCGCCACCCAGAAAAACAAAATGTCGAAGCCGGTGATCAGCAGCGAGGTCGGATAAAACGCCTTCAGGTCGGCCGTCTCCTCCGGCCAGCCCAGCGTCGAAAACGGCCACAGCCCCGAGCTGAACCAGGTGTCCAGCACGTCCGCGTCCTGCTCCATCCCCCCCCCGCACCCCGGGCACGCCGCCGGCGCCTCCCGCGCCACCACCATCTTCCCGCAGCCGGCGCAGTGCCACGCCGGAATGCGGTGCCCCCACCACAACTGCCGCGAGATGCACCAGTCGTGCAGGTTCGCCATCCACCCCAGATAGATCCCCCGGTTGTTCTCCGGCGTGAAGGTGATCTCCTCCCGCTCCACCACCTCCACCGCCGCCTCCGCCAGCGGCGCGATCTTCACGAACCACTGCGTCGAGATGCGCGGCTCGATCACCGTGCGGCAGCGCTGGCACCGCCCCAGCGCCAGCCCGTGGTCGGCCACCCCCGCCAGCAGCCCCGCCCCCTCCAGGTCCGCCACCATCCGCTTGCGCGCCGCAAACCGCTCCAGCCCCGCGTACGCCCCGGCGTGCTCGCCGCTCATGTGCCCGGTCTCGTCCAGCACCACCAGTTGCGGCAGGTGGTGCCGTTCCCCCACCGCGAAGTCGTTGGGGTCGTGCCCGGGGGTGATCTTCACCGCCCCCGTGCCGAATTCCGGCTGCGCGATCTCGTCGGCGATCACCGCCACCGTGCGCCCCGTCAGCGGCACCCGCACCTGCCGGCCAATCCAGCCCCGGTAGCGCCCGTCCGCCGGGTTCACCGCCACCGCCACGTCCGCCAGGATCGTCTCCGGCCGCGTCGTCGCCACCGTCAGATACTCGCCCGGCTGCTCCGCCGCCGCGTACCGCACCTGGTACAGCTTGCCCGTCTCCGCCTCGTGCGTCACCTCCAGGTCGCTCACCGCGGTCTGGCAGCGCGGACACCAGTTGACGATGTAGCGCCCGCGGTAGATCAGCCCCTCCTCGTACAGCCGCACGAACACCTCGCGCACCGCCCGCGACAGCCCCTCGTCCAGCGTGAAGCGCGCCCGCGACCAGTCGCACGACGCCCCCAGCCGCACCATCTGCTCCTGGATCCGGTCCCCGCTCTGCCGCTTCCACCCCCACACCGCCTCCACGAACGCCTCCCGCCCCATCGCCTTCCGCTCTTGCCCCTGCTCCGCCAGCGCCCGCTCCACCACCATCTGCGTGGCGATGCCGGCGTGGTCCGTCCCCGGCAGCCACAGCACGTTCTTGCCCTGCATCCGCTGCCACCGCACCACCATGTCTATCAGCGTGTGCTCCAGCATGTGCCCCATGTGCAGCGAGCCGGTCACGTTGGGCGGCGGAATCACCAAAGACCACGCCTCCCGCGGGCTGGCGGCGTCGGCCTGGAACAGCCGCTGCTCCACCCAGGCGCGCGCCCAGCGCGGCTCGATCTCTTGCGGCGTATAGGCTTTGGCGAGCTCGGGAAACATGGGTAGCCTATTATAATCACCGGGTATGCCCGCCTCGGTTTTGCTCGCCGACGACAATCCCCACGCCCGCCGCATGGGCGCCCAGTACTTGGCCGATCTGGGCTACGCCGTCGAGGCGGTGGGCGACGGTCCGGCCGCCCTCGCCGCCCTCGCCGCCGCCCCCCTCCCCCGCCTCATCCTCGCCGATGCCGCCCTGCCCGGCCTCGGCGTCCCCCTCGGCGGCCTCGAGCTGCTGCGCCAACTGCGCGCCCACCCCGCCTGGCGCGCCATCCCCGTGCTCCTCCTGGTCGGCGCCCTCGCCCCCGTCGCCGACGCCGCCCTCGCCGCCGCCGACGGCGTGCTGCGCAAGCCCCTCTCCTCCGCCGGCCTCGAACGCTGGCTCCCCCGCCTCCCCGGCGGCCCCGCCCCCCCCGACCCGCCCCAACTCTCCCCCTCCGACCTGCTGCTGCTGGCCGTGCGCGAAGCCGCCCAGGCGGGGTCCCCGTCCGGGCCCCAGTCCGGATCCTAAGTGTTCCTCCAAGACACCATCGTCGCCGTCGCCACCCCCCCCGGCCGCGGCGGCCTCGGCATCGTCCGCCTCTCCGGCCCCCAAGCCCTCGCCATCGCCCAAGCCCTCCTCCCCGACCGCCCCTTCTCCCCCCGCCACGCCCTCTGGGCCCAGTTCCGCGACCGCGACGGCGCCCTGCTCGACCAAGTGGTGGCGGTCTTCTTCCCCGCTCCCCACTCCGCCACCAGCGAAGATGTGGTCGAGATCACCGCCCACGGCGCCCCCGTCCTGCTCGACGCCCTCCTCCGCGCCGCCCTCGCCCAGGGCGCCCGCCTCGCCGACCCCGGCGAGTTCACCCGCCGCGCCTTCCTCCACGGCCGCTTGGATCTCACCCAGGCCGAGGCCGTCGGCGACCTCATCAACGCCCATACCCTCTTCCAGGCCCGCACCGCCGCCCGCCAACTCCAAGGCGCCGTCGCCCAACAACTCCGCCCCCTCCACCAAGCCCTGGTCCAGCTCATCGCCCGCCTCGAGGCCGCCATCGACTTCGCCGACGACGACGTTGCCCTCCCCGACGACGCCGCCATCGCCAGCGAAATCGCCGCCCTCCAGGCCCCCCTCGCCCTCCTCCTCGCCAGCTTTCAGCAGGGCCGGGTCGTGCGCGAAGGCCTCGCCGTCGCCCTCCTCGGCCGCCCCAACGTCGGCAAGTCCAGCCTCTTCAACCGCCTCCTCGCCCGCCCGCGCGCCATCGTCACCCCCCAGCCCGGCACCACGCGCGACCTGCTCGAGGCCAGCCTCGACTGGGACGGCATCCCCGTCCGCCTGCTCGACACCGCCGGCATCCGCACCCCCCACGGCGAGCCCGAGCGCCTCGGCATCGAGAAAAGCTGGGAGGCCGCCGCCGACGCCGACCTCGTCCTCGCCGTCTTCGACGCCTCCCAGCCCCTCGCCCCCGACGACCTCGCCCTGCAATCCCGCCTCCAGGCCCTCCCCCGCGCCCTCCTGGTCTGGAACAAGTCCGATCTCCCCCTCGCCGCCCCCATCCCCGCCGACGCCCTGGCCGTCTCCGCCCTCACCGGCCACGGCCTCGCCCAACTCCGCGCCGCCGTCCGCGCCCGCGTCCTCCCCGAGCCCGGCGCCGAGGCCGAGCCCATCACCAACGCCCGCCACGCCCAGCACCTCGCCGCCGCCGCCCGCCACCTCCAGCTCGCCGCCGCCGCCCTCGGCCAGGTCCCCCACGAGGTGCTGCTGGTCGAGCTCTACCAGGCCCTCCGCCAGCTCGATGCCATCACCGGCCAGACCACGGTTGAGGATATACTGGGAGTAATCTTCTCGACCTTTTGCATCGGCAAATGATCGCCGTGTAACGGGTTGCCGAACCCCGGCGTCCAAAAGGAAGGTGGGGCCATGCCTTCATCCCTCTCTCATCGCCATGTTTTCCTCGGCGGCCTGGCGCTCGCCCTCCTCTCCCTGGCCCCCGCCTTCGCCCAGTCCCCCAAGTCCGACCCCGCCGCCTCCATCGAAGGCGTCCCCACCGCCAACAAGGCCACCGCCAAAAAGCTCAAGTCCGAGGACAACGTCTACCTCATCGGCCACCGCAATGTCGGCAAGGGCCTCGACTTCTACAGCAAACAGAAGGAGATCGCCCTCGGCCGCGGCATGGAGCAGCAGGTGCTGCAAAACAGCAAGGTCATCACCGACCCGGTGGTGAACGAGTACATCAACCGCCTCGCCCAAAACCTCGTCCGCAACTCCGACGCCAAGGTCCCCTTCACCGTCCACGTCCTCCAGGACGACTCCATCAACGCCTTCGCCCTCCCCGGCGGCTTTTTCTTCGTCAACAGCGGCCTCATCCTCCACTGCAACGAGGAGGATGAGCTCGCCGGCGCCATGGCCCACGAGATCGCCCACGTCGCCGCCCGCCACGGCACCCGCAACGCCACCAAGGGCGAGCTCCTGCAGATCCTCACCATCCCCGCCATCATCGCCGCCGGCCCCGGCCTCGCCGGCCTCGGCGCCGAGGAGGCCGCCAACGCCGTCGTCCCCCTGCAGTACGAGCACTTCAGCCGCGGCGCCGAAGAGGAGGCCGATTGGCTCGGCGTCCAGTATCTCTGGAAAGCCGGCTATGACCCCCAGGGCCTACCCCGCGCCTTTGAGATCATCGAGTCGGAAGAGAAGCAGAAGCCCGGCCTCCTCTCCCGCATGTTCGCCAGTCATCCCCAGACACCCGAACGCGTCGCCCTCACTGAAAAAGAGATCGCCACCATCATCCCCCCACGCCCCGAGTACATCGTCACCACCTCCGATTTCAACCTGGTCCAGGCCCGCCTTCGCGCCCTGCTCAAATCCAACATCGAGACCGGCATCCGCCTCCCCGGCAGCAGCGCCCTCCCCCCACCCCCGTCCCTTCCGGCCGGCCCTCCGGTCATCAAGCATTAGTGCCGTTTTGGTCCCCCCGCCAGCCCGAGAAGTGGGAGAATGGATGTTGCCTTTTTCCCCAGCCGCTCGTCTAATAGGCAAGGAACTCACAGCGAGGTCAGCCATGATTGCCAACACCAACCAGTTGCAAAAGTCATTGACGGAGCTGAAGCGCGAGCAGGCCCGGCTGCAAGAGGCCATTCGCATCCTCGAAGAGCTGGTCAGCGGCACCAAGTCCAACCGCCTCAGCCCCGAGGGCCGCGCCCGCATCTCCGAGGCCGCCCGCAAGCGCTGGGAAGAGCACCGCCGCCGCGCCGCCAAGGCCGCCGCCCGCGCCCCCAAAACCGGCGCCCCCAAGCCCGGCGAACGCCACGCCGCCTAGCCCCCGCCCGCTCCCGCGTCCGCTCAGCTCACTCCGTCGCCTTTGTGGTGCCCCTGTGCACCACCAGGTAGTCCTTCCACCTCGCGTACTGCGCCACCGTCAGGATCTTCCGCCGCAGTAGCTCCCGCTTCGCCTTGTAGGGACGCCCCCCCACCATCGCCGCCACCGTCGCCGCATCAATCCCCGGCAGCCTCGCCAGCGTCGCCGCCGACACCCGGTTCAGGTCCCACTGCGGGTGCCGCGCCCGCAGCCCGCTCGTCCCCACCGCCACCACCGCCCCCCGCGGCGCCAGCCCCGCTCCCAACGCCGCCGGCGCCGGCGCCGCCACCGCGTCCGGCGGCGGCGGCGCCGACGCCACCTCCACCGCAAACGCCCGGTACGGCCGCTGCCCGCACCCCGCCATCAGCCCCAGCCCCAGGCCCAACTCCACTACCACCATCGCCATCCCCCGACCCGTCCGCTGCTGCATGCTGCCTCGCAATTTCTCGGCGAAAGCCGCTCCAGAACCGCTCCAGCATGCCCGCCCCTTCCACCGCATTCAATACGCCTTAACGGGTGGGGAGTCGCTAAAGTTGCGGCCGCTTCAACCGACAGGAGCCGGCCCCAGCCGGGCCCCGCCTCCCTCGCGTCGCCCGTGGTGCTCCGCAAATCCCCAGCGCCGCGCCCGCAGCGGCGGCCCGGCCCGGGAGATAGGCGTTCATGAGGGCCCGAAACAGCCGGCCGTGGTTGCGCACCCGCAGATGCAGCAGCTCGTGGACAACCACCGCCTCGCGGAAGGCCGCCGGCTGGCCCAGCAGCTCCACGCTGAAGCACACGCGGCCGCTGGTCGAGCACGACGCCCACTTGCGCGACATGCGCTGGATCTGGACCCGCGCGGGCCGCACGCCCATCTCCTCGGCCCATTCTTGTACCAGCCGGCGCAGTTCGTTCCGCGACTTGTCGGCGGCGGTCACCTGCCCTCCCAGATGCGGTCGGCAAGGGCTGCGATCTTGCCGGGAGCGGCTACGGGCAGCAGGATCTTGTAGATTTCGGCCTTGAGCTCGCGCCGTTCGGCCGGATTATCTTTGAAAGAAGGCCGCTGGGCGAAGGCGGCCTCGAGCGCCAGCGCCAGCGGCTCGGCGTCTGCAATACCCGCCTGCCTCAGCGTCCAAAAGACCTGGAACGCGGCCTCCGGCAACCCCCTGGCGGCGCGCTGGCGCTGGGCCTCCTCGAACTCCTCCACCAGCTCCGCCAGCCGGACCAAGGCCTCGCCGGTGCTGATCTGGGCGTCGTCGTAGCCCTCGAGGATGTTTTCGGCCCGTTCGGCGATGGAGGCGAGGTGGGGCTGGCCTGGTTCCGAGGCGGCGGCGATGACCGTGTTGGCGCAATTGATGACGTCGGCGGCGCCCCCGCCGCCCTGCTGCTTCAGTGCCCGCAGCGCCTTTTCGTCGAGCAGCACGGGGCGTCCGGCGGGCGCGATCGGGCTGCTGCCCACCCGGCTGCGGATCAGTGCTTCCGTTTTGTGCATCAACTCGCGGGTCAGCGCGCCGCGGCGGCGGAAGGCGTTTGCACAGAGCTGATGGAGCGCAGCCAGAGCGGCGTAATCTTCGAGGTAGGGCCGGAGGAAGGCGTCGGGAGAGAGGATCTCGTAGAGGTTCTCGATCTCGGCGAAGAGGCTGAGAAAGGTCTCGCGCCGGCCCTTATCGTGCAGCGCCTCCAGGGCGGCCTCGGTCGCCTTGTCGCCGCCGGGAGTCCGCGCCAATGCCACAAACGGGGCGGCCTCGGCGGACATGAGCGTGGCGAAGCGCTGTTGCAGCTTCTCCGCGTCCTCGATGCAGTGGGCGACCTCGTCGTCGTCGAAGGCGAGCGCGTCCTTGAGGCGGCGGAAGATCCCGATGAAATCCACCACATAGCCCACCGGCTTTTGAAAGCCGCGCGCGTCCTCGTAGGGCCGGTTGACGCGCGCGATCGCCTGTAGCAGGGTGTGGTCGCGCATCGGCTTGTCGAGGTACATGCAGTAGAGAATCGGGGCGTCGAAGCCGGTGAGCAGCTTCTCGGTGACGATGAGGATCTTTGGATTTTCGCCGGGTTTGGTGAAGGCGCGGCGCAGCCGCTGTTCCTCGTCCTCGGCGAGGCGGAACTCGGCGAGGTGGGGGGCGTCGTTGTGCGGGCTGGTGTAGACAACGCGCGAGTACTCGGGCGGCAGGTGCCGATCCAACTCCTTCTTGTAGAGGGCGCACGCCTCCCGGTCCACCCCCACCAGGAACGCCTTGTAGCCCATGGGCTCGACCCGCGCCCGAAAATCCTCGGCGACGAACTTGGCGACCGCGGCTACCCGGTCGCCGGCCTTGAGAAAGGTCTTCAGCCGCACCGCGCGGTCGAGGATGCGGTTCAGCTCCTCGATGTCGCTGATGCCCTCGGTCTCGGCCAGGGCGAGGAACTCGCGCTCCAGCAAGTCCTCGGGCACGCGGATATGGTTCGGCGCCAGGCTGTAGCGCAGCGGCAGCGTGGTGCCGTCCGCGATGGACTCGGCCATGGTGTACTTGTCGAGGTAGCCCTTGGCGTCGTCCTTGCCAAAGGTCTTGAAGGTGCCGCGGCCATAGGCGATGCGGTCGATCGGGGTGCCGGTGAAGCCGATCAGGGTGGCGCGCGGCAGCCCCCCCAGCAGATAGTTGCCCAGCTCGCCCGAGGTGGAGCGGTGGGCCTCGTCCACCAGCACGTAAACGTTCTCGCGCTCGCACATGCCCGCGTCGGCGCGGTCGAACTTGTGGATCATGCTGACGATCAGGCCGCGGAAATCGGAGGCGAGCAGCTCGCGCAGGTGGCGCTTGCTGGCCACCACCTGGTGGTCGAGGCCGTAGTCGCGCAGGTTTTGGAAGAGCTGGCTCTCCAGCTCGTTGCGGTCCACCAGCATGACCACGGTGGGTTTGGGCACGCCCGGCTGGTGCAGGATCAGGTCGGCGGCCTTCATCATGGTCAGGGTCTTGCCCGCGCCCTGGGTGTGCCACACCAGGCCGCTGCGCTTCGCCGGGTCGAGCGCCCGCTCCACCACGCGCTCCGCCGCCCGCGTCTGGTGCTGCCGCAGGATGACTTTCTGCAGCTCGCCGTTCCGGCGGAAGACCACGATCCACTCGCCCAGCAGCCGCAAAAAGCGCTCGCGCGCGAAGAACGCCTTGACCTTGCGCTCGAAGTTGCCGGGCTGCTCGTCGCGCCAGTTGTGGATGGCGCGCCGCTCCAGGCTCCAGGTGGCGCCGTAGAAGAAATCGAGCAGGTGGGTGATGTCAAACACCTGCGGGGCGGTCATCATCTCCGGCGTCTCGCGGTGGTAGCGGCG
>DATKSZ010000060.1:0-54723 GCA_035531375.1 Terriglobales bacterium | reverse complement strand
TGCGCCAGCGTCTCCGCGTCGAAGCCCGGCCGCACCTCGATCCTGCGCCCATTCGCCAGCTCGATCGCCACCCCGGCGCCCCCGCCCCACCCGCCGGGCTTCACCTCCAGCGGCACCAGCCGCTGCGACTCCCGCGCCCGTTGCCGCCATCCGTCCAGCGTGGTCGGCGCCAACCCGATCGCCCGGCAAAACTCCTGCCGCGGCTTCCCGCTCGCCTCAAACGCCCGCACCACCGCAAGCTTCTCCGCCCAGCTCCGCTTCTCTTCCATCCCGCCACTTCACCGTCGCCGCCTCGCGCCCGCAAGCCTGGGTTGCTTTGACGCGTACGGTTGATCCACACCTGGGAGGGCAGCTCCGGCGGGCGCGCCAGGGCGCGTGGGTGATCGGCGGCGGTGGACGGAAGCCCGGCTCTGAACGAGGCACGATAGCGGACCAAAGTGGCGCCCGCTAGCCATGAGATTTCGTGACGCCTTTCAGTTGAACCGCGCCTTCATGGACGAAGGTGACGCTGTGTCGAGCTCGCGTGATGCCTACGTACATCTTCGCAACGGAGCCTGCCACGTGGCTGAAATCCCCGGACATTAGCCACTTCTGGCCGCTCTTGTGTGGAAAGATCAGGACGCGATCGAACGTCAAGCCCTTGCTTTCGCCGAAGTTCATCGCTTCAAGACCCATGCAGGGCGTCTTGCGGTCTAGACGGAGAACCTGCGGGTTGTAGCGTTTGACGTAAGCGTGGACCGAGCCGGCCGGGATGGTGAAGACACCGTCATGGCCAGTGGTAACGACGTTTTGGGATTTGGTGGGCGGATCGTCCGGAAACAGGGCGTCCGCGAAGTCGGCGATCGATTGATTCGAGCGGTGCGTCGCCTGTTCATACCGAAGGGCAGCCAACCCGCCGCGCTCCCACTCCCTGAACTTCCCGACAATGGAGACCCCCGAAAACGCGCTATTCCTGGCCGAGTTGTTCGTCCGGTAGGTCGCCTGCCTGTGATCTCCGACGAGGGTGACGTGGACCTCAGCCTTCAGCATCAGCTCAAGAACGTCGAGGTCGTACCCGGACATGTCCTGAACCTCGTCGACAAAGAATCGCTTAAATCTCCTCGCGATGCGCCGCATCACCGCCCCACCAGATGCCCGATCGCACTCGCAGACGAACTGTGCGAGCTTGTCCGAAAAGATGTGCCGCCCATCGGCGAAATAGAACCGGCTGGTGTCAGTCCTCTTGGCGTAGCGGGCGGAGCGGCCCTCAACCCAATGAATACCGTCAATCCTTTTGCCATGTAGAAAATTCTGGTACGGGCGCGCCAGCTCGCGGAGCAGAAACGAAAACCACGACCAGACCTCGACGCTCGGTGGTACGTATCCGTTCGAAGCAACAAGCCTCCGCTCGATCTCGTGGACGTTGTTCTGCGTATACGTGACTAGCGCCGAGCGGGCCGTCCCGGAGCCGAGTGCGAGTTCGACTATGCGGGTCGTCTTGCCGCCACCCGCCGCGGCGACGATGATCTCGTTAGGCAATTGCGCGAGCAATGTAGCCAGGAACCTTCCAGGGAGTCTTCGCCTCGAAGAACTTGAGGGCGCATTCCGTCTTGTTGTCTCCCATGATCTTCAGGAGCGCGCGATCGTCCGCGAACGCCTCTCCGAGAATGGCGTTAACCGCCTCGCGGCCATTGGCCTTCAGCAGTTGCGGCTCGAGCGTGCCCGCCGCCTCGTCCTCGTCGAACTGTATTCTGATAGAGCCGTCTGCGTCGAAAAGATAGCCCGCGTACTTCGCCTTCAGACTCGCGGTATCGCCGTCGTTGTCCGTAACGACATCGACCCGCACGCCGAGGACATTCGCGATCTCAAGGAAGCGCTTGAACGCGAGGGACCCAACCGTGATCACGTCAACGCCCGCTTCCAATGGCATCACACCATGGCTCATATGGAAAGCCTTCGTGACGATTAACTCATCAGACGGCCCCTCGACGAGGATTGCCCGCTTCGCGAGGATAAGGCGGAGCGTGTCGTGGCCCGGCAGCTTGAGGAAATACCTGCGAGTGTCCGCGCTGAGCGCACTCAGGGTCGTGGACTTTCCATTCGCGAGGAGCCAGACCGATCCTACATCAAGCTTGTTCATCACGAAGCTACTGTGGGTGGTCACGAGCAACTGCCGGGCACCGCGGCGTTCAGACATGTCCTTGACTAGTGCGTTGAGATTAGCAAAAGAGAGATGGTTCTCGGGCTCCTCGACGAGGAACACATGCGATTCCTCCGAAGCGTCCATGGCGAGCTTTATTTTGATGGAGTTCTGCTCCCCCTTGCCGACCAGGGGCATCGGTATGGCGTCGAGGTGCGGCATGATGCCGGTTTCCCAGCTCGCGCGTGACGACGTGTCCAGAGAAACCGAGAGTGCCTTGTCCGAGATGAACCCCTTCTTTTTCGCGAGGGTTGCGTTGATAGCGGTGACCTTGTCGCCTTTCAGAAACTCGTCCTTCATTATCCGGTACGATAGGGCTAGATCAACGCGTTCCTTCTTCGTGAGGCTGTCCTTCACGATATCGATAATGTAGCGGCTCGCCGCGACGTTGTTTCTCATTGTGCTCGCGTCGATGAAGCTGGCCTTCACCGCTACGGACCGCGACAGGATTTCGTTGTCCGCGAAATCGCGTAGGTGCGCGGTGTAGTACTCGACCGGGACCGCCTTGACGACCGACGGGTCTGAGATGTACGACGCGTACTCGGCCTTGTATTCCTCGGCGAACCCAATAAGCAGCTTGACCCCAGGGGCGTCCTCTCTTTGTGAGTTGTTCGTGCCTTTGCGCCTGGACAGCTCTGGATCGTCAGTGAAGTAGAGCTCTATCAAAATTGACGGCGGCGGGACGGGCTTCTTGGCGAGCAGGGCCGCCAGGTACTCCGCGACCACATCCGCGTTGAAGAGGTGCGGATGCAGCTCTCCTTGGATCGGACGGCCATTCAGGAGACCCGTCAGGGCCAAGTAAACCGCTTCAAGGAACGTGGACTTTCCGCACTCGTTGTCGCCTACGACGATGTTTAGCTGCGCGTTCAGGTCAAGCTTGAATTCTCGCAAACACCGGTAATTCTTTATCACGACCCTTGCGATATGCATTCGCCCCCCTGCGAACTGGCGCCCCGAATTGCGAAGGCGCCTGAGCCAAAAAAATCATGGATCCGGAATCGCCGAAGTGACGTCCAAGCACGCAGTCAGGGAGCGTCGACAAACCGCCGCCTTTAGCCACTCGGCCTCCTCTCCGGCGCGCAAATCGTTGCAGAACCGAATTATAGACCGGCTGGGGACTGCCGCGGCTGACACCAAACCCATTGAGGCGACGAACGTGGCTGATGAAGGGCTATGGCACTTGTTTACCGCTACCAAGATGTGGAAAATAAATGAGTTGCGACGAATGCGGACGGGGTATCGGCCTGATTGTAAAGGGGTTGCCGTGCAGAATCTTTAAAAATCGGGGGTCAAAACGCACATTTTGACCCGCCGACCCCGGTAAACAAATGCGGGCTATTCTGGTAGGCGCGGTGCCGCTATTGGGTCGGGAGGTCTCGCGGTGCGCCAGAGAGTTTTCTGAGGCGAGCGGTACACGAAGCGCAGGCGGCCGGGGGATCAGGCGGAACCGGCGAGTTCGGCGAGGCAGGCGGCTTGGCGCTGCTTCCACTGGTCGGGCAGCCAAGCCTCGAGGTCGCGCGCGGGCCAGGCGGGCAGGTTGACCAGCAACTGGGTGAGGTAGAGTTGCGGGTCGATGGCGTGGCGGCGGCATGTGGAGGCGAGGCTGGCGGGGTGGCGGCGGTGCGGCCGCCGCGGGGGTTGCCGACGAACAGCGAGTTCTTGCGGTTCAGCACCACGCGCTTGATCTCGCGCTCGCTGGCGTTGTTGTCGATGGGCACGGCGCCGTCGTAGGCGAAGGCGCTGAGCTCGGGCCACTGGTTGAGGGCGCAGCCCACCGCCTCCGCCATGGGATGGCGGGGCAGCAGGGTGGTCTGCCAGCGGGCGAGTTGCCCGCGCATCTCGGCCAGCACGGGCGGCGAGCGCGCCTGTCGCAGGGCCAGGCGGGCGGCGGGGTCCAGGCCGGTCGCTTCGCGCTCGACCGCATAGAGCTGGCGCGCCAAGGCCACCGCCTCCGCCGCCGCGTTGTCAAAGCGCGCGGCGGCTCGGCGGCAATGCCCGGCGCCGTCGCTTCTGCGTCCACGGACTTGCGGCGCGCGTGCGCCCAGCAGCCGGCGCGGGTGATGCCGTTGCCGGCCACGACACCGTCGAAGCCGCCGTAGGCGTCGGCGACCGGCACCTGGGCGTAATCGCCCAGAAACCGCCGCGGGCCGTCGCGCCCGCGGCTTTCGGTGAAGTCGAACACGTTGTAGGGCCGCGCCCCGTCGCCGAGGTACACCCACAGCAGCGCCTTTTTGATCTGCCCACCCCGGCTCCTGCATCGGCATCACGGTGTCGTCGGTTCCGACCACGTGCGAGCGCCGCACCCGCACGGCCATCAACTGATAGAGCGGCTCCGCCACGTCCACGTCGGCCACGTCCCCGAACCAAACACTCTGTGTGGCCCGCGCGATCTCGAAGCCCCGCCGCCGGAAGATGTCCTCCAGCCGGTACACGGGCCGCGCGCCGACCGGCTGCGCACTTCGGCGCACCTGGCGCAGATGCTGCTGGGCTTTGCCGAAGAGCTCGAGCGGCGGCCGGCGCACCCCGACGACATCGCCGCTTCCAATCTGCTGCACCGGCAGCTAAAACCCGCTGGCCAGCGGTTGGGCATTCCTTGGCTCAACTGGAACACGCTCCGGCGCACCCACGCCACGCTGTTCCAGAAGGCCGGCGGGTCACTGCGGGAAGCGCAGGCGCGGCTTGGCCACTCCCGCATGTCCACAACCCTCGAACTCTAAACCCTGCCCCTGCCCGCATCCTAGCGGGCGGCGGTCGAAACGCTTTCGGAGATGATGGCGAATGATGGCGAGTTTCCCCCAGGCCGAGAGCCGGGGCCGCCGATCGCGGGGGTCGCGCCGCTTTGCCTGCTGGCAAAATCGGCGCGAAAGGGCGGGAAAATCCGCAGGGCGGCCCGCCCCCGGGAAACGAATTCGGCGCGGCCCCAGCGAGGCGCAGCGCCGACTTGGGGCCATGGGGCCCCGAGCCGGCGCGAGCACAAGCCGGGCGCGCGCCCTAGTCTCGCTGGGGCCCGCGCCCACCAATTGTCCAATAGAATCAACAGGGAAGTGGTAGGCACGTGGGGATTCGAACCCCAGACCTCTACCGTGTCAAGGTAGCGCTCTAACCAACTGAGCTACGCGCCTACGAGCCAATCCTTTTCAGTCTACCATCCCGTTCCCAGCGCCGTCCCGCCCGCGCCGCCGCTTCGCTCCCCACGCGGCGAGTGGTCCCAGGGTAGACCAGATCGAGGGCGGGGAGCGGGGCCGGCTACAGTGCGGCGAGGGGGGCGGGGCCCCGGTCAAGGGAGGCGCAAGCCTCCGTCCACTTCTGTATCCTGTACCTCGGTGCCCGCAAGCTCCCAATCGCACGCCGCTCCCCATCCCCACTGCCGTCCCAACCCCACCGTCCACCCCCCACTGTTCACTATTCACTCATCCCGATTGCTCCTCGCCTGGTACCGCCGCCACCGCCGCGAACTCCCCTGGCGCGCCGCCCCGGGCGCCGCCGCCGATCCCTACCGGGTTTGGGTCTCCGAGGTGATGTTGCAGCAGACGCGGGTGCAGGCCGCCATCCCCTACTACGCCCGCTTCCTCGAGCGTTTTCCCACCCTCGCCGTGCTGGCGGCGGCCGACGATGCCGACGTGCTCGCGCTTTGGAGCGGCTTGGGCTACTACCGCCGCGCCCGCCAGTTGCGCCAAGCCGCCGAGCTGGTCATGCTGCGCCACGGCGGCGTTTTTCCCATGGAGTGGGACGCCGCCCGCGCCCTGCCCGGCGTCGGCGCCTACACCGCCGGCGCCATCCTCAGCATCGCCGGCGGCCAGCCGCTGCCGGCGGTGGATGGCAACGCCCGGCGCATCGTGCGCCGCCTCGCCGGCCAGCCGCTGCGCCTGGCCGAGGTCCAAACCCTGCTGGCCGGCTGGCTCTCCCGCCGCCGTCCCGGCGATTTCAATCAAGCCCTGATGGATCTGGGCGCCACCGTCTGCCTGCCGCGCGCGCCGCGCTGCTCCGTCTGCCCGCTGCGCCGCCTCTGCCGCAGCCGCGGCGAAGGCCCGGCGGCGCCCCCGGCCGCCCGCCCCCAGCTCGTGACCCTGGCCTACGCCCTCGCCCGCCGCGGTGCCCGCATCTGGCTGGTGCAGCGCCCCGCCGCCGCCCGCCAGCTTGCCGGCATGTGGGAACTGCCCCGGTCCCCCGACGCCAGCGGCGCCCCCCGCCCCAACCCGCTCGCCACCTTGCGCCACAGCATCACCACCCGCCGCATCACCGCCCTGGTCTATGCCGCTGCGGCGCCTCCCGGCCCCGGCCGCTGGTTCTCGCCGCGCCAGGCCCAGTCCCTCCCGCTGACCGGATTGGCCCGCAAAATCCTGCGCCAATGCATGGGCTGGGAGATCTAACTCAGCGCCGCGGCCGGCGATCCTCTTCCTCCAGCCCGCGCAGCGCCCGCAGCAGCGCGCTGCCCGAGCTCCGCCACCCCAGGCGCGCCACCCGCCGGTGCCGAATCACCCCGCCGGTGGTGATCACCAGCGCCCCCGCCCAGCCCGCCGCCACCTGGTAGGCCTGCGCCACCGCGCTCCCCTTGTCCGCCAGGAACACAAACGGGAACCCCTTCCGGATCTGGAATATCCGCAGCTCCGGCAGCGGGTCCGCCGCCACCACCACCAGTTCGGTCGCCATCTCGATGAAGTGATCGTAATGGCGCAGCAGGCTCCAGAGCTGCCACCGCGGCCGCCAGCCATAGACGCTGGGCACGAAGATCAGCACCACCGGTCCCAGCCGGTGGAACTCGCTCAGCCAGCGCATCCGCGCGTCGGTGTCGGGAAGATGAAACTCGACCGCGACCTCGCCCACCATGGCCGACATGCCTTCAGTTTACCGCCGCTTCCAAGCTGCTGTGGCACAGCCCATCTTGGCTGTGCGCGCTTCACCCCAGCGCGGCGGCCAGCGCCGCCGGCTCGGTGATGGGCAGTTGGCAGGTGTAGTCCTCGCACAAGTAGGCGGCCGCCGGCCCGGCCGTAGAGGTGGGCTCCAGCACCACCCAGGTGCCGGGCAAAAAGTGCCGCCGCGCCACCCGCAGCAGCGCCCGCGTGTCCTCCGCCGTGGCGCCGCCGCGGATCTGCAGCCGCCGCGGCGGCGCCGCCGCCGTCTCCAGCAGCGCCGCCAGCAGCGGCAGCGCCTGCGGCATGTTCTGCAGGCGCGCGGCGAAGCTCGCCAGCGTCCGCTCCGCCCGCTCCCGGTAGCCGGCCGCGGCGAACCAAAGCTCCAGCCGCAGCAGGTTCGACACCGCCACCGAGTTGGGCGAGGGCTCGGCGCCGTCATAGTCCTCGCGCAGCCGCAGCCACAGCTCCGATCCAGCGGCGGTGGAGTAGTAGCCCCCGCCGGGGGCGGCAAACAGATCCTCCTGCCGCCGCTGCAGCCGATCGGCCCATTCCAGCCAAGTCCCGTCCAGGTCGGCCTGGTGCAGATCCAGCAGGCCCTGGATCAAAAAAGCGTAGTCCTCGGCGAAGCCATCCACCGTCGCGGTGCGCAGCAGCCGCTGCGCCTCCTTGTCCCAGCGCTGCTGCAGCAGGAAGCGCGCCGTAGCCTGCGCCGCCGCCAGGTAGCCCGGCTCCTCCAGCGCCGCCCCCGCCTGCGCCAGCGCCGAGATCATCAGCCCGTTCCACGCCGTCAGCACCTTGTCGTCGGTGGGCGGGCGCGGGCGCAGCCGCCGCGCGTTGTAGAGCCAGGTCCGCGCCTCCGCCAGCAGCTCGGCCTCGCCCGCCTCGATCGGCTGCGCCACATACAAAATGTTCTTGCCCTCGAACTCGCCCTGTGGATCGAGCCGCAAGGGCACGTTGCCGCCCTCCCGCACCCCATAGTGCAGGCATAACAGCCAGGCCATATCCGGCGGCAGCAGCGTCTCAATCTCCGCCTTGGTCCAAAGGTAGTAGGCGCCCTCGCCCTCGCTGGGTCCGCCGGGTTGGCGGTGCTGCAGCGGTATGGGACTATCGGCGTCCTGGGCGGAGTAGAAGCCGCCGCCGGGCGCTTGCATCTCGCGCAGCACAAAGTTGCAGGTCGTCCGCGCCGTCTCGGCCAAGTCGGGCGCCTGGGTCAGTTGCCACGCCTCCAGGTAGGAGACCACCAGTTGCGCCTGGTCGTAGAGCATCTTCTCAAAGTGCGGCACCCGCCAGCCGGCGTCGGTGGCATAGCGGTGGAAGCCGCCGCCGAGGTGGTCGTGCACCCCGCCGCGGGCCATGGCCCGCAGCGTCTCCACCACCATCGCCGTCGCCGCCGTGGCCGCCTCGCTGCCGCCGTGCCGCCGGGCGTAGCGCAGCAGAAAGGCGTGCGCCACCGGGCGGGGAAACTTGGGCGCGCCGCCAAACCCGCCCGCGCCGGCGTCGTAGCCGGCGCGCAGCTCCTCGAACAGCCGCGGCCACACCTTGTCCAACAGCAGCGCGGGCGTGGCCTCCCCCGCCGGCGCCGGCTGCAGCTCGCGCGCCAGGTATTGTCCCATCTCCGCCGCCGAGGCCAGCAGCCGCGGCCGCTGCTCTTTCCACGCCTGGGCGATGGTCTGCAGCAGCCGCGCAAAGCTGGGCAGCCCGTGCCGGTCCTGGCTGGGAAAATAGGTGCCGCCGTAAAACGGCTGCCGCTCCGGGGTGAGAAACGCCGACAGCGGCCAGCCTCCGCCCCCGCTGGTCGCCTGCACAAAGGCCATGTAGAGCCGGTCCACGTCCGGGCGTTCCTCCCGGTCCACCTTGATCGCCACAAAGTCGCGGTTCAGCAACTCGGCGCAGGCCACGTCGGCGAACGACTCCCGCTCCATCACGTGGCACCAGTGGCAGGTGAAGTAGCCGATGGAGAGAAAGATGGGGCGGTCCAACTCGCGCGCCCGCTGAAAGGCGGCCTCGCCCCAGGGATACCAGTCCACCGGATTGCTGGCGTGCAGGCGCAAGTAGGGGCTGGCGGCAGTGGCGAGGCGGTTGGCCATGTGGAATTGATTCTATCGCGCTGCCCCTATTCCCGAAGTGATATCAGCACCGCCGCCGCCGCCCCCGCCAAGCCACCGTGGCGGCCAAGCGGGCGTCCTACTCCCAACATGGCCGACACCATCGTGGACCCCGGCGTCGGGCTGGCACCTCCGCCCTCTCCCTCGTCCAGCGCCGATTGGCGCGCCGCTTGGTACCCAGAGCGCGACTGGACGCCCCTGCTGCCCGCCTGGCGCGCCTCGCTCGAGCGCTCTGGCTGGGACGACCTCGGCGCCAATCCCGACTGGTGCCGCGGCCTGGAGCAGGTCTACCCCGGCTCGGTGCACCTGCTGCTGCTCCACCACCGCGGCCAACTCGCCGCCGTGGTGCCGCTGCTCTTCAAGCCGATCGAGCTCGACTGCCACTTGGGCGAGTTCCGCCTCGCCCAGTTCCGTCCCTGGGTGGCGCAATGGGCGGGCGAACCCGCCCATCTGCCGCAAGACCCCAGCGCCTTCGCCGCCCTCTTCCACGCCCTCCTGCGCCGCCCCCCCCACCTGCCCCGCCTGGACGCCATCCGCCTCTCCCTGCCCACCGATCTCCCGCTGTGGCATTACCTCGCCACTCCCGACTTTGCCCGCTTGGGCCTGCGCCGCTACCAGCCCGCCCCGCCCGTCCCCCACTACCTCATCCACCTGCCCCCCACCTTGCAAGACTATTTCGCCAAGTTCAACCCCAAAACCCGCAAGAACCGCTTCCGCGAGCTCAAATACCTGGAGCAGCGCGGCCCGGTCGAGCTAGCGCAGTTCTCCCGCCCCGACCAAGTGGACGCCTTCCTCGAGGCCGCCGGCGCCCTCTCCGGCCGCTCCTACCAGCACAAACTGCTCAAGGCCGGCCTGCGCGCTCCCCACCAGCTCCGCCGCCGCCTGCTCGTCGCCGCCGAGCACGGCTGGCTGCGCAGCTACGTGCTGCGCTGCGGCGGCGCCGACTGCAGCTACATGCTGGGCTACCAGTACCACGGCCGTTATCACTACACCAAGGTCGGCTACGACCCCGACTGGGCCAAGCTCTGCGTCGGCACCGTCCTGCAGCTCTTGGTCCTGCACGACCTCTACGCCCGCGACACCCCCGCCACCTTCGACTTTGGTCCGCAGGGCCCGCAGAAGCAGTACTTCGGCAACCACCACTTCCTCGAGGGCGAGGTCTTCTTCTTCCGTCCCGGCCCCTACGGCTGGCTGGCGCGCACCAGCCACCGCTCCAGCCGCCGCCTCACCGCCCGCACCGGCGCCCTGCTCGAGCGCTTCCAGCTCAAGCCCCGCGCCCAGCGCCTCCTCCGCCGCCTAGCCGGCTGCTAGCGCCCTACCCCCCGCTTCTGGAAGTGGCTGCGGAACCACTCCAGAATCTCCTCCCTCGCCTCCAGCCCATGCCACGGCTCGATGCTGGGCGCGCCCGCGATGCCCCCCGCCAGCGTCCCATGCACCTCGCGCGGAAACGTCACCAGCCGCACCGCCACCCCCTCCTGCCGCAGCGCCCGGTACATCTCCTCCGACTGCCCCAGCGGGTCGGTGATATCCGCCTGCCCTTGCAGCAGCAGCAGCGGCGTGTGCGCCTTGCCGGCATACGCCAGCGGCGACTGCCGCCAGGCGTCCTGCGGCCGCAGCCACGGCCGCCCAAAGAACCAGCGGTCGTACCAGGAGCCGTCTTCGGTGCCGTACTCGCTGTACTGGTCAATCACCGGCGCGCCCGCGACGATCGCGGCAAACCGGTCGGTCTTGCCCTCGGCGAAGCCGGCCATCTCGCCCCCATAGCTATAGCCGTAGAGCCCCAGCCGACGCGCGTCCACCGGACGGTGCGCCAGCGCCCAATCCACCCCCGCCATCACGTCGTCGAAGTCCTTGTCGCCCAAGTCGTTCTTGTTGGCCGCGGCAAACCGCCAGCCGTAGCCGGTGCTGCCGCGCGGGTTGGGCTCGAGCACCGCCCAGCCCTGCGCCGTCAGCCACTGCACAAACGGCGAGTAGGTCTCGAGGAAGGCCCCGGTCGGGCCACCGTGCACCATCAAGATCAGCGGCGTCTTCCCGCCCACCACCGCCGCCTCGCCGGCGCAGCCCGCGCGCGGCGCAAAGTACAGCCCGTGGATGGTCAGCCCGCCCGTGCCCGGCCAGCTCACCGCCGTCGCCGCGGTCCAGCCCGCGGTGGCCCAGTCCGGGTTGGCGTGGCTGAGCAGCCTGCTCGGCCCCGGCCCCAAGCGGGACGCGCGCCGCAGGCGCGCTGGGGCCCGCGCCCACCAAAGCCTCCGGCGAAAGGCGATCTGCGGCATCTGGTCGCTGCTCTGGGCGACATATACCCAGCCGCTTTGCCGCAGGTTGGTGGCAAACTCGGCGGCAACGGCGCTGGGCATGGGCCGCCACTCCGCCTTGCCGTCGGCCACGGCGATCTTGGCCAACCCGCTCCGCGTCCCCCGCTGGGCGCCGACGTAGAGCGCCGAACCATCGCGCGACCACACCACGCTCCGCCCCGCCAAGTCGAGGTCGTCGCCGTCGCTGAGGTCGCGCACCGCCCCGCCCGCGGCCGGCATCAGGAACACCGCCGCGATCCCCGGAGGGGTATCGTGCGCGCTCTGCGCCGTCAGCGCCAACTCCTGGCCGGAAGGCGAAAACACCACGCTGCCGACCGTCGCCGGCGCGCCCGCCAAGCGCCGGGGGTGGCTCAGGTCGGCGATCGCCACCACCTCCAGCCGGTGCCGCGGTCCCAAGTCGTCGGCGTTGCCGGGCGGCGCGGTGATCACCGCCAGCCGCCGCGAATCGGGGCTCCAGGCCACGGCGTTGGCCTGGCGGTCGGCGGCGGTCACCGCCAGCGTCTTGCCGCTGGCGAACGAATAGAGCCACACCCGCGCCGGATGCCGGTCTTCGTTCACTACCTTGGCGTCTTTCTTTGCCTTGACGGCTTGGCTCTCGGCCGCTGTGAGCGGCTGCCGCGCCCGCACCGCCAGCCAGCCACCATCGGGCGAGATGGCAAACGACTCGATGCTCAGCGCCAGCGGCTTGGCCGCGCCCGGGATCTCGATCTGCACGGCCGCCGCCTCGCCGCCACCCGTCGGCAAGCGAAACACCTGCCGCACGTCGCCGCGCTTGCCGAGGAACAGGATCGCCGAGCCATCCGGCATCCACTGCGGCGCGCTCTCGCCGGTGTGGTCGCTGGGCGCCGAAAACGTGATCTGCCGCGCCGCCCCGGTCCCGGCGGTCTCGGCCAGCCACAGGTGCGAAGCCGCCCCGTCCGTTGTAGCCGCGCGCGTGACAAAGACCACCTGCGCCCCATCCGGCGAGAGCTGCGGCCCCGCCACCGTCTCGTAATGCCGCAACTGTTCGCTGCTGGCGCAATGACCAAATTTCGGCGCCTGCGCCCCCGCCACCACCGCCCACAACACCACCACTCCCAGCCTATTCATATCCCTAGTCCCCAGTCTCTAGCCCCTGGTCCCCAGCCCCTCCAATACCATCCCTTGCGCCGCAGCGATATCCCCCGATTGCACCCGGTCCCCGGTCAGCGGCGGCACCCGCCGCCGCACCTGCGCCAGCACCGCCTGCAGTTTCCGCCCGGGCCGCAGCGGCTCCAGGTAAACCAGCGCGTGGCTGGCGGCGACCAGCTCGATGCCGAGCACGGCGGCGGTATTGGCCACCACCTGGCGCAGCTTGAGCGCCGCCCCCATGCCCATGGAGACGTAGTCTTCCTTGTTGCCCGAGGTGGTGATGCTGTCCACCGAGGCGGGATGCGCCAGCACGCGGTTCTCCGCCACCAGCGCCGCTGCCGTCACCTGGGCCATCATCAGCCCGGAGTGCAGCCCGGGGTCGGGCGCCAGAAACGCCGGCAGGCCCTCGTTGAGCGACGGGTTCACCATCCGCTCGGTGCGCCGCTCGGAGATGCCGGCCAGCGCGGTCAGGGCGATGGCGCAGTAGTCGAGCGCAAACGCCAGCGGCTGGCCGTGGAAGTTGCCGCCGCTCAGGATCTCGCCCTCGCCCTTGCGTCCCGAGGCGAACACCAGCGGGTTGTCCACGGCGGCGTTGGCCTCGGCGGCGAAGGTGGAGCGGGCGAAGGCGAGGGTGTCGCGCACCGCGCCGTGCACCTGCGGCATGCAGCGCAGGCAATAGGCGTCCTGCACGCGGCCGCAGTGCCGGTGCGAGCGGCGGATGGCGCTGCCTTGCATCAGCGTCCGCAGCCGCGCCGCCGAGGCCTGTTGGCCGCGCTGCCCCCGCACCGCCTGCAGGCGCGCATCGAAGGCGACCGGGGTGCCGCGCAGCGCCTCCAGCGCCAGCGCCCCCACCACCTCGGCCGACTCCACCAGCCGCTCCGCCTGCAGCAGGCTGAGGCAGCCACAGGCCAGCATCGCCTGGGTGCCGTTGAGCAGCGACAAGCCCTCCTTGGCCTCCAGCACCAGCGGCTTGAGCCCGGCCGCGCGCAGCGCCGCCCCTCCCGCCAGGCGCTCGCCGCCCACCTCCGCCTCGCCCTCGCCGATCAGCACCAGCGCCAAGTGCGCCAGCGGCGCCAGGTCGCCGGAGGCGCCCACCGACCCTTGCGCCGGCACCACCGGATGCACGCGCCGGTTCAGCAGCGCGCACAGCCCCTCCACCACCTCCGCCCGCACCCCCGAGTAGCCCTTGGCCAGCGAGTTGGCGCGCAGCAGCAGCATCGCCCGCACCACCTCCTGCGGCAGCGCCGGGCCCACCCCGCAGGCGTGGCTGCGCACCAGGTTCACCTGCAGCTCGCGAATGCGCGCCGGCGCGATGCGGACCTCGCTCAGCCGCCCCAGCCCGGTGTTGACCCCGTAGGCCGGGCCCTCCTGCGCCAAGGCGCGCTCCACCACCGCCCGGCTGGCGAGCAGCCGCCCCCGCGCCCCCGCCGCCAGCCGCACCCCGCGGTGCCCCAGCGCCACCTCCGCCACCTGCTCCAGCGTCAGCCCCGCGCCCTTCAGCTCCAGCACGGTCATCCCATCACCCCTCCCAGCGTGGCCTGGTACTTCTCCGGCAGCGCGCAAGCCTGGAAGTTGTTGTCGATGCAGACGTGCACCGTCTCTCCCTCGGCCAGCAGCAGCCCGTCGCGCGCCCGCACCGCCTGGTACTCGAAGTGCACAATCGAGCCCCGCTGCCGCGCCACCCGCGTGCGGATGGTCACCACGTCGTCGTAGCGCGCCGGCGCCTTGTACCGGCAGCGCGCGTCCACCACGGCGATCTTGCAGCCGTCGGTCTCCATGTCGCGGTAGTTGATGCCGCGCGCCCGCAGGTGCTCCACCCGCCCCACCTCCCACCAGACAAAATAGTTGGCGTAGTAGACCACCCCCATCTGGTCGGTCTCGGCGTAGCGCACCCGCACCTGCGTCTCGGTGTATTCGGCGGCGGCCCCGCTCGTCGCGCCCGTCATTTGGCCTCCCCGGCGTAGTCGGACTCCGGCGCCGCCAGGTAGCGCGCCAGCGTCTCCTCCCAAATCCCCTGCGCCCGCAGCACAAACTCCACCAGGTCGCGCGCCGCCCCCTGGCCGCCGGGGTGCGGCGCCACGAAGTGCGCCGCCGCCCGCACCTCCGGCCGCGCGTTGGCCGGCGCCGCCGCCAGCCCGCTGGCCTCCAGCATGGGCAGGTCCACGATGTCGTCGCCCATGCAGGCGGTCTGCTCCGGCGCCAGCCCGCTCGCCGCCCAGATCGCCTGCAGCGCCTCGCGCTTGCGGTCCACTCCCTGGTGGACGTAGTCCAGCCGCAGGTCGCGCGCCCGCAGCGCCACCGACTCCGAACGCCGCTTGGTGATGATCCCGGTCTTCAGCCCCGCCCGCCGCGCCAGCCCGATGCCGATGCCGTCGTGCGCGCTGAAGCCCTTCACCTCCACCAGCCCGTTTCCGCTGGGGAAGTACCACAGCGTGCCGTCGGTGAGCACGCCGTCCACATCGAACAAGAGCAGCTTTACTACTCGGGCGCGGGCCACCGCGTCGGGGGTCGTCATCTCAAATCAGCTCCGTGGTCCACAGGTCGTGCAGGTGCAGCAGCCCCAGCAGCCGGCGCTCGCGGTCGGCCACCAGCAGGGAAGTGATCTTGCGCTGTTCCATCAGCAGCAGCGCCGCCGGCGCCAGCTCCTCGGGGGCGATGGTCACCGGCTCGCGCGTCATATACGCCGCCGCCGCCAGCTCCACCGCCCCCGCCCCGTGCGCCTGGAAAAGCCGTCGCAAGTCGCCGTCGGAGATCAGCCCCAGCAGCCGGTCCCCCGCCCCCACCACCGCGGTCACGCCCAAACCCTTGCGGCTCATCTCGTAGACCACCTCGGCAAAGGCCGTCTCCGGCCCCACCCGCGGCAGCGCCTCGCCCTGGTGCATCAGCTCCGCCACCGGCGTCAGCCGCTTGCCCAGCGTCCCGCCCGGGTGCAGGTCGGCGAAATCGCGCGGGCTGAAGCCCCGCTCCTCCGCCACCGCCAGCGCCAGCGCGTCGCCCATCGCCAGCGCCGCCGTGGTCGAGGCGGTCGGCGCCAGCCCCAGCGGACATGCCTCCGCCGACACTCCCACGTCCAAGTGCACCTCCGCCGAGCGCGCCAGCAGCGACCCGCCCGCCCCGGTCAGGGCGATGGTGGCGATGCCCAGCCGCTTGATCGGGCCCAGCAGCTCCAGCAGCTCGCGCGTCTCCCCGCTCTGCGACAGCGCCACCACCACGTCGCCGCGCACCAGCATCCCCAAATCCCCGTGCAGCGCCTCGGCCGGGTGCAGGAACAGCGCCGGCGTCCCGGTCGAGCTCAGCGTCGCCGCGATCTTGCGCGCCACGATCCCGCTCTTGCCCATTCCGGTCACCACCACCCGCCCGGCGCAGCCCAAAAGAATGCGCGCCGCCCGCTCGAAGTCGGCCCCGATCCGCGCCTGCAGGTCGGCCACCGCCGCCGCCTCCACCGCCAGCACCCGCCGTCCCGCCGCCTGTATGGAACCCGACTCCTCCATGGCTGTAGCAAACCATCGTAGCATCCCCATTCCTCTAACCTCGGCATGGCACCGCGCTTCCCCCGCAGGCTCCTGGACACGCTCGTGATCGCCTGCGGCTTCTTCCTCCTGCTCGCCAGCCTGGGCCAGTTCGGCTACATGCTGCTGCGCCAGCACCAACTCCGCCAGCAGTGGGACCACCGCACCGCCGCCCCCGGCGCTCCCGCCGCGCGCGGCCTGCGCCTGCAGATCCCCAGCATCGGCCTCGACGACGTGGTGGTGCGCGGCACCAGCTACGCCGACCTGCTCGCCGCCCCGGGGCTGCTCGCGGGCTCGCCCCTGCCCGCCAACGGCGGCAACACCGTCATCGCCGCCCACCGCGACACCTTCTTCCGCCACCTCGCCGAACTCCGCCCCGGCGCCGCCATCTTCCTCCGCCAAGGCCCCCGCCTCTTCGCCTATCGCGTTGCCGCCCGCGCCATCGTCAAACCCACCGACACCGCGGTCCTGGCCAACACCCCCCAGCCCCGCCTCACCCTGATCACCTGCTACCCCACCTACTGGCTTGGCCCCGCCCCCGACCGCCTCGTCGTCACCGCCGCTCGGGTGCGCCCGCCCGGGCGCCAGCCCTGAGCGCCGGCGCCCCCACTGGCGACGACGGCGCCGCAGTCGCCTGCGGCGCTAAGCTAAGAGCATGTCGAACGACGTGATCGTGGTGGGCGCCGGCGTGATCGGCCTCGCCTTGGCGCGCGAGCTGCACCGCCAAGGCCTCTCCGTGATGTTGTTGGAGGCGGGCGCCGCCGGCCAGGGCGCCAGTTGGGCCGCGGCCGGCATGCTGTGGGGCTACCAGACCTCCGAGCCCGCGCTGCGCCCGCTCGCCATCGCCAGCGCCCGCCTCTACCCCACCTGGGCCTCCGAGCTCGAGGCCGAGACCTACCTGCCCTCCGGCTACCACCCCAGCGGCACGCTCTTCCTCGCCAGCCCGGGCCACGCCGCGCCCGCGCCCACCCTGCCCGGCTGGGAGCGTCTGCTGCCCGAGCAGCTCCAGGCCTGCGAACCCGGCCTCCGCCCCGTCGGCGCCGAGGCCTGGCGCATCGCCGGCGACCACAGCGTGGACAACCGCCTGCTGCTCGCCGCCCTGCTCGCCTCCGTTCGCGGCCGCGGCCTCGTGCTGCACGAGCACCAGCCGGTGCGGGCCATCCAGGCCACCGCCGCCGGCCTCGCCGTCACCACCCCGCTGGGCACCCACACCGCCCGCCACGTGGTCAACGCCGCCGGCGCCTGGGCCGCCGCGTTCGCCGCCCCGGTGGCCGCCCCGGTGCGGCCCTGCAAGGGGCAAATGCTGAGCCTGCTCGCCCCCGACTGCCCCCGCCACATCATCGCCGCCGCCGGCGCCTACTTGGTCCCGCGCGCCGACGGCCGCACCCTGATCGGCGCCACCCTGGAAGACGCCGGCTTCGACACCACCGTCGCCCCCGCCGCCATCGCCGCTCTCCGCCGCCGCGCCGAGGCCCTCTTTCCCGCCCTCGCCCAAGCCGGCCCCGCCGAGTCCTGGGCCGGCCTCCGCCCCGCCTCCGCCGACGAACTCCCCCTCATCGGCCCCACCCCTTGTCCCGGCTACTGGATGGCCACCGGCCACTTCCGCGACGGTATCCTGCTCGCCCCCATCACCGCCAAGATCCTGGCCCACGCCCTCGCCACCGGCCACATGACCCAAGCCCTCGATCTGGCCCCGTTCCTGCCCGCCCGCTTCGCGCCCTCCGCCCCCGGTCCCCTGCCCTCCTAGCGCCCGCGCGGGTTCGTCACTGGGTTCCGGTTCAACTCCTGAATCAGCGGCTCCGCCTCCGGCGGCATCTTCACCCCCTTGCCGCTGAGGATGCTCTGGGTGTTGCTGTTCTCCCCATACATGGCCTCGTTGCCCGTGGTGTCGGGCTGCACCACGGCGCCGCTGATGCTCACCCCGGCGAAGGCCCCCTTGCTGCGCCCGTAGGTGAGGATCTCGGAGTTGAGCTTGATGTCGGTGCCGGCCTCGACGTGCCGCCCCACCGGCCCCGCCGCCGCCGCCGCGTCCGCCCCGATGCGGAACTTGCTGCTCAGCAGGCTGTCCAGTTGGCTGCGGTTGCCAAACACCATCACGATGTCGCTCGACTGGATGCCGAGCTGCAGGCCCACGCTGCCGCCGCCAATGGTGATGAACAGCGGCGGCCCCCAGGCCTTGCCCACCTTGCACATCGCCACCCCCTTGCCGTAGTTCGCCCCCAGCCCAAAGGCCCCCTTCTTCGCCCCCGGAATGATGGCCAGGCACTCCGAGTCTTTCAGGATCTCCTCGGGAATGCCCTTGTCCGGTGTCGCCATCACCTGGTGGAACACCTGCGCCGCGTTCTTCAGCCGCGCCACGTCATCCGCCTTGTCGCTGGCCGCCAGCAGTTGCGGCGCGGAAATCAAAATCGCCAGCGCACCCACGCCCGCCAACACGCCCGCTTTGCGAATCCCCAGCATAGTTCCCCTCCTCCAGTGCGAGCACACCTGGAGGTTGGGATGGGAGCCTAAAGTTTCGGGGTTGCATCCCGCTGTTGCAAAAGCCGGTTGAGCTCGGTGAGGAACTCGCCCACGTCCTTGAAATCCATGTACACCGAGGCGAAGCGCACGTAGGCCACCTTGTCCAGTTGCCGCAGCCGGTCCATGATGCGCTGCCCGATCGCCCGCGTGCTCACCTCGCGCTCGGGCGAGTCCACGATCAGCCCCTCCACCTCGTTGACGATCCCCTCCAATTGGCTCATTGAGATCGGCCGCTTCTCCGAGGCGTGCAGCAACCCGGTCAGCACCTTCTGCCGGTCAAACTTCTCCCGCCGGCCATCCTTCTTGATGACCATATAGGGGATCTCGTCCAGCCGCTCGTAGGTGGTGAAGCGCTTCTCGCACGCCAGGCACTCCCGCCGCCGGCGGATCGCCTCCCCCTCCTTGCTCTCGCGCGAATCCACCACCCGGTCCTCGGGATGGCCGCAAAACGGGCATCTCATACCGGGAGAGTGTAGCAGACACCCGCGCCGCGGCCGCTCGCGGGGCCCGCGCCCACCATTCGCCCGCCTAGCCCCGCCGAAAGTCCAGCCCCGCCACGAAGCGCGGGTTCTCCCGCCAGCTCTCCCGCACCAGCACATGCAGCTCCAGAAAGATGGCCGTGCCCAGCGCCGCCTCCAACTGCTGCCGCGCCGCGGTGCCGATCTGGCGGATCATCTCCCCGCCCCGCCCGATCAGGATGGACTTCTGCCCCGGCCGCTCGCAGTAGATCGCCGCCTGCAGCACCCGCAGCGGCCCCGTGGCCCGCTGCCGCCGCTGGTCGCCCTCGATCAGCACCGCCAGCGTGTGCGGCACCTCCTCGCGCGTCAACAGCATCGCCTGCTCGCGGATCACCTCGGCGATCAAAAACTTCTCCGGCTGGTCGGTGGTCTGCTCGGGCGGAAAATACACCGGCCCCGGCGGCAAATAGGCCAGCATCTGCTCCACCAGCCGGTCCAGGTTCTCTTGCCGCAGCGCCGAGATGGGGATCACCTCGGCAAAGGCGAAGCGCTCCTTCCAGGCCTCCAGCAGCGGCAGCAGCGCCTCCCGCTGCGGCAGCAGATCCACCTTGTTGAGCACCAGAAACACCGGCGGCGCCCCGGGCGTGCGCAGCAGATCGAGCGCCATCTGGTCCTCGGCGCCATAGGCGCGGGTGACGTCGGCGAGCAGCAGGCTGAGGTCGCGCCCCTCCAGCCCGGCGCGCACGCTGCGCAGCATCTCGCGGCTCAAGTGGCCGCGGCCGCGGTGCACCCCCGGGGTGTCCACCAGCACGATCTGCCCGGAGGGGTGGCGCGCGCTGGCGGCGACGTTGACCACCCCCAGCAAATGGGTGCGCGTGGTCTGCGGATGCGGCGTCACCGCCGCCACCTTCTTGCCCACCAGCGCGTTCGCCAGCGTGCTCTTGCCGGTGTTGGGCCGCCCCACCAGCGTGACAAACCCGGAGTGAAACACGCCCGCGCTCATTGCTGCAGCGCCCGCGCCAGGAAGAAGGCCGCGGTCGCCGCCACCCCGCCGATCAGCACCGTCTGCAGCGCCGAGCGCAGCCGCGGCGCCCCGGTGAACTGTCCTTTGATATAGCCAAACACCAGCAGCGCCGTCCCGGTCACCGCCACCGAGCCCAAGAGCGCGGTGTGCAGCGGCACGCTGGCGAAGTAGGGCCCCAGCGGGATCAGCCCGCCGACCACATAGGCCCCGGCGATGGTGAGCGCGCTCGCCCAGGCCCGCCCCGGTTCGGGCGCCTCCAGCCCCAGCTCGAAGCGCATCATGAAGTCGCGCCACGCCTGCGGCCGCTGCGCCAGCGCCTCCACCAGCGCGGCGCTCTCGCCCTCGGTCATGCCGTACTGCTGGAAGATCTCCGCCACCTCGCGCCGCTCGTCCTGCGGCCGCTCCACGATCTCGCGCTCCTCCCGCGCCAGCTCCGAGGCATAGTGCTCGGCGTCGCCCCGCGCCGCCAGGTAGCCGCCCAGCCCCATGGCGATCGAGCCGGCGGCGATCTCCGCCAGCCCGGCGGTGACCACGATGCGGGTCGACACCGCCGCCCCCGACAGCCCCGCCGCCAGCGCGAACGGCACCGTCAATCCGTCCGACATGCCAATCACCAGGTCGCGCACCAGCGCGCTCCCGGTGAAGTGGTGTTCGGCGTGGGGGTCGGCCGTCGGCATGGCGGGGCGGGCAGGCGCGGGCGTGCTCATAGACGTGGTCGCGATGGCGAATTCGCTCGCCCCCATCCTACCACCCCGCCCCGCCCGCCGACTGCCGGATGGGAAAGGCAGAGAACCTAACGAGCCAAGTCTTCGGGCAGGAAACCAGCCGGCTCGCGCCTCACGCGACCTAAATGCGCCCGCTTTTCAATTCCTGCCAGGAAGCTGTCGGCCTTCTCAAGAAAACAACCCGCGATGGCAATATAGTCGGCCTGATCATCCAACCCGAGCGACACTGCCAACCGCCGCCGCAGTTCCTCGCTCTCGGGCAGCGGCGCGAAGCGGACGCCTACGGGGTCTCCAAGACTCTCGGCGAGTTTGCCATCCGGAATCATCCAGGGGTCGTGCTTGTAGCAGTTCGCGAGCAGCCGAAAGGTCTCCGTCAGCGCGCCCGCCCTGTCAAACCCCAGCTTGCACGCCATCTGGTCCCAGCCCTTTGGATCTTTTAGTAGCGCCCGCTTCGTCTTGACCCGCGAAAGGTAAAGCTCCTCCGCGATCTCATCCTCGGGGCCGCACCGCGCCCAGAGCTTCAACAATTCGCGTTCGACCTGATGGTGGGCGGCAACGAGCAGCAGCAGGCACAGCTCGTTGAGGAGGGGCCCATCCTCAAACAGCCATTGTGCATCGGCTGCCTCCGCCTCAGCACCTTCGAGGAGCTGCTGTCGGCGATCCCGCTCGGCCCTGATGAGGCTCAGGAATTCTCTTGAAAAAGCCAGCGGCATCGGTCCCCATCCAAATTCCTCCGGCCGCGCTCCGCCCGGATCTGCTCCAGCGTCGCGTCGGTGGCGGCGGCGGCCAGCGGCCGCCCGGTGCGAAGTACCCAAACGCCGCCCCTCTCCTGCGTGAGCGGTCCCGCCCCCTGCGCCGGCTTGGGGATTACCACCCGGCCCGCCTTGTCCCCTCTGACCCGCTTCTTCATAATGGCCATTATGCTATGGCCCGGCCCATCAAACGCCGCTTGGGTGGGTTCGGTCCAGGCCCTCCCGCGGCAAAGGATCATAATAGGAGCAGGGACTCTCCTTCATGCCGCCGCCGCGATCCCGCTCCAACCACCGCCTGGTCCGCGTTTTCGGCATTGACGTCCAGTTCCACTCCAGTTGGCTGATCATCCTGGCGCTGATTGGCCTCAGCCTGGGCGAGTACTTCCGCGCCGCCAACCCCGACTGGTCGCGCCTGGAGGTGGTCTTGGCGGCGGCCGCCACCACCGTCCTGTTCTTCGCCTCCGTCGTCGCCCACGAGCTCGCGCACAGCCTGGTGGCCCGCCTCCACGGCCTGCCGGTGCATGTCATCACCCTCTTCGTCTTTGGCGGGGTGAGCGAGCTGACGCGCGAGCCCGACGACGCCAGCAGCGAGTTCCAGATCGCCATCGCCGGTCCGCTCAGCAGCCTGGCCATCGGCGCCTTCTGCTGGGGCATCGCCCGCCTGGGCAGCCAGCACCAGCCCGTCTTCGCCGTGCTCGCCTGGCTGGGCTGGATCAACCTCGCGCTCGCGCTCTTCAACCTCATCCCCGGCTTCCCGCTCGACGGCGGCCGGGTGCTGCGCGCCATCCTCTGGAGCGCCAACAAAGACTTCCTCAAATCCACCCACTGGGCCACGCGCGTGGGCAAGGCCTGCGCCCTCGGCTTCATCCTCCTGGGGGTGCTGGAGTTCTTCGCCGGCGCCGGCCTCAGCGGCCTCTGGCTCGCCTTCATCGGCTGGTTCCTGCTCAGCGCCGCCGAGCAGAGTTGGCGCCAAACCGAGGCCCAGGCGGCGCTCGACCATTACACCGTGCGCGACCTCGAGTCCCCGCTCTACTCCCGCGTCCCGCCCGAGCTCAACCTCGAGGCCTTCATCGCCGAGCTCGCCAGCCACCACAACTACCGCGCCAGCCTGGTGATGGATGCCGATGACCGCCTGCTCGGCATCATCAGCCCCGGCGACCTTTCCCGCATCCCCCGCGCCCAGTGGGGCACCACGCTGGTGCGCGACCTCATGGTCCCGCGCGAGCAGATGGCGGTGGTCGCCCCCACCGAAGGCCTGTTCTCGGCCCTGCGCAAGATGGCCGAAAGCAACGTGGGCCAACTGCCCATCGTGGCCGATGGCGGTGTGCGCGGGGTGATCCGCCGCGACCGCATCATCGAGCTGTTGCAGGCCCAACTCGCCGGCGGCCACTAGTGGAGTGCCCCAGAAATGGCGATGCCTTCACACTCGTCCCGTATGCGACTTTTCCCCAAGAAAAGTCGCAGCCCGCTCGCAAGGACACCCATCATTTCCTCTGGGGCACTACACTAGCCGGCCCCCCTCCCCGACTATGAGCACCTCCGACCCGACCCCTGCCTCCGTCGCCTTCGGCGCCCCCGGCATGCCCCCGCGCTGGACCCGCAGCGCCAAGGACGCCATCGGCACCGCCTACGCCGCTTCCAGCCGCCTCTGGTTCACCCTCGCCCAGGGCACCCTCACCGAACTCTACTTCCCCACCGTGGACCGCCCCCAGGTGCGCGACCTGCAGTACCTGTTCACCGACGGCGCCACCTTCTTCGCCGGCGAGCGCCGCGACTGCGACGCCCGCACCGAGGCGCTCTCGCCCCACGCCCTCGGCTTCCGCGTCGCCATCGAAGACCGCCAGGGCCGTTTCCGCTGCGAGAAGGAGATCGTCGCCGATCCCCACCTGAGCTGCCTGCTGCAGCACACCCGCCTGGAGGTGGGCGCGGAATTCTCCCGCAGCCTGCGCCTGTTCGTGCTCTGCGCCCCCCACCTCGACGGCATGGGCTGGCACAACAACGCCGAGGTGGCCGAGGTCGCCGGGCGCTGCCTGCTGCTCGCCCACCACAACCATATCTGGATGGCGATCGGCGCCACCGTGCCGCTGCTCCACGCCTCCGCCGGCTACGTCGGCGCCAGCGACGGCTGGACCGACATCGCCGCCCACCTCCGCCCCACCCTGGCCTTCGCCTCCGCCCCCGACGGCAACGTCGCCCTGGTGGCCGAACTCGATCTCGACCCCACCTCCCAGGGCGCCCGCCGCGGCGCCAGCCGCGCCCACGAGTTCACCCTCGGCCTCGCCTTCGGCGATTCCCGCCACGCCGCCGTCAACACCCTGCTGCAGAGCCTGGGCCAGCCCTTCGCCCAGGCCCGCAACCGCTTCCTGGAGCAGTGGGACCGCACCCGCGAGCACCGCCTCCCGCTCGAGGCCCATGCCCAGGACGGCGGCGCCCTCTACCACCGCAGCATCAGCCTGCTGCTCGCCCACGAGGACAAGACCTACCCCGGCGCCCTCATCGCCTCCCTGGCCATTCCCTGGGGCGAGGCCAAGGGCGACGAGGACCTGGGCGGCTACCACCTGGTCTGGACCCGCGACCTAGTCAACAGCGCCGGCGGCCTGCTGGCCAGCGGCGACCAGCGCACCGCCCGCCGCGCCCTGATCTACCTCTGCGCCACCCAGCATCCCGATGGCGGCTTCTCCCAGAACTTCTGGATCAACGGCACCCCCTACTGGGGGGGCATCCAGCTCGACGAGGTTGCCTTCCCCATCCTGCTCGCCTGGCACCTGCGCCAGCAGGGCGGACTGCGCGACCTCCATCCCTACCCCATGGTGGCGCGCGCCGCCGCCTTCCTCATGCGCCACGGCCCCTCCACCCCGCAGGAGCGCTGGGAAGAGGCCGGCGGCTACTCCCCCTCCAGCCTCGCCGCCCAGATCGCCGGCCTGGTCTGCGCCGCCGACTTCGCCCACGCCGAGGGCGACGACACCCTCGCCCACTTGGCGCTCGACTACGCCGACTTCCTCGAGAGCCACCTCGAGGCCTGGACCGTCACCTCCCAGGGCACGCTCCTGCCCGGCGTTCCCCGCCACTACATCCGCATCAACCCCGCCCCCCGCCTCGGCGTCGGCGCCAACGAAGACCCCGACACCGCCACCCTGCACATCAACAACCGCGGCCCCGGCCAGGCCAGCGCCTTTCCCGCGCGCGACATCGTGGATGCCGGCTTCCTCGAGCTGGTGCGCTACGGCATCCGCCCCCCCGGCGATCCGCTCATCGAAGACTCGCTGCGCGTGGTGGACGCCACCCTCAAGGTCGCCACCCCCTACGGCCCCTGCTGGCGCCGCTACAACCACGACGGCTACGGCCAGCGCCCCGACGGCGGCGCCTTCGAGGGCTGGGGCCGCGGCGGCGCCTGGCCGCTGCTCACCGGCGAGCGCGCCCACTACGAACTCGCCGCCGGCCGCGACGTCGCCCCCTTCGTCCGCGCCCTGGAGCGCCTCGCCAACCACCTCCACCTCCTGCCCGAGCAGGTCTGGGACCTGCCCGACCTGCCCGCCGCCTTCCTCAGCTTCGGCCGCCCCAGCGGCTCCGCCATGCCGCTGATGTGGGCCCACGCCGAGTACCTCCGCCTGCTGCGCTCCCTCGCCGACGGCGCCGTCTTCGACCACATCCCCGCCGTCGCCGACCGCTACCTCCACGGCCACCGCAGGAAAAAGCCGCTCGAGATCTGGAAGCTGCACCGCCAAGTCCCCCTCCTGCCCGCCGGCGCCACCCTCCGCATCCAACTGCTGGAGCCGTTCTTCCTTCACTTCAGCCGCGACGGCTGGGCCACAGTCGAGGAGCTGCGCTCCACCCCCACCCCCTACGGCTTCGAGTACCTCGATCTGCACGCCGCCCCCGGCCAGACCGCCCCCTTCCAGTTCACCTTCCGCTATGCCAACGACGGCCGCTGGCAGGGCCAGGATTTCCAGGTCGCACTGCGGAGCTGAGGCAAAAAATCGGTACACTAAGTGAAGGAAAGGGATGCGCCCATGAAACTCACCCCCGGCAAGCTGAAAGGCATGAATGCCGTCTCCGACGCCCGCGGCGTGATCGCCGCCGCCGCCATGGACCAGCGCGGCAGCCTGCAGAAGGCGCTCGCCAAGGAGAAGGGCAGCCCCGCCACCCCGGCCATGATGGAGGAGTTCAAGCTCGCCGTCAGCCGCGGCCTCACCCCCTACGCCAGCGCCATCCTGCTTGATCCCGAGTACGGCCTGCCCGCCGCCGCCGCCCGCGCTAAAAACGCCGGCCTGCTGCTCGCCTACGAGGAGAGCGGCTACGACAACACCCAGCCCGGCCGCCTCCCCGACCTGCTCCCCCACAGCTCCGTCCGCCGCCTGCAGGCCGCCGGCGCCGACTGCGTCAAGATCCTGCTCTACTACACCCCCTTCGAGGCCGCCCCCATCAACGACGTCAAGCACGCCTTCATCGAGCGCGTCGGCGCCGAGTGCCGCGCCGCCGACATCCCCTTCTTCCTCGAGTTTGTCGGCTACGACCCCGCCGGCGGCGACGAGAAGGGCCTCGCCTACGCCCGCCAAAAGCCCGAGATTGTCCGCGCCAGCATCGCCGAGTTCAGCCAGGACCAGTACGGCGTGGACGTGCTCAAGGTCGAGATCCCGGTCAACACCAAGTTCGTCGCCGGCAGCGCCGCCTTCTCCGGCGAGGCCGCCTACTCCAAGCCCGAGGCGCTAGAACACTTCTGCCGCGCCGCCGCCGCCGCCCGCCGCCCCTTCATCTTCCTCAGCGCCGGCGTCAGCAACGCCGAGTTCACCGAGAGCCTGGCGCTCGCCGCCGAATCCGGCGTCGCCTTCGCCGGCGTGCTCTGCGGCCGCGCCACCTGGAAGGACGGCATCGCCGTCTACGCCCGCCAGGGCCTCGCCGCCTTCGAACAGTGGCTCGCCACCCAGGGCCGCGCCAACATCGAGGCCGTCAACCGCAGCCTGCGCGCCGCCTCCCCCTGGTTTGCCGCCTACGGCGCCGCCTCCGCCGCGGCCCTCGCCTAGGCCCGCCGTGAGCCTCGGGCTGTACCTGTCGGTGCCGTTCTGCCGCAGCAAGTGCAGCTACTGCAACTTCGCCAGCGCCGTCTTCTCCCCCGCCGTCTACCACGAATACGCCGCCCTGCTCGCCCGCGAGCTTGCCCTCGCCGCCGCCCACGACGGCCTCGCCGGCGCCACCCTCGACTCCCTCTACTGGGGCGGTGGCACCCCCACCCTGCTCGCCCCCGGCGACTTCGCCCTGGTCGCCGCCGCCATCCGCGAACACTTCCAACTCGCCCCCGATCTCGAACACACCGTCGAGGTCGCCCCCGGCACCCTCACGCCCGCGGCGCTCGACGCCCTCGTCGCCGCCGGCGTCAACCGCCTCAGCTTCGGCGTGCAGTCCTTCCACGACGCCGAGGCCCGCGCCGTCGGCCGCCTCCATGCCCGCTCCACCGTGCTCGCCGACCTGGAGCGCGCCCGCGCCGCCGGCCTCGCCAACCTCAACCTCGACCTCATCGCCGGCCTCCCCCACCAAACCCCCGCCTCCTGGCGCCAATCGCTCGAGCTCGCCTGCGCCACCGGTGTGCCGCATGTCTCCATCTACATGCTCGAGGTGGACCACGACAGCCGCCTCGGCCACGAGCTGCTCGCCGGCGGCGCCCGCTACCACGCCCACACCGTGCCCGACGACGACCTCGTCGCCGACGCCTACGAGCTCGCCTGCGACCTCCTGCCCGCCGCCGGTGTGCCCCAGTACGAGATCTCCAACTTCGCCCGCCCCGGTTTTGCCAGCCGCCACAACCTGCGCTACTGGGCGCGCGCGCCCTACCTCGGCGTCGGCCTCGACGCCCACTCCTTCTTGGCCTCCCCCCAGCCCCGCCGCTTCGCCAACCCCGACGCCCTCGCCGCCTATCTCGAACCCCTGCGCGCCCATCGCCTCCCCCGCCTCGCCCCCGCGCGGCTGCCGCCGGCGGCCGAACTCGAGGAACACTACTTCCTCGGCCTGCGCCGCAACGCCGGCGTGGCATTGCTCGAACCCCTGCCGCCCGCGCTCGTTCCCCGCCTCGATCGCCTCGTCGCCGACGGCCTGTTGCGGCGCGCCGGCGGCCGCATCGCCCTCACCCCGCGCGGCCGCCTGCTCGCCAACCAGGTCTGCGCCGAATTCCTCGGCGCCTTCGACGCCACCCACGATACTCTCGTAGCATGCGAGGACGTTTCAGCCCCAAGGGCATGACCGAGGTCGAGGCGATGCAGAGCCGCGGCGTGCGCGCCGCCGTTGATCTGCGCAGCGACACCGTCACCCGCCCCTCCCCCGAGATGCGCCGCGCCATGATGGCCGCCGAGGTGGGCGACGACGTCTACGGCGAAGACCCCAGCGTCAACCGCCTCCAGGCCCGCGCCGCCGAACTCTTCGCTCGCGAGGCCGCCCTCTTTGTGCCCACCGGCACCATGGCCAACCAGATCGCCGTCCATCTCCACACCCGCCCCGGCCAGGAGATTGTCTGCGAGGCCCGCTCCCATCTCTTCAACCTCGAGATGGCCATGGCCGCCGCCTTCTCCGGCTGCCTCTGCCGCCCCGTCGCCGCCGACACCGGCCGCCTCACCTGGGGGCTGGTGCAGCCCGCGCTCCGCCTCGACGACCTCCACAACCACGCCCGCACCGGCCTGGTGGTGGTGGAAAACACCCACAACTGGGCGGGCGGCGTCGTCACTCCGCCTGCCATCACCAACGACCTCTGCCGCGAGCTGCGCCAGCGCGGTGTCCGCACCCACCTCGACGGCGCCCGCATCTTCAACGCCGCCACCGCCCTGGACGTGCCCGTCGCCGCCCTCTCCGCCCCCTTCGATTCGCTGATGTTCTGCCTCTCCAAGGGCCTGGGCGCGCCCGTGGGCTCGCTCCTGCTCGGCTCGGCCGACTTCATTGACCGCGCCCGCAGCGTGCGCAAGATGCTGGGCGGCGGCATGCGCCAGGCCGGCGTGCTCGCCGCCGCCGGCCTGGTCGCGCTGGAGAAGGGCCCCGCCTCCCTCGCCCGCGACCACGCCCTCGCCCAGCGCCTCGCCCGCGGCCTCGCCACCATCGCCGGCGTGCGCGTGGACCCCGCCCAGGTCGCCACCAACATCGTCGTCTTCGACCTCCGCCAGACCGAGTTTGATGCCGCCCACGTCCTCGCCCGCCTGGCCGAGCGCAACGTCCTCGCCAACGCCCTCGACCCCTACCAGATCCGCCTGGTCACCCACTGCGACGTGGACGAGGCCCAGTGCGACGAGGCCCTCTTCGCCCTCCGCGCCGTGATTGAGCGCGAGTGATCTGTGAGCGGACCAAATCCAGTAAAATCAGTCACTTGCATCTCGACCGCCCGCCCGCCCCCAGCCCCGCGCCGCCTAGGGCCCTCCCCCTAGCCCGACCCGCGAAATTTTTCCAGCGGGTGGCCCGTTATCCTTTATAATCAGCCAGTTGCCCAGACCGGCGGACTGCGCCCCAACTTTGCCGGGGCGCCATGCCGAGATGGGGCACGGCTGATCTCACGGGTATGTGCTGGGATGGATTCTTCCCGGAGTGAGTGCAACATGGCCGAACATTTCACCCCATGGGCCTGGGCCGCCTTTGCCAGCCAGAGCCTTCCCTCCGCCGAGGCCGAGCCCATGCGCGCCCACTTGGCCGCCGGCTGCGCCTGCTGCGAACAAGAACTGGACTTTTGGCGCCTGCTCGGCGACACCCTGCGCCAGGATCGCGAACCCCTCCCGCCCGCCTGCCTCGAGCGCGCTCTGGCCCTGGCCTCGCCCCCTGACCGCACCGCCCGCGCTCTGCGCCCCCGCCCCGCCGGCCGGGGCGCCGTGCGCTTGGCCTTTGACAGTTTCACCGCCCCCTGGCCCGCCCGCGTGCGCGGCCTGCAGGCGCGCCGCCACTGCGTCTACCAGCTCGACGGCTCGCCCGACCTCAGCCTCGAGGTCATGGTCGAGCGCGTCAGCCGCCACGACGGCTGGAGCGTGGTCGGACAAGTTTTGAATGCTGTCGGCGAGGGCTGGCCCGATTGTGCGGTCGAGCTCACCGGCGTGGCCGGCCCCAGCCCCAACGCCCCGGCCCGGCGCGCCCGCACCAACGCCTTCGGAGAGTTCGCCCTGCTGCCCACCGACGCCGGCCCCTGGTGCCTGGACCTGCAGGCCGGGCTCAAGCATTGGGGCGTCGCCCCGGTGCTGCTGCCCTAAAGTTTCCTTAAGAATCGGCCGATAGGGGATGGTGGGAGTTTGTGGTTGCTCATTGGGTTCGGTTGTGGATGTTGAGGAAGTGATGTTGAGGAAGTGAGGATATGAGCATGGTGTTTCGCAATCAACCTGGACGGCGGCGGCCGGCGATCGGCCTGCTGGCGATGACCTTCTGTCTGTGGGCCTCTCTTGCGGCCTTCGCCTCCGGCCCTCTCGGCCAGGGTGTCCTGGTCCATTTGCAGGCCAGCCAAGTCGCCAGCTTCGACGCCCGCCTCGACGTCACTTCCGTGCGCCTCAACCCCCACCGCGACCTCTACCTGGTCACCTCCAACTCCGGCCTCACCGACCAGCAACTGCTCAACCAGATCAAAACCGATCCCGCCGCCGGCCACCCCGAACTGAACACCATGATGACCCTGGGCCAGTCCACCGCCTCGGTGTTGAACGGCGGCCAATCCACCGCTTCGGTCCTCAACGGCGGCCAATCCACTGCCTCGGTGTTGAACGGCGGCCAGTCCACTGCCTCGGTGTTGAACGGCGGCCAATCCACCGCTTCGGTTTTGAACGGCGGCCAGTCCACCGCCTCAGTCCTCAACGGCGGTCAATCCACCGCCTCGGTTCTCAACGGCGAGTTCGTGCAGGTGCTGGTGCAGAGCACCGCTTCGGTCCTCAACCAGAGCACCGCCTCGGTGCTCAACACCGAGACCAACTACTACGGCACCCGCGCCCCCACCCAATACGTGGACCAGCCCCTGGTCTCGCAGGTCGCCAGCGGGCCCGCCGCCCACGCATTGGCCACCGGCAAGGGCGTGGTGGTGGCGCTGATTGACAACGGCGTAGACCAGTTCAACCCGGTGCTGCGCAAGGTCCTGCTGCGCCGCGAGGGCTACAACTTCTACGACAACACCCCCAATTGGTCGGCCTGGGCCGACCTCGGCCAATCCACCGCCTCGGTGCTCAACGGGGAGCAGTCCACCGCCTCGGTGCTGAACAGCGAGGGCCTGCGCTGGCTGCTCAGCCAATCCACCGCCTCGGTGCTCAACGGCTGCACCGTGCCCACCGCCAACAGCCTCAACGGCAGCATCTCCAGCACGGTGGCGGTGTTGCAGCAATCCACCGCCTCGGTGCTCAACGGCCAGAGCACGGCCTCGGTGCTGAACCGCGAGGAGCAGCAGTTGATCGCGCTGATCGAGAAGATCCTGGCCTGCGATCCCGACTTCGGCCACGGCACCTCGGTGGCGGGCCTCATCCACTTGATCGCCCCCGAAGCCAAGATTCTGCCCATCAAGGCCTTCGGCCCCGGCGGCACCGCCGACGCCGCCGTGATCTACGAGTCCATCACCTACGCCATGGACCACGGCGCCAACGTCATCAACCTGAGCTTCAGCTCCACCGGCCTCGACCCCAACGTGCAGGCGGCCATCGCCGAGGCGGTCAGCAAGGGCATCATCGTCTCCGCCGCCGCCGGCAACAGCGGCAGCAGCGACCCGGTCTATCCCGCCTCCCTGCCCGGCGTGGTGGGCGTGGGCGCGGTGGATGGCTGCAACGCCCCCACCAACCCGCCTCCCGCCCCCGGCACGGTCAATCCCTGCATCGCCAACCCGGTGTTCAACCGCGCCGCCTTCTCCAACTTCGATCCCCCCACCGGGATCGTGGACGACGATGTCGCCGCCCCCGGCGTGCAGTTGCTCACCACCTTCCCCGGCTTCGGCCTGCTCTGGGCGACGGTGAGCGGCACCTCTTTCTCCACCCCGCTGGTGGCGGGCGAGGCCGCCCTGCTGCGGCAGTTGGGCCAGGCCGGCGCCGACAACCGCGGCGAGATCGAAAACACCGCCAACCCCTCCATCCCCGGCGACGCCGACGGCGGCCTCGGGCATGGCCTGGTGCAGGTGCTGGGCGCGCTGCGCACCGCGCCCCCGCCCGGCCACGGCGAAAACCACCGCGGCCGCTAAAGGAGCGCCTGTCCCCATGGCCGACGAGCTTCCGGTAGTCGGCGCGTCCTTCATGGATGCGGTCGCCTGCGCCATGGGCGCGCTGGTGGATCTGCGCGACCTGGGCACCGGCGTGCATAGCACCCAGATCGTCGAGCTTGCCATCGCCGTCGGCGCCCACTACGGCTGGGAAACCCGCCAACTGCGCGAGCTCGAGATCAGCGCCACCCTGCACGACATCGGCAAGATCGGCATCCCCGACAGCATCCTCAACAAGCAGCAGGCGCTCGAGCCCTCTGAGGCCGCCATCATGCGCCGCCATCCCGAGTACGGCTGGGCCATCCTGCGCCAGGTGCCCGGCTTCGAGTGGGTGGCGCTCTACATCCTCCACCACCACGAACGTTGGGACGGCTCCGGCTACCCTGGCAAGCTCAAGGGCTGCGAGATCCCGCTGGGCGCGCGCATCCTCGCCGTGGTGGACGCCTTCCACGCCATGACCTCCGACCGCCCCTACCGCCGCGGCATCCCCATCCCCGAAGCCTGCGCCCGCCTCGTCCAGTCCGCCGGCACCCAGTTCGACCCGGAAGTGGTCGCCGTCTTCGTGGACTACGCCCAGCAGCAGTACCTGCCCGCCGCCGCCGCCGCCGCCGGCGCCGCCTAAGCCGCGCCCCCTCCGCTGGCGGCGCGCCGCAGGCGCGCTGGGGCCCGCGCCCGCCATGGGGCCGCGCCGCTCCTCCGGGCAGCGGTGGCACAGCCAATCCTGGCTGTGCGCGCTCCGCCCGCGGCCGCGCCGCCCCGCCCCGGCCGCGCTACTCCACCGCCAGCGCCTGCTCCACAATCGCCGCCTGCTCTTGCTGGTGCCGCCGCAGCGAGCCCGCCGCCGGGCTGGAACTCGCCCGCCGGCTGATGTGGCGGAGCCGCGCTCCGGCCGCCACGCCCGCGTCCATCACTCCCTGCAGCCGCGGCGCCACAAAGCTCCACGCCCCCATGTTCTCCGGCTCTTCCTGCACCCACACGATCGTCCGCGCCTGCGCGTACCTCGCCAGCTCCGCCCCAATCTCCTCCGCGGGGAAGGGATAGAGCTGCTCCACCCGCACGATCGCCACATCGCGCCGGCTGCCCCGCGCCTTGGCCAGGTCGTAATACACCTTGCCCGAGCACAGCGCCACCCGCGCCGCCTCCGCCTCCGCCCCCGCATCCCCCAGCACCGCCCGGAAGCCGCCCGCGGTGAGTTCGGCGAAGGGCGAGGCCACCTGGGGATGGCGCAGCAGGCTCTTGGGGGTGAACACCACCAGCGGCCGCCGCGGCCGCCGCCGCCCCTGGCTGCGCAGCAGATGGAAGTACTGCGCCGCCGTGGTGCAGTTGGCGATGCGCCAGTTGTCCTCGGCCGAGAGCTGCAAAAAGCGCTCGATGCGCGCGCTGGAGTGCTCCGGCCCCTGCCCCTCGTAGCCGTGCGGCAACAGCAGCCCCAGCCCGCTGGTGCGCTGCCACTTGGTCTCGCTCGCCGCCAGGAACTGGTCAATGATCACCTGCGCCCCGTTGGCGAAGTCGCCAAACTGCGCCTCCCACAGCACCAGCGCCGTGGGATGGGTCATGGCATAGCCGAACTCGAAGCCCAGCGCCGCCTCCTCCGACAGCAGGCTGTCGTAGATCTCCACCGCCTCCTGCTCCGGGCTCAGGTGGGCCAGCGGAATGTAGGTCTCCGCGCTCTCGTAATCGTGCAGCACGGCGTGGCGCTGGCTGAAGGTGCCGCGCCCGGAGTCCTGCCCGCTCAGCCGCACCGGCACCCCCTCCAGCGCCAGCGTGCCCAGCGCCAGCGCCTCCGCCAGCGACCAGTCCACGCTGCCCTGCTGCGCCACCGCCTGCCGCCGCTTCTCCGCCCAGGCGCGCAGCTTGGGGTGCAGGTGGAAACTCTCCGGCAGCGCCCCCAGCCGCTCCCCCACCCGCTGCAGCAGATCCACCCCCGCCGCCGTCGCCGGCGCCGACACCACCGCCGCCGCCTCGGGCGCGCCCGCCGCCACCGCCTGCGCCGCCGCCTGGCTCAGCCCCTCCCGCACCGCCACCCGCTCCGCCTCCGCGTCCGCCACCAGCCCCGCCCCCTCCAGCGCCCGCGCGTATAGCGTCCGCACCGAGGCGTGCTGGTCAATGTTGCGGTACAGCACCGGCGAGGTCAGCGAGGGATCGTCCGCCTCGTTGTGCCCGTGCCGCCGGTAGCAGACGATGTCCACCACCACGTCCTTGTGGAACTGCTGCCGGAAGGCAAAGGCCAGCTCCGTCGCCCGCACCACCGCCTCCGGATCGTCCCCGTTCACGTGGAAAATCGGCGCCTGCACCGTGCGCGCCACGTCGGTGCAATACAGCGTCGAGCGCGCCCCCGCCGGCGAGGTGGTGAACCCGATCTGGTTGTTGACCACCAGGTGCGTGGTCCCGCCGGTGCGGTAGCCGCCCAACTGCGACAGGTTCAGCGTCTCCGCCACCACCCCCTGTCCGGCAAACGCCGCGTCCCCGTGGATGAGCACCGGCACCACGCGCCGCCCGCGCTGGTCCTGCGCGTCCGTCAATTGCTCCTGCCGCGCCCGCGCGCTCCCCTCCACCACCGGGTCCACCGCCTCCAAATGGCTGGGGTTGCTGATCAGCTCGATCGCCAGCCGCCGCCCGTCCGGCCCCACGTGGCTGCCCTCGGCCCCGAGGTGGTACTTCACGTCCCCCGAGCCCTCCACGCTGTCCGGATCCTGGTCCTCGAACTTCGAGAACATCACGCTCATGCTCTGCCCCAGCAGCGTCACCAGCACGTTCAGCCGCCCGCGGTGCGACATGCCCAGCACGATGTCCTCGGCCCCGTCGGCGCTGGCCTGGTTGAACAGCGCGTCCAGCGCCGGTATCAGCGCCTCGCCCCCCTCCAGCGAGAAGCGCTTGTGCCCCACAAAGCGCGCGTGCAGCAGGTGCTCGAACTCTTCCGCCTCGGTCAGCTTGCGCAAAATGCGCCGCCGCTGCTCCGCTCCCAGCCCGCGCTCGCCCCGCCGCGGCTCCAGGTGCTCCTGCAGCCACAGCCGCTCCTCCGGCCGCTGCAGGTGCATGAACTCCAGCGCCAGCGTGCCGCAGTAGGTCGCCCGCAGCACCGCCAGGATCTCGCGCAGCGTGCAGGTCGCCCCCGCCGGCCGCCCCGCCAGCGGACACAGGAAGCTCCGCTCCAGGTCGCCCTCGCCCAGCCCGAAATGCCCCGGCTCCAATTCCGGGTGCGGCTCCACCGCCTTCATCTGCAGCGGGTCCACCTCCGCCTGCAAGTGGCCGCGCACGCGGTAGGTGTGCACCAACTGGTTCACCGCCGCCTGCTTGCGGATCGCCTCCCCGTCCGCCGCCGCGCCCTCCGCCCCTTCTCCCCCCAGCGCCGCCGGCCCCGGCAGCGCCAGCACCGGCGCCGCGGCCACCCCCAGCGCCGCGAAAATGCGCCCGTAAAAATCGTCCGCCCCCTGCAGCAGCGCCTCCACCCGCGCTAAAAACGCCCCCGACTCCGCCCCCTGCACGATGCGGTGGTCGTAGGTGCATGCCAGCGTGAAGCTCTTGCCCACCCCCAGCGCCCGCAGCGTTGCCTCCGGCACCCCCTCGAACCCCGCCGGATAGGCCACCGCCCCGGCCGCGATGATCGCCGCCTGCCCCGCCATCAGCCGCGGCACCGAGGCCCGCGTCCCGATGGTCCCGGGGTTGGTCAGGCTGATCGTCGCCCCCTGCAGCTCGTCGGGCGCGATCTTGCCGCTGCGCGCCGCCTGGATCAGCCGGTCGCACGCCTGGAAAAATTCCGCGAAGCTCTGCTGCTCCGCCTGCTTCACCACCGGCACCAGCAGCGAACGCCCGCTGGCCCGCTCCACGTCCACCGCCAGCCCCAGGTTCACGTGCGCCCGCTCCACCCGGCTCGCCTGCCCCTGCTCCAGGCTATAGGCGCTGTTCAGCGAAGGGAACTCCACCGCCGCCCGCACGATCGCCCAGCCCACCAGCGGCGTCAGCGACAGCTTCTGCTTCCGCTCCGCCAAGTGCTGGTTCAGCAGCCGCCGGTTCGCCTCCAGCCGCCCCACCGCGATGCTGCGCTGCGAGGTCGCCGTCGGGATCGCCAGGCTGGCCTCCATGTTGGCCGCCAGCCGCGCCGCCGCGCCCCGCAGCGGCTCCAGCCGATCGCCGCTCTGCAGCGCCACCGCCGCCGTTGAAGGTGCCGCCGCCGACGGCGCCGGCACCGCGCTCCGCCCGTTGCCGCCCGCGCTCAGCTTGGCGAAAATGCTCCGCCACGCCTCCGGCACCGCCTCCGCGTTGGCCTGGTACAGGCGCCACAGCTCTTGCCCGTAGCCCTCGTTCGCGCCCAATGTTTCCAGGTAGGTTTCGATCTTTGGATCCGCTTCGCTTGTCGCCACGTGCTCCCCATCGTACTCTCTAAAAGTATAACCGGGAGCGACTGCCCTTCATGAGCATCCTGACCTCCGCCTCCAGCAACTTGGCTCTCGATTCCGACCTCCGGCTCCTGCTCTGGCAGCGCCTCGCCACCGAGATCGAGCGCTACCAGCGCCAAGTCGCCGGCGCCCGCGTTGCCCCCGCGCTCGATCCCGGGGCGCTGCGCCAGGCGCTCGCCGCCTTCGATTTCCAGTCCCCGCTGCCCCCGCCCGAGGCCCTGGCCTTCGCCGTGCGCGGCCTGTGGGAGCAGCAGGTCCACACCCCGCACCCGCGCTACTTCGGCCTGTTCAATCCCGCCCCCACCACCATGGGCATCGTCGCCGACGCCCTGGTGGCCGCCTTCAACCCGCAAATGGCGGCCTGGAGCCACAACCCCTTCGCCACCGAGGTCGAGCGCCATCTCGTCCACGCCCTCGGCGCGCGCTTCGGCTACCCCGCCGCCAGCCTGGACGGCGTTTTCTGCTCCGGCGGCGCCGAGGCCAACCACACCGCCCTGCTGGCCGCCCTCACCCACGCCTTTCCCGAATTCGCCCGCGGCGGCCTCCGCGCCCTCCCCGCCCCGCCCACGGTCTACGTCTCCCGGCTCAGCCACGACTCCGTGCTCAAGGCGGCGCGCCTGTGCGGCCTCGGCACCGACTGCGTGCGCGTGCTCGAGGTGGATGCCGCCTGGCGCTTGGCTCCCGCCGCCGTCGCCGCCGCCGTCTCCCGCGACCGCGCCGCCGGCGCCCGCCCCGCCTTCCTGGTCGCCACCGCCGGCGCCACCGCCACCGGCGTCATGGACCCGCTCGCCGATCTGGCCGCGCTTGCCCAATCCGAAAACCTTTGGTTCCACGTGGACGCCGCCTGGGGCGGCTTCGCCGCCCTGCTGCCCGAGCTGCGCCCCGCCATCGCCGGCATCGAGCGCGCCGACTCCATCACCTTCGACGCCCACAAATCCCTCTCCGTCCCCATGGGCGCCGGCATCTTCCTCACCCGCCACCCCCACATCCTCAGCCGCACCTTCGGCGTCGCCGCCGACTACATGCCCCGCGACGCCGACGAGGTCGCCTCCCCGCCCCCCGATCCCTTCGCCCACTCCATGCAATGGTCGCGCCGCTTCACCGGCCTCAAGCTCTTCCTCTCCCTCGCCGTGGCGGGATGGTCCGGCTACGAGGCCGCCCTCCGCCATCAAGTCGCCATGGGCGACTACCTGCGCCAGCAAGCCCAGGCCCAGGGCTGGCGCCTCGCCAACTCCACCCCCCTGCCGCTCGCCTGCCTCGCCGACGAAGCCTGCGACCTCGAGGCCACCGCCCGAGCCGTGGTTGCCTCCGGCGAGGCCTGGATCTCCGCCGTGCGTCTCCCCGGCGGCCTCTCCGCCCTCCGCGCCTGCATCACCAACTACCGCACCCAGCCCGCCGACGTGGACGCCCTCCTCGCCTCCCTCGCCCGCCACCGCGTTGTCAAAAGGTGAAGATCAGCCCCAGCGACGGCTGCGCCACGTGCGTCCAGCGGTCGGGATTGAATGCCGTGTTGTTGAAGTCCGGAACCTTCAGAAACAGCCCCTGGTACTCCACCCGCGCTCCGAGGTTGAAAATGTGGAAGTTCACCCCGGCGCCGTAGTTGAACGCTGCCTTGGTCTGGCGCGTCGCGGCGAAGCCCGGCGTCCCCCGCGGGTTGAAGATCACCACCCCGCCGCCTGCCAGCACAAACGGCTCCAGCACCCCGAAAAGCTTCGGCGTGGTGATCACCTCGTTGAAGATCACCTGCTGCATGTTGGCCCGCAGCCCCGGACCCGTGTTCGTTGCCGTCGCCAGGTAGACCTGCCGACTGCGCGTGTAGCCGTACTCGGCCTCGATCGCCTCCCAGGAATTGATGTGAAAGCGGTAGCCGACCAGCAACCCGGTCGAATCGCTGACGCTGTGGACAATGGCGGCCCCGGTGGTCTTCTTGGTGAAGAGCCCGCTGGCTTGCACCGAGATCTCCGAGCTGGTCTGCGCCCGCGCTCCTTGTGCGACCCCCAAGGCAATCATGCCCACAATGCCCAGAACAACACTACGTTGCATGGATGAATGGCCTCCCGCCAAGGTCGGATGCCCATCGCGGGGGTCGCGCCGCTTTGCCTGCCGGCAAAATCGGCGCGAAAGGCTGCGAACCGGGGTTCCCAGAGCCTGCCTGGGGCTCTGGGGTGGTCGTAATTCCGCAGGGCGGCCCAAAAGTCGCGGGGGTCGCGCCGCTTTGCCTGCTGGCAAAATCGGCGCGAAAGGCTGCGAAATCCCGCAGGGCGGCCCGCCCCCGGGAAACGAATTCGGCGCGGCCCCAGCGAAGCGCAGCGCCGACTTGGGGCCACGGGGCCCCCAAGTCGGCGCGAGCATGCCGCCCCGCGCTGTTACAGCGGGGCGGCTCACAAGCGGGACGCGCGCCGCACCGGCCCGGCGCTGCTACAGCCGGGCCGGGCAGGCGCGCTGGGGTCCGCGCCCACTATGCCCAGACCTGGAGCGGGATCGGGAGCGGGCCGCCACGGAAGGGTGGAAGCTAGGCCATGAGCGCGGTCAGCGCTTGCGGCGCCTCTTCCGGCAACGCCGGCGCGCCGTTGAACCTCGCGCCCGCCGGCACCACCTCGTGCTTCATCACCACGCTGTGCGGCGCCACCCGCGCCTCGGCGCCGATCTCGACGGCGTACAGCACCACCGCCTCGTCGCCCACCGTGGCCCCGCGTCCAACATGGATCCGGTCCATCTTCAGAACGCGGTCCTCGAAGGTGTGCGCCTGCAAGTGGCAATTCACCGTGGCGTCGTCGTCGAAGCGCAGCAGGTCGGGATCCACCACCTGCAGAAATCCCGGGCCCAGCGCCACCCGCCGCCCGATGCGCATCCCCGTCAGCCGCAGGAACTGGTTCAGCAGCAGCGTGCCCTCCAGCGGCGCCAGCACCGCCGGGCCCCAATACTGCCAGGCCATGTAGAGAAAATCCCAGCGTCCGCACCAGCATGACCAGAAGTAGCGCTGCCCCGGCCGCACCCGGCCCAGCAGCACCCACTTCAGCGCCACAATCGCTAGGCCGCCGGCGGCCGCGGCGGCGGCGGTGAGCAGCGGCGCCACCACCAGCGCCAGCCCCGCATCGCCCCAGCTCCCCGCGGCGCTTCCCAGCGCCGCCTCCCAGCCCGCCGCCAACAAGAGCGGCAGCGCCGGCAGCGCCAGCCGCGCCAGCTCCCAGAACAGCCGCGTGGCGTAGCGCACCGGCCCGGGATCGTGGGTATAGCGCCGATCCACCGCTTCGGCCTTGCGCGGCAACTCCATCGGCGGCTGCCCGAACCAAGCCGTGTGCGGCCGCGCCCGCCGCGCCTCGGGCACGGTGGCGATGCCGACAAACAGCCCCTCCGGCCAGTCGTGGCCGCAGGGAATCACCGCATGGTTGCCCAAAAACGTGCCGCCGCCCAGCCGCGTGCGCTCCACCGCCAGCGTGCCGCGGTGCCGCCGCGGTCCGCCCAGGTAAATGCCGTCGGCAAAAAAACTCTCCGCCCCGATCTCCACCGTCGCCGGCAAGACGTCAAGGATGGTGCTGATCTCGCAGCCGCGCCCAATGCGCATGCCCGCCGCGCGCAGCCACAGCGGCCAGAACAGCGTGCCCGAGAGCCAGCGCCCGGCGCTCTCCACCTGCGCCGCCGTGGCCTCGATGCGGATCGCCGCCAAGCTCCATTGGCTGGCCACCAGCGGCGCCCGGCGGCCGAGCCCGCCCCCCAGCCAGCGCGCCCACGCCGCCCGCAGCGCCAGCGTCCCGACCACCGCCGCCGCCGCCAGCCCCGCCGCCATCGCCACTCCCGCCCAACCGAACGTGGGTGCGTCCAGCCACGCCACGGCCCGCGCCGACTCGCCCGCCGGCGTCCACGCCGCGAGCAGCAGCCATGGCAGTCCGGCGACCAGCAGGCTGGCGCCGCGGCCCGCCAGCACCAGCGCGCAGTGCACGCCCATGGGCAAGTCGCCTGTCCAAGCCGGCGCCCCCGGCGCCGCGCCCGTCCAAGCCGGCGCCGCCGGCGCCGCGCCCGTCAAAGCCGGCGCCGCCGGCGCCGCGCCCGTCAAAACCGGCGCCATCGGCGCCGCGCCCGTCAAAGCCGCCGGCGTGCCGTCCCAGCGCTCGCCCGCCGGCACCGTGGTGCCCTCCGGCAGCCAGCTCAGCGGCCCCAGGTAGGCCTCCCGCCCCAGCTCCGTGCCCGGGTCCATGCCGGCGCGCGTGTCCAGCGTCGCCCCCGCCCCCACCCTCACCGCACCGATCTCCAACTGCCCGCCGTCCAGATCCACCAGCCGCAGCGCCGCGTCCTGCCCCACCGTGGCGCCGTCGCCCAGCCAGAGCAGGTCCCACCCGCCGTGCGACAGATCCACGCCCCGGTGCAGGTAGACGCGCGTCCCCACCCTCGCCCCCAGCCGCCGCAGCGCCCACGCCTGTGCGGCGGTGCCCTGCAGCCATCCCCAGGGAATCGCCCGCGCCGCCTGCGTCACCATCCAGTGCCGCAAATAGAACCCGCTCCACACCGGCGCCTTCCCGGCGCGGTAGCGCCCGATCAGCGCCCGCTTCAGCCCCGCCGTCGCCAGCACGCTCAGCGGCGCGTAGGCCACCAGCCCCGCCAGCGCCAGCCCCAGCAGCGCCGCCAGCGCCTGCCACAGCGGCAGCCGCGCCAGCAGCCAGGGCAGCGCCACGAAAAGCCCCCCATACCCCAGCGCGCTCGCCGCCACCAGCTCGGCGGCGATCCAGCCCGCCTGCGCCGCCGTGCACCATCCCGGCCGTCCCTCGCCGTGCGGCCGCGCCGCCGCCGCCGCCGGCGCCGCCTCCCGCCGCGCCGCCGCTGCCAGCCCCGCCGCCGTGCGCGCCTCGTAGAGCTCGCGCACCGTCGCCGTCCAGCCCTGCGCCCGCAGCCGCACGATGCAATCCACCGCCGTCAGCGAGTCGCCGCCCAACTCGAGGAAAAAATCGTCCGCCACCGACACCGGCCCGGCCCGCCCCAGCGCCGCCGCGAACGCCTCCGCCACCGCCCGCTCCCCCGGGTTGCGCGGCTCCACCCCGGCGCCGCCCGCCACCGCCCCCGTCAACTCCGGCAGCCGCTCGCGGTCGAGCTTGCCGCCGGTCGTGGTCGGCAGCTCCGCCAAATACCCGATGCGGCTGGGCACCATATACTCTGGCAGTTGCCGCCGCAGCGCCTCCCGCAGCGCCTCCGCCGCCGGCGGCGCCCCGTGGGGCACGATATGCGCCACCAGCGCCTCGCCCTGCAGCCGGCAGGCCGCCGCCCGCACCCCGGCGCAGCCCGCCAGCGCCGTCTCCACCGCCTCCAACTCGATGCGGTAGCCGCGCAGCTTCACCTGCGCGTCCAGCCGCCCCAGGTACTCCAGCTTGCCGTCGGCGCGCTGCCGCACCCGGTCGCCGCTGCGGTAGATCCGCCCCAGCCGGGGATGCAGCGGAAACTTCTGCCGCGTCAGCGCCTCCTGGTGGCGGTAGCCCCGCCCCAGGCAGCGCCCCCCCAGGCAGAGCTCGCCCGCCTCGCCCGCGGCCACCTCCGCCCCCGCCTCGTCCAGCACCCAGGCCTGGCAGCCCTCCACCGCCCGCCCAATCGCCACCGCCTCGCCCGGCCGCACCCGGGTGCGCACCGAGGTCACGGTGCACTCCGTCGGCCCGTAGCCGTTCTCCAGCCACCGCCCCCGCGCCCAGCGCTCGGCCAAATCCTGCGGCAGCGCCTCGCCGCCGACATACAGCAGCTTCAGCTCCGGCAGCTCGCGCTCCGGATGCTCGCACCCGGTGGCCCGCAGCAGCGTCGGCGGCGGACAAAACACCTGGATGCGCTCCCGCCGCAGCCACGGCACCAAATCCGGCCCCAATCGAATCGTCGCGTCGTCCAGCAGCACCAGCGTCGCCCCCACCGCCAGCGCCAGCCAGGTCTCCTCCAGCGACGAGTCGTAGGCCGGCGACGAGCACTGCGCCACCCGCGCCTCCGCCCCCAGCCCAAAGTACGCCATGTTGGCGCGCGCCAGGTTCACGATCGAGCGGTGCTCGATCATCACCCCCTTGGGCTTGCCCGTGGTGCCCGAGGTGTAGATCACATAGGCCAGGTCGCGCTCGCGGGCGCGGGCCGCCGCCGGCGCGGCGCCTTCCGCCCCCGCCGCCTCCACCACCGGCGGCAGCTCCACCCCCAGCCCCGCCAGCCGCCGCCGGCCCGCGGCGTCGCTCACCACCGCCGCCGCCTCCGCCACCACCTCGCGCAGATGGGCGTCGGGAAAGCGCGGGTCCAGGCAGGTGAACGCCGCCCCCGCCTGCAGGATGCCCAACTGCGCCGCGTACAACTGCGGATCCTGCCGCGGCAGCAGCACCGCGATCACCGCGTCGGCGCTGGCATGGGGCGCCACCGCCGCCGCCACCCGCTCCGCCCGCCGCCCCAGCTCGCGGTAGCTCACCGACACCCGTGCCGCCCCCGCCCGCTGCGGTGGCACCTCGATGGCGGCGCCTTCCGGATGTTGCCGCGCCGCTGCCGCAAACAGCTCGTGCAGCAGCGTTGCTTCTTCAGGCATGGGCTTTGAGCGCGTCCGCTTCCAGCTCCTTGCGCAGATACGGCGCCACGTGCGGCTCCAGCCGCCGGCGCTGCTCCGCCGTCACGTGCCGGTAGCCGCGCACCAGCTCGCCGCCGCAGTGTCCGCAGTGGCACAGGAAAGGCGCGTCCATGTCGTACTCGGTGCAGCGGTAGTCGAAGGTGACCTCTTCCCCCGCCGCCACCGCCCGGATCGCCACCAGCCGCCGCCCCTCCACCGCGGCGTTGGGCTGGCAGGAGTGGTTCAGGAACCGCCACTGGTACACCGTGTCGGCGCTGGCGTCGGTGGCCACCCCCGCCGGCGGCGCCAAGTGCTCGTTCGCCCCCACCTGCACCGAGTAGCGCGTCGGCCGCCCCGTCACCTCGCCCTCCAAAATCATCAGCTCTTCGCCCGGCTGAAACGGCCGCGCCGCCTCCACCCGCGCCTTGCCCTCGCTCCATGCCACCCGCAGTCTTTTCATGGTTTCACGCTCTGAGCCGGGGTCTTTACCCCCGCGCACACCCCTCCTTATGGCTTCCAACCCCGAAGTGGCAAAAAGGTCGCGCTTCTCTGATTGTATCCCAGCGAAGCGCAGCGCCGACTTGGGGCCCCGGGGCCCCCAAGTCGGCGCGAGCATGCCGCCCCGCGCCGTCGCAGCGGGGCGGCTCACAAGCGGGACGCGCGCCGCACCGGCCCGGCGCTGCTCCAGCCGGGCCGGGCAGGCGCGCTGGGGCCCGCGCCCACCCAAGTCTGGCTTCGGGTCTAGTCCGGCCGCCGCACCAGCAGCACCTGCATCTGCCGCCGCAGCCGAAACCCCAGCCGCTCGTAGAGTGCGATCGCCCGCGCGTTGTGCGCCAGCACGTGCAAAAACGCCCCCTCGCCCCGCCCCTGGATGCGCGCCACCAGCCGCGCCACCAGCCCCGCCGCCAACCCCTGTCCGGTCGCCTCCGGATGCGTGCACACCGCGCTGATCTCGGTGTAGCCGGCGAGCTTGATGCGCTCCCCCGCCATCGCCACCAGCTTCCCCTGGCGCCGCACCCCCAGGTAATCGCCCAGCTCGTGTGTGCGCGTGCCAAACGGCCCGGGCTTGGTCAGCCGCGCCAGCGCCAGCATCTCGGCGCTGTCGGCCGCGCCCAGCTCCTCCACCTCCCCCGCCGCCACCGCCGGCGCCGCGCCCTCGTGGACGTATTGCAGCAGCCGCGCCGCGGCCAGCGTCTTCCAGCCCGCCGGCGGCTCCTCCGCCTGGTCAAAGGTCACGTCCGTCGCCTCGCCCGGCTGCTGCAGCGCCGCCAGCGCGGCAAACGCCTCTGGCGTGGCGTTCGCCAGCGCTCCCCGCGAGGTCACCTCCGGCAGGTAGCGGCAGGCCAGCCCGTTGTCCTCCGCCCACGCCGCCTGCCGGCCATGCAGCGCCGCCCACACCGGCCGATCCAGCTCCGGAACCATGAACCAGTGTAGCCTCCCGGCAGCGCATCCCCGGCTGGGCAGGCGGGCGATCCGGTCGCGGCTTGGATCTGGGGGAAGTGGTGGCCAGGGACGGAGTTGAACCGCCGACACGCGGATTTTCAGTCCGCTGCTCTACCAACTGAGCTACCTGGCCACGTCCGACGCAAGCTATTGAATCGCAACCACTTGTTCGCTGCCGCCCGCTTCCGCCTCAGCATCGCCAACAGCGCCGGTGCCGGTTCTGGTGCCGGTTTGTACTCCGGCGAAGCTCGCCAGCCGCTCCACGGCATCCAGCCGGTGCCGGGGGGCGAGATGGGCATAGCGCATGGTCATAGCCAACGTCCGGTGACCCATCAATTCTGCCACGGTTCGGATGTCCACGCCAGCCATGACCAGCCGGGAGGCGAAGGTGTGCCGGAGGCAGTGCCACGGGAACTGGCCCAGCCCAGCCTTGGCAACGGCTGGCTCAAACCAGCTCCGGGGCTTGCGCCGGGGCAGGCCCCGGTAGCGCCCCTTGCCGTCCGCCGCGTTCACGATCACCCAAGGGCTGCCGCCCGCCAGCGCCTTGAGCCTCAACAGTGCTTCAATGGCGGCCTGGTTGAGCGGGGCGTAATGGGCCTGGCCATTCTTGGTGCGGGCGACGGCGACTTGCCGCCGCTCGAAGTCTACGTCCGGCCATTGCAAGCCGTACTGATTGCCCTGCCTCAGCCCAGTGTTGAGCGCAAGATCAAGCTCGGGCTCATGCTCGGGGCAGCCCTGTCGGATCACCGACCGCAGCCGGGCTTCGTCCTCCGGCGAGAGGAAACGGATACGGCCATTGTCTTCCCGCCGCTGGCGCACCGCCCGCACTGGGTTGTGCTGCACCTGGCTGTTCTCAATCCCGATGCGGTAGGCGAGGCTCAGAAACGCCTTGTGCCGGTTCACCGTGGCGTTGGCCCATGCGCGTTCGGTGGCCAGCTTCGCCAACGCCCGCTCAACCTCCAGCGGGGTAAGCGTTGCGGCGGCCCGGTCACCCAAAGCCGCCGCCAGCGCCGGGTAGCGCGAATCGGTGGCGGGCCGGCCCGTCTTGGCCGACATCCGCACCGTGCTGTAGTGTTCCCGCACGTGCGCGGCGGCGGCATCGAGCAGATTCCGCACCAGCACCGTGCGGCGGTTCAGCGTCTCCGGCAGTTTGACGCCCTGCAACCGCTCCGCCCGCCGTTTGGCGAGAAGGTCCAGCGCCATGCCTCGCGTCCCGGCTTTCTCCCGGTGTTCCCGGCCACCCGCATCGGTATAGCGAATCCACCAAAGGTCACTGCCCTTGGACCGCTCGAAGACGCCGCGAACCTTCGCTACCTTGCGCCGGGCTTTCGGCTGGACTGTGGTTTGACCGGTCACTTCGCACCGCCTTTCGTCTTGCTGCTGGCCTTCGGCCGGCCGCCGAGCTTCCCCCATTCTCGGAGCTTCCGCGTGAATTCCGGTTCGCCCCACGCTTCCCGCCGCGCTCTCACTGAACGCCGCGCCAGTAGCCGGGCCGCTTCCGATGCCTGTTTGGTGGCCATAAAGGCACTATATCCTAGCGATTGGTTATTGGTCAAGCGCTCTGTGGCTGGGCAGGGTCGCGGCGGGCGTGGCTGCTATGCCCCTCGCACGGCATCTGGGGCGGCGCTGGATCAGCGATTGGCGACGATGTTGTGCGGCTGGTTGGCGCTATATGGCCGCTGCTCTGCCGCTGGGGGTCCGCTGGCGGGGCGCCGTAGCGCCCGCGGGCAATACCAACCGTACTGTAGGTACAAGGGGCGCGCAGGTGATTTCCTTGGCTGTCGCTGTGTCCTGTTTCGCGGCAGTACCCATAGTCGTGCCGGAACGGGTCGGGGGGCCGTTGGCCCGTTTCGTTCCAGGCCGTGTGATGAATGGCCGAACGAGCGGGCGCGGCTTCCGCAAGCGGCGGGGTCGAGCGAGGGGTTACGGCTGGGTCTGACGTCGCCGGCGCGGCGCTGTCTCTGGAACGCGCGGCTTCGTCTCCCCGCTGAGAATCTGCTCCATGCGCCGCATCATTTCGGACGGCCGGACTTTGAGCACCTCGCCAAGTCTGCAAACGGCCCGGATGGTTGGGCTGCTGATGACGCGTTCGATCAGGCTGACGTAGGTACGGTCGAAGCCGGCTTCTAGCGCCAAGTGCTCCTGCGAAACGCCCCTGGTCGTGCGCAGTTCGCGGAATGCCTGGCCAAAGGCCTTTTCCGGGCCAGCGGGCGGCTGAACGTGCCGCTTCGATTTCCTTGGGCTTGGTTGCGTCAACAGCCCAATGCTGCTAGGCTGTGGCGCATAGTCCAACGGAGTATAGTCCGAATCCTTGGAAAGGCCGCCTGAGTCGCTTGCGATACTCGAACCAGGAGCTTGAGCAGATTTTGGACCGGACAGACGGTCGGTGTCATATCTGTTTCAATCCGTTGCGGCTGCGAGACTACGCAAAGCGCGCCGATCAACGCGGTTGGCACGTAGATCATTCATACGCTCGTGCTCGCGGGGGGTCCAATCATCGCAACAATCTCAGACCCGCCTGCGCTGGGTGCAACCTCAAGAAGGGCACGAGGCAAGCTCGCCATGAGCGGCTAAAGCACGGCCGCACGAAGCCGCCGATGTCCCGTTCGGGCAAGGCGCGGGTGCGGCGGAAGAACACGAAAGCCGGCGCGACACTCGGCGCGGCTGCGGGCATGCTTTTTCCTCACTTCGGTTTACTGCATGGGCTGCTGAGTGGGCTCCTTGGTGGCGCCGCGCGCGATCCGGAGCAGTGACGTAATTTCGACTAAGGGAGGCTTGGCTATGAAGGTAACGATGGCAGGCGGTCGTCCCGAGCGCGACAGACCGGGGGGAGTAAAGCGAATCAGCGACAGCCGCTACGGTATCGGGCGCAAAGCGCGGGAGAGCGGCATCTATCGCTGCGGCGAGTGCGGCAAGCGCATCACGCTCTCCAAGGGTCGAAAGTTTCCGCCATGCCACGATGGCTGGTTCATGACCGACACCACCACGCGCTCCTAGCTCGGCATCGTCGCGCCCGACCGCTTTGAGTTGGGCGCAGTTGACCCGTGCCCCTGGAGGCCAGCCAATGTTCTGCCCATTCTGTGGTTCTCCAATCGAGAATTCCTGGAAGTACTGTCGGGCTTGCGGCAGGCAAGCGAATACGGCTATTGCGGCGGACAACCGCACCGGGGTGGCCGAGCAGACTTCGAAAGCTGCTGCCTCCGGTCAAGATCTCCGAGCCGTTCTTGGCGAACTATCAAGCGGCGAGCGCGCCGAGCAGACCAGGCGGCTCTTAAACGAAGAACAGTCGAGGTACGACGCGGCACACGGCCGGCGCGTGCGAGTGCCCAAGGAATCCGGGGGCCGCACCGATCACCGCAGTTTGGGCGGTCAAGTCCCTGCCCTGCTCTTGCTTCTCGGGGCCTTCGTCGGTTACTTGCTGCGGCCATCGCTGCCGATTGTGGGGCAGTTGCCATTCGGAGCAGTGATCACCCGTGGGGCCTACCTGGGGAGTTCCGTCTCCCAAGCGACTGGATCGGCGCTAGCTGGAGCGGCGGCGTCAGCACTGGCGCCGCTTGCTCAAGCATCGTTCAATTACATGGCGATTGGCGCCAGCGTCGGACTATTGATTGGCGTTTTCGTGGAAGTATTTCGACGAGACTGAGCGGGGCCGATTTGAGACAGGGGTTTTTTCTCGCGCCGCAGTCGGGGGTTTTGGGCGCAATATGCTCTGAGACGGGATGGTTCGAGCCTGCCCAAGCAGAGCCGGCCTGTAATCGAGCCAAACTGGGCTCTACCGGGAGAGTCGACTTCATGATGGAGAATCGAAAAAGCGGATTTCCGTCAAGATGCCAACGAGGTAAGCACCACATATGACTTCTCTATTCTGCCCATCCTGCGGCACCGAGATCCTTGCTGCGGCCACGCACTTCTGTGCGAATTGCGGTGCATCTCTCACAACTCGATCGGCGCGAGCGTCCCGGCTCTCGCTGGAACCTGATCAGTTGCCTTCAACCGGAATCCGGCTCACAAGCGTCTTCTGGCTCGTAGCCCTGCTTGCAATTATCGTTTTGGCGGTGTACTTCGAGCACGGCTCCCAGGCAGCGACAGAATCTCGATCAACTCTCGCGGCGAGACTGGTCACCGTCGATATCCCTCTCGGATCACGCGATGTCGTTGTGCCGCCTGGTTCCTATAGCTGGGTCAAGTTCACAATCAACCCCTCCGAGGCTGGTGCCCGGTGGGTTGTCGGTCATTACGCTACGAGCGGAGGCAGCGGAAACGACATCCAAGTCCTTCTCATGGACAGCGACGGCTTTTTAAATTTCAAGAACCGCCATGCCGGAACTGCGTACTATTCAACTGGTAAGGAAACAGCGGGCCAGCTAAACGTCGGGCCGCTCGCGGCTGGGACTTTCTACCTGGTCTTCAACAACGGCTTTTCGCTTGTATCGAATAAGGTCGTTCAGAACGGGATCGATCTTCGCTCATCCCCTGGGCAATGAAACGACGGCCTGCGGGCCGAGATGCCGCCACAAACGGGTAATTCTGTCGCGGCCGGCCGCCCGGCGGTTTAAAGGGGAAGTTGGGAAATTTGGGTCGTGGGATCAGCACGGTTTCTGGCGCGGGCTTCGGCGACTGGCATCCGGGTTGGCGTCGCCGCCCTTCCGCCCCGCGCCGTGCACGCCCCCCAACGGAGGTTGCCGGGATGTCCGCGGGGGCGCTAACGCGCCCCCTTGCACCCGGTCAACTCCGCTCGGGGACCCCTCAGCGTGCATCCGCAGCGGGCGCGGCGGGTCGTGCGGGCGGCTGGCTGGCCCCCTTCCTTCGCGGTTGGGCAACGCGGCGGCTAGCCCCGCGTGGCTAGCACGCGTTGGAGCGTCCGCAGCTTGACGCCCATCAATCGGGCGATTTCCTTGCTGGGGCGGCCTTCGGCGCGAAGCATGCGGGCAAGCTCAACGTCCACAATACGGCGCGGGCGTCCCAGGGTTCGCCCCTTGGCCTTTGCAGCCCGCAACCCGGCGCGCACCCTCTCCACGATCAGCGCCCGTTCAAATTCGCCAATGGCGGCCACCACGGTCATGAGCAACTTGCCGGCGGCAGTGGAGGTGTCGAAACCTTCCCGGAGGCTGATAAAGGAAACCCCAAGGTCGGCGAATTCCTGGAGGGTGTTCAGCAGGTGCCGGGTGCTGCGGCCGAGCCGGTCCAGGGCGGCAACAGCGATCACGTCAAATTCGCGGCGGCGGGCGGCGATCATGAGCTGGTCCAAGCCGGCCCGGCGGTCGCGCGTGCCGGACAGCCCCAAGTCCTCGAACCGGCCCACGATCTCCCAGCCGCGCGCCTGGCAGTACCGTTCCAGGTCCAGCCGTTGCGGGTCGGTGGTCTGCTTGTCGGTGGAAACCCGGAGGTAGAGGGCAACGCGCATAGGGATCAGCGGGGAGTGTTGGTGACAGTTTTGGTGAGCTTTTGCGCTCCGGGTGGCCTCACAGGTCCATCTTCACTTCAGAACAGGCTCAGAACGGCACTGCCGTCTGATCGGTTCCCCTCGCCCGGCGGATCGCCCAAATCTCCTGTGCGAAGGCGCTGCGCTGGCTGGGAGATGTGGCCTTCACAATCGCGATAGCGCGCTCAATGGGCAGGTCTTGCGGGTGAATCTGCCCGGTAGCCGTCCGGGCCGCCTGGAGCCATGCTGCGAGCGTCCTGGCCCCTTCCACGCGCGGGTTGTACTGGCGGGTGAGCCGGCCAAGCCCAGCTCGGCGCATGGCATTGCCCATCCTGACGTTGCAGGGCCGGCAGAGCCAAGCGAGATTGGACGGGTTGCTGTTGGCCTCTTCGCCGTCGAGGTGGCCAACGTCCAGCCTGCCCTTGACGCCACAGAAGGCGCAATGCATCGGCCCCGGCGCGATACAGGCGCGGGCGCGGTAGCGGTAGTTGCGATCCGTTGTCGCTTCCTTACGCCACCTGCGCCCGCACGCCGCCGGGGCCACCGTCAGTCCTGGTCGTCGTCCTCCCCCTGGTCGGCGTCGAGGTCCTCGTCCTCGTCGTCGGCGCTGATGGCGGCGATCTCTTCCAATTTGGCGTTGAGCGCCAGATTCTCGGCCTCCAGGTCCTTCACCTGTTGGCGCAGTTCACGGTTCGTTGGAGTGGGCATGATCGGGCTCCCTTCGGGGTTGAAATTGTGGCGATCAGTCGTCACGGCTTCGTAAATAGCACAGCTGCCGCGCGTGGGGCAACGCCAGACTATCGGTGCTGAATAGTTCACCCGCACACAATTCGGCGGCAATGTGCGCCCCGGTCCATCCGAGACATGCCATATACATATATGGCCCGCCGCGCGGGCCGCCGCACGGGCTTAGGGACTGCCCAATCATCCGCCCTGCCTGCTCTGTTTGCGTAGGTAACGGCGCCGGGCGTGGACGCGACTACGCAATGCCTCTTGCTCGTGCCGCCTCTGATCGCCCGAGAGCGCCGCGTAGTTCGGGATCACGGCGGCGTAGATCGCGCCCCATGGTTTTCCTTGCCCCTGCATTTCGAGGGCGGCAGTCGTCTCGGACGATGGCGGGCGGCCGGAGTTTCTGAGCGGCGAGTGCGCCCGCACCAGGCGCACGGCCAGTTCCCGCCGTCTGATTGGCTCGGGCTCCCATTTGGAAAGCTCCTCCAGATAGAGGCACGTCGCCGCAGCGGCACTGCCGAATGCGGGGCGTGCGGGCGTTGCCGCCAGTGCTGGGGCGTTGGCTTTTGGCATTACAACTCTCTCACAAGGTCATGTGGCAGAAAACCTGCTGGCTTCCTATTTGCGACACCTGCCACACTTGCCACACCTGCCACAGCCCCGCCGTTGACTTGGTGTGTGGCGGGTGCGGGGTCGCCACCTGCGACTGGGCTCCCGGCATCAGCAACGCCATTTCCGAATGCGCCAGGTCGAGCCTGCGGGGGCTGCAGTGCTTCTCGGCGATCTGTCACGCCATAAGCTATTGATCCATCGGCGTCGGTTGCAGGTGTGGCAGGTGTGGCAGGTGTGGCAGATTTGTCGGAAGCGAAGGCCGCGAGATTCTCCATCGCGTCCTTTGTCTCATAGCGCGTCCCTTGGCGCGTCCGCTGGCGCGAGCGCAGCCGGAATCTGCGGATAAACATCCCGATCTGCGCTGCCTTGGCCTTCGGATCGTCCTTTTCCGACAGCCGCGCACCCCAAAACTCGGATTCGCTCAGGAGTCCCACTAGATCGGCCGGCGCGAACGTAACCTGCTGCTGTTGCTCCAGTGCGTCGAACAGTTCAAGTGCGAGCGTAAACTCCTGATCGTCGGCCTGAATTTCCTGCTTGCGGTGGGACAAGGCCAGAGCGGCCTCCAGCGCCCGGGCCTCCATCTCCGGTCCGGCGCCGCGCGCGTGCAGCAGCAGCGGCTCGAAAATTTCCCCCTCGCGATCAAGAAGTTGCGGCCAATATCCCTCGTCGGGCATGTCTGCGTAGAGCCCCGCCAGCGAATGGCGCGCTTGCGCCTGGTATGTCGCCAACCGCTCCCGAAGTGCAATGGCTGCCCTTCGGATGGGGGCGTACTTCGCCGATTTCAGCCGCACCTCAGGCGGACGTTTGTGCATCGAAATGACGATGCAGCGGTCCAGTAGCGCCCCGCGCAGTCCACCGATGCCGGCGAACACCTTGGGGCAAAAAACGTGGAAATCGCGAACGTGAATTGCCGTTCCCTCGCCAATGCAACGCGGCACGGTGGCCCCGCGCTTGTAGCCGATGTTGGCGATGGCACGGATGGCTTCGGCTCGGTCGCCCCGGCCCAGCAGCATCTCGGCTTCGTCTATTAGCAGCGTAGGTTTGAAGGCTTCAATGACGCGAAACAGGGCCGCCTCACTTGTCGCAGTGGCCTGCCGGGGCGTGCAGACTACGGCTTCAAGCAGGCTGAGCACGGTAGTCTTGCCGCACTGCGGCACGGGGCTCTCTAGGGAAAGGTACGGCGTTGTGTCGCATGCTTCGAATGTCCAAGTGTTAAGCACAAACAGCGCCAGAATCAGCGCCGCGTGCTGGGGCAGGTATGCGCGCTCGGCAAAAAAGTGCTCCAGGTTGGCAATCAGCCGCGCAGGCTGGTTGGTGATAGAATCAGGTCGCATTCGATTTTCCTTTCGCGCCGCCGGCGTCCACCGGCGGCGGTATCGCATCCGGCCCAGCAACGGACTAGCACGCGGCCGCCCTCGCCATCGCGGATGGCGAGAGATGGTGTGCGGTCAGCGTGCGCCGGGCAGCGCGCCAGCCATTGGCCCTCGCCGGTAGGGCGCGCATGCAGGCGGGCCGCCACGGCGGTGGTCACCGGCCGACCTCGCCGGCGGGCGGGCCGGTGATCGCGTGCGGCCGGTCGGACCGCAGCAGCGCGTGGATGTCGCGGACACGGATCAGCCGCATGCCGCCTATGCGGACGCTCGGCAGCGCGCCGGACGCGAGTAGACGGTCCACGGACCGGCGGGTGCAGCCGATCATTGTGGCGGCGGCAGCGGGGCGGACGGCGATGGGGGGCAATTGCGCAAATATGCGGGCCATAATGCGTAAACTATGGCCCCTGACTGCCCGCTGCGGACCGTATATGCTGTATATTTGGCGCGGCTATGATTCCGCACCTTTCAGAGACGGAATGGGTCCAATTCGCGGTGGACACACTGAGCGATGTCGCTGCACGGCCGCCGGTGAAACGAGGAGGCCACCAACGCAGTGGGGCAACGGGAATCCATGTCGGCTATCCGGCAAGCGCAAACATTCGGGTTTCTGACCTCCCGCGCAGACGGCAATTGGCGATACGCGCGCTCGAAGAGGCAGGCTGGTCCCGCAGCAGAGCGGCGCTATGGGTTGCGCAGCGCGTCTCAAAGCCTGCAACGCTGGCGTCTCATGGCGTCGGGCGTGAACGAATACAGTACCTTCTTTCCCGGTTTGCCGCGTTGGGCGTTGGCGACTCGCCGCGGGGAAGAAAACTGAAGCGCCTGGGTGCACTCAGCCGAAGCTCGCCAGCCCTACGGAAGTGCCGAAGACAAGTCATAGACCAAAACCCGAACCCCTCCCGCGTCAGCGCAGCCGAGATCGCCGAGATCGAAGCCGAGATCAACAGGGCGCGCAAGGCGCAGCGCGGGACGGTCGGCTCAATCGCAGCCGGCCTTCGCTCCTCCAAGCGCATAGGCCAAGTTGAGCTCGAATCCGATGCATGGCGCTGGTGGTGGGCTCAGCCGTTCAGACGCGGCGACTGCAACCCCCTTACCGGATTGCCGATTGCCGATGGCGAATTTCCTTATGGCTGGCTCCGCATGACCGTGCGGCTTTTCGGCTGCCGATTCGAGCCGGGCTTGGGATGGCGTAGCGGAGGTGCGACTAGGCCAGCGGAAGCTGAGGGAATCGCCCGCGCAATGGGCCACCTACCTGCAAATGAGTTGGCACCGCCTGGCTCCGTTCCGGCGCACCTTCGCTACCGTTCGGAGTCAGGTTGTTAGCCGCCGCGCCCGCCGGCGGGGCTGAGGGCGAAGGCGTGGCGAAAATCTGGTGCCGGTTCTGGTGCCGGTTGGTACCGGAACTAAGGGCGCAAGCTGTCGCAGCCTGTCGCTGGGGGTATTCGCGCAACCCCTTGCTATTCCTACTGTTTGGCGTATTCTGTCGCTGTGAGTCGCAACCTGGCGAAAGGGCCAAATGCGGATTTTCAGTCCGCTGCTCTACCAACTGAGCTACCTGGCCCCATCTGTGCTCGAGCTAGGGAATGTTCAATTTTGGCACGGTTCCGCCTTTCCTGCCAGTCGCGCCGACGGCCGCGGGGTCTCGGGCGAGAACCGATCCCGGTCCCGGGTAGAGCCGGGGCGGGGCCGCCCCGGCGAGGCGCAGCGCCGACTTGGGGCCATGGGGCCCCCGAGTCGGCGCGAGCACAAGCGGGACGCGCGCCGCAGGCGCGCTGGGGCCCGCGCCCACCATGCTACGGCAGCGGCGCCAGCGGGCCGCGGCCAATGCCAGCGGGCCGGGGCGCAGTCCCCGAGTAGGGGAGGCGCAAGCCTCCCGTGGGCGCGTGGCGGGCCGGCGCCAGCGCGGCTTGGAGGTTCGCTCGCAACCGCGATGCCCGCGGCGCGCCGAAGTAGATCTGGAGGATTCTGCCGTCGCGTCCGACCAGGAACGCCGTCGGCAGGGCTTCCATGCCGCCGTAGGCGGCGGCGACGCCAAGACTCCCGATCACCACCGGGTAGTTGATGCCGAGTTGTCGCGCCACCGGTTTCACCACGCTGGCGCCGGCGTCATCGAGCGCGATGCCCAGCACGGAGAAACCTTGGCTGGCATATCGCCGCTGTAGTCGGATGAGCTGGGGGATCTCTTGGCGGCAGGGCTCGCACCACGTCGCCCAAAAATCCAGCAGCACGACCCTGCCCCTGAAATCCGACAGCCGTATTCGCCTTCCCTCAAGGCTGGCCAGAACAAAATCGGGCGCGGCTTGCCCCCGGATCGCGGGGGTCGCGCCGCTTTGCCAGCCGGCAAGATCGGCGCGAAAGGCTGCGAACCGGGGTCCCCAGAACCCGCTTCGGGTTCTGGGGTGGTCGTAATTCCGCAGGCGCAGACGCGCCGGTGGCGCGTCTGGCCCCGGGGAAGCGACTGCGGCGCGGCCCCGCCGGGCAGCGAAGC
>DATKSZ010000059.1:0-12040 GCA_035531375.1 Terriglobales bacterium | reverse complement strand
GAGGGCGTGCACGCCGCAGGAGTTGTTGCCGATCATGCCGCCCAGGGTGCAGCGGCTGTGGGTGGCGGGGTCGGGGGCGAAGGTGAGGCCGTGGCGCTCGGCCGCCTCGCGCACCCGGTCGAGCACGATGCCGGGCTCGACCCGCGCCCGCTTGGCCTCCGGGTCGAGCGCCAGCAGGCGGTGCAGGTGGCGGGAAAAATCCATCACCACGGCGACGTTGCAGCCCTGGCCGGCGAGGCTGGTGCCGGCGCCGCGCGCCAGCACCGGCGCCCCCAGGGCGCGGCAGGCGGCGAGCGTGGCCTCGACGTCGGCGGCGTCGCGCGGCGTCACCACGCCGATGGGGATCTGGCGGTAATTGGAGGCGTCGGTGGCGTAGAGGGCGCGCGCGCCGGGGTCGAAGCGCACCCCGCCCCGCACCCCGGCCCGCAACCGCCGTTCCAGCTCGGCGGCGGCGCCGAAACCCGGCGACGGGGCGTGGGAACTGGGCAGCAGGACGAAGGGGTCAGGAGCCACGAACCAGCATATCAGGGCGGGGCGGCAGGGATGGAGGCTGGATTGCAGGGGGATTGCTGGGAGTGCGCCTCGCTTAGCGGTTGCTAAGGTTGGGCGGGCCACCCCGGGGAGGCGAACATGACGATTGCCAGCATTGCCAACATTGCCAGCAGCCTATTGGGCTACGGCGCGGCCGGACCGCAAGGCCCCCGGCAGCAGATGCAGGCGGAGTTCCAGAAGTTGGGCCAGGACCTGCAGTCGGGCAACCTGGCGGCGGCGCAAACCGATGTGGCCATGCTGCAGCCGGCCGGATCGCAGGCGAATGCGGCGGCGGCGCTGCCGGCCGCGGGGCTGCACGCCCGCGGGCACCATCGTCCCGACGGCGACGGCGACGGCGGCGGCGGCGCCAGCCCGGCCAGCCAGCTCCTGGCGCAGTTGGGCGCCAGCCTGCAGTCGGGCAACCTCTCGGCGGCGCAGCAGGCCTACAGCGCGCTGCAGCAGGACGCGGCCATGTTTGGGGTGAACACTTCGCCGGCGGCGTCGGGCTCGCCCATGCCGGGCGCGGCCGGGCTCTCGCTCAGCGCCTAGGCGCGCGCGGCGCTACCGCTCGGCCGGGGCGGGCTGCCAGTTGCGGCGCTCGCGCCTGGGCGCGAGTTCGGTGTCGCCGCCCGCCTGCGGTGCTTGGCTTGAGGTCAGACTGCCGCCGTGAGTTTTTGAAACTGGTCGCGGGAAAGCGATTGGTGGTTCACCAGCGTCGAGAGCACCAACTGCTCGGAAACGTCGAAATGGCGGGCTGCTGCCGCGACGTCGTCCCTCTCGGGAATGTCGGTGTGCAGAAGCGCTTGCAACTCGCTGTAGGGGCAGAGAAGGCTCGCGCCAAACGCCCGCTGAAACTGTTGACGGGCTGTCTTGGACCGGGCGATCGGACCCAGGCGTCCCGGGCTGGCGTCGTCCCCGGCTGTGTAATAGAGGTCGCCGACCGTTCGTGCGAGCTCGAACCGCCGCCCTACTCGCCATTTCGATCGAAGCCCAACGCGATCGCCGGATGGCGTTCTGACCCGTATGGCATAGGCCAAGTTGCAAGCCGACGCGCTCTCAAATGGGTCGGAGGAGATTTCTAGGAGGTCCCGCAAGCCGGTATCGGCCAGCGGGCCGACCACGCCCATCCGCGCGCGCAAATCGCTGGCCAGCGCCTCTGCCGACTTCCAGGGGATAGCGTCGTCCCTGGCGATCCCTTGCCGGGCGACGAGCGGCAGGGCGACGAGCGTGCGCGCCGCCGCAAAATCGCACGCCAAGCCGTCCGCGCCCTGCGCAAATGCGATCCCCTGCTGGAGAATGTCGGCCGCGCGGGGTCCCGGAGCGGCGGACGCGGCTTCCTCGATGTCGGCCTCGGCAAAGGCTTTCGCCAACTCGCCCAGTTGCTCCATCAGCGATTCCGGCACCGTGTCCGGATCGAAGCCCAGGCGCGCCTCCAAGCGCCGCCAGGCCGAGATGTCGGGATCGCTGCGCTCTTCGAAGAGGGTGCCGATGGCGCGGCAGAGTGGCGAGTCTGCTGGCGCGGGAGCGTGGGCCATTTGCTTGAGGAAGCTATCGGTTCCGTGTTCGAAATCGCTCGCGGCAAGGGGAAGTTCCTCGATCTCGCAGAGGAACCTCACTGGCCCTACGACTCCAACCGGATCTGGCTTGGCGGAAACGACGACCCGGGAATCCTGCCCCCAAAGGAGCGCGTCGGGCCACGCGTAGTCGTTGCTGATCGAGCGGAGGCCATGGGCCAGCAGCCATGGTTCGGTGGCCCCCTCGCTGGGCATCGGCTCCCAGCGGAGCCGCCACCAATTTTCCGCGATCCACTGTGCTAGTAGTTCCGGAGGCGCGTAGAGATAATCCGAGGGTTCGGAAGCGCCAGGGCGCAGCAGCCGCGTGAGAGCCCGATCGCCGATGCGAACGGCGATGCCGGTAGGCTCCCTCTCCGTCGGCGGTCGAATTTCGATGTGGAAGGTCACTTCTTGAACCCGTAAAGTCCTTCGCACTTCGCCAGGGCGTCTTGGTTTCGCTTCTTCGGATGGCGTTCGACCCAATCCCTGAAGCGATCATAAACCATCCGCGCTATCGGCTTGTCGGGCAGCACCGGATAGCCGTGATATTGGAATTGCGTGGAGTTGGTGATGCGGCCCTCGAAGATCCAGCCGTTGTCACCGACCGCCCAAAGGACCCGTGGCGCTTCCGATTCCCAACTGTCGCCAACCAGTCCCGCCTTGATGCCGCGCTCCAGCCATGAGCGGACGTATTGGAGGTCGCTTGGGCCGAAACCAGCGTGCTTGTCGCAGAGAGTCTCGTCGCTGCGGGGCTGGTTGTAGAGGGGCAGCCCGAACTGCGGCGGGTTTCCCTTGTGTTTCGGACTGCCCTGATACGATGCTTTCTTCGCGAGCTGCGCGAGCTGGCCTTCGCTGGGCGCGGGGCTCATGAGCCGCAACGCCTTGTCTATTCGGACCCGGGGCTTGCGCACGGCGCCATCATAGCGCACCGCGGCCGGGATGCGGCGCTACCGCTCGGCCGGGGCGGGCTCCCAGTTGCGGCGCTCGCGGAAGGCGGTGGGCTCGTAGGTCTGGCCCCGCTGCAGCCGCCGCTGCTCGCGCCGGCTGGTCCACAGCAGCACCGGGCCCAGCAGCCCGCCCACTAGGCGGGTGGCGAAGCCGAACTCGCGCCCCATTTCCCGGCGCAGGGCGCGGATGGCGCCGCCGATGGCGGGGTTCTCCTCCCGCAGTTGCCGCTCCATCGCCCACAGCAGGCCGTAGTAGGCCTGGATGGAGCGCGTCTCGAAGCGGAAGCGCCGGCGCACGCGCGCGTCGGGGTCGTCCTTGTAGCGCTGCCAGCCCGCCAGCGTGGTGCGGCAGAGGCGGAACAGGCTGGGGCCGTTGCGCTCGAAGTCGCGCGCGAAGGCGGCGTTGAGGAAGCGGCTCGAATCCGGGCGCGAGATGGCGGCGTGCTGGAAGTTGAACTCGTGCTGGCCGTGGATGTCGGCCAGGTCGGCCTCCAGCAGCCGGCCCTGCGCCTCCATCTCGCGGTAGAGCGGGGTGCCCGGCACCGGGGTGTAGAGCATGAACTGGTGGAAGTCGGTCTCGTGCGCGGCGGCGTGCTCGATCTCCGCGCCGATGTTCTCCGGGGTGTGGTGCTCCAGGCCCACGATGGAGGAGCCCAGCACCTTGATGCCGTGCCGGCGCAGCTCCCGCGTCAGCGCCTGCGTGTCCTGCCCCTGGAGCTTGGCGTAGCCGGCCCGGGGCGACTCCAGCCCCATCCACACCCAGGAGATGCCGAGCTCGACCAGCTCGCGCATGCTGTACTTGCGGATGGCGTTGGCCGAGGAAAACACATAGAGCGACCAGGCCTTGCCCGTGGCTTTCATCCGCTCCAGCAGCTCCAGCGCGCGCTTGCGGTGCAGCAGGAAGTTCTCGTCCATCAGGAAGAACGACTGCACCTTCATGGCGGACTCCAGCTCGCACATCACCTGGAACAGCTCCTCGCCGGTCTTGTAGAAGTTGAGGAACTTCCCCTTGCCGCCGAAGAAGGCCGAGGTGGTGCAGAAGTTGCAGCCCAGCGGGCAGCCCACCGAGGGGATGACGGTGGCGGCGGTGCTGCCCGCCGGCGTGGGCACCTTGATGCCCATGGTGCGCAGGTCGAAGCCGGAGACGATGTGGGGGTGGCGGATGGGGGCGCCCACGTCCTCGCCCAGGAACGCGCGCATCCAGGCGATGCCGTCGCCGCGCACGATATGGTCGGCGTCAATCATCGCCTCGATGCCGGGAATGGCGCCGACGTGCCCCCCCACCACGATCGTCGCCTGCGGGGCGAGCTGGCGCACCAGCCGGCACATCTCCCGCACCTTGCCGACGTTGACGATGATGGAGGAGATGCCGACGATGTCGTAGCGGTGCGCGGCCAACTCCAGCGCGAAGGCCTCGCGGGTGGGGAAGTCGAGCAGGGTGGAGGGGGCGGCGAGGTTGGCCTGGATCATCATCAGGCCCCAGGAGCGGTGGAACATGCGCAGCGAGAACGAGCCCTGCGCCCGCGTCACCTGGTTGTGGTAGAGCTCCATGGGGTTGACGCGGCGGCTGCCGAAGGCGTCGTCCTGGGCGTAGGGGCCGAAGACCGAGCTCAGCAGGATGCGCGCGCCGGGGCCGCGGGGATGGACGTCCATGTGCCCACCTTAGCCCGCGCGCGCCGCCGGGGCGTGTAATAGTTTTGTCGGGTTTTCAGAAGCTGCGGCGGAACTGGTTGGCGCGCTCGAACTCCTCGCGCAGCGCCGGCTGGGTGAGGTTGCGGCGCAGATGGGCGAGGCGCTGCTCCAGCGCCAGCAGGGTGGCGGCGATGGCGGCGGGGTTGGTGTGGGCGATATCGCGCCACATGGAGAAGGGACTGGCGCCCAAGCGGGTCATTTCGCGCAGGGCGCGCCCGCCAACGTCGCGCAATTCGCCCAGCGAGCCGGCGGAGGCGCCAAAGCTGTCCTCGAGCAGCGCCGCCAGCGCGGTGCCCACCATCTGCGGCAGGTGGCTGGCCCAGGCGCAGAGCTCGTCGTGGCGGTCGGGGGCGACCTCCACGAGGCGGCTGCCCAGGCGCTCCACCCAGCCGCGCCACGCCGCCGCCAGGGCGGGGGCGGCGGCCTCGTTCGCGGGCGGGGCGAACAGCCACACCGCCCCCTGGAACAGTTGCGCGTCGGCCGCGGCCGCCCCCTGCACCTCCTTGCCCGCCATGGGATGTCCGGGCAGGAACGCCGCCCGCCCCGGCCCCGGCTCGGGTCCAGGGAAAAGCGCGGCGGCGCGTTCGCAGATCAGGCGCTTGGTGCTGCCCACGTCGGTGACCAGTTGGCCGGGGCCGAGCGCGGGCGCCAGCTTCTCCATCCAGTCCAGGATGGCGAACACCGGCGTGGCCAATACGATCACGTCGCTGGCGCGCGCCGCGGCGAGCGGGTCGGCGGCGACCGCGTCCACCGCGCCGCGCCGCTGGGCGAGGGCGGCCTCGGCGGGATCGCGGTCCCAGCCCGTGATCGGGCCGGCGAAGCCCTGGGCGCGCAGCGCCAGCCCGATCGAGCTGCCGATCAGGCCGGTGCCGATCAGGGCGATGCGCTCGATCGCGCCGGCGCTCATGCCGGCGCCCGCTCGCACAGCAGCATCCAGGAGGTGGGCGCGGGCTTCAGCGAGGCGCGAGCACAAGCGGGACGCGCGCCGCAGGCGCGCTGGGGCCCGCGCCCGCCAAAGGACCTTCGCCCCCAAAGGACCTTCGCCCCCAGGTGCTGCTGGTAGAACTCCAGGGCGGCGCGGCAGTTGCCGCCATCATTGCGATAGGTGTTCAACTTCATGGGGCAGAGCCTCCCTTCCGGCGCACGATGATCATTTTACGCGCTGAGGCAGGCAGGCCGCCCGGGGGGCGGGACGCCTGCGGGCAGCGGTAGACTGGAGCTGTGGTTTTTGAGTGGCACGCAGCCAAGGCAGGCGCCAACTTCAAGAAGCACGGCGTGTTGTTTGAGCAGGCGGCAACCGTTTTCTTGACACCTTGGCTTCGACGTTCCCCGACCCCGACCATTCCGGAGAAGAGGGGCGGGAAATCACGGTCGGCTACACGGCTTGGCAGCAAGTCGTTTCGCGGGGGTCGCGCCGCTTTGCCTGCTGGCAAAATCGGCGCGAAAGGCTGCGAACCGGGGTCCCCAGAACCCGCTTCGGGTTCTGGGGTGGTCGTAATTCCGCAGGGGCAGACGCGCCAGTGGCGCGTCTGCGCCCCCGGGAAGCGAATTGGGCGCGGCCCCCCTGGCAGTGAAGCAGCGCAGCGCCGACTTGGGGCCATGGGGCCCCCGAGTCGGCGCGAGCACGCCGCCCCGCGCGGTGACAGCGGGGCGGCTCACAAGCGGGACGCGCGCCGCACCGGCCCGGCGCGGCTACAGCCGGGCCGGGCCGGCGCGCTGGGGCCCGCGCCCACCATTGGAAAAGGGGATCCATGAGCTCTGGTTCAGAACGGGTGCAAGCGGCCATCGCGCGGCTGGGATTCGAGCACCGCGTGGTGGTGCTGGCCGAGACCGCGCGCACCGCCCAGGACGCCGCCCAGGCGCTGGGCTGCGCGGTGGCGCAGATCGCCAAGTCGCTGGTGTTCCGGGGGGCCGACTCCGGCCGCCCGGTGCTGGTGATCGCCAGCGGCGTCAACCGCGTCAACCAGGCGGCGGTCGCCGCGTTGGTGGGCGAACCCATCGAGAAGGCGGACGCCGACTTTGTGCGCGCCCAGACCGGCTTCGCCATCGGCGGCGTGCCGCCCCTCGGGCACGCCACGCCGCTGCGCACGCTGCTCGACCTCGACCTGCAGCAGCATGAGGAGCTGTGGGCGGCTGCCGGCACGCCCCACGCCGTCTTCCGCCTCGCGCCCGCCGAGCTGCAGGCCATGACCGCGGGCGAGTGGGTGGTGATCGCCTAATCCGGCTTGCTACAATCATCTTCCGGTGCGCCATCTCGCCAAATTTCCGATGGTGGCCGTGTTGCTGCTGCTGGCCTTGGCCGCTCCCCGGCTGTGGGCGCAGGGGCCGCCGTTCCAGACCGACGACCCGGTGCCGGTGGACCTGCACCATTACGAGTTCTACATCTTCGGCGGCGCCGACGGCACCCCGGTGGAGATGGACACCACCGGCCCTGCGTTCGAGTTCAACTGGGGCGCGCTGCCGCGGGTGCAGCTCCACGCCATCCTGCCCCTGGGCGCGGCCGCGCCGGCCGGCGGACCCGTCACCTTCGGCCTGGCCGACTCCGAGCTCGGCGCCAAGATTGCCTTCTTCAAGGAGACCAAATACCTGCCGCAGATCGGCAGCTTCACCATGTTCGAGATCCCGACCGGCAGCTACGCCCGCGGGCTGGGCATCGGCAAGGTCTGGTACCGGCTGCCCCTGTGGCTGCAAAAGAATATCGGTCCCTGGCTGCTCGACGGCGGCGGCGGCTACACCCTGGTGCCGCAGACCGGCTTCCGCAACTTTCCCTACGGCGGCTTCCTGTTGAAATACACATTCGGCGAGCGGCTGGAGCTGGGCGGCGAGGTGTTCGCCCACGGCGCCGAGGGGCCGGCGGCGCCGCAGACCATGGCCTCGACCCTGGTGGACATCGGCGGCGTGTACCATTTCAAGCACAACCCCAACCAGCAGCTTCTGCTGTGCTACGGCCACAGCGTGGCCGGCCAGACCGAGAACTACGCCTACGTCGGCCTGTACTGGACCTGGGGCAAGGACCAGGGCTCCAGCCCGTCGGCGCCGCCGGCGTTCCTGGGGCAGGCCGCCGGCCCTGCCCTGCTGCGCTGAGCGGGCTCCGCCGCCCTCCCCTGGCGGCAGCGTGCCGGGAATCGAAGCCACGGCGCTGAGCGACCATCGGGAGCGACCTGAGTCAGGTGTGGAGTATCCACCTCGCAGAAAACGCTTGCGCCCGCAGGGGATTTGTGGGACCATCCGGGGCGATACCCAACAATAGGGTGGATCATGCTTGGAGAGCTTGGGGATCCACCCGGGTTTTTGTTGCCGCGAAGTCGTCGCTCATAGGGAGAGGCCCGCCGCCATGTTCCAAACACGTCACGTTCTGCTGTTTTCCTGCCTTTCCTTGGCCGCGATGGCGGCGTTCGCGCAGGCGCCCGCGCCCAGCGCAGCCGCGCCGGGGTCCGCGCCAATCGAAGCCCTGCGGTGGCGCAACGTGGGTCCTTTCACCGGCGGGCGCGTCACCACCGTGGCCGGCATTGCCGGCCAGCCCAATGTCTTTTACATGGGCACGGCCGGCGGGGGCGTCTGGAAAACCGAGGATTACGGCAATAGCTGGGCGAACATTTCCGACAAGGACTTCAAGACCGGCAGTATCGGCGCCATGGCGGTCGCGCCCTCCAATCCGAAGATCATCTATGTCGGCTCGGGCGATTCCGCCCCCCGCAACACCGTCCTGACCGGGGATGGGATGTACAAGTCCACCGACGGCGGCAAGCACTGGGCCTCCATCGGGCTGGGCGACACCCACATGATCAACTGGATCCTGGTGGATCCGCAGAATCCCGACGTCGTGTACGTGGCCGCGCTGGGCCATTTGTTCGCGCCCAATCCGGAGCGCGGGGTGTTCAAGACCACCGACGGCGGCAAGAGCTGGAAGAAGATTCTGTTCGTCAACAACGACACCGGCGCGATCACCATGGCGATGGATCCCTCCCATCCCGACGTGGTGTACGCGGCGATGTGGCAGATGTCCCGCACCCACTGGACCTTTTCGAGCGGCGGGCCGGGCAGCGGCATCTACAAGACCACCGATGGCGGGGCCACCTGGACCAACCTCTCGCACCGCCCCGGGCTGCCGAGCGGCATCTTCGGCAAGGTGGGCATCGCGGTGGCGCCGAGCGATCCCCAGGTCGTGTACGCGCTGATTCAGGCGGATTACAAAGGCCAGGCGGGCGGCTTGTTCCGCTCCGACGATGGGGGCCAGAGTTGGCGCCTGATCAACAACAGCATGGATATTACGCAACGCGCGTTCTATTACATGTATGTGTATGTGGACCCCAAGGACCCCAACACCATCTACCTGCCCAACGTCGGCGTCTACGTCTCCCGCGACGGGGGCAAGAAGCTGACCGCGCTGCATCCGCCGCATGGCGACAACCACGTCTTCTGGATCAACCCGAACAACCCCCAAATCTTCATCGAAGGCAACGACGGCGGCGCGACGGTCACGCTGAATGGCGGCAAGGCCTTCAGTTCCGAGAGCAACCAGCCGACCGGACAGTTCTACCACGCCAATCTCGACGATCAATTCCCGTTCCACATTTACGGCGCGCAGCAGGACCGCAGTTCGAACGAGGGGCCGAGCGCCGCGGTGGGCGGGAGCATGCCGCCGGTTTGGACGACGGTGCAAGGCGGCGAGATGAGCTGGGTGGTGCCCACGCCCGGCCAGCCCTGGATCACCTACGGCAGCGGGTATTACAGCATGGAATTGAAGGAGAATCGCCGGACGGGCATTGCCAGCAATGTGAGCCCGTGGCCCGAGTACAAGTTTGGCCTGGCGGGGTCCAAGATCAAGTACCGCTATGGCTGGAATCATCACCCCGTGGTGTTTGCCCCGCACAACCCCAAGGAGCTGTTGATGGGGGCGAACGTGCTGTTCGAGACCCTCGATGGCGGCATCCACTGGAAGGCGATCAGCGGGGACCTCACCCGCAACGACAAGAGCAAGCAGGCGCGGCCGGGCGGGCCGATCAGCGCGGATGTGACCGGCGAGGAGATGTTCGACACCCTGTCCTCGATCGCCTTTTCCCCACTCACCGACAATGTCATCTGGACCGGTTCCGATGACGGCCTGGTGCATGTGACCACCGATGCCGGCGCCACCTGGAGCCAGGTGCGCCCGCCGGCGCTGCCGACCTGGTCCACCATCACCTGCATCGAACCTTCCGCCACCGACGCGGGCACGGCCTTCGTGTCGGCCAGCCGGTTTGACTGGGATGATTTCCACCCCTATGTGTACAAGACCACCGACTACGGGAAGACCTGGTCGGAGATCACCACCGGCCTGCCGCAAGACCAGTACGTCGAGAGCGTGCGGCAGGATCCGAACCAGCCCAATCTGATGTTCGCGGGCACCAGCGCCACTGTGTACTTCAGCCTCAACGGGGGCCAGCAGTGGCAGCCGCTGGGCCTCAACCTGCCGGCGGTGCGGGTGAGCGACGTCGAGATTCAGCCCCAGCAGCATGCGGTTGTGCTGGCCACCTTCGGGCGCGCCTTCTGGGTGCTGGACGACCTGTCGTTCCTCGAGCAATTGGGCAGCGCCCCGGCGGGTGACGCCGCGGGCGACGGCCCCTACCTTTTCAAACCCCAGCCGGCCTGGCTGACCGCGGCCGGCCGGGGCGGGTTTGGCGGGCGCGGAGCAGGACCCCAGAACCGTGCCTCCGGAGCCACGGTGTTTTACCGCCTGCCGGCCGACTACAACGGCAGCACGCCGGTGAAGCTGAGCTTTGCCGACGCCAGCGGCCACTTGGTCGCCAGCGTCACCCTCCCGCAAAAGCCCGCCCCGAGATCCCCGTTCGGAGGGCCGGCGCCCAGGGCGGCCAAGCTCCATCCCGGGATGAACCGGTTCCAATGGAATCTGCGCTACCCGAATGCGGTGGATGTGAAGGGCATCTTCAACACCGGCTTTTCCGCCGCTGTGCCCGTCGGCCCGGAGGTGGTGCCGGGCACCTACTCGGTGACCCTGACCTATGGCCAGACCACGCGCAAGCAGCCGCTGGTGGTCACGCTCGACCCGAGGTTGCACACCACCCAGGCGGAACTGCAGCAGCGTTTCGATCTGCTGATGCGGCTGAACGACGCCGTGAACCGGCTCGATACCAACCTCAACCAGGCCATTGACGCCCGCGCCGCCCTGGAGAAGGCCAAGGCCGGGGCCGGCGGGAACGCGCCTGGCGCTCAGGCGCAAGCGGCCCTGGACCGCCTCAACCGGGATATAGACAATCTGGTGGATCTCAAGATCCAATCCGGTGAAGGCGCACTGGTGTATCCCCCCCGGCTGCGCTCTTGGTTGTCCGCCATTACCTCCCAGGTAAGCATGGCGCTGGTGGCGCCCACGCCCGCCATGGTGCAGGTGGCGGACGGTTACATCCAGCAAGCCGGTGCCGCCGTCCCGCGCCTGCAAGCCGACGTGGCCGCCGCCAACCAGGTGCTGAAGCACTGAAGCGCCGTTAATAGCAGCGCGAGCCCAAGCGGGAGGTGGCTCGCGCCGAGGGTAGCGGGACGCGCGCCACAGGCGCGCTGTGGACGGCGCCAGGCGAAGCAGCGCTGGGCAGCGTCTGGTACAGGCACGGAAAGCCCTCGGCCTCGGCCAGCGGGAGTACGCGAGCCACCTTGGGGTCGCCTGGCGGAAGCTCGCGGAATGGGAGCGCGGGCTCCGGCAACCGCAGGGCAACGTTGCCGCCGCGGCGGGGGGCCTGGTTGCCAACTCCCTCGTCCTCCATTCGGCAACATCGTTCGGCGTCGCCTTGCCTAGCTCCGGAAGCGCCCTCGTGATGGAAATGCCCAACTGCGCGTAAACGCCGCTATGCGGAGTCCTTTGGGCGAGTGGCTTTTACGCCTTTGAGCAAGCCAACGCCGGCGAGGACAATGGCAAGCACAACGACCCAGTGCTCGGGAAGGTGCATCAGGTGGGCGCCGTAAGCCAGTCCGGCGATCATGATCGCGAAGCCAACGAGATAAAGTGCGAACGACATAATCTTTCCTCAGCGCCTCTTCGGCCATTGAACTGCGCATGCGCCCGTACACGCCTGACAGCACATTTTCGATTTCCTTCGTGCTTCCAGCCAATCCTCTCGCATCAAGCCAGCCGGGTCTGCACAAAAACGGATAACGTACGCTAAATTTCGCACATTTGAAAAGACCTGGGCTGGCCTGGTACAAACAGCGCTGGCGCCCCTGGCAGGGGGCGCCAGCCAAACCAACCAGAACAGGAGACCAGCATGGCGCAAGATCAAGAACCGGTCAAGGCCGGGGGTGTGATTCAGATTGACGAGCGGCCGATCC
>DATKSZ010000058.1:0-13505 GCA_035531375.1 Terriglobales bacterium | reverse complement strand
GGAATGAACCGGATGAGTTGGGTGGCGGCGCGTTTGCCGCAACCGCCCAGCGGGACGGCGGCCCCACCCAGCGCTGATAGCCTCAGGAAGTCGCGACGTTTCATGGTGTCCATCTCCTCCCGCTTGTGGCGGCGGGATCGGTGCTGCCCCCCGCCTAGTAATGGCAGGTGGTGCAATCCACCGAGGCTCCCTTCTGTTTGTGGCAGGTGAGGCAAAAATTCATGGTCAGGTTCTTGGAGCGCACGGCGACGGTCTGCTGGGAGAGGTCGCCGTGGCAGGTGGCGCAGGCGACGCCGGCGTGGATGTGGGGGGCATGCTGGAAGTGGACATGCTCCATGGGGTAGAACCAGTACACCGGCTGCCAGGGCGGCTCCTGGCCCTTGTTGTAGTAGGCGGTGAGCTTTTTGATTTGCGGACTGCTGGTGTCCACGACCTGGTGGCAGGCCATGCAGAAGACGACGCTGGGCAAGCCGGCGTCGGGCCCCTTGGTGACGCCGGCGTGGCAGGCCACGCACTGCAGGCCGTTTTTGAGGTGGACCTTGTGGGTGAAGGCGATGGGCTGGGTGGGATTGGTGCGCACCAGGAAAAAGGCGCGCACCGAATCCAGGAAGGAGGGATTGACCGAGGTAAAGATGGGCGAGGTGGCCGCCGAAACAAAGCCGACGGTGCTGCCGGCGGCGAAGCGGTAGACCGGGAACGACTTCAGCCGGCTGCGGAAGGGGCCCAGCAGGAAGAAGGCGAGCACGCCGACCGCGACCAGCGCGATGAGGCCGACCAGGCGGCGGCAGCCCCTCCTGGGCACAGTGGTGATTGTGTGAGCGTGCAAGTTGTCCATGGCTCGACCCGTGGGTAGCTGAACGAACGCTGCGCGGCTACTTTTTGCCGGCGGGATGTTTGCCGAACTTGCGGACGTAGGCGATCAGATCGTTGATCTGGGTGGGGTTCAAGGCGCCGCCAAAGGGGGGCATGTTGGCCTTGCCCTTGTCGATCTGGGTGTAGATCTGGGCATCGGTGAGGGTCTGGACCGGAGCCGAGCGCAGGTCCATTGCCCCCAGGGGCTTGCCCAGGACGGTGTTGCCGCTGCCGTCGTCGCCGTGGCAGCGCACGCACTTGTCCTCAAACACCTTCTGCCCCTCGGACGCATTGCCGGGCTTGGCGGTCTGGGCCACCACTTGCCAGGCGACAGCAAACGACCAAGCCACCAGCAGCGAACTCACGATCATGGCCGCACGATTTCGTTTTGCCTTCATGGGAGCTATTCACCTCCTGCTTCCGCGCACTGCTTCCGCAGGTGTACCTGCAGGACAGTGGCCAAAATCGGGAGCTTGGAAATGCCGGGAAAAACCACACTGTTTGCGTGGATTGGCGGGCAGGCTGGGGGATTTGCCTCAAAGCGGTGGGGGAAAATCCGCAAGGCAAGGCAGGAAGAAGGAAGGAAAAAGCTTCGCGGCGCAATTGCTAGCCGCTGGGGCGGGGGAAATGCACCGGAGCAAGTGCGCGATTGCGCGCAAGGCTTGGCGCGGGATCAGGCGGAGGCGCGCAGGGAGTGCGGCTCGTAGGCGCAGAGCGGATCGGCAGCGAGGGGATCGCCGGTGGCGGCAAAGGCGCGGGCGCGGGAGCCGCCGCAGACGGCCTGGAACTCGCAGGCGCCGCAGCGGCCGTGGAATTGGCGGGGATCGTGCAGGGCGGCAAACAGCGGGGAGGAGCGGTAGATATCCAGCAGCGGCTGGCGGCGGATGTTGCCGGCGGAGAGGGGCAAGAAGCCGGAGGGATAGACCTCGCCGGTGTGGGAGACGAAGACGATGCCGTGGCCGTCGCGGATGCCCCAGGCGCGGCCGGCGGCGGCGGGGGCGGAGGCAGCGTTGACGCCTTGGCCGCGCCGTTCGGTGAGGGTGACGCGGCGATAGGAGGGGGCCTCGGTGGTGGCGACGATGAAGGGGGCTTGGCGGGAGCACTCGAAAATCCAATGCATGAGGGCCTCGGCCTGGGGGGGCGGGAGGGGCTGCAATTGCTGGCCGCGGCCCACGGCGATGAGGAAGAACAGGCTCCAGCGGGCGATGGCGAAGGGCTGGAGGAGCTCATAGAGGGCGGGCAGATCGTCGGCGGTCTCGGCCGAGACCAGGGAGTTGACCTGGAGGGGAAAGCCGAGATCGCGGCCCCAGGCGAGGGCCTGGAGGGTGCGGGCAAAGGTGCCGGGGACGCCGCGCAGGCGGTCGTGGCGCTCGGGGGTGGAACCATCGAGGCTGAGGCCGAGGGCTTCGAGTCCGGCGGCCTGGAGTTGCTGCAGGATCTCGCGGGAGAGGGCGGCGGAAGCGGCCGGGGTCATGGAGACGCGCAGGCCGAGGGAACGGGCGTGGGCGAGCAGCTCGAACAGGTCGGGGCGGGAGAGTGGATCGCCGCCGGTGAGGATCAACTGGGGCATGGGGTCGCCAAAGTTGGCGATCTGGCCCAGCAGTTGCTCCGCCTCGCAGGTGGTCAACTGGTCGGGGTGGGGGGCGAGCACCGCCTCGGCGCGGCAGTGGCGGCAGGCCAGCGGGCAGGCGCGGGTGGTTTCCCAATAGACGTTCATGGGGGTGCGGGAGTAGTTGCGGGGGGCGTGGGGAGGGAGCGGGGTGTGGGTGACGGCGGCCCCGGGCAAGGTGGGAAGCGAAAACATAGTCTGGCTCCGAGGGTGTATGTGCATGCGGATGGCCAAACGCGCGGCAGCGCCGCGCGGCGCTGGGCAGGCGGCAGGCGGCGCGGGCAGGCACTTGAAATTGGCGAGCCGGGTGCAGGGGCATAGGTATCCAGCAAGGAGCTTGATTGCCATGGCAGCCGCTATGCCCGCCCTGCTCGAGTTTGCCGTGAACCTGCAACGCGCCCCGGTCGGGCAAGCATGGGCGGGGGAGGCGGCGCTGGTGGCGCTGCTGGAGCGAGAGCTGGAGTTTTTGCGAGGCGGGGGCTACACCCGGGGGGCGGAGACACCGTGGCGGCCGAAGTGGCTGCTGCTGGATTCGCCGGTGTGTGCGCGCCCGGAGGGGGCGGGGTGCTTGCAGTGCCCGCTGCGGGCCGCGCTGCCGGCGGCGGTGGCGGAGCGGGCGCTGGCCCCGGGAGAGCCGCTCTGCTATCGCTTGGTGATCACCGCGCGCGGGGAGACGCTGGGCGGCCTGCAACGCTCGGGGCCTACCGCCCGGCTGACCGAGGCGTATGCGGCCTGGCTGGGGGCGGAACTGCGGGCGCGGGCGCCGCAAGTGGCGGCCCGCGCCCCCGCAGCGATGGTGGGCGCGGGCCCCAGCGCGCCTGCGGCGCGCGCCCCGCGAAGCGCGGCGCGTATTGGGCGGGCAGCTTGATTTGGCCCTGGACGTGCGTGCGCAAGGATGAGCGGAAGGTCCGCGGTAGTGCCAGGAAGAGTTCATGCCAAGACAGGGTTGCAGGACCATGCGGATTGGGATTGGCCTCATGCTGGGAGTGGAATTGGGGCTCAGCGCGGCCTTTTTTCGCAGTCCGGCGGCCCCCGGACTGCGCCCACTGCTGCTGGTGGCTGTGATGGCGGCGCTGGGCATGGCAGGGGTTTGGCTCAGCGACCGCTGGCTGGGACCGCAAGAGGAGAAAGGCGTGGAGGAAGGGTGGAATCGCACAGGGACTGGGGGATATGACCCAACTCGGGATGCGATAATTTCAACATGCCGCCACGCAGTCGGGAGGGAGACAAGCCGCTAGAACCGTTGCCGATGCAGGATCTGGCGTTGTTTCTGGATCTGTCGAGCGATGCCATCTTCGTGCGCGACCGGGAGGGCACGATCCAGTTCTGGAGCCGGGGGGCGGAGAGGCTGTACCAGTGGAGCGCGGGCGAGGCGCTGGGACGCATGAGCCAGGAATTGCTGCACACCCGGTTTCCGCGGCCGCGGGCGGAGATCGAGGCGGAGACGGCGAGCCAAGGAAGGTGGGAGGGAGAGTTGGAGCATCGTCGGCGGGATGGCGGGCGGGTGGTGGTACGGAGCCGGTGGGCGCAAGCGGCGGGCACGCACGCGCCGCAGCACATTGTGGAATTCAACACCGACATCACCGAGCAGAAGCGGGCGGAGCAGGCGCTGCGGGAGAGCGAGCTGCGCTACCGGGCGCTGCTGGAGTCGGCGCCGGACGCGATCGTGACGGTGGACGGCGAGGGACGGATCGTGATGACCAACCGCCAGGTGGAGGCGTGCTTCGGGTATGGCAGCCAAGAGCTGATCGGCGAGCCGCTGGAGCGGCTGGTGCCGGGGCGGCTGGCGGAGGCGCACCGGCGGCGGCGGCAGGAGTACGCGCGCAGCCCGCGGACGCGGCCGATGGGGCAGGCGCTGGATCTGGTGGCGACGCGCAAGGATGGCAGCGAGTTTCCGGTGGAGATCAGCCTGAGCCCGCTGCGGCTGGGGAACACGGTGCTGGTGACGGCGGTAATCCGCGACATCAGCCACCGCAAACAGGCGGAGCAGGAGCTGAGGCGGCTGCACACGCTGGAGCTGGCGCAGACGGAGCACTTGGCGACGCTGGGGGAGATCGCGGCGGGGCTGGCGCACGAGATCAAGAACCCGCTGGCGGCGATGGCGGCGGCGCTGGAGGTGATCGCGCCGGCGATGGCGGGGGAGCAGCAGCAGGCGATCATGGGCGAGGTGCGGGCGCAGGTGGTGCGGATCAAGTCCACGATGGAGGATCTGCTGCAGTATGCGCGGCCGCGGCCGCTGCAGTTGGAGGCGGGGGGGCTGAATGCGACGGTGGAGCACGCGGTGCAGTTGGCGGCGGGGCGGGCGCAGGCGCGGGGGGTGCGGCTGGGGTTTGGGGGCGGGGCGCTGCCGCCGGTGACGCACGACGCCGACCAGGTGCACCGCATGGTGCTCAACCTGGTGCTGAACGCGCTGGATGCGGTGGGGGAGGGGGGCGTGGTGGAGGTGAGCACGGGGGTGCGCGACCACGGCCGGCGGGAGGCGCTGATCCAGGTGCGGGACAACGGCGCCGGCATTCCGGCGGGGGAGCTGACCCACATCTTCCGCCCCTTCTACACCACCAAGGGGGCGCAGGGCAGCGGGCTGGGGCTGTCGCTGTGCCGGCGCATCGCGGAGCTGCACGGCGGGCACATCGAGGTGCGGAGCACGCCCGGGAAGGGGTCCACCTTCATCGCTTGCCTGCCCTTGGGAGAGCCGGCATGAGCGCCAAGGGCAAGCTGCTGGTGGTGGAGGATGAGCGCCTGCTGCGCTGGGCGATGCGGCGCAAGTGCGAGCAGTGGGGCTACGAGGTGGCGGAGGCGGGCAGCAAGATGGAGGCGCTGGACCTGGCCCAGCGCGAGCACCCCGACCTGCTGCTGCTGGACGTGATCCTGCCCGACGGCAACGGGGTGGAGATGCTGGCGCAACTGCGGCAGGAGCAGTTCACCGGGCCGGTGATCATGATCACCGCCGATCCCAAGGTGGAGGACGTGAAGGCGTCGCTGCGGCAGGGGGCGTTCGACTACCTGTGCAAGCCGGTGAACTTCGACGAGTTGGAGATCACCATCGCCAACGCGCTGGAGGCGGGGCGGCTGCGGCGCGAGGTGGAGACGGTGCGCGAGCACACGCGGCGGCAGTTCGAGCATTTGGAGATGGTGGGGTCGTCGCCGATCATGGCCAAGCTGATGGCGTTCGTGGAGCGGGTGGCGAGCAGCGAGGCCAACGCGGTGCTGCTGCAGGGGGAGAGCGGCACGGGCAAGGATTTGATCGCGCAGATCCTGCACCAGCGCTCGGAGAGGCGGGACCATCCCTTTGTGCCGGTGAACTGCTCGGCGATTCCGGAGCCGCTGCTGGAAGCGGAGCTGTTCGGGCACGAGAAGGGGGCCTTCACCGACGCCAAGAGCATGAAGAAGGGTTTGTTCGAGATGGCGGAGGGCGGGACCATCTTTTTGGACGAGGTGGGGGAGCTGCCGCTGATCCTGCAGAGCAAACTGCTGCGCACGCTGGAGAACCAGACGCTGCGGCGGGTGGGGGGGGTACGCGACCTGAGCCTGAACGTGCGGGTGATCGCCGCCAGCAACCGCAACCTGGAGCAGGCGGTGCGGGCGGGGGAGTTCCGCCAGGACCTGTACTACCGGCTGGGAGTGATCCCCATCTTCATCCCGCCGCTGCGCAGCCGGCGGGAAGACATCCTGGCGCTGGCGCACTTTTTTGTGGAGCAGTACAACCGCCGCTTCCGCAAGCGGATCCGGGGGTGGAGCGCGGAGGCGGAGGCGCTGCTGCTGCAGTACGCCTGGCCGGGGAATGTGCGGGAACTGAAGAACGCCATGCAGCGGGCGGTGATCTTGGAGGACGGGGAGCTGATCCAGGCGCAGGACCTGCCCTTTTTCGCCGACAGCGGGCCGCTGACTTCGAGCGCGGCGTTTCCGGCGGAGGCGGAGGCGGGGGCGGGAGGGCCGGGCTGGCACCGCGAGGCCAGCGGCCGCAACCGGCTGGAGGTGATGATCCCCAGCGGCGGGACCTCGCTGGAGGAGATCGAGAAGGCGCTGGTGGACACGGCGCTGCGGCAATCGCAGGGCAACCAGAGCCGGGCGGCGCGGCTGCTGAACGTCAGCCGCGACGTGATGCGCTACAAGATGAAGAAGTACGGGCTCAACGGGGCGGAGGGTTAGAGCAACCTTGGTGGGCGCGGGCTCCAGCGCGCCTGCCCGGCCCGGCTGTAGCAGCGCCAGGCCGGTGTGGCGCGCGTCCCGCTTGTGAGCCGCCCCGCTGTAACGGCGCGGGGCGGCATGCTCGCGCCGGCTTGGGGGCCCCGTGGCCCGCAGTCGGCGCTGCGCGGCATCCTTGCTGGGCTGCTGGGGCCGCGCCGGATTCGTTTCCCGGGGGCGCAGACGCGCCACTGGCGCATCTGCCCCTGTGGAATTACGACCACCCCGGGACCCGCGGTGGGTCCCGGGGGCCCCGGTTCGCAGCCTTTCGCGCCGGTTTTGCCAGCAGGCAAAGCGGCGCGACCCCCGCGAACCGCGTCGGGGCAAAACGCGAGGCTCAGGGGCGGGCGGCCCCGCCGGCGCCGCGCCGGGCGGATGGGGCGGGGCGCTTGGTGGCGGGGGCGCGGCGGGCGGAGGCGAGGCGGCGGACCAGGGACGGGGGCAGGGCGAGCGGGGTGCCGGGGCGGGGCGGGCGCCGGAGGGCGAGGTGGTTGGCGGCGGCCAGACGGACGGGGGTGAGGCGGAAGCGGCGGGCAAGCTGGGGCCAGGTCTCGCCGGGACGCACCCAGTGCAGACGCCAGGCGATGCGATCGCGGGGCGGGACCTGGGCCAGGCCCTGGCGGAAGCGGCGGGCGGAGTCGGCGGGGAGGCGCAGGGCAAAGCCGGCGGGGGCGAGGAAGTGGAGCAGGCTGGGGTTGAGGTGCTGCAGATCGGCCAGGGTGACCTGGGCGCACTCGGCGGCCAGGCGGAGATCGAGCGGGCTGGCGACGGGCTCGAGCTGCACCTCGTCGGGGGAATCCACCTGCAGGTTGGCGATGCCGTATTGCCGTGGGTTTTTGGCGATGAGAGCAATGGCGAGGATGACGGGGACGTAGTCGCGCACGCCGCGGGGGAGGGCGCCCAGGGCGGAGAGCTTCCAGAAGTCGGCGTAGCCGGTGCGCGCCACCACCTCTTGGATGGTGCGGGGGCCGGTGTTGTAGGCGGCCATGGCGAGATACCAGTTGCCGAACTCGGCGTAGAGGTCCTTGAGGTGGCGGGCGGCGGCGAGGGTGGACTTTTCCGGGTCCTGGCGGTCATCCACCCAGTGGGTGCGGCGCAGGCCGTAGTCCTCGGCGCGGGAGTACATGAACTGCCACATGCCGCGGGCGCCGGCGCTGGAGACCAGGCGGGGGTCGAAACCGCTCTCCAGTTGGGCCATGTAGATGAGGTCGTCGGGCAGGCCCTGGGCGGTGAAGATGCGGTCCACCATGGCGCGGTAGCGGCCGGCGCGGCGGAAGCCGGCGAGCAGGTCGGGGCGGCCGGTGGTGGTGAAGTAGTGGATATAGCGCATCACGGCGTCGTTGAGGACCAGCGGCAACTGGCCGCGGGCGGCGGCCTCGAGGCCGACGCGGGTGTCGCTCTGGATCTGGGCGCGGGTGGCGGCGTCGAGCGGGAAGGTGAGTTCGGGGATGCGGTCGAGGGGGGTGGGCTGGGGCTGGGACTGGTGGAGGCCGCCGGCGGGGAAGGCATCGCTCTCCAGCGCCTGGGTGCGGTCGAGCAGGGAGTTGAGCTCGGCTTGCAGGCGGGGGGTGGAGGGGATGGGGTAGGGGCTGGCAAGAAGGCGGTCGAGGGTGGCGTCGAAGGCGAGGCGGGCTTCGTCCAACTGGCCTTGGTGGTAGAGGCGCAGGGCGGCGGCGTACTGCTGTTCGAGCGAGGCAATGAAGGCGGCGAGGGGATCGGGGGGAGTAGGAGCGGGGGCGGCGGCGGGGGGAGGAGCGGGCTGGGGGGTGGGGGGAGCGAGCCGGGGAACGGGCGGAGCGGGCGGAGGCGCCACCGGGGCGGGCGGGGCGGGGAGGGGGGCGGGCTGGGTGCGGCAGGCCGCGGCGAGGACGAGGCACAGCGCCAGCGCCGCGGCCAGGGCCTGCGCACACTGGTGGGTGCGGGCCCCAGCGCGCCTGCGGCGCGCGTCCCGCTTGTGAGCCGCCCCGCTGTAGATGCGCGGGGCGGCATGCTCGCGCCGACTCGGGGACCCCATGGCCCCAAGTCGGCGCTGCGCGGCTTCGCTGATGGGCTGCTGGGGCCGCTCCGGATTCGTTTCCCGGGGGCGCAGACGCGCCACTGGCGCGTCTGCCCCTGCGGAATTACGACCACCCCAGAGCCCGAGACGGGCTCTGGGGACCCCGGTTCGCAGCCTTTCGCGCCGATTTTGCCAGCAGGCAAAGCGGCGCGACCCCCGCGACTTCCCTCCCCGGGCTGGAACGGGGCCCGGCATCAGGCGCGTTGGGGGACCAGCGCGCGGGCGCGGCGCGCGCCCGCCGGGGCGCGCGGCGCGCGGGCAGGCAGCGGGCGCAGACGGTCGGCAAGCAGTTGCGGCAGTTCAGGCTGCTGGCGCAGAGCGGCCTCGGCGCGCTCCAGCGACTCCAAGACGTCGGCTTCGCTGCGCTTGGTGAGTTGCGCCAGCTCCTGTGGGCGGAAGCCCTCGAGCAGATAGAGCACCAAATCGTGGCGGGGCTGGCGCGGCAGGCCGGCCAGCGCCGCCGCCAGCCGCTCCATGGTTTCGCTGGCGACCGCGGTCTCCTCCGGGTTGGCGTGGTCGGAGGCGACCACATCCTGCAGGCGGAGGACCTCGTCCTCATCGCCGACGAACGCGGTGGCCCGGCGGAAAGCGGGCGCGGCTTGGTCGAGCGAGTGGGTGGGCTGGCCATGGGGCTGGTCGCTGTAGGCCTTGGCCAGGCGGCGCATCGCCGCCGCCGCCAACAACAGGAACCAGCGGCCGCGGTTGGCCGCCTGCGCTCCCGGACGCGCGCCCAAGGCCGCCACCACCACCTCGTTGAGCACCTCATAGGGGTCGAGCCAGCCCACGGGCAACTCGCCCAAGCGCTCGCGCAACTCGATCTGGCGGCGCACAAATCCCAGCAGATGCTGCTCGTGGGCGCCCAAGTAGCCGTTGAGCGCGGCGGCGCGGCTGGCGGCCGGCTGGGGCCGCCAGCGGGTCGGGGTGGCTTCCGCCGCGGCGACGCGGCTGGCGGCGGACTGCGCGCGCCAGCGGCCGCGCGTGGCCGCCGCCGCCAAATGCAGCCGCGGCCGGGTCTCGCGCAGGCGCTGCTTGTGCTTGTTGAGCTGGCGGGTGAGTTCGTTGCTAGCGGCGCGAAACGCGGCTTGCGCCGTGCCCGCCGCCTCTTCGCTGCTGAGCTGGCCGGTGGGGAGGTGCAGATTCAGGCGGCAGGAGACGCCTTCGCGGCTGGTATGGCGCACCAAGCGGCCCTGCAACTGGACCAACTCGGGCTGGAAAGCAAAAAGCAGCCCGTCCAGCTTGTGCTGGAAGCGGTCCATGATTTGGTTGAGTTCGGGAGAACGAGGGACTTGGACGGTCAGATGAACGTTCATCGAAAAAAACCCTCTCCTTCACAAGTACGCCGATTATGGTCGGCTGGCAAGTTGACGGCGGAAGGGCCGGGGCCGGAGGGGGCCCGGGCTCGTAGTGGAATCGGCTGCCACGCGGCATAAAGTTCGGCCCACGGCCACGGTGCCGGAGTAGGCGATGGCGGATTTGGCGGCGAGGCCAACGCCGGCGGGGATGAGGCCGACCAGCTCGCGGGCCAGGGTGCGCCAGCCCAAGCTGCCGGCGAGGATGCCGGCGATGGGGCCGAGCTGGGCGCGCCAGCCCACGTCGTGGTCGCGCAGGGCGGCGAGTTGGAAGCAGAGGCCGATTTGGTTGGCGGTGAGGAGGACGGTGTCGGAACCCATCTCGCCCAGGGCGAGGGCGAGGCTGAGGGGGGTGGGGATGACATCGGGCAGGGCGCTGACGGCGGCGATGGCGGCGTTGCGGGCGGCGACGGCGTGGATGAGCTCGCGGGCGAGCAGGGGGCGGAAGGGGGGGAAGACGCGGGCCAGGGCGAGGCGGTGCTCGGGGCAGGCGCGCAGCAGGGCGAGGAGGCCGGGCTCGGGGTCGCGCCCATCCACCGCCACCAGCGTGGCCAGGGCGGGAGCGGCGACGCGGGGGGAGCGCACGCGCAGCGCGGCGGGGTCAGGGGCGGCGCTGGAGGCGAGGTGGGCGAGGGCTTGGGCGCGGGCGGGGCCGGCGAGGCCGTCGGGAATGAAGACACGGCACAAGGCCTGGTGGTCGTCGCCGTCGGCGGCAAGCAGTTCGAGGCGGAAGGGGCGGTGGGCTTGTTGGCGGATGGTGGAGGGCCGCAGGGCGCGGGCCCGTTTCAGGCTTTGCTGGATCGCACCCATGGGCCTCCCTGGTTCGCAACCGCTGTGGTTAGGATGCGGCGGAGGCAGGCAACAGGTTCAAGAATGTGGCCGTAAAATGAGAGGCCATGGCGAGCATGGAGGGCACGCGCTTCGAGGTCAGGGGCGAGGTGCAGGGGGTGGGGTACCGCTATTTTGTCTTGGGCCACGCCCAGCGGCTGCAGTTGCGGGGCTGGGTGCGCAACCGCCCGGATGCCAGCGTGGAGGTGGCGGCCTATGGCGCGCCGGGGCGGCTGCGCGAACTCGAGGCGCAGCTCTGGGCCGGACCGCCGGCGGCGCGGGTGGCGGAGGTGCGGCGGTCGGCGTGGCGGGTGGCGGAGGAGGGAGAGGCGCCGGCAGGGTTTGCGATCGTGCGGGGGTGAAGGTATGGACCACGAGGCGGATTGGGCCCCGCAGCGGCTAGAAGGAGCGCACAGCCAGGAGTGGCTGTGCCACCACTTGCCGAAGGTGGGGCTACAATGCTGGGGGGCAGTTGAGGATCTTGGAAAGGACAGCGCATTGATGGCCACCTCCCACGCCATGGCGAGCGACGAGCTGAAATCCTACATCCGCGAAGTGCCGGACTTTCCCAAGCCGGGCATTTTGTTCTACGACATCACCACGCTGCTGAAGCAGGCGCGGCCGTTTGCGCGGCTGGTGGACCTGCTGGCGGGGCACTATGCCGACCGGGCGGTGGACGTGGTGGCGGGGATCGAGGCGCGGGGCTTCATTTTTGGGCCGGCGCTGGCGTACAAGCTGGGGGCGGGGTTTGTGCCGATCCGCAAGCCGCGCAAGCTGCCGGCGGAGACGGTGGCGGTGGAGTACGCGCTGGAGTACGGCACCGACCGGGTGGAGATCCACAAGGACGCGATCGCGCCCGGGCAGCGGGTGCTGATCGTGGACGACTTGATCGCCACCGGGGGCACGGCGGTGGCGAGCGCGCACTTGGTGAACCAGGTGGGGGGGACGGTGGCGGGGCTGGCGTTCGTGGTGGAGCTGACGTTCCTGCAGGGGCGGCAGCGGCTGGCGGGCTACGACGTGATGTCGCTGTTGCAGTACGACAAATGAGCACGCGCTATCTGGTGGGCATCCACGCGGTGCGGGAGGCGCTGCGGGCGCGGACGGCGCTGCGGTTCGTGGCGGTGAGCCGCGAGCGCCACGACCCGCGGCTGCAGGAGCTGATCACGCTGGCGCACGCCGCCCGGGTGCCGCTGCGGCGGGTGGGGGTGGCGGAGCTGGAGCGCTGGGCGGGGCGGACGCCGCACCAGGGGGTGGTGGCGGAGGCCGAGGCCAAGGCGGTGCTGGAGCTGGAGGACTTGCTGGCCGACGCGCCGCAGCGGCTGCTGCTGGCGCTGGACGGGATCGAGGACCCGCACAACCTGGGGGCGATTGTGCGCAGCGCCTGCGGCGCCGGGGTGGACGGGGTGCTGCTGCCGGCGCGGCGGGCGGCGGGGCTGACGGAGACGGTGGAGCGGGTGTCGGCGGGGGCGCTGGAGCATGTGCGGGTGGCGCGGGTGGGCAACCTGGCGCAGGCGCTGGAACAGTGCAAGCAGGCGGGCTTTTGGATCGTGGGGCTGGACGGGGAGGCGAAGACGCGGCTATGGGACCACGACTTCCGCGAGCCCACGGTGGTGGTGGTGGGGGCGGAGGGGCGCGGGCTGCACGCCCTGATCCGGCAGCGCTGCGATGCGCGGGTGGCCATCCCGCTGGCGGCGGGGGTGGACTCGCTCAACGCCTCGGTGGCGGCCGGGATCGCGCTGTTCGAGGTGGCGCGGCAACGGAGCGGCGGCGGGCGCCCGGTGGGGTGAGAACCGGGCCATGGTGACCGGGGATGGTGGCCGGGGTTGGCACGAACGCCCGGATGGCATCAAACTGGGGCATGGCGGAGGCGATTCCACGCTGGCGCGCGGCGCAGGCGGCGAGCGACCAACTGTGGCGGGTGGTGCGGCCGGAGGCGCTGTACGACCGCCCGGTGCCGGAACGCCACCGGCTGATCTTCTATTTGGGACACCTGGAGGCGTTTGACTGGAACCTGCTGGCGCCGGCGCTGGAGCAGGCGGCTTTTCATCCGGAGTGGGACCAGCTTTTTGCCTTTGGGATTGATCCGGTGGATGGGCAACTGCCGGCCGAGCCGGCCGAGGCGTGGCCGGCAGTGGCGGCGGTGCGGGACTACAACCGGGAGGTGCGGCGGCGGCTGCAGGGCGGGCTGGAACGGCAAGCCTCGGCGGAGCTGGCGCAGCGGCTGGAGGTGGCGATCGAGCACCGCTGGATGCACGTGGAGACGCTGAGCTACCTCTTCCACAACCTCGCCTACGCACGCAAGCAGCCGGGGCCGTTGCCGACCGCGGCGGGCCCAGCCAGCGGGCGACCGTTGGTGGGCGCGGGCCCCAGCGCGCCTGCGGCGCGCGTCCCGCTGGTGAGCCGCCCCGCTGTAACGGCGCGGGGCGGCATGCTCGCGCCGACTCGGGGGCCCCGTGGCCCCAAGTCGGCGCTGCGCTTGGCTGGGGCCGCGCCGGATTCGTTTCCCGGGGGCGGGCCGCCCTGCGGAATTACGACCACCCCAGAGCCCGAGGCGGGCTCTGGGGACCCCGGTTCGCAGCCTTTCGCGCCGATTTTGCCAGCAGGCAAAGCGGCGCGACCCCCGCGA
>DATKSZ010000057.1:0-5103 GCA_035531375.1 Terriglobales bacterium | reverse complement strand
GTTCGAGCCCGTGATCGCCCACCAGGGCTCGTGCGGACCATGGTTGCGGGGACGTAGTTCAGTTGGTTAGAACGCCGGCCTGTCACGTCGGAGGTCGCGGGTTCGAGCCCCGTCGTCCCCGCCATACATCTGAACGTACTTGCGGCGCACGCTGTAGCCGCGCGTGCGCCTACTCGCACCCGGCCGGGGCCGGGTGCTCGCATCGCCAAGGGCAGCTGCACTCCTTTACAAGGGACATGGGCGCCTGCCCGAGTTGCGCTTGCGCTTCGCGCAGCAATCCGCCCGCGAACCGGAGTCCCCAGAACCCGCCTCGGGTGCTGGGGTGGTCGTAATTCCGCAGGGGCGGACGCGCCAGTGGCGCGTCTGCGCCCCCGGGAAGCGAAATCGGCGCGGCCCCAGCAGCCCAGCAGCAAAGCCGCGCAGCGCCGACTCGGGGCCATGGGGCCCCCAAGTCGGCGCGAGCATGCCGCCCCGCGCATCTACAGCGGGGCGGCTCACAAGCGGGACGCGCGCCGCACCGGCCTGGCGCTGCTACAGCCGGGCCGGGCAGGCGCGCTGGGGCCCGCGCCCACTATAGATGCCGCAAAATCATCCCTCCCGGCCGCGCCGGGTGCGGTTACAAAACGATGACAAGCGCCTCCACGCAGGCCGGGAACTTGCCGACAGGGCGATACTGGGGGTGTAATGTCCAGCGCCGCCCCATCCCCCGCCCCCACCGCGCGCGCCTCGCGTTCGGACGCGGTGTTCCACTGGGCGTTTCGCGTTTTGGCGCTGGCCCCGGTGGTGCTGATTGTCAGCTTGGGGGTGGAACTCTACCACGCCTCGCTGGCCTCGCGCCACGCCTTCGGCTGGGGCTTTCTCACCGGTTCGGCCTGGGACCCGGTGTTCGACCACTTCGGCGCCTGGCCCTTCATCTTTGGCACGTTGGTGACCACCGCCGTGGCGTTGGTGCTGGCTGTGCCGTTCGGCGTGGGCACGGCGGTGTTTTTGGCCGAGGTCGCACCCCTCTGGCTGCGCCGCCCCATCGGCTACCTGGTCGAGCTGTCGGTGGCCATCCCCAGCGTTGTCTATGGGTTGTGGGGAATCTTTGTAGTGGTGCCTTGGCTCCAGCAGACGGTCGAGCCTTGGCTGGGGCAAGCCTTTGCCTGGCTGCCGTTGTTCCAAGGCGCCCCCTACGGGTTGGGATTCTTGGCCGCCGGCCTGGTGCTGAGCATGATGGTGACGCCGTTTGTGGTGAGCCTGGCGCGCGAGGCCATCTCCTCGGTGCCGCGCTCGCAGGCCGAGGCCGCCTACGCCCTGGGCTCCACCCGCTGGGAGGTGGTCTCGCGCGTGGTGCTGCCGGGCGCCCGCTCCGGCATCTGGGGTGGGGTGCTGCTGGCGGTGGGCCGGGCGCTGGGCGAGACCATGGCGGTGACCATGCTGATCGGCAACCGCCCCGCCGTCAGTTCCTCCCTCTTCGCCCCCGGCTACACCCTGGCCAGCGTGATCGCCAACGAGTTCACCGAGGCCACCACCCGGGTCTACACCTCCGCCCTGATCGAGATCGGCTTGATCCTGTTCGGTATCACCCTGCTGGTGAACCTGGTGGCGCGCATCTTCCTCTACCGCATGAACCGCCCGCTGGGAGGCACGGCATGAGTCGCCGCCACGCGCTGCGGCGCAAGCTCACCGGGCGCCTGATGCTGGGGCTGTGCGCGCTCTGCGCCGGGGTGGTGCTGGCGCCGCTGCTGCTGCTGCTCTATTACGTGGTGCGGCAGGGAGCGGCGGGGCTGAACTGGGCCTTCTTCACCCAACTCCCCGCCCCGCCCGGCGCCAGCGGCGGCGGCATGGCCAACGCCATCGTGGGCACGCTCGAGCTGCTCGGCATCGCCTTTGTGCTGGGCGTGCCCCTGGGGCTGGCCGGCGGCATCTACGTCTCCGAGCTGGCCAACGAGCGGCTGGTGCTGGCGGTGCGCTTCGCCGCCGATGTGCTCAACGGCATCCCCACCATTGTGACCGGCATTTTCGTATATACCCTGGTGGTGGTGCGCATGCACCGCTTCTCTGCCCTGGCCGGCGGGCTGGCGCTGGCGATCGTGATGCTGCCGGTGGTGCTGCGGGCCAGCGACGAGGTGTTGCGGCTGGTGCCCCACTCCTACCGCGAGGCGGCGCTGGCGCTGGGCGCTACCCGCTGGCGGGTGGTGCGCGACATTATCTTGCGCGCCGCCAAGGGCGGGCTGGTGGGGGCCGCCCTGCTGGGGGTGGCGCGGGTGGCCGGCGAGACCGCACCCCTGCTGCTCACCGCCCTGGGCAGCTCGCAGTGGGGCGTGAAGCTGGACCAGCCGGTGGCCTCCCTCACCATGCAGATTTACGCCTACGCCATCGCCCCCTACGACGATTGGCACCGCCAAGCCTGGGCCGGGGCGCTGACCCTGATCGCCATCATCGTGCTCACCAGCGCGCTGGCGCGCGCCTGGGTGGGGAGGCGGGCATGAGCTGGCGCCGCCGCGCCGCCCCCGCCGCCCCCGACCTGCAGCCCTGGCTCCAGGCCTGGCTGGCCGCCCCCGGCGCGCCCGCGCCCGAGGCGGTCGACCTCCGCCCCCACGAGCGCGCCCTGCTGGCCGCGGTCGCCGCCGCCGCCGGCCCCCTGCTGGAGGACTGGCGCGCCGAGCTGCACCGCCTGCGCCGCGAATCCGGCACCCTGCGCACCGTGCTCGACCACGTCGAGGCCGCCATCCTGGCCATCACCCCCGACCACCACCGCCTCTACGCCAACCCCGCCGCCGAGCGCCTCTGGGCCCTGGGCCCCGATCCCGCCGCCCGCGTCACCGCCCTCGCCCGCTTGCCCGAGCTCCTGGCCGGCCTGCAGCAGGTCGCCTCCGACGGCCTGCCCTGGCGCCGCCGCCTGCTCCTCCCCGACGAGCGCAGTTGGGAGATCGTCCTCACCCCGCTCGCACCCCCGGGCGGCTGCGTCCTGGTCGCCCGCGACGTCACCGAGGGCGTCCGCCTGGAGACCGTGCGCCGCGACTTCGTCGCCGCCCTCTCCCACGAGCTCCGCACCCCGCTCACCTCTATCCAGGGCTACGCCGAGCTGCTGCAGCAGCCCGAGCTGCCCCCCGCCGCCCGGACCGAATATCTCGACGTCATTGTCCAGAACACCGAGCGCCTCAACCGCCTCGCCCAGGACCTGGTCCTGCTCTCCTCGCTCGAGACCGGCGCCTACCAGTTCCGCTTCGAGCGCCTGCAGGCGGCCAGCCTCGCCGCCCCGGCGCTGGCGGTGATGGCCCCGCTGGCGCACGAGCTGGGCTGCCGCCTGTCGCTGGCCGAGAGCCAGCCCGGCTGGGTCTTCGCCGACCGCGACGCCATGCACCGCGTGCTGCTCAACCTGCTGGAGAACGCCATGGTGCACGGCCGCGCCCAGGGCGAGCGCGCCGCCCCCCTGGAGGTCTCCCTCGGCGGCCGCCGCGAGGGCGCCGACTACCTCTGGCGCATCCACGACAACGGCCCCGGCATCTCCGCCGGCGACCAGGCGCGCGTGTTCGAGCGCTTCTACCAGGTCGGCGCCGGCCACACCGCCTCCGCCCGCGGCCGCCGCGGCGCCGGCCTGGGGCTGGCCGTGGTCAAGCACGTGGTGCGCGAGCACGGCGGCGAGGCCGCAGTCGAGAGCGTCCTCGGCCAGGGCAGCACCTTCCTCGTCCGCCTCCCCTTGGTGGACAATGGAGCCACGCCATGAACACCGCCCCCATGATGCCGCGCCTGCGCCCGCGGCCCGCCGGCCTGCCCCAGCCCGAGCGCCCCGCCGCCCCCCCCGTGGTCGAGGTCCGCGGCGTCAACTTCCATTACCACCACCGCCAAGTCCTGTTCGACCTCGAACTCGAGGTCTTCGAACACGAGATCCTGGCCCTTATCGGCCCCTCCGGCTGCGGCAAGAGCACCTTCCTGCGCAGCCTCAACCGCATGAACGACCTCATTCCCGGCGCCCGCCTCAGCGGCCAGGTGCGCATCCAGGGCGAAAACGTCTACGCCCCCGGCGCCGACGTCATCGCCCTGCGCCGCCGCGTGGGCATGGTCTTCCAGCGCTCCAACCCCTTCCCCTTCTCCATCGAGGAGAACGTCGCCTACGGCCTCCGCACCAACAACCTCGCCCGCGGCGCCCGCCAGCGCGCCGAGGTGGTGGAGCGCAGCCTGCGCGCCGCCGGCCTCTGGGAGGAGGTCAAGGACCGCCTCCGCTCCCCCGCCCTCGCCCTCTCCGGCGGCCAGCAGCAGCGCCTCTGCATCGCCCGCGCCCTCGCCATCGAGCCCCAGATCCTGCTCATGGACGAGCCCGCCTCCGCCCTCGACCCCATCGCCACCGCCCGCATCGAGGAACTCGCCCTCGAGCTCAAGCAGCACTACACCCTGGTGATCGTCACCCACAATCTCCAGCAGGCCGCCCGCATCAGCGACCGCACCAGCTTCTTCCTCTCCGGCCGCATCATCGAGACCGGCAACACCCAGCAACTCTTCACCCAGCCCGCCAAGCAGGAGACCGAAGACTACATCACCGGACGCTTCGGCTAACCATGTCCATGAATACTGTCCCCGTGCGCAAACACTTCAACGAAGAACTCGAGGACCTGCGCGAGCGCGTCATCTACATGGGCGGCCTGGTCGAGACCGCCATCCACCACAGCCTGCGCGCCGTGCTCCACCGCGACGTCGAGCTGGCCGAGACCGTGGTGGCCGAGCTCGAGCCCGAGATCAACCGCCTCGAGGTCGAGGTGGACCACAGCGCCCTGCGCCTCATGGCCCTGCAGCAGCCCATGGCGGTGGACCTGCGCTTCGTCGCCGCGGCGCTCAAGATCGGCAACGACCTGGAGCGCATGGGCGACCTCGCCGTCAACATCTCCCAGGGCGCCTCCCGCCTGCTGCAACTCCCCCTCGCCTCGCTCAGCGTGGACCTGCCGCTGATGGCCGAGCGCGCCGGCAGGATGCTCCACACCGCCCTCGACGCCCTCATGACCCGCGACGCCAACCTCGCCCGCAGCGTCCTCACCAGCGACGACGAGGTGGACCAGATGCGCGACCTCATCTACCGCCAGCTCATCCAGTCCATGGCCAGCGACAGCGCCGAGGTCGAGCGCA